>NZ_JBEOZK010000003.1:0-533881 GCF_040297565.1 Streptomyces sp. NPDC001728
CCGGCCCCGCCGGCTCTACCGCTCCGGCGGCTCCGGGAGTTCGTACGCGTCCGCGATAGCCCCGCCGGCATCGGTCGGCGGGGCTGTCGGCCGTCTGTCGGCACGCGGGCGGGGGCGGTCAGTAGGCCGAGGTGTTGCCCCACTGCGAGCTGTCGGAGTTCGAGCTGTTGTTGGCCACGCCCTCGGCGAACGAGGTGTAGCCGGCGTCGTTGAGCATCGCGGTGTAGCAGTAGTACTGGCCGAGGCCCGAGTCCCAGAGGGCGCCGCTGATGCAGTGGCCGGAGTAGGTGTTGGTCTCCTGGCGGAAGGTGGACCCGTCCACCTGCGACCCGTTGGAGTAGACGCGGGACCAGACCGTGCGGCAGGACGGGCTGTAGCGCAGCTGGATGGTGCCGACCTGGGCGCCGCTGCGCTGCGCGTACAGCGCGGCGGACTTGGCGGTGTAGGCGTCGGAGGCGCAGCTGGAGGAGGCGGGGTTCTGGAAGTCGTATCCGGAGCCGGCCTGGGCACTGCCCGAGAAGCCGGTGACGAGGGCGATGCCGGCGGCGGTGGTGACCGCGGCGCGCTTGAGGGTGGGGGAGATGCGCAAGACGTCCTCCGGTGCAGTGGGAGCGGTGTGCGGGGTGCGGTGCGACCGTTCCACGCGCCGGATCCGCCGGACAACGGGTTCCCGTCCCGATCGCCGTCCCGTGCGGTCCCGGGACGGGGCGCGGGACCGCACGGGACGTCGTACGGGACGGGACGGGACGACGAACGGCCGGGACCCGTGGGAACGGGCCCCGGCCGCCGGATGCGGGGACAGGAGTCCTGCGCTGCGGGCCCGGAAGGCCCTAGTGGAAGGTGTGCTCCTCGGCGGGGAACGCCCCGCCGCTGACGTCCTCGGCGAAGGCGCGCGCGGCGTCGCCGAGCGTCTCGCGGAGGTTGGCGTACTGCTTGGTGAAGCGCGGGACCTTGCCGCCGGTCAGGCCGGCCATGTCGGTCCAGACGAGGACCTGGGCGTCGGTGTCGGGGCCCGCCCCGATGCCGACGGTCGGGATGTGCAGCGAGCGGGTGACCTCGGCGGCCAGCTCGGCCGGCACCAGCTCCAGGACGACCGCGAACGCGCCCGCGTCCTGCGCCGCCTTGGCGTCGCGGAGCAGCTTGTGCGCGGCCTCGTCGGAACGGCCCTGCACCCGGTAGCCCATGGTGTTCACGGACTGGGGGGTGAGGCCCAGGTGGGACATGACGGGGATGCCGGCCTGGACGAGCAGCTCGGTCTGCGGCAGCGAACGCTCGCCGCCCTCCAGCTTGATCGCCCCGACGCCGGCGTCCTTCACGAGCCGGGTGGCGTTGCGCAGGGCCTGGACGGGCCCTTCCTGGTACGAGCCGAAGGGGAGGTCGCCGACGACGAGGGCGCGCCGGGTGCCCCGGACGACGGCGGCGGAGAGCAGGGTCATCTCGTCCATCGTGACGGGCACGGTGGTGTCGTAACCGAGGTGACAGTTGCCCATGGAGTCGCCGACGAGGATCACCGGGATGCCGGCCTCGTCGAAGACCGAGGCGGTCATGGCGTCGTAGGCGGTGAGCATGGGCCACTTCTCGCCACGGGTCTTGGCGGCGGCGATGTCGTGGACGGTGAGACGGCGCGTGCCCTTGCCGCCGTACAGCGCCTTGCTGCTGTCGGCGGGCGGATTCTGGGCAGCCTGAAGCGTCATGGTGCACGGCTCCTTGTGTCATCTCGAGGCGCCCTGACGGCGTCCCCGGACCACATCCATGGTGGCACTTCGCCGGGCGGACGGGGAAGTGGGCCGGAGTGGTGCTGTTCACACCGGCGCGTCACGCGGGCGCGGCATGCGCGGGCGTCACGCGTACGCGTCACGCGCGGGCCTCTTCGTAAAGCCTCCGTCATCTTTTTCGATACGAGACGGTCTCGTATCGAAATATCTCTAGGGTGGTGCTCATGTCACAGCCGTCCACCGCACCCACCGCGCCCGCCGGGCCCCGCATACCCGAGGCCGTCCACCGGCGCCGCTGGGCCGTCCTCGGCGTCCTGATGCTCAGCCTGCTGATCGTCGTCCTCGACAACTCGATCCTGAACGTCGCCGTCAAGACGATCGCCGCCCCCGCCCCCACCGGCATCGGCGCCACCCAGAGCGAGCTGGAGTGGTCGATCAACTCCTACACGCTCGTCTTCGCCGGCCTCCTCTTCACCTCCGGCCTGCTCGGCGACCGCCTCGGCCGCAAGAAGGTGCTGCTCTTCGGCATCACCGTCTTCGGCATCGGCTCCGCCCTCGCCGCGATGTCCGGCTCCCCGGGCGAGCTCATCGCCTTCCGGGCCCTCATGGGCCTCGGCGCCGCCTTCGTCATGCCCGCCACCCTCGCCGTCCTCATGAACGTCTTCGAGCGCGACGAGCAGCCCAAGGCCATCGGCATCTGGGCCGGCAGCGTCGGCCTCGCCATCGCGATCGGCCCGATCACCGGCGGCATCCTGCTCGAACACTTCTGGTGGGGCTCGATCTTCCTCATCAACGTGCCCGTCGTGATCCTCGCCCTCGCCCTGATGGTCTGGCTCGTCCCCGACTCCCGGGACCCCGATCCCGGCCGCATCGACATTCCCGGCGTGCTGCTCTCCGTCGTCGGCCTGGTCCTCCTCGTGTACGGGATCATCCGCGGCGGCGAACTGGCCGACTTCACCGACGCCGGCGTCCTCGCCCCGGTCCTCGGCGGCCTCGCGGTCCTCGTCCTCTTCGTCCTCCACGAGCGGCGCAGCGACCACCCGGCGATCGACATGTCGTACTTCAAGCGGCCCGCGTTCTCCGCCGCCGTGGCCGCCATCGCCCTCGTCTTCTTCGCGCTCATGGGCGTGACCTTCTTCTCCGCCTTCTACCTGCAGAGCGTCCGCGGCTACAGCGCGCTCCAGTCCGGCCTGCTGATCCTGCCGCTGGCCGTCGCGCAGATGGTGTTCGCGCCCCGGGCCCGGCTCGTCGTCGAACGCTTCGGCGCGCGGGCCGTCTGCACCGTCGGCATGCTGCTCGTCGCCCTCGGCCTGGCCGCCTTCGCCTTCTTCGACGCCGGCACCCCGGTCTGGGTCATGGAGGTCGTCTTCTTCCTCCAGGGCGCGGGCATGGCGCACATCATGCCGCCGGTCACCGTCGCCATCATGCAGGCGCTGCCCCGCGAGAAGGCGGGCTCGGGCTCCGCGATCAACAACACCTTCCGGCAGGTCGGCGGCGCGCTCGGCGTGGCCGTCCTCGGCTCGCTGCTCTCCTCCACCTACCGGGGGGAGATCGAGGGGCACCTCGGCGCCGTACCGGCCGCCCTGCGCGACACGGCGGGCGAGTCCGTCGAGGCGACGCTCGCGGTCGCGGAGAAGCTCGGCCCGGCGGGCCGAGGCCTGGTGGCCCCCGCGTACGACGCCTTCCTGAGCGCCATGCACGTCACGGCGGTCGCCTCCGCCGTGATCGGCGTCGTCGGCGCGGTCGTGGTCGCGCTCTTCCTCCCGGGCCGCGCCCCGGCGCAGGCCGCCGCACCGGCGGTTCCCGGCCCCGAGGACGAGACCCGGCGGGACTCGGTCTCCGCGCCCGGCGCGGAGGCGGGAGAATCGGCCCGACGGTAGTCGTCCGAACGAGAGGTGGAGCGCACGTGTCGCGGCAGGACGGCGGGACCCAGCAACCCCACGATGCCCGATACCCGATCCCGGCACCGTGCGGAGTCGTGACGCCGGGGTCGAGGCCGGTGCCGGGGGCCATGGCCCCCGGCACCGCGGACCCCGCCCCCCACGCCCGGCGCGGCCGGCCGCGCAGCGAGGGCGTCGAGCGGGCCGTCTTCGACGCGGTCGTCGGGCTCCTCGACGACGGCGCTCCGCTCGCCGAACTGTCCATCGAGCGGATCGCCCGTACCGCCGGGGTCGGCAAGGCCACCATCTACCGGCGCTGGGCCGGCAAGGAGGAGCTCTTCGTCGACCTGCTCCGCTCGGTGGAGCCCCCGGACCCGGTGCTGCCCGGCACCTCGGTCCGGGACGACCTCATCGCCCTCCTGGAGTCCATGCGCGAACGCGGTCTCGCCAAGCGGAACTCCGCGCTGCTCCACAACGTGTTCGCGCAGATGCAGCTGTACCCGAAGCTGTGGGACGCGTACCACCTCACCGTCATCGAACCGCGCCGCCGCCTAGGCCTGGACGCCGTCCGCCGCGGCATGGAACGGGGGGAGATCCGGGCCGGGCTCGACGTCGAGTTCGTCAACGACCTCCTCACCGGCCCGCTGCTCCTGCGCACCGTCATCCGCCCCGGCTCCCCCCTGGAGCCCGACCTCGCCGAGCGGGTCGTCGACACCGTCCTGGAAGGCCTCCGCCCGCGCGACTGATCCCGCGCGCCCGCCGCGCACGGCCGGTCCCGGCCCGCGTCGGCACGGACCCGTACGAATGTGCGCGTTCTGTCACAGCCCTCCCGTACGCGCCACCTGCAGGAACCCGCCACGCGGCCGTGTCGTCCCTGGGGGAGTACGACGGCCCCGTCATCGCCTAGTGTCGACGTCGGGTCACGAAGCAACGCAGCACGGCAAGACGGCACGGCAGCAAGGCAGTGAGGACAGTGCGATGGCGCGGGTGGACATGACGGAGACCGAGCAGGGCGGCACCGGGAACGAGCCTCCCGCCTCCCGCTTCCGGACCGCCCTCGACCGGCTCCGCGGCGACCGTGGGATCTGGCGCCGGGGCATCGTGATCGCCGCCTGCGCGGTGGCCCTCACTCTGCTGATGGTCTTCCACTCCGACATCCCCAACCGGATCGGCAACCTGGGCAGCCTGACCGAGACCTTCCTGCCCTGGCTGGGTCTCTTCGTGCCCCTGCTGCTCGTCCTCGCCCTGGTACGCCGCTCCGCCACCGCCCTGATCGCCCTGCTGCTCCCGGCCGTGGTGTGGCTGAACCTCTTCGGCGGGCTCGTCGCCGACAAGTCCTCCGCCGGCGGTGACCTGACGGTCGCCACCCACAACGTGAACGCCGACAACCCGGACCCCGCGGGCACCGCCCGGCAGCTCGCCGCGTCCGGCGCCGACGTCCTGGCCCTGGAGGAACTCAAGGGCGACATGGTCCCGGCGTACAAGAAGGGCCTGGCGAAGGCGTACCCGTACCACTCCGTCCAGGGCACCGTCGGACTCTGGAGCAAGCTGCCCCTGCGCGCCGCGCAGCCCGTCGACATCCGGATGGGCTGGACCCGCGCGATGCGCGCCACCGTCGTCACCCCGAAGGGCGAGATCGCGGTGTACGTCGCCCACCTGCCGTCCGTACGGGTCAAGCTGAACGCCGGCTTCACCGCCAACCAGCGCGACAGCAGCGCGAACGCCCTCGGCGAGGCCATCGCCCACGACCCGCACGAGCGGATCGTCCTCCTCGGCGACCTCAACGGCACCATGAACGACCGCGCCCTGCGCGCCGTCACCTCGCAGCTCCGCTCCACCCAGGGCGCGGCGGGCGACGGCTTCGGCTTCAGCTGGCCGGCCTCGTTCCCGATGGCCCGCATCGACCAGATCATGGTCAAGGGCGTCGAGCCGATGTCCTCCTGGGCGCTGTCGGCGACGGAGAGCGACCACCTCCCGGTCGCCGCCCGCGTCCGCCTCTGAGGGGCCCAGAGCCCGTCATTCAGGCCCTGGCGGACCGTCCGGGCCGGGGTCAGCCGGACGGCGTCTCCCGCCAGCGGTTGGTGATCGGCAGGCGCCGGTCCTTGCCGAAGCCCTTCGCCGAGATCTTCGTGCCCGGCGGGTACTGGCGCCGCTTGTACTCCGCCGTGTCCACCATCCGCAGTGTCCGCGTCACCAGCTCATCGTCGAAACCGGCCGCCACGATCGCGTCCTTGCCCAGGTCCTGGTCCACGTACAGGGCGAGGATCGCGTCCAGCACCTCGTAGTCCGGCAGCGAGTCCGTGTCCACCTGCCCCGGGCGCAGTTCGGCGCTCGGCGGCTTGCTGATCGAGGCCTCCGGGATCGGCGGGGTCTGCCCGCGCTCCTCCGCCGCCCGGTTCCGCCAGCGCGCGAGCCGGAACACCGTCGACTTGTAGACGTCCTTGATGGGGCCGAAGGCGCCGACGGAGTCCCCGTACAGCGTCGAGTACCCCACCGCCAGTTCGGACTTGTTGCCCGGCGCCAGGACGATCTGGCCCTCCTGGTTGGAGATCGCCATCAGCGTCGTCCCGCGCAGCCGCGACTGGAGGTTCTCCTCCGCGAGGCCGGTGAGACCGAGCGCCCCCATGTACGCGTCGAACATCGGCTCGATCGACACCGTGCGGTAGTGCAGCCCGGTCCGGCGGGCCAGCTCGGCCGCGTCGTCCCGCGAGTGGTCGGAGGAGTACTTGGAGGGCATCGACACCCCGTACACCTGGTCCGCACCGAGCGCGTCGCAGGCGATGGCCGCGACCAGCGCCGAGTCGATGCCGCCGGACAGCCCGACGAGCACCGAGCGGAAGCCGTTCTTCGCGACATAGGCGCGGACCCCGATCACCAGCGCGGAGTACACCTCCTCGTCGTCGTCCAGCCGGTGTGCCCAACCGCCCGTCAGTTCCGGCTCGTACGCCGGAAGGGGCTCCTCCGACAGCACCACGCGGTCGATCCGCAGCCCGTCGTCCACACGCTGTCCATCAGCGACTCCGTCGCGGCCGTCGGCCTCCGCCGCCGGCAGCTCCAGGTCGAGGATCACACTGCCCTCGACGAACTGCGGCGCCCGCGCGATCACCTCGCCCTCGGCGTCGACGACGATCGAGTCGCCGTCGAAGACCAGCTCGTCCTGACCGCCCGTCATCGCCAGGTACGCGGTCACGCACCCCGCCTCCCTGGCCCGCCCGCGGACCAGGTCGAGCCGGGTGTCGTCCTTGTTCCGCTCGTACGGCGAGGCGTTGACCGAGAGCAGCAGCCCCGCCCGCGCGCTGCGCGCCGCAGGGACCCGGCCGCCGTCCTGCCACAGGTCCTCGCAGATCGCCAGGGCCACGTCGATGCCGCGCACCCGCACGACCGGCAGCGTGTCGCCCGGCACGAAGTAGCGGTACTCGTCGAAGACGCCGTAGTTGGGGAGGTGGTGCTTGGCGAAGCGCAGCACCACCTCGCCGCGGTGCAGCACGGCGGCGGCGTTCTCCGGCGAACCGGCCGGCCGGCCGAGCCTCGGGACGTCCCGCTCGGAACGGTCCAGATAGCCGACGACGACCGGCACCTCCCCGAACCCCTCGTCGGCGAGCCGCCGGGCGAGACCGCGCAGGGCCGCGCGGGACGCCTCCACGAAGGAGGAGCGCAGCGCGAGGTCCTCGACGGGATATCCGGTCAGCGCCATCTCGGGGAACGCGACCAGATGCGCGCCCTGTCCGGCGGCGTGCCGGGTCCAGTGCACGATCGCCTCGGCGTTCCCGGCGATGTCTCCGACGGTCGAGTCGATCTGATTCAGGGCGAGGCGTAGTTGAGGCACCCGCCCAGTGTAATCGTCAGACCGACGCTATGTCCTGGGACACGGGGATCCGAATATCCCGGGACACGGGGATCCGAATGTCCCGGGACGCGGGGATCCGAATGTCCCGGGACGCGAGGATCCGAATGTCCCGGACGCCGGACGCCGGACGCCGGACGCCGGACGCCGGACGCCGGACGCCGGACGCCGGACGCCGGACGCCGGACGCCGGACGCCGGACGCCGGATCCCGGACCGCCGACATGCGGGCCCGTCCCGCCCCGCCGATCATGTCCTCATGACGACCACTGACGACCCGGCAGAGTCGGCACGGCCCACCGCGACCGACTCGGCGGCCTCCCATGACGACGGCACCAAGCGGCAGTTCATCTCCTGGCTGACCCTCGCCTTCATGACCACCGCGTCCGTCGCCAGCCTGCGGCCCTCGCCGGCCATGGCCATCTACGGCCTCGCCGCGATCTTCCTCTACCTGCTCCCCGCCATCGTCTTCCTGCTCCCCACCGCCCTCGTCGGCGCCGAGCTGGCCTCCGGCTGGAACGGCGGCATCTACCGCTGGGTGAGCGAGGCGCTCGGCAAGCCGCTCGGCTTCCTCGCGGTCTGGTGCCAGTTCGCCATGACCATCGCGTACTACCCGAGCCTCCTCGCGTACGTCGCCTCGACCTTCGCGTACGTCATCGACCCCTCCCTCGCCGAGAACGGCCTCTACGTCGCGATCGTCATCATCGTCATCTACTGGTCCGGGGTCCTGATCTCCTCGCGCGGTACCAAGACGATCGCCGGCCTCTCCTCCCTCGGCCTGATCATCGGCACCCTCATCCCCGGTGTGCTGCTCGTCGTCCTCGGCATGGTCTTCCTCGGCCAGGGCAACCCCTCCGCGCAGCCCATGAGCGCCGACCACTGGCTGCCGCCGTGGACCGGCCTCGCGAGTCTGGTCCTCATCGTCAACAACTTCCTGTCCTACGCGGGCATGGAGATGAACGGCGTCCACGTGTCCTCGCTGCGCGACCCCGGGCGCGAGTACCCGAAGTCGATGTTCCTGGCGACCGGCCTCGTCCTGCTGATCTTCATCCTCCCGGCCCTGGCCATCGCCTGGGTCATGCCCTCGGAGCAGCTCAGCCTCACCGCCGGCCTGATGCAGGCCTTCCAGGCCTTCTTCGACCACTTCTCCATCGGCTGGATGACCAAGGTCGTCGGCATCATGCTGGTCTGCGCCGCCCTCGGCGGCATGCTCACCTGGCTCGCCGGACCCGCCAAGGGCCTGGTCCTGCTCTCCCGTCAGGAGGGCTACCTGCCGCCCGCGCTGCAGAAGTTCAACAAGGACGGCGCCCCGCGGAACATCATGATCGCGCAGGGGGTCGTCACCACCCTGATCGGCATCCTCTACGCGTTCAGCGACAACGTCTCCAGCGCCTACTGGATGTTCTCCGTCATCACCGTGCAGATCTACCTGATCGCCTACCTGCTGATGTTCGTCGCCGTCGTCAGGCTCCGCAGGACCCAGCCCGGCGTCGAACGCGGCTTCCGCGTCCCCGCCGTCGAATGGGTCGCCGGCGTCGGCTTCGTCGCCTCGGTCGCCGCGCTCGTCATCGGCTTCGTCCCGCCGGACCAGTTCGGCGACCAGCCCCTCTGGCGCTATCTGCTGATCGTCGGCGGCGGCCTGCTGCTCCTCGGCATCGTCACCCCGGCCGCGCTCCTCAAGTACCGCAAGCCCGGCTGGGTCCACCCGGACCACCGGGAACCTTCCTCCGTGCCCTAGCGTTCGAGCCGGTATGTCCAGGAGTGTCACGCGTACGGCCGCCGTCCTGCTGGGCCTCGGCGCGCTCGCGTACACCGCCTGGGTCCTCGAAGTCCTCGTCCGGACCGGGCTCGACCCGGTCCGGACGTACGTCTCCGAACTCGCGGCGGCGGACCAGCCGCTCGGCGGCCTGTTCAGGGCGACGGACCTGGCGGCGGGGGCGCTGGTGCTGGCGGGGGCGGTGGTGGGGGCCTGGGGGACCCCTACCCGTCCCTCCCGCGACCCCTGGGAGGCCGTCGGCTGGGTCGCCCTCGCCGTCTTCGGGGCCGCCACCGTCGCCGACTCCCGCCTCCCGCTCAGCTGCGCCCCCACCGTCGACCCCGAGTGCGCGGCGCGCGAGACCGCCGGGCTCGTCCCGGCCACCCATACGGCCCATGCCATCAGTTCGAGTTTCGCCATGAGCGGCGCCCTCGTCGCCCTGGTCGCGCTCACCGTCGCCGCCCGCCGGCACGGCCGCCGCCCCGCCCTCGCCCGTACCGGCCCCGCCCTCGTCGTCCTGGAGTTCGCCGCCACCGCCTGGACGCTCACCGCCGTCGCCGCCTTCGAGGCCGGGAAGGGCACCTGGTCGCTCGGCGCGGGCCAGCGGCTCCAGGTGCTCCTGGTGGCCGTGTGGCTCGCGGTCCTCGCGTACTCCCTGGCGCGGGAGAGGGAGGAGGAACGATGAGCCCGTTCGTACGGATCGACGGAGTGGCCCACCACGTGGCCGTCGACGGCACCGGGCCGGTCTGCGTCCTGAGCACCGGCCTCGGCCTGAGCTGGTTCGACTGGGACCCGGTCGTCCCGCTCCTCGCCCCGCACCGCACGGTCGTCCGCTTCGACCGCCCGGGACACGGCCTCTCCGCCCCCGCCGCCGCGCCGCCCACCGCCACGGGCGAGGCCGACCGGATCGCCGCCGTCCTCGACGCCCTCGGGGTCCCCGCCACCGAACCCGTCACCGTCGTCGGGCACTCGATCGCCGGCTTCCACGCCGAGGCCTTCGCCCGGCTCCACCCCGGCCGTACCGCCGCCCTGGTGCTCGTCGACTCCTCGGTGGAGGAGCGCCCCCGCCCCTCCCGTACGCCCGCCGTGTCCCGGGTCCTCGGCGCCGCCCTGTCCGCCGCCGGGGTCCCCGCCGCGCTCGGCCCCGCCGTCCGCCGCGCGGCCGTACGCCACGACCCGGCCCCCACCGTCCTGGTGCGCCGGGTCTACGGCACCTCACGGGTGCTGCGCGGCGCCCTCCTGGAGAACGCCCACTACGGGGCCGTGGCCGCCGGACTCCTCGCCCTGCGCGCCACGCACCCGCTCCCGCCGGGCCTCCCCGTCACGGTCCTCGCCGCCCCCGCGGGCTCAGCCCGCTGGGAGCGGCGGCAACGCGCGCTGGCCCGCCGGCTCGGCGCCCGCTACGAGGCGGCCGTGCCGTCGGGCCATCTGGTCATGCTCGACCGCCCGGACGCGGTGGCCCGGGCGGTCCTGCGCACGGGTCAGGAAGCGGCGTAGACGCTCGCGCAGAACGCCTTGATCTGCTCGTCCGACAGGTGCTGGGCCAGATCGGCCTCGCTGATCATGCCGACGAGCCTCTTGCCCTCGATGACGGGCAGGCGGCGGATCTGGTGGCTCTGCATCTCCTCCAGGACGGCGCCGACGTCCGCGCCCGACTCCACCCAGCGCGGGGTGCCCTTCGCCATCTCGCCACAGGTGACCTTGGCCGGGTCGTGCCCCATGGCCACACAGCCGATCACGATGTCGCGGTCCGTGATGATGCCGCAGAGACGTTCGTTCTCGTCGGCGATGGGCAGTGCGCCCACGTTCAGATTGCGCATCAGCTGGGCGGCGCGGTCGAGCGTCTCGTGTGCCGGGATCCACTGGGCCCCGGGATGCATGATGTCCTTCGCCGTGGTCATGAGGTGCGTACCTTTCGTCGAACGCGGTCACACGTACGTCCCCGAGCCCATTCATTGTGGGCGCACGACGAGGCCCCCGCGACCGCTGGGGTCACGGGGGCCGTGAACGTCTTACGCCCAGCCCGTGCCGAGCCCGACGCGGTGCCGGGCCTCAGCCCGCGTGGGGCCTCACGCCGCGCCGCGCTTCCTGAGCATGTCCGCCATCAGCAGCATCTCGGACTTCTGCGCGTCGACCATGCCCTGCGCCAGGTTCCGCTCGATGTCCACCGAGCACTTCTGGACACAGCCCTCGGCCATGTGGACCCCGCCCTTGTGGTGCGCGGTCATGAGCTGCAGGTACAGGATCTCGGCCTCGCGGCCGCTCGCCTTCCGCAACTGGTCCAGCTGCGCGTTGGTCGCCATGCCCGGCATCAGGGCCCCGTCGAGGGGGCCCGTGTCGCCGGACCCGCCCATGCCCATCCAGGTCATCGGCTCGACGCCGGACTCGGTCTTGGGCAGCCCCCACAGGTCGAGCCAGCCGAGCATCATGCCCCGTTGGTTGGCCTGGGTGTTGGCGATGTCGTACGCCAGCCGGCGCACCTCCTCGTCCTGGGTGCGGTCCCGGACGATGAACGACATCTCGACGGCCTGCTGGTGGTGGACCGACATGTCCCGGGCGAAGCCGGCGTCCGCGGAGAGGGAGGCGGGCGTGCCCGGCGCCTCGTCGCGCTCGGCCGAGGCGACGGTGACGGCGCCCCCGGCGAAGAGCAGCGCGAGCGCGACGGCGGTGACCGCCGCCCACCGCGTCCGGTCCGACCGCCGGGCCGGGGGCGTCAGGACGTCCTCGTCGGCGGCGCTCACTGGTCGAGCCCGCCGGTGCAGGCCGCACCGGGCTCGGGGGTCTGCGGCCCCTGGACGTACTTGGTGAAGAAGGCGTCGATACGGGGGTCGCTCGCGTTGTCCACGGTGACCTGCTTGCCCCAGGCGGACAGCATGATCGCCCCGGCCTGGTCGTCCACGGGGCTCATCAGGGTGTACTTGGTCTTGGCGACCTTGTCTTCCAGCTTCTTGACGTCGTCGGCGGCGGCCTTCTTGTTGTACGTCACCCAGACGGCGCCGTGCTCCAGGGAGTGCACCGCGTTCACCTCGGGGAGGGCCTTCTTGTAGACCACGCCGTCGCAGTTCATCCAGACCGGGTTGTGGTCGCCGCCGACCGGCGGCTTCATGTCGTACTTCACGGCCTTCTCGACGTGGTTGCGGCCGAGCTTGGCCGCGTCCCAGGACTGCTCGGCCGTGATGGGGGCCTTCGCGGCGGCGTCCTTCTGGTCCTGCTCGTCGGACTTCTTCATCAGCACGAAGCTGCCGAAGCCGACGAGACCCAGGACGACGACGCCCGAGATGCCGATCGTGAGGAAGCGGTTGCGGCGCTCACGGGCCTGCTCGGCGCGGCGCATCTCCTCTATTCGGGCGCGGCGGTCGGCGGTGGCGGAGCGGTTGGCGGCCATGGTGATGTCGTCCTTCTCAGGGTGGGGTGGAGTTCGGGGCTGGACGTGCGGGGGCGGGACGCCCGCCGCCGCTACGTCCGGAGAACTTGAAGGACGTGCAGGTCCGGCGCACGGGGCTGGGCGCCGGTGCGGCCCGCCGGGTCGTCGGCGGGCGGCGGGAAGAGGCGTGGGAGCCCGCCCTCCGCGTGCAGCGGGGGGTCGAGCGGGGGCGCGCTGAGCACCGCGGGGGAGAGCGAGGGGAAGAGCGAGCAGCCGCCGCGGTCAAAGGGGCAGATGTACTCGCCGACGGGGGTGCCGGCCGCGACGGAGGCGGCGGCCGTCGTCCGTACGGTCCCCTCGGCCCGTACGGTTCCCCCGGCCTGTGAAGTCCCTCCGGCGGCGGGCTCCGGGTGGTGGTTCCCGGAGTCGGGCCCGGCCCCCAGACAGAAGAAGAGCGCGGCGAGGAGCGTCGCCACGGCACTCACCAGTGCCATGGGACGCGCGTGCCGGGACGGGCGTACGAGCCGTGTGGCCCCCATGGGCGCAGATCGTAGTGGGCGCGGACGCTCTGTGGGCCGAACGGGGTACCACTCGGTACCGACGGGCGCGCGGCGGAGGGGCGAACGGGCACCCGGAGCACAGCGTCAGGACACCCGGGCGCGACAGGATTCGCATTACCTGAGTCACACCCGAGCAGGCACTATGGGTGTGCAACGTGCGCGAAACCATGTGGTGGGATGCTCAGGTGCCCCCCATGTTGCCCGAGGCGGTGGGAACAGGCGGCCTGACCAGCGAGGATGGGTGTGGAAATGGACAAGCAGCAGGAATTCGTGCTCCGTACGCTCGAAGAGCGCGACATCCGCTTCGTGCGTCTGTGGTTCACCGACGTGCTCGGCTTCCTGAAGTCGGTCGCCGTGGCGCCGGCCGAGCTGGAGCAGGCCTTCGACGAGGGCATCGGCTTCGACGGCTCCGCGATCGAGGGCTTCGCCCGGGTCTACGAGTCGGACATGATCGCCAAGCCGGACCCGGGGACCTTCCAGATCCTGCCGTGGCGGGCCGAGGCGCCGGGCACCGCGCGGATGTTCTGCGACATCCTGATGCCGGACGGCTCGCCGTCCTTCGCGGACCCGCGCTACGTCCTCAAGCGGGCGCTCGCCAAGACCTCGGACCTGGGTTTCACCTTCTACACGCACCCCGAGATCGAGTTCTTCCTCCTCAAGGACAAGCCGCTCGACGGCACCCGTCCGACCCCGGCGGACAACTCGGGCTACTTCGACCACACCCCGCAGAACGTGGGCATGGACTTCCGCCGCCAGGCGATCACGATGCTCGAATCCATGGGCATCTCGGTGGAGTTCAGCCACCACGAGGGCGCCCCGGGCCAGCAGGAGATCGACCTCCGGTACGCGGACGCGCTCTCCACGGCCGACAACATCATGACCTTCCGCCTGGTGATGAAGCAGGTGGCGCTGGAGCAGGGCGTGCAGGCCACGTTCATGCCGAAGCCGTTCTCGGACTACCCGGGCTCGGGCATGCACACCCACCTGTCGCTGTTCGAGGGCGACCGGAACGCGTTCTACGAGTCGGGCTCCGAGTACCAGCTGTCGAAGGTGGGCCGCTCCTTCATCGCGGGCCTGCTCAAGCACGCGGGCGAGATCTCGGCCGTCACCAACCAGTGGGTCAACTCGTACAAGCGCATCTGGGGCGGCTCGTCCCGCACGGCCGGCTCGGGCGGCGAGGCCCCCTCGTACATCTGCTGGGGCCACAACAACCGCTCGGCGCTGATCCGCGTCCCCATGTACAAGCCGGGCAAGACGGGCTCCTCCCGTGTGGAGGTCCGCTCGATCGACTCGGGCGCCAACCCGTACCTGACGTACGCGGTCCTCCTCGCGGCGGGCCTCAAGGGCATCGAGGAGGGCTACGAACTCCCGGCCGGCGCCGACGACGACGTCTGGGCCCTCTCCGACGCGGAACGCCGCGCGATGGGCATCGAACCGCTCCCGCAGAACCTGGGAGAGGCGATCACCCTGATGGAGAAGAGCGAACTGGTGGCGGAGACGCTGGGAGAGCACGTCTTCGACTTCTTCCTCCGCAACAAGAAGCAGGAGTGGGAGGAGTACCGCTCCGAGGTCACCGCCTTCGAGCTCCGGAAGAACCTGCCGGTGCTGTAGGGGTGTCCGTGCCCCGACGTGCCCATGGCACGGAACTCGTGCCCACGCGCGTCAACCGGGTGGCCAGTACGGGGCTCGGGCTCGCGCCGGGGATCGGCCTGGCGGTGTACGCGACCGACTGGCAGCGGGCGGCGTCGGTGGCCGCCGTCCTGGCCTGCGCGATCCTCGCCGTGCGGGCGCTCCTCGGATCGCCCGGCGGGCCGGTGTCTCCGGGGTGAAGGGGGACGCCGACCTCGACAACGTCGGCTCCCATCGGGTGATGGAGGCCGCCGGGATGGCCTGCGTGGCGGAGGACGCCCGACTCCGCCATTTCTCCCTGGGGCTAGCGCCCCGGCTCAGCGCTCCGACAGTTCCGACGGGGCCTCCTGGACCACCCAGCCGTTGCCGTCCGGGTCCTCGAAGGTGAGGAAGGAGTTCCAGGTGCCGCCCTTGCCCTCCTCCCAGCCCGTCGCTCCCACGTGCCGGATCGGTGAGGGGGTCACGCCCCGGGCCACGAGTTCCTTGTGTGCCGCCTCGATGTCCGTGACGCAGAGCTGGAGGCCCTGGAGGGCTCCCGGCTTCATGTTCCTGGTGTCCGGCAGCTGCGGCATCCCGCTGATCATCGCGATCGAGCAGCGCGAGCCCGGTGGCGTCGCCTGGATGATGCGCGTGCCCGGCGCCACCTCGTCGTCCAGGTCGATCCTGAAACCGCACTTCTCGCCGTAGAACTCCTTCGCCCGGTCCAGGTCGGTCACGGGGACCGGGACGACTTCCAGTGTCCAGTTCATGGGGTGCCTCTCCTCGTTCCATGGGCCCGACCTGACGGAAAACCGTCGTTCCTCGCGGCCGGTTCCGGTGTGCATCGTCCCGGGCGGGGCGCCGAACGCGGCCGACGGACGCGGGAATGCTCCCCTGTTGTTCGGTCTGTTCCCTTCCGAGTTGGAAATTGATCGCCGTTGGCGGCTTCTTGGACACACAACGTCCTTATAGTGAGCCTGCTTTGATCACATGACCGCGACGCGTGCGACTGTCGCCACAGGATCCAGGACACATGACGCGCCCTTCCTCCGCACAGCCCGCGCCCGCTCCGACTCCGACCTCCCCGCCCCCCGGCTGCCCGGCCCACGCCGGCCCGGCGGCCGTAGCGCTGAGCGGGCCCGAGTTCCAGACCGACCCCCACGCCGTCCACCGCGCCATGCGGCGCGACCACGGCCCCGTCGTCCCCGTGGAACTGCCCGGCGGAATACCCGCCTGGCTGGTCATCGGCTACCGCGAGGTCCACCGGGTCACCAGCGACGCGGAGTTGTACCCGCGCGACGTGAGCCTGTGGAACCAGTGGCCGAACATCCCCGACGACTGGCCGCTGCTCCCGATGGTCGGCCGGCCCCTGCCGTCCATCTACTTCACCGCGGGCGAGGAACACCGCCGGCACGTCCGGATGGTCGTTCCCGCCCTCGAAGGCGCCGACCCCTTCGAGACCCGCGGGCACTGCGAGGAGCTGGCCGACCGGCTGATCGACGCCGTGTGCGGCCGGGGCGCCGCCGACCTCGTGGCCGACTTCTGCGAACCCCTCCCCGTCCTCGTCCTCGCCCGCCTCGTCGGCTTCCCCGACGACGAGGGCGCCGACATCGCCCGGGTGCTGAAGGACCTGGCCGACGGCGGCCCCGAGGCCCAGAGCGCCCATCTGCGGTTCGCCGAGCACATGGCGAAGCTGGTCGCGACCAAGCACGCCGAGCCGGGGAACGACATCACCTCGCGCATGCTCGCCTTCCCCGAGGCGTTCACCGACGAGGAGTACATGCTCGACCTGATGGCCATCACGGCCGCCGGGCACCTCACCACCGCCGACTGGATCAGCAACTCCCTGCGCCTGATGCTCACCGAGTCCGAGTTCGGCGACTCGATGGCCCGCGGCCGGCGCAGTGTCGGCGAGGCCACGACCGAGGTGCTGTGGGAGGACACCCCCACCCAGATCCTCGCCGGGCGCTGGGCCGTCCGGGACACCCGGCTCGGCGACCACCACATCAAGGCCGGGGACATGCTGCTCCTCGGGCTCGGCGCCGCCAACACCGACCCGCTGATCCGCCAGGGCGCCGCGGCGGTGGCCGGGGCCGCCGACGCCTCCGCCCGCAGCGGCTCCGGCGCCCACCTGGCGTTCAGCCACGGCGAGTACCGGTGCCCCTTTCCCGCCCAGGAGATCGCCGAGACCATCGTCCGTACCGGCATCGAGGTGCTTCTCGACCGGCTGCCCGACCTCGGACTCGCCGTCGCCGCCGAGGATCTCGTACGAAGGCCCTCCGCCTTCCTGCGCGGCACGACCTCCCTTCCCGTCCGGTTCACCCCCGTCCGCACGTCAGGAGATCCCTCGTGAACTGCCCCCACGCCTCCGCCGCCCAGGGCGGCGGGACCGTCGCCATCGACCCGATGGTCCAGGACCTGGACGGCGAGACGGCGCGGCTGCGCGACGCGGGACCGCTGGCCCGGATCGATCTCCTCGGGGTGCCCGCCTGGGCCGTCACCCGGCACGCCGACGCCCGGCGGCTCCTGGTCGACCCCCGCCTGGTGAAGGACCTCGACGCCTGGGGCCTGTGGCGCGGCGGCGAGGTGACGCACGCGTGGCCGCTCATCGGGATGATCGACGCCGGGCGGTCGATGTTCACCGTGGACGGCGCCGAGCACCGCCGGCTGCGCACCAAGACCTCCCAGGCGCTCACTCCGCGCCGTCTGGACGCGATACGCCCCGACATCGAGAAGTTCACCGGTGAACTCCTCGACGCGCTGGCGGACGGCGGCCGGGACGGGGGCGTCGTCGACCTCAAGTCCGTGTTCGCGCAGCCGCTGCCCATGCGGGTCGTGGGCATGCTGATGGGCGTCGACCCGGCCGCGAACGCCATGCTGACCCGCCGGTACAAGGCCTTCTTCTCGATGCTCACCCCGCAGGACGAGCGACTGGCGCTGCTGGCCGAACTGGACGTCTTCTACGCCGGGCTCGTACGCGAGAAGACCGCGCGGCCCACGGACGACCTGACCTCCGCGCTGATCCTCGCCGACGAGGGCGGCGAGCCGCTGACCGAGGAGGAGGTGATCGGCAACCTCAAGGCGATGGTCGCCGCCGGGCACGAGACCACGATCGGGCTCATCCTCAACGCCGTACGCGCCCTGCTCGCCCACCCCGACCAGCTGCGGATGGTCCTGGACGGCGAGGTCTCCTGGGAGACCGTGATCGAGGAGACCCTCCGGTGGGACACCCCCACCACCCATCTGCTGATGCGTTTCGCCACCGAGGACATCGAGGTGGGCGACGGCGTCATCGCCGCGGGCGAGGGCGTGGTCATCTCCTACCGGGCGATCGGCCGCGACCTCGAGCAGCACGGCCCGGACGCCGACGCGTTCGACATCACCCGGCCGACCGCCGCCCGGCACATGACCTTCGGCCACGGCCCGCACATCTGCCCCGGCGCGGCCCTGTCCCGCGTCGAGGCGGGCATCGCGCTGCCCGCCCTCTTCGCGCGCTTCCCCCGCCTGCGGCTCGCGGTGCCGGACGCCGACCTCCGCAAGCTGCCGGTGATGACGCAGAACGACATGGAGGCGTTCCCCGTACTCCTGGACTCCTGATCGACAAGACGCCCCAGGGGGTGGGGGCGGTCAGCGGGCCGCCGGCGTCCAGTGCAGCCGGCCGTCCAGGCCGATCGCCGCCACTCCGTCGGTCCCCGCGTCCGGCGCCCCCGCGAAGAGGAACTTCTCCAGCCTCCACACCGGACCGCCCGCCGCCGCCCTGCCGTGCGGAGCCGTCGCCAGGAAACCCGTCCTGGACCGGACCGCGAGCAGGCCGTCGCCGCCGCTCACCGGGCCGAAGCCGGCCACCCCGCCCGGCAGTTCGGTGACCGGGGAGACCGGGCCGGGGCCCGAGAAGTCGGCGCTCCGCAGGTCGCCGGAGGCCGGCTTGCGGAACCAGAGCCGCACCCCGTCGCCGTCCGGCGCCGCGCTCGCGCTCAGCGCGAGGGTCGTCGCCGGGAGCCCGGTCCTCACCGGTCCTACCAGCGGGCCGCCGGAGCCCTGCCCCGCCCAGGTGAGCACGGTGCGCGGGGTGCTCGCGAAGACATGGACCCGGCCGGTCCCGTCCGTCGCGGCGACCGGATCGCCGTACACGTCGGTGCCGCCGAGCGTCCGCCACGGCCCCCAGCCGCCGTCCGCCCACTGCTCGCGCGCCGTGAGACGGTGCCTGCTGTCCCGCAGGAGTACGGTCGCCCGGCCCTCGCCGTCCACCGTCACGGCGGGCGCGCTGATGTCGGAGGTGCCGCTCGCGTCGTTCCGCTCGGGCGTGCCGAGCGAGCGCCACGGGCCGAACGCGCCGCCGGGCGCCGACTGCGCGGTGGTCACCACCTCCCGGCGGTAGCCGGTGGGGCCGTCACCGGTGAGCCCGGAGAGCGTCGTCCGGGTGCCGTAGACCGCGAGGCGTCCGTCGGGCAGCGCCACGGAGGTGACCCCGCTGTCCAGGCCGCCGCCGGGCAGCAGCGCGGGGCCGCGCCACGCGCCGCCGCCGGCCGGTTGCCGCCAGGCCGCGAGATGCCCGTCGAGCACGGAGAAGGCGCGCAGACCGCCTTCCCCGTCCCGCTGCACCCAGGAGGTGGAGGTGCCCCGGGCGTAGCGGACGGTCTGCGCCCAGCCCCGCCCGGCGGGCCGCGCGGCCACCTTCAGGTCGCCGCAGCCCGCGAGCGTCCCGCAGTCGTTGACCCCGTCGAGCCAGGCGTAGGTCTTGAGGGTCTTCAGCTTGGCGCCCGCGGTCTCGGGGTCGAGGGTGTGGGGCAGCGCGCTGGTGGGGTAGCCGAGGTAGTTCTGCACGCCGACGTGCGGGTGGCCGGGGGTGCTCGCGTACCGGGCCAGCGCGGCCTGCGCGAACCGTGCCCCGTACAGGTGGTCCTGGTGGTCCCTGAGCTTCCCCGTCTTCGGGTACGTGCCCGGTGTCGGGTCCTGCATCCGGACGAAGGTCGGCCGGAAGCGTTCGAGCAGCCCGGTGACCGTGGCGACGACCTGGTCCTTCGTGTACGCGAAGTCGGCGTCGACCGGGCTGCCGGTGGAGCGCTGCGACCCGAGCGCGCCGATCCGGCCGTGCCACAGGCCGCTGAGGCTGTGCGGGCGGTCGTCGCTGATCGAACCGGCCTCGCGCAGCTGGAGCCATACGAGGGTGACCTGCGGCTTCTCCCGCAGCGTGTCCATCTCGGCGTACGCGCCGCCGGCGGTGGGGAGCGCGGTCCGGTCCCAGGGGCTGGTCCGGCTGCCGGTCGCCATCTCGGCGTACGCGGCCCGGATGCCGTTCTGCCGGGCCTCGGCGTAACCGGCCTTGTCGGGCTCGGTCACCGCGGCGTCGCGCGGGCGGGCGTTGACGCCGTCGGACTCGCCGGCGGTGAGGTAGACGGAGGTCAGGGGGGTGGCGGAGCGGAGCGACTGGGAGACGTCCGGGTTCATGAAGTACAGGTCGTCGTCGGGGTGCGCGACGATCTGGACGACGGAGACCGGGGCCTTCGCCCTCGGGGCGGAGGCCGCCGCCGGAGGCCGTCCCGGCTTCGCGGCCCCGGCGGCCTCGGAGGCGTTCGAGGCCGCCTTGGCCGCCGCCCCCGAGCCCTTGCCCTCCGGCACCGCGTGCGCCGTCGGTGTCCTCGGCGTGCCCGTCACCGAGAGCAGGCCGGCGAAGGCGCCGCCCACGAGGACGGCCGTCACGGCCGTGGACAGGGTCCTTCGGCGGGACGGGAGGAGACGGCGACGGGGGCGGACGGGCATGTTCGGCGGCGCGCTTTCAACGGAGGCGGTCGGGCGGGGTTCCGGCCGGAGCCGGGCGGGTTCGGCAGGGGTCGTGCGGGTTCCGGCGGGAGCCGGGCGGGTTCGGCAGGGGTCGGGCGGGGTTCCGGCCGGAGCCGGGCGGGTTCGGCAGGGGTCGGGCGGGTTCCGGCGGGAGCCGGGCAGACGGAGGGGGTCCGCCCCGAGCAAGACGGACTTTCAAGGAATACGGTTCATCCACCACGAAAAGCGATCAATGTGCGAGACATCACGTGTGACCCGCTGCGAACCGCGGGCCCGCACACCCCCGTCCGCCGCTCCGGATAGGCTCGATCCACCCCGGCTCCACCACGGGGCGGACCTGCTCGGAAGGAGCGGCGGAATGACGGTGCCGGGACGCAGGAGCAGCACGTTCTCACGTCTGCTGCGGCACGGGTTCACCGACCCTTCCGGGGCCGAACGGCTGCTCGACGTGCCCGAGCTGGCCGAGCTGCGCGGTGACTCCGTCCTCCTCGACGGGCTCGGCGCCACCGCCGACCCGGACCTCGCCCTGCGCGGCCTGGTCCGGCTGGTCGAGGCGCAGCCCGACGCCGAGCGGCAGACCTTCACGACCACCCTGCTGGCCGCCAAGCCGTTCCGGGACCGGCTCCTCGGGGTGCTCGGCGCCTCGGAGGCGCTCGGCGACCATCTGGCCAGGCACCCGCGCGACTGGGAGTCCCTGGTCACCTACGAGGCGGCCGACCTGCACCCGGGGGTCGCCGAGTTCGAGCGGGGGCTCGCGGAGGCCGTCGACGCGGTGTCCCTGCGGGTCGCCTACCGGCGCTGTCTCCTCGCCATAGCGGCCCGTGACGTGTGCGGCACCACCGACGTCGCCGAGGCCGCCGCCGAGCTGGCCGACCTGGCGACGGCGACCCTGCGCGCCGCCCTCGCCATCGCCCGTACGGCCGCACCCGCCGACGCCGCCCTGTGCCGGCTCTCGGTGATCGCGATGGGCAAGTGCGGCGGCCACGAGCTGAACTACGTCTCCGACGTGGACGTGATCTTCGTGGCGGAGCCCACCGACGGCACGGACGCCGCCGACGAGGGCAAGGCTCTCCAGGCCGCGACCCGGCTCGCCTCCCATCTGATGCGGATCTGCTCCGAGACCAACATCGAGGGCACCATCTGGCCGGTGGACGCCAATCTGCGCCCCGAGGGCCGCAACGGCCCCCTCGTCCGTACGCTCTCCTCCCACCTCGCGTACTACCAGCGCTGGGCGAAGACCTGGGAGTTCCAGGCCCTCCTGAAGGCGCGCGCGGTGGCCGGCGACCCGGAGCTGGGCGCCCAGTACATCGACGCCGTCTCCCCGCTCGTCTGGCAGGCCGCCGAGCGCGAGAACTTCGTCCCCGACGTGCAGAAGATGCGCCGCCGCGTCGTCGACAACATCCCGGTCGCCCAGGTCGACCGCGAACTCAAGCTCGGCCCCGGCGGCCTGCGGGACGTCGAGTTCGCCGTCCAGCTGCTCCAGCTGGTGCACGGCCGCAGCGACGCCACCCTGCACAGCGGCACCACCCTCGACGCGCTCGCGGCCCTCGCCGCCGGGGGGTACGTCGGCCGGGCCGACGCCTCCCAGCTCGACGAGTCCTACCGCTTCCTGCGGGCGATGGAGCACCGCATCCAGCTGTACCGGCTGCGCCGCACCCATCTGGTCCCCGAGGACGAGGCCGATCTGCGCCGCCTCGGCCGCTCGCTCGGACTGCGCACCGACCCGGTCACCGAGCTGAACCGCACATGGAAGCGGCACGCGGCCGTCGTCCGCCGACTGCACGAGAAGATCTTCTACCGGCCGCTGCTCGACGCGGTCGCCCAGCTCGCCCCCGGTGAGATCCGGCTCAGCCCGAAGGCGGCCGGGCAGCGCCTTGAAGCGCTGGGGTACGCGGACCCCGCCGCCGCCCTGCGGCACCTGGAGGCGCTGGCCTCCGGGGTCAGCAGGAAGGCCGCCATCCAGCGGACGCTGCTGCCGGTGCTGCTCGGCTGGTTCGCGGACTCGGCCGACCCGGACGCGGGGCTGCTCGGCTTCCGCAAGGTCTCCGACGCCCTCGGCAAGACCCCCTGGTACCTGCGGCTGCTCCGCGACGAGGGCGCAGCCGCCGAGAACCTGGCCCGGGTCCTGTCCGCCGGTCGGCTCGCCCCCGACCTGCTGCTGCGCGCCCCCGAGGCGGTCGCGCTGCTCGGTGACCCGGAGGGCCTGAAACCGCGCGGCCGGGAGCACCTGGAGCAGGAGGTCCTGGCGGCGGTGGGCCGCGCGGACGACGCCGAGCAGGCCGTCGCGGCGGCCCGTGGGGTACGGCGCCGGGAGCTGTTCCGTACCGCGGCGGCCGATCTCATCGGCTCGTACGGCACCGAGGACAGCCCCCGCGAACCCGACCCGGGCGCGCTGGTCGACCGGGTGGGGGAGGCCGTCACCGACCTCAACGCGGCGACGATCGCGGGCGCCCTGCGGGCCGCCGTGCGCGCGGAGTGGGGCGAGGAGCTGCCGACCCGGTTCGCGGTCATCGGGGTGGGCCGCTTCGGCGGTCACGAGCTGGGATACGGCTCCGACGCCGACGTCCTCTTCGTGCACGAGCCGCGCGAGGGCGTCGACGAGCAGGAGGCGGCGCGGGCCGCGAACCGGGTGGTCGCCGAGATGCGACGGCTGCTCCAGCTGCCCACCACCGACCCGCCGCTGCTGATCGACGCGGACCTCAGGCCGGAGGGCAAGAGCGGCCCCCTGGTCCGCACCCTCAAGGCGTACGCGGCCTACTACCACCGCTGGTCGCTGGTCTGGGAGAGCCAGGCACTGCTGCGCGCCGCACCCATGGCCGGCGACGCCGAACTGGGGGCGCGGTTCATCGAACTCGTCGACCCGCTGCGCTACCCGGCCGAGGGCCTCGGTGAGGACGCGATCCGCGAGATCCGCCGGCTCAAGGCCCGGATGGAGTCCGAGCGGCTGCCGCGCGGCGCCGACCCGACGCTCCACGCCAAGCTGGGGCGCGGCGGCCTCAGCGACGTCGAGTGGACGGTCCAGCTGCTCCAGATGCGGCACGGCTGGGCGGAGCCGGGGCTGCGGACCACCCGTACCCGCGAGGCGCTCGCCGCGGCGCACGCGGCCGGTCTGATCCCGACGGAGGAGGCCCAGACCCTGGACGAGGCGTGGGTCCTGGCGACCCGCGTCCGCAACGCGGTGATGCTGGTCCGCGGCAGGGCCGGGGACACCTTCCCGTCCGGCCCGAGGGAACTCGCGGCGGTGGGACGGTACCTCGGGTACGAGACCGGGCACGTCGGCGAGATGGTCGACGACTACCGCCGGATCACCCGCCGGGCGAGGGCCGTCGTGGAGGAGTACTTCTACGGGGCGTAGGCCCCGGGCGGCGCCCCGGCCGGCCGCCGGCCCCGCTCGGGACGGTCGCCGACCAGGCCCCGGTCCGGCCCGCCGTCCCCGGCGGCCGGATCACCTGCCGGAGCTGACCGGCCGCTCCGCGTCGTCGGACGGGGTCTTCCCGTCCTCGCGGTCCGTCCCCTCCTCCGGGGGCGGGCCGCTCCGCCGCGGCGTCGACGCCGCCGGCTCGACCAGCTTGGGCAGGCGGTGCGGGCGGGAGCCGTACCAGAAGTACGAGACGGCGAAGCCGAAGGCGAGGCAGAGCATGCCGCCGACCGCGTCCAGCCAGAAGTGGTTGGCGGTGGAGACGATCACGACGAGCGTCATCGCGGGGTAGAGCAGACCGAGGATCTTCGACCAGGGCGCCTTGGCCAGGAGGAAGATCGTCACACCGCACCAGAGCGACCAGCCGATGTGCATCGACGGCATCGCCGCGTACTGGTTGGAGACGTGCTTGAGGTTGCCCGAGGCCATCGAGCCCCAGGTCTGGTGCACCAGGACGGTGTCGACGAAGTTCACGCCGTTCATCAGCCGCGGCGGTGCGAGCGGGAACAGGTAGTAACCGACCAGCGCCACACCGGTGGTGGCGAACAGCACGGTACGGAACGCCGCGTAACGGCCCGGGTGCCATCGGTACAGCCATACGAGCACACCGATGGTCACGACGAAGTGCAGCGTCGCGTAGTAGTAGTTCATCGACACGATCAGCCAGGTCACCGAGTTCACGGCGTGGTTGACGGTGTGCTCGAAGGCGAGGCCGAGGGACGACTCGATCTTCCAGATCCAGTCGGCGTTCTTCAGCGCCTCGGCCTTCTGCTCCGGCACCGCGTTGCGGGTGAGGGAGTACAGCCAGTAGCTGATGCCGATGAGGGCGACCTCGAACCAGATCGTGGGTCGCCGGGGCGTGCGCGCACGCAGGCGCGCGAACCTGCCGCCGTCCACGATGGGTGACGACGGGGTCGTCCGGTCGTCCAAACTCTTCACGGTCGTTTCACCCATAGGGAGAGAGTCTGCCAGATCCCTTCCCCCCGACCGATCATCCCTCGGACGGGTTCGGGACGCACCCGGTCCACCTCAAGAAGGAGACCGAGAGGTGGAGGGAGCGGACGCGGTCGACCCGCGAACGACCAGCTCAGGCATGAAGACGAACTCGGAATGCGGGGCCGGGGTGCCCCCGACCTCCTCCAGGAGCGCCCGGACCGCGGCCTGTCCCATCGCCTGCACGGGCTGCCGGATGGTGGTCAGCGGCGGATCGGTGAACGCTATGAGCGGAGAGTCGTCGAAACCGACGACGGAGACGTCCCTGGGCACGTCGAGACCCTGCTGCCGGGCGGCCCTGATCGCGCCGAGCGCCATCATGTCGCTCGCGCAGACGACCGCCGTGCAGCCCCGGGAGATCAGCGCCCCGGCAGCCGCCTGGCCGCCCTCCAGGGTGTACAGGGAGTGCTGGATCAGCGCCTCGGACTCCTCGGGGGCGAGGCCGAGCCGCTCCGCCATGCCCTGCTGGAAGCCCTCTATCTTGCGGAGCACCGGCACGAACCGCTTCGGGCCGACGGCGAGGCCGATCCGGGTGTGGCCGAGCGACGCCAGATGCGTCACCGCCAGCCGCATCGCGGCCCGGTCGTCGGGGGAGACGAACGGCGCCTGCACCTTGGGGGAGAAGCCGTTGAGGAGGACGTACGGGACGCCCTTGCCGCGCAGTTGGTCGTAGCGCGTCATGTCGGCGGTGGTGTCGGCGTGCAGCCCCGAGACGAAGATGATGCCGGCGACGCCGCGCTCCACCAGCATGTCGGTCAGCTCGTCCTCGGTGGACCCGCCGGGGGTCTGGGTGGCGAGCACCGGCGTGTAGCCCTGCCGGGTGAGGGCCTGCCCGATGACCTGCGCGAGCGCGGGAAAGATCGGGTTGTCGAGTTCGGGGGTGATGAGGCCGACGAGTCCCGCGCTGCGCTGGCGCAGTCGTACGGGCCGCTCGTAGCCGAGCACGTCGAGCGCGGCAAGGACGGACTCACGGGTGGCCGTTGCCACGCCGGGCTTGCCGTTGAGCACGCGGCTGACTGTGGCCTCACTGACCCCCGCCTGGGCTGCGATGTCGGAGAGCCGCGCGGTCATGAGGATGGACTGTACCGGTCACAGCGCGTATTGCCCACCGGGCAGGTGATGCAAGCCACCCCGCAAGGTCTTGCAGGTCTTGCGGGGGCGCGCGGCAGGCGTCGGGGGCGTGCGCGCGGGGCCGTGCGGCGCCCGGGGGGCGCGTGTCATCTGCTGTCAAGCGACCCGACGGCAACCTTAGGGACACGCGGATGTAACGATCGCCGGTCCTTGCAGAAAGTTCCCGCAAGGTCTTTCGGCGCGTTTTCATCCCTGTTACGTTCCTGGCAACCCGGAGCGCCGCGAGGGAGCGGTCGCATGAGGAAGGTTCCAGCCCCTCGTCCCCCCGGGATCAGTTGAAGGAGTTCACATGCGGCGTGGCATAGCGGCCACCGCTCTGGTCGCGGCCCTGGGCGTGACCCTGGCGGCGTGCGGTAGTGACGGCGGTTCGGACGGCGGCGGCTCCACGAGCTCGGGCGAGCTCTCCGGCACCGTCACCTGGTGGGACACCTCGACGGTCGGCTCCGAGGACAAGGTCTTCAAGAAGGTCGCCGAGGACTTCAAGAAGAAGTACCCCAAGGTCACCGTCAAGTACGTGAACGTGCCGTTCGGTGAGGCGCAGAACAAGTTCAAGAACGCCGCGCAGTCCGGCTCCGGCGCCCCCGACGTCATCCGCTCCGAGGTCGCCTGGACCCCCGAGTTCGCGGACCTCGGCTACCTCGCCCCGCTGGACGGCACCCCGGCCCTCAAGGACCAGGGCGACTTCCTGGAGCAGGCCGCCGCCTCCACCAAGTACAACGGCAAGACCTACGCCGTCCCGCAGGTCATCGACTCCATGGGCATCTTCTACAACAAGAAGATCCTCAAGGACGCCGGCGTCGAGGTGCCCAAGAGCATCGACGAGCTGAAGGCCGCCTCCGCCACGATCAAGCAGAAGACCGGCAAGACCGGCATGTACCTGCGCGGCGACGACCCGTACTGGTTCCTCTCCTTCCTGTACGGCGAGGGCGGCGACCTCGTCGACGCCGACCAGAAGAAGATCACCATCGACGGCCCGGCCGGCGTGAAGGCGCTCAAGACCGTCAAGGACCTCGTCGACTCGAAGACCGCGATCACCGACGCGACCAACGGCTGGGACAACATGCAGGCGTCCTTCAAGGACGGCAAGGTCGCGATGATGATCAACGGCCCCTGGGCCGTCTCCGACACCCTCGCCGGCAAGGAGTTCGCCGACAAGGCCAACCTGGGCATCGCCCCGGTCCCGGCCGGTTCGGCCGGCCAGGGCGCCCCGCAGGGCGGTCACAACCTCGCCGTCTACGCGGGCTCCAAGAACCTCGCCGCCTCCTACGCCTTCGCCGAGTACATGACCTCGGCCGAGACCCAGGCGACCGTCGCGAAGGAGCTGAGCCTCCTCCCGACCCGTCAGTCCGTCTACATCAAGCCGGACGTCGCGACCAACGAGATGATCACCTTCTTCAAGCCGGTCGTCGACAAGGCCGTCCAGCGCCCCTGGATCCCCGAGGGCGGCAGCCTCTTCGAGCCGGTCAAGGTCGAGTACACCAAGGTGCTCACCGGCCAGACCACCCCGGAGGCCGGCGCCAAGGCGATCGGTGACTCCTACCGCAAGCTCCTGAAGGACTGGAAGTAAGAAAGAAGGCAGGCCGGCTCATGGCTGTGGACACTCCCAGCCAGTCGGTGGCGAAGGCCGCGGGTGACGGTGTCACCCGCGGCCGGCGCCGCGGTACTGGTGACAACGGCGGCGCGGTGCGCCGTTCCCTCTCCACCCACTGGTACGCCTGGGCCATGGTCGCCCCGGTCGTCGTCGTCATCGGCGTGATCATCGGCTACCCGCTGGTCCGCGGCGTCTACCTGTCGTTCACCGACGCCAACGAGCGCAACGTCGCCCGCAGCATCGGCGTCAACCAGATCCCGGCCACCTACGAGTTCGTCGGCCTGGACAACTACGTCGACGCGGTCAGCGGCAGCCAGTTCCTCGCCACCCTCGGCTGGACGGTCGTCTGGACCGTCTCCTGCGTGGCCGTCACCTTCGCCCTGGGACTGGCCCTCGCCAACGTCCTCAACCGCCGGATCGCCGGCCGCTCCGTCTACCGGATGCTGCTGATCCTGCCCTGGGCCGTGCCCGGCTTCGTCTCCGTCTTCGCCTGGCGCTTCCTCTACGACGAGCGCCGCGGCATGCTCAACCAGATCCTCTCGGGCGTCGGCATGGACGGCGTCCCGTGGCTGAACGACCCCACCTGGGCCAAGTTCTCGGTCATCGCCGTCAACGTCTGGCTCGGCATCCCCTTCATGATGGTCGCCCTCCTCGGCGGACTCCAGTCCATCCCGAGCGAGATGTACGAGGCCGCCGAGATGGACGGCGCCAACGCCTGGCAGCGCTTCCGGCACATCACACTGCCCGGACTGCGCTCGGTGTCGACGACGGTGATCCTGCTCTCGACCATCTGGACCTTCAACATGTTCCCGGTGATCTTCCTGCTCACCCGGGGCGGACCCGGCGAGGCCACCCAGATCCTCGTCACCCAGGCGTACAAGTTCTCCTTCGAGATCAGCCCGCGCGACTTCGCCCAGTCGTCCACGTGGGGCGTCCTCATCCTGATCCTCCTGATGGTCTTCGCCGCGTTCTACCGGCGCGTCCTCCGCAAGCAGGGAGAAGTCTGGTGACCACCACGACGCCCACCCCCCGGACCGTGAACACCCGCAGCGCGACCGCCCCGCGCGTGAACACCCCGATCCGCAACCGCCGCTCGCCGCTCGCCTCGGTGGGGCTGCACGCCACCCTGATCCTGGCGTCCGTGATCGCCGTCTTCCCGGTGCTCTGGGTCCTGCTGACCTCGCTCAAGCCGGCGAAGTACGCGAGCACCACGGACTTCGTCAAGGAGACGACGCTCGAGAACTACACGAACCTGCTGAAGGACACCCCGTTCCTCACCTGGTTCGGCAACTCGCTGCTCGTCGCCGGCCTCACCACCGTCATCGGCGTCTTCATCGCCGCCACCACCGGCTACGCCGTCAGCCGCTTCCGGTTCCCCGGCAAGCGCGGCCTGATGTGGACGCTGCTCATCACCCAGATGTTCCCGGTCGCCGTCCTCATCGTGCCGATCTACAACATCATGGCGACGATGGGCCTGCTCAACCAGCCGCTCGGCCTGGTCATCACCTATCTGACCATCGCCGTCCCGTTCTGCGCCTGGATGATGAAGGGCTTCTTCGACACCATCCCGCGCGAGATCGACGAGTCCGGCTACGTCGACGGCCTGACCCCCTTCGGCACCTTCTGGCGGCTCATCCTGCCGCTCGCCAAGCCCGGCATCGCGGTGACCG
The DNA here is from genome assembly GCF_040297565.1 of Streptomyces sp. NPDC001728. Classification (NCBI taxonomy): domain Bacteria; kingdom Bacillati; phylum Actinomycetota; class Actinomycetes; order Kitasatosporales; family Streptomycetaceae; genus Streptomyces; species Streptomyces sp. NPDC001728. The sequence goes on from NZ_JBEOZK010000003.1 coordinate 29,311, forward strand.
CCTTCTACTCCTTCATCACCGCCTGGGGCGAGGTCGCCTACGCCTCCGCCTTCATGGTCGGCGACGAGAACCTCACGCTGGCCGGCGGACTGCAGAAGTTCGTCAACCAGTACGGCGCCCAGTGGGGTCCGATGTCCGCGGCCTCCGTGCTCATCGCCATCCCCGCCGCGCTGGTGTTCCTCTTCGCCCAGCGGCACCTGGTCACCGGCATGTCCGCCGGTGCCGTCAAGGGCTGAGCCCGAACACCCTCCCCGTACGCCCCTCCATACCTCCCAGGGAAGCCATGACCCAGCATCTCGCCACCCCGGCCGACGCCCCGACCACCGGCACGCACACGGGCTGGTGGAGAGACGCCGTGATCTACCAGGTCTACCCGCGCAGCTTCGCCGACGGCAACGGCGACGGCATGGGTGACCTGGAGGGCGTCCGCAGCCGGCTGCCGTACCTCAAGGACCTGGGCGTCGACGCCGTCTGGCTCTCCCCGTTCTACGCCTCCCCGCAGGCCGACGCCGGATACGACGTCGCCGACTACCGGGCCATCGACCCCATGTTCGGCTCGCTCCTCGACGCCGACGCCGTGATCCGCGAGGCCCACGACCTGGGCCTGCGCATCATCGTCGACCTGGTCCCCAACCACTCCTCCGACCAGCACGAGTGGTTCCAGCGCGCCCTGCGCGAGGGCCCCGGGTCGCCGCTGCGCGAGCGCTACCACTTCCGCCCCGGCCAGGGCGTCGACGGTGAACTGCCCCCGAACGACTGGGAGTCCATCTTCGGCGGCCCCGCCTGGACCCGTACGGAGAACCCGGACGGCACCCCCGGCGACTGGTACCTCCACCTCTTCGCCCCGGAGCAGCCCGACTTCAACTGGGAACACCCCGCCGTCCGCGACGAGTTCCGCTCCATCCTGCGCTTCTGGCTCGACATGGGCGTCGACGGCTTCCGCGTCGACGTCGCCCACGGCCTGGTCAAGGCCGAGGGACTGCCCGACCTCGGCGCCCACGACCAGCTGAAGCTGCTCGGCAACGACGTCATGCCCTTCTTCGACCAGGACGGCGTCCACGAGATCTACCGCACCTGGCGCCGTGTTCTTTCCGAGTACTCCCCCTCGGCTTCGCCTGGGGAGACCCCCAGAGAGCGCATCCTCGTCGCCGAGGCCTGGACCCCCACCGTCGAGCGCACCGCGCACTACGTCCGCGCCGACGAGATGCACCAGGCCTTCAACTTCCAGTACCTGGGCACCCACTGGGACGCCGCCGAGCTGCGCCGTGTCATCGACGACTCGCTCGACGCGATGCGCCCGGTCGGGGCCCCCGCCACCTGGGTCCTCTCCAACCACGACGTCACCCGGCACGCCACCCGCTTCGCCAACCCGGCGGGCCTCGGCACCCAGCTCCGCGAGGCCGGCGACCGCGCGCTCGGCCTGCGCCGGGCCCGCGCCGCGACCCTGCTGATGCTGGCGCTGCCCGGCTCCGCGTACGTCTACCAGGGCGAGGAGCTCGGCCTGCCGGACGTCACCGACCTGCCCGACGAGGTCCGCCAGGACCCGTCGTTCTGGCGGGCCAGCGGCCAGGACGGCTTCCGCGACGGCTGCCGGGTGCCGATCCCGTGGACCGTCGAGGGCTCCTCGTACGGCTTCGGCGACGGCGGCTCCTGGCTGCCGCAGCCCCCCACCTGGGGCGCCCTCAGCGTCGAGGCGCAGACCGGCGACCCCGGCTCCACCCTGGAGCTGTACCGCAGCGCGCTCGCCTTGCGGCGCGAGCGCCCCGAACTCGGTGCGGGCGAGGCCGTCGAGTGGCTGGAGGCACCCGAGGGTGTGCTCTCCTTCCGCCGCGACGGCTTCGTCTGCACCGCCAACACCACCGGCCGGGCCATCTCCGTCCCGCTGCCCGGCCGGTACCTCCTCTCCAACGAGGACGTCAGGATCGCCGCCGACGGCGAAGGCACAGTCGAGGTGCCCGCGGACACCACCGTCTGGTGGGCGGTGTGACGATCCCCCTGCCGCGGGGCGCCGGGAACGGCGCCCCGCGGCTCGCGGACATCGCGGCCCAGTCCGGGGTCAGCGAGGCCACCGTCAGCCGGGTCCTCAACGGCAAGGCGGGGGTGGCCGCCGCGACCCGCCACAAGGTGCTCGCCGCGCTGGACGTGCTGGGCTACGAGCGTCCCGTACGCCTGAAACGGCGCAGCGCGGGCCTCGTCGGGCTCGTCGTGCCCGAGCTGACCAACCCGATCTTCCCGGCCTTCGCGCAGGTCGTCGAACAGGCCCTCGCCGGGCACGGCTACACCCCGGTGCTCTGCACCCAGATGCCCGGCGGCGCCACCGAGGACGAGCTGGTCGAGCAGCTCGTGGAGCGCGGGGTGGCCGGCATCGTCTTCCTCTCCGGCCTCCACGCGGACGCCACCGCCGACCCGGCGCGCTACGCCCGGCTGGCCGCCAGGGGCGTGCCGTACGTCCTCATCAACGGCTACAACGAGCACATCGACGCCAACTTCGTCTCCCCGGACGACCGGGCGGCGGCCAGGATGGCCGTGCGGCACCTGGTCGAGCTGGGCCACGAGCGCATCGGGCTCGCCATCGGCCCCACCCGCTACGTGCCCTCGCGCCGCAAGGCCGAGGGTTTCACCGCCGAGCTGTACGAGCTGCTCGGCGTCGACCGCGCGGACGCGGAACGGTTCATCAGGCCCACGCTCTTCGGCGTCGAGGGCGGCCACGCCGCCGCCGAGATCCTGCTCCGCGAAGGGTGTACGGGCATCGTCTGCGGCTCCGACCTGATGGCGCTCGGGGTGGTCAGGGCGGTCCGCGCCCGCGGCCTCGACGTGCCCGGGGACGTCTCCGTCGTCGGCTTCGACGACTCGCCGCTGATCGCCTTCACCAGCCCCCCGCTGTCCACCGTGCGCCAGCCCGTGCAGGCCATGGCGACGGCGGCCGTCGGCGCGCTCCTGGAGGAGATCGAGGGGAACCCCGTGCCGGGGGAACCTCCCAGCGGTAGCTGGGGGAGGACGGAGTTCGTCTTCCAGCCCGAGCTGGTGGTCCGCGGTTCGACGGCGCAGCCGCCCGCGCGCCCCGCCGCGGGGACTCCGCAAGTCCTTTCGTAACAACTTGCGTTGAGGTGTCCGGAGGGTTGACCGGGCATCGGGGCACTCGTACGGTCACGGCTGAAAACAGTTGCTGACATTTTCGGCAACTTCTTGCGACAGGGACGTCGTACAGGAGGAAGCATGGCCAGAAAGACCGTGGCTGCCGCACTCGCCCTCGTGGCGGGAGCCGCCGCCGTGGCCGTCACGGGGAACGTGCCGGCGCAAGCCGCCCCGCCCGGCGAGAAGGACGTCACCGCGGTGATGTTCGAATGGAACTTCGCCTCGGTGGCCCGAGAGTGCACCGACCGTCTCGGCCCCGCCGGATACGGGTACGTCCAGGTCTCCCCGCCCCAGGAACACCTCCAGGGCGGCCAGTGGTGGACCTCCTACCAGCCGGTCAGCTACAAGATCGCCGGACGCCTCGGCGACCGCACGGCCTTCAAGAACATGATCGACACCTGCCACGCGGCGGGCGTCAAGGTCGTCGCCGACTCCGTCATCAACCACATGGCGAACGGCTCCGGTACGGGAACGGGCGGAACCCCGTTCTCCAAGTACGACTACCCGGGCCTCTACTCCGGCTCCGACATGGACGACTGCCGGTCCTCGATCTCCGACTACGGGAACCGGGCCAACGTCCAGAACTGCGAACTCGTCCAGCTCCCCGACCTCGACACCGGCGAGGAGTACGTCCGGGCGAAGATCGCCGGATACCTCAACGACCTCCTCTCCCTCGGCGTCGACGGCCTCCGCATCGACGCCGCCAAGCACATGCCGGCCGCCGACCTCGCCGACATCAAGTCCCGGCTGACGAACCCCAACGCCTACTGGAAGCAGGAGGCCATCTACGGCGCGGGCGAGGCCGTCTCCCCGAGCGAGTACCTCGGCACCGGAGACGTCCAGGAGTTCCGGTACGCCCGCGACCTCAAGCGGATCCTCCAGAACGAGAAGCTCGCCCACCTCAAGAACTTCGGCGAGTCCTGGGGCTACATGCCCTCCGGGCAGTCCGCCGTCTTCGTCGACAACCACGACACCGAGCGCGGCGGCGACACCCTCTCCTACAAGGACGGCGCGAACTACACCCTCGCCTCCGTCTTCATGCTCGCCTGGCCCTACGGCTCCCCGGACGTCCACTCCGGCTACGAGTGGACCGACAAGGACGCCGGACCGCCCAGCGGTGGCCAGGTGAACGCCTGTTACAGCGACGGCTGGAAGTGCCAGCACGCCTGGCGTGAGATCTCCTCCATGGTGGCCCTCCGCAACACCGCACGCGGCCAGGCCGTCACGAACTGGTGGGACAACGGCGGCAACGCGATCGCGTTCGGCCGCGGCTCCAAGGCGTACGTGGCGATCAACCACGAGTCCTCGGCGCTCACCCGCACCTTCCAGAGCGCCCTGCCCGGCGGCACCTACTGCGATGTGCAGAGCAACACCGCCGTCACGGTGAACTCCTCCGGCCAGTTCACGGCCACCCTCGCCGCGAACACGGCCCTCGCCCTGCACACCGGGGCCATGACTTGCGGTGGCACCACCCCCACCACGCCGCCCACCACGAACCCGCCGGCCACCGCCGGCGCCGCGTTCAACGTCAACGCCACCACCGTCGTCGGCCAGAACATCTACGTCACCGGCAACCGCCCCGAGCTGGGCGGCTGGGCCCCCGCCGCCGCCCTGAAGCTCGACCCGGCCGCGTACCCCGTCTGGAAGCTGACGGTGTCCCTGCCCGCGGGAACGGCCTTCGAGTACAAGTACGTCCGCAAGGACGCCGCAGGGAACGTGACCTGGGAGTCCGGCGCCAACCGCACCGCGACCGTCCCCGCCTCGGGCCAGGTCGTCCTGAACGACACCTTCCGCAGCTGAGCCCTCTCCTCCTCGAAGGGCCGTCCCGCCGGGGCGGCCCTCTCTTCCCGTACCTCCAGGGAGCAACCCCCGTGATACGCAAGAGAACGGCGGTCGCGCTGGCCGCCGCCCTGTGCGCGGCCCTCGTGCCCGCGATCCCCGCGACGGCGGCGCCCCGGCCGCCCGCGCCGCCCTCCGACGCGGCGCTCGCCGCCGAGCCGGCCCGCCAGGACCTCACCCGCGAGCAGTTCTACTTCGTACTGCCCGACCGCTTCGCCAACGGCGACACCTCCAACGACCGGGGCGGGCTCACCGGCAGCCGGACGAAGACCGGCTTCGACCCCACCGACAAGGGCTTCTACCAGGGCGGCGACCTCAAGGGCCTCACCCAGCGGCTCGACTACATCAAGGGCCTCGGCACCACCGCCATCTGGATGGCGCCGATCTTCAAGAACCGGCCCGTGCAGGGCACCGGCAAGGACGCCTCCGCCGGCTACCACGGCTACTGGATCACCGACTTCACCCAGGTCGACCCGCACTTCGGGACCAACGCCGACCTGGAGAAGCTGATCGCCGCCGCCCACGCCAAGGGCATGAAGGTCTTCTTCGACGTCATCACCAACCACACCGCCGACACCGTCGACTACGCCGAGCGGAAGTACGGGTACCGCCCCAAGGGCGCCTACCCCTACCTCGACGCCTCCGGCCGCCCCTTCGACGACCGGGACGCCATCGGGAAGGTGGACGCGGACTCGTTCCCGTACACACCGACGACGACCGGCGGCAAGGTTCCCGCCTGGCTCGACGACCCGACGATGTACCACAACCGGGGCGACTCCACCTGGGCCGGCGAGTCCGCCGAGTACGGCGACTTCGTCGGCCTCGACGACCTGTGGACCGAGCGCCCCGAGGTCGTCGAGGGCATGGAGAGGATCTACGAGAAGTGGGTCCGCGACTTCAAGATCGACGGCTTCCGCATCGACACCGTCAAGCACGTCGACCTCGACTTCTGGACCCAGTGGGCCACCGCCCTCGACGCCTACGCCAAGAAGCGGGGCCGCGAGGACTTCTTCATGTTCGGTGAGGTCTACTCCGCCGACACCACCGTCACCGCCCCCTACGTCACCCGGGGCCGGCTCGACGCCACCCTCGACTTCCCCTTCCAGGACGCCGCCCGCGCCTTCGCCTCCCAGGGCGCCGGAGCCGACCGCCTCGCCAAGGTCTTCGCCGAGGACTACCGGTACACCACCGACAAGGCCAACGCCTACGAGCAGGTGACCTTCCTCGGCAACCACGACATGGGCCGCATCGGCACCTTCCTCAAGCAGGACAACCCCAAGGCCTCCGACACCGAACTCCTGCGCAGGGCCCGCCTCGCCAACGAGCTGATGTTCCTCTCCCGGGGCAACCCGGTGATCTACTCCGGCGACGAACAGGGCTTCACCGGCGCCGGCGGCGACAAGGACGCCCGCCAGCCCCTCTTCGCCTCGCAGGCCGCCGACTACCTCGACGACGACCAGCTCGGCACCGACCGCACCCACGCCACCGACGCGTACGACACGACGCACCCCGTGTACACGTCCGTGGCCCAGCTCTCGAAGCTGACCCGCGAGAACCCCGCCCTCCGCGACGGCGTCCAGCAGGAGCGGCTCGCCGAGGACTCCGTCTACGCCTTCTCCCGTACGGACGCGAAGACGCGGACCGAGTACCTCGTCGCCACCAACAGCGCCACCACCGAGAAGACCGTCACCGTCCCCGTCGACTCCGCGGACTTCCGCACCCTGTACGGGGGTCAGGGCGCGGTCGTCTCGAAGAACGGGGCCGTGACCGTCACCGTCCCCGCCCTCTCCTCGCTGGTCCTCAAGGCCGACAAGCCCCTCCCGGCCCCCGCCGCGAAGCCCGCCGTCAGCCTCAGGGCGCCCGCCGCCGGAGCCACCGGCACCGTCGAGCTCAGCGCCGACGTCACCGGCGGACAGCTCAACCGGGTCGTCTTCGCCGCCCAGACCGGCAACGGCCGCTGGCAGACCCTCGGCACCGCCGACCACGCCCCCTACAAGGTCACCCAGTACGTCACCGCCCCCGCCGGAACCCCGCTCCGCTACAAGGCCGTCGTCGTCGACAGCTCCGGCCGCACCGCGGGCACCACCGCCAGCAGCACCGCCGGACAGGCCCCCGCGCCCGAGAAGCCGGTCGCCGTCGAGCGGACCTACGCCGTCGTGCACTACCGGCGCGAGGACGGGAACTACGAGGGCTGGAAGCTGCGGGCGGCCGGCCAGGAGGCCGCCTTCACCGGCCGCGACGCCCACGGCGCCTTCGCCTGGGTCAAGGTGCCCGAGGGCGCCTCCACCGTCGCGTACACCGTCGAGAAGGACGGCGCCGCGGACGGCCCGCAGCGGAGCATCGAGCTCGGCCGCACCGGCGAGGTCTGGATCACCCAGGGCGCCGACGGCCAGTCCGACACCGACCCGGCCCCCGCCACCCCGGACACCTCCAAGGCCGTCATCCACTACCAGCGGCCCGACGGGAACCACGACGGCTGGGGCCTCCACACCTGGACCGGCGCCGCCCAGCCCACCGACTGGTCCAGGCCGCTGACACCGGTCCGCTTCGACGCGTACGGCGCCGTCTACGAGGTCCCCCTCACCGAAGGCGCCACCACCCTCTCGTACATCCTCCACAAGGGTGACGAGAAGGACCTGCCCACCGACCAGTCCCTCGACCTGGCGAGCCTCGGCCACGAGGTCTGGGCGCTCTCCGGACAGCAGAAGTACCTCCTCCCCACCGTCGGCGGCGCCCCGAACCTCGACCTCGGCACGTCCGAGGCCCAGTGGATCGACCGGAACACCGTCGTCTGGAAGGTGAGGCCGAACGACTCCACCAGCCAGCAGCTCGTGTACGCGAAGGACGGCGGGATCACCGTCACCGACGGCGCCCTCAGCAGCGAGGGCCAGTGGCTCCGGCTGAACCCCGGAACGCTCACCGACGCCCAGCGGGCGAAGTTCCCGCACCTCAAGGACTACCCCGCCTTCACCGTCGACCCCCGTGACACCGACCGCGTCCGGGACTCCCTGCGCGGCCAGCTCATCGCCACCCAGCGCGCCGCCAACGGCGCCCTGCTCGCCGCCACCGGCGTCCAGACCGCCGGCGTCCTCGACGACCTGTACGCGAGGAAGGCCACCGGCGCCGCCCTCGGCCCGGTCTTCCGCGGCGGCGAGGTCACCCTCGGCGTCTGGGCCCCCACCGCCCAGTCCGTCGCCCTCGAACTCGACGGCCGGACCCTGCCCATGCGCCGCGACGACACCTCCGGCGTGTGGTCCGTCACCGGCCCGAAGTCCTGGACGGGCAAGCCGTACCGGTACGTGGTGAAGGTGTGGGCCCCGACCGTCCAGAAGACGGTGGTCAACAAGGTCACCGACCCCTACTCCACCGCCCTCACCACCGACTCCGCCCGCAGCCTCGCCGTCGACCTCACCGACCCGAAGCTCGCCCCCACCGGCTGGCGCGCGCTGAGGAAGCCCGCCGCCGTACCGCTGCGGGACGCCCAGATCCAGGAACTCCACATCCGTGACTTCTCCGTCGCGGACCCGACGGCGAAGGCCGACCACCGGGGCACCTACCTCGCCTTCACCGACAAGGACAGCAAGGGCTCCAGGCACCTCCGCGACCTCGCCGCCTCCGGCACCTCCTACGTCCACCTCCTCCCGGCCTTCGACATCGGCACCGTCCCCGAGAAGAAGTCCGCGCAGACCACCCCCGCCTGCGACCTGAAGGTCTACGCCCCCGACTCCGAGGAGCAGCAGGCCTGCGTCGCCGCCGCGGCGGCGAAGGACGCCTACAACTGGGGCTACGACCCCCTGCACTACACCGTCCCCGAGGGCTCCTACGCCACCGACCCCGAAGGCACCCGCCGCACGGTCGAGTTCCGGCAGATGGTCCAGGCCCTCAACGGCGACGGCCTGCGCACCGTCATGGACGTCGTCTACAACCACACCGTCGCCGCCGGACAGTCCGACAAGTCCGTCCTCGACCGGATCGTGCCCGGCTACTACCAGCGCCTCCAGGCCGACGGCACCGTCGCCACCTCCACCTGCTGCGCCAACACCGCGCCCGAGAACGCCATGATGGGCAAGCTCGTGGTCGACTCCGTCGTCACCTGGGCGCGCGAGTACAAGGTCGACGGCTTCCGCTTCGACCTCATGGGCCACCACCCGAAGGACAACATCCTCGCCGTGCGCAAGGCCCTCGACGGGCTGACCGTCGCCAAGGACGGCGTCGACGGCAAGGCGATCGTCCTCTACGGCGAGGGCTGGAACTTCGGCGAGATCGCCGACGACGCCCGCTTCGTCCAGGCCACCCAGAAGAACATGGCCGGCACCGGCATCGCCACCTTCTCCGACCGGGCCCGCGACGCCGTCCGCGGCGGCGGCCCCTTCGACGAGGACCCCGGCGTCCAGGGCTTCGCCTCCGGCCTCTACACGGACCCCAACTCCTCGGCCGCCAACGGCACCCCGGCCGAGCAGAAGGCCCGCCTCCTGCACTACCAGGACCTCATCAAGGTCGGCCTGACCGGCAACCTCGCCCCGTACACCTTCACCGACACCTCCGGGCGTACGGTCAAGGGCTCCGAGGTCGACTACAACGGCGCCCCCGCCGGATACGCCGCCGCCCCCGGCGACGCCCTGGCCTACGCCGACGCCCACGACAACGAGAGCCTGTACGACGCCCTCGCCTTCAAGCTCCCGGCGGGCACACCGGCGGGGGACCGGGCCCGTATGCAGGTCCTCGCCATGGCGACGGCCACCCTCTCGCAGGGCCCGGCGCTCTCCCAGGCCGGCTCGGACCTGCTCCGCTCCAAGTCCCTGGACCGCAACTCCTTCGACAGCGGCGACTGGTACAACGCCATCCACTGGGACTGCCGCGACGGCAACGGCTTCGGCCGCGGTCTGCCGCCGGCCGCCGACAACAAGGCCAAGTGGTCCTACGGCAAGCCGCTGCTCGTCGACCCGGCCCTGACGGTCGGCTGCGCGCAGATCGACGGCGCCTCCGCCGCCTACCGGGATCTTCAGAAGATCCGTACCACCGAGCCGGCGTTCTCCCTCGCCACCGCCGGGCAGGTCCAGGACGCCCTGTCCTTCCCGCTCTCCGGCCGCGACGAGACCCCCGGCGTGATCACGATGCGCCTGGGCGACCTGGTGGTCGTCTTCAACGCGAGCACGCGGCAGCAGACCCAGCGCGTCTCCGGCCTGGCCGGTACGTCGTACGCCCTGCACCCCGTGCAGGCTGCGGGCTCGGACGGCGTCGTGAAGTCGTCGTCCTACGCGTCGGGCTCGGGCACCTTCACGGTCCCGGCGCGGACGGTGGCGGTGTTCAAGGCGAAGTGACGGTCGGCCCCGGGTGACCCGGGCGAAGTGAGGGTCACGCCCCGGTGAGCGACCGCTCCATCAGGGTGACCCCGTAACGCGTGCCGTCGGCGGCGAGCTTTCCCGGCTCCTCGCCGACGGCACGGTAGCCCGCGGCCTCGTAGTACGTACGGAGCCGCGGGTTGTCCGACAGACAGTCCAGCCGGGCCACCGCCCGTCCGCCGGCCGCTATCCGCTCCTCCGCGTGCGCGAGCAGCGCCCGCCCGGTGCCGGCCGGCGCCGACGCCCGCTCCGTCATCAGCCGGTGGACGTACCCGGCGACCGGCGGCTGCGGACCCCAGGCCCCCTCGTCCTCCCACCACAGCTCGTACGCGCCGACCACCCGGCCACCGTGGGACGCCAGCCACACCTCACCGGCGGCCAGGCGCTCGCCGAAGTGGGCGGCACTCTTCCCGCCGGGCTTCCACTGGTCGATGCCGTTGCGCAGCATCCAGCGGGCGGCCGCGTCGTACATTCCCGCCAGGAGATCGAGATCGCCCTCTCCGGCCCGCCGGAAGATCACTCGCGTCGTCATGGTGATCACCGTAAGGGTGTTCTGACCTGCGACCTCGAACCGTCCTACCGCAAGCGCTGATCGGGCACGACGGGCGCCGCCCCGGCCGTGGGCACCAGCGCGACGAGCCTGGCCACCAGCTCCCCGAAGGGGCCGTCGGCCGGCTCGTCCGCGAGGAGACCCACCAGGATCTCCGCCATCTCCGCGTCGTACGCGGCACTCACCGCGGCCAGCGCCGCGAAGTCGTGCACGAGCTGCAACTCCAGCTCCGCGCGCGGGACACGGCGCCCGTCCAGCCAGATCAGCGCCGTCGACTCGGCGAGCGACACCCAGGAGCGGACGACCAACTCCAGCCGGGCGGACGGCTTCTCGACGCCCAGATGGGCGAGGATCTGGACGTACGCGGCCTGCCGGACCTCGTCGATCATCGCGTTCGTCGTGGACGAACCCACCGCGGGCCCGCCCCGCATCAGCGCCGCGAAACCCGGGCCGTGCTCGTCCACGAAATCGAAGAACCGGCCCATCACCCGCAGCAGCCGCGCCCCGAGCGGTCCCTGCGGGGGCTCCACGAACCGGGCCGCCAGCTCGTCGGCGGCCCGCCGCAGCGCCGCCTCGTACAGGCTCTGCTTGCCGGGGAAGTAGTGGTAGACCAACGGCCGCGAGATGCCCGCGGCGGCGGCGATCTCGTCGATGGAGACCTCGTCGGGAGAGCGGTGGCTGAAGAGTTCGAGGGCGACCCCGATCAGTTGCTGCTTGCGCTCCTCGACGCCCATCCTGCGGCGTACCCCGGTCGTCATACGAACAGCCTAACGGGGTCGGTTACTCTCCTGCTCCATGAGCGCTTCCGACCAGGACACCCAGGCAGCCAAGTCCCCGGAGGCCCCTGAGGCCGAGGAGACCCACGAGGAGACCCGCAAGGAGAGCCCCGAAGGGACTCCGAAGCCCGAGAAGGCCGCCCACGGGGCCGCGGAGACGGATGAGGGGGAGGAGTCCGCCGAGACCGACGACGCGGACGAGAGCGTCGAGACGGACGAGACCGTGGAGCCGGACGACGACGCCGCCGAAGAGGTCGCCGAAGAGGCCGTCCGCACCGCCGGGCTCACCCCGAAGCAGGCGCGCCGCCTCCGCGTGGCCGCCGCCTCCGTGCTCCTCGTGGCGATGGCCGTGGTCCTCGTGATCCGCCTCGCGAGCCGGACGTCCGTGCTCGTCGTCGGCGTGTACGGCCTCGCCATGATCCTCTGCGGGATCGTGATCGAGCTGTCCCGCAACGGCCGTACGCGGCTGGGCACCTGGCTCCTGGTGGGAGGCCTCCTCGTCGCGCTGGCCCTCGACTGGCTGGTCCTGCCGTAGGGCGGCCCTACAGGTCCAGGACGAGCCGCTTCCCCGTACAGCGCGAGACGCAGATCAGCATCGAGTCGTCCCGCTCGGCATCGGTGAGCAGCTCGTCCCGGTGGTCGATCTCGCCCTCGATCACCCGCTGTCGGCAGGTGCCGCAGAAGCCCTGCCGGCAGGAGTACATGAGGCCCGGGACCTCCTCGCGTACCGCTGCGAGGACCGACTGGTCGGCCGCGACCCTCACCGTGCGTCCGGAGCGGCGCAGCTCGACCTCGAAGGCCGTCCCGTCGACCGGCGCCGAGGCGGAGAAGCGCTCCAGGCGCGGCGCCCTGCCCTCCGGCAGCGCCGCCGCCACCGCGTCCATGAGGCCGTCGGGGCCGCAGCAGTAGACCGGCGTCCCGGCGGGCACCCGGGTGAGGAAGCCCAGGTCGGGGCGGCCCGACTCGTCCTCGGCGACGACGGTCACCCGGTCGCCGCCGAGCCGCTCGATCTCGGCGAGGTACGGCATGGAGGCGCGCCCGCGCCCGCAGTACACGAGCCGCCAGTCCGCGCCGGCCGCTTCGGCGGCGCGGAGCATCGGGAGGACCGGGGTGATGCCGATGCCGCCGGCGACGAAGACGTACGCGGGGGCGTCGGCGAGCGGGAAGCGGTTGCGGGGGCCCCGGATCTCGATCTCCACGCCCTCGTGGAGCTGTTCGTGGACCTCGCGGGAGCCGCCCCGGCTGTCCTCGACGAGACGGGTGGCCACGGTGTACGCGCCCGTGTCGGCTGGATCGCCGCAGAGCGAGTACTGCCGGACGAGCCCGGAGGGCAGGACGAGATCGACATGGGCGCCGGGCTGCCAGGCGGGCAACCCGGCTCCCTCCAGGCGCAGTTCGACGACCCCCTCGGCGGGTTCGGTGCGCCGGGCGACGCGGACCCTGCGGGGGACGGTGCGGCCCCGGCCGTATCCGGACACGGGTTCGTCGAGGGCGGGCATCGGCCACAGTGGCGCGGTGGACATACGGCTGCGGACCGCGCGGCGGACGAGCAGCGCGGCCCCGGCGACGAGGGCGACGGTGGTGAACCGGGGCATCAGTGACCTCCGTTGGCGCCGGGGGAGGAGGCCAGGTAGGCCATCGCCTGCGCGGTGTTCCCCTCCTGGGAGGGGTGGTAGGCGCGGCTGAGGTAGCGGGGGACGGAGCGCAGCATGGCCGGGGTGGAGGGCAGTACGCCCTGCCGGCCCTTGCGGACGAACTGGCCGAGGGAGGCCTTGCCGTCGAGCAGGCTGGGATCGTTCTCCATGAAGAAGCGGATGCCGCGCTGCCAGAGGAAGACGAGCGCGGAGAAGGCGAGCGCCCAGGTGCGGGCGCGGCGCCGGTAGCCGCCGTCGAGGTGCATGAAGAGCTCGAAGGCGACCGCGCGGTGCTCGACCTCCTCGGCGCCGTGCCAGCGCAGCAGGTCGAGCATGGTGGGGTCGGCGCCGGCGCGGTCGAGGGCGTCGGCGTTGAGGACCCAGTCGCCGAGGAAGGCGGTGTAGTGCTCGATGGCGGCGATCAGCGCGACCCGTTCCATGAGCCACCAGCGGCGCGGGCGGCCCGGCGGCAGGGTCCGGTCCCCGAGGAGCTTCTCGAAGAACCAGTCGACCTGCGCGGTGTACGGGGTGGGGTCGAGGCCCTGCTCGCGGAGGTGGGGCAGGACGTCGTCGTGGGCCTGGGAGTGGATGGCCTCCTGGCCGACGAAGCCGATGACGTCCTCGCGCAGCCGGTCGTCGGTGATGTACGGCAGCGCCTGCTTGTAGACGTGCACGAACCAGCGCTCGCCGGCGGGGAGGAGCAGGTGCAGCACGTTGATGGTGTGCGTGGTGAAGGGATCGCCGGGCACCCAGTGGAGCGGGGTCGCCTCCCAGTCGAAGGAGACCTTGCGGGCTCTGAGCTCGACGTGCTCCGACGCCACCGGTACGGGCCGCGTATTAGACATGACGTCAATGTACTGAGGGGTAAGGCGGTGGCAACAGGCCTGTGCACGGTCTTTTTGGGGGTGGGGGCGGGGTCCGGGGCCCGTGCGGGCGGACGGCCGGGGACGCGCGCCCGCCGACCCGCCGCCTCCCCCTACCTCAGTGCGCCCATCCTCCGCCCGTCCCGCAGGGTGCCGTCCAGGTCGGCCCGCGCCCCCGCCGACGCCTTCACCGCCAGCACCGGCCCGTCCGCACGGCCCTTCACCCCGCCCGAGGTCTCCAGCGCGGTGACGTCCGGGCTGCCCGCCGCCAGGACGTACCAGCCGCCGCCCGGCGCCTGCCACAGCACGCCCGCCAGGACCCGGGGCTCCCGCACCCCGCACGCGGGCGACCCCTCGGAGCGGGCCGCGAGCGCCGCCGGCACCTCCGGCGAGGGGACCAGGAACTGGGCGAGGACCCTGCTGCCCGTACCCCGCCAGGTCTCCGCGCGCGTGCACAGCCAGGTGCCCCGCCCGGCACCCTCCGGCAGCGGCTGCCGCGCGAACCGCCAGGCGCTCACCGAGCGCACGCCGTGCGCCCGCACCGCCGTCAGCTGGCAGGCGGTACGGGCCCACGCCGCCCGCGCGTCGGGGCCCGTGGCGTCCACGGGGGCGCCGGGGGCGCCCCACAGGAGGCGGGCGGGGGACAGCTCGCCCAGGTCGGCGAGGAGCCGGAGCCCCGAACCGTCGTGCACCTGGAGGGTGTTCCAGCGGGTGCAGCCCTTCGCGAGCGCGGGGCTCGTCATCGGCTCCGTCACCCCGTCGCCGTCGCGGGGCAGCGGCCGGGCGTCCCGGCCGGGCGCGAGCAGGTCCCGTACGGCGGTCTCCGTGACCCAGGGCGCGGTGAGATAGCGGACGTTGCCCGCCGCGCGGGACACGACGAGCGCGGCGGAACCGACGGTGTCGGCGCCGTCGGTGCGCGCGAAGTCGAGCGCGGCTCCGGCGGTGCCCGCCGCGCCGTCGACGGGTTCGGCGTACCGCACGGCGCGCAGCCCGTCGTGGAGGAGCACCACCCGGGCCCCGTCGACGACGCCCGCGAACAGCAGCTGTGGCGGTCCCATGGGTGGCCCGACCGGGGTCCCGGGCGTGGCGGAGGAGCGTACGGAGGGGCCGGGCCGGGCCCACACGGCGAGCGTGCGCCGAAGCAGGCCGGTGTCCCGGGCGAGGTTGCCGCGGGCGGGCCACACGGAGAAGTCCTGCCGGGTCGAACCGGGCCAGACGGTGGGGTCGACCCGCTTGAGGGCGCCGGGGTCGAGGGCGGCCTCGGCGGCGGGGTTGCGGGCGTACGAGGGGGCGGCGGCACCGTTTCTGCCCCAGCCGTCCCCGGGCAGCCCGAGCAGTGTCCCGCAGACGACGAGCGCGGCGAGGGCGACGAGAGCGGCCCGGCCGTGCTGCCGCCGCCGCATGAGATCGGTGGGCCGCGCCTGCAGCGCACAGGGATCGAACTCGTCGGACTCCAGCAGGGCGACCCCACTACGCCGCCGCCCGGGATCGAACCCACCGGGGCCCCGCCCCGCCTCACGGGCCTCGGCTCCGGCACCCCCCGAACGCCCGGCGCCGTCGGAGCCGAGGCCCGTGCCCGACTGCCCGAACCCGTCGCGAGCGCTGCCGCCCTGCCAGCCCCGGCCGTCGGCGCCACCGTGGTCTCCAGGGGCTCCACCTGGTCGTCCGAGTCCGTCGGGGCGTCCGCTCCGGTCGCCGGAGGCTGCGGCTCCGCCGGGCGAACCGCCCTGCGCACCCCGGCCATCGGCGCCCCCGGCATCGTCGAGCGGCCGGGTCCGGTCTCCCGGTGCCGCTCCAGCCCCGCCGGGTCCCGCCTGCTCGCCGACGCGTTCGGCGCGACCGTTCCGGCCGTCGGTGCCGGTCCGGCCCGGCGTGGCCGTACCGCCGGCGCCGCTGCCGCCCGCCGCCCCCGTACCGGCTCCGCCGCCCGCGCGTTCCCGCCCGGCTCCCTGCCCCCCCGGTCCCGTCCGGTTCCCGGCTCCACCCCGGCCCGGGCCGGGCTGTTCCCCGACCCGTTCCGTACGGCCGTCCCCGGTGCCGGACGGCCCTCCGTCCGAGAAGCCCGGCCCGTCCAGGGCCCCCGTCTCCACCGCGTCCGCCTCCGTCAGAGCCCCCGCCGGGTCCTCCACCCCCGCCGCCCTCAGGACCCGCAGGACCTCCGGGTCCCCCTGGCGTTCCAGGCCGCGCAGGACGTAGGCCGCGCGGCCCGGGCCGGAGAGGCGGGACAGGCGCTGGTCCAGGGCCAGTTCGTCCGCGCCCCCCACCCGGGGGAACAATCGCAGCCCCCACACATGCGGCAGCAGCGGCGGGAACTGGGACCGGCGCGGCAGCGCGAGGCGTCGCAGCGGCAGGCCCGCGATCAGCGCCTGCCGCAGCACCTCGCCCCGTACGTACGCGTACCCGGGATCGACCGCGTCCTCGGACAGCCGGGGCTCCGGCACGGACGGCCCCGGCACCCGCCGCCGCGGCAGCGAACGCTGGACGAGCGCGTGCGCCGTCAGCACCCGGCGGTTGCGTCCCAGCGAAGGCGGCAGCACGAGATAGGCGATGCGGACCAGGCGCGGATAGCGCTCGACGAGCGCGGCCTCGGCCTGCTCGACGTCGACGGGGCCCACGGGCGAGGGAACGAGATCCTGGGTGCTCACGTTCAGCAGAACGAGCGATTCTTCCGATGGTCACCCCGGCCCGTGGTGCGTGCTCAGGCGGCCGGGACCGTCAGCCGCTCGCGGATCACCGCCGTGACCTCGTCCGGAACACCCAGCCCGTCCCGTACGTACGCCTCCATCGATCCGTGCCGGACCGCCACCTCGTCGAGCGCCGCCGCCAGGTACTCCGGAAGGACCCCGATCAGGTCGAGCGCCAGCTGCGGATCGCCGCCCTGGGCCGTGAACCCCTCGATCATCGGCGCGAACGCCTGCCGCACCGCCGTGTTGACGGCGAGGTACTCCGACCGCACGGTCTCCTCGTCCGCGCCGAGCAGCGACAGCACGACCGTCGCCGCCCAGCCCGTCCGGTCCTTCCCCGCCGAGCAGTGGAAGAGCAACGGCCCGGCGTCCGGCGCGCCCAGCTCGGTGAGGAGCGTGCGGTAGGCCGCGCGGGCCGATTCGCCGGAGACGAAGGTGCGGTACGTCCGGGCGAACGCGGCCCGCACCCGGCCCCCGCCGAGGTGTTCCTCGGCGAGCGCCGGGTCGGAGATCAACTGCTTCAGGTGCGCGGCGGGCGGCAGCCCGCTGACGGCCAGATGGTCGGCGAGCACGTCCGCGACGAGCGCCCGCGCGCCGACGGGCAGCCGGTCGGGCCGCTCGCCGCGCTCGCCCTCCGTACGGAAGTCGACGACGGTACGGACACCGAGGCCGGCCACCGCCGGTTCCGCGGGGTCGAGCCGGTCGAGCTGCGCGGACCGCAGGGCGAGCCCGGGCCGAACCGTCCGCCCGCCCCCGAGCGGCAGGCCGCCGAGATCGCGGAGGTTGGCGACGGAGGTGGCGGGGATGGCGGGCATGTCGGCGGCTCCTCCGGTACGTGCGTGTGCGGTCGACCGTAATGGATCATCCCGCTATGGGCAGATCCAGCGGGTTCGTCACGTCCGGGTGGGCGGCTCCCACGTGAGTCCGCCGCGTCAGGCGAGCCCCGCGGCCTCCGCGGCCCCGGCGAGCGCGGTGAGCACCTCCGCCTCCCGTTCGGGGGAGAGCCCCACCGGCGGTCGGCCCGGCCGGTTCGGCTGGTCCGGTGCCACCCCGCCGAGCGATTCCAGCCACGCCCAGGTGTCCGCGACCGTCTCGGCGACGGGCCGGCAGCGCAGCCCGGTCGCGAGCGCCCGGGAGACGTCGGCCGTGTGCATCGCGTCGTACGTCTCGCCCGGCGGCAGCCAGACGGGCAGCTCCGTCCAGGGCTCCACCCCGGCGGCGAGGAGCGCCTCGGGCTCGGTCCACCGGAGTCCGACGGCGTCGGTCCCACCGGTCGCCTCTACGCACGCGTCGAGCAGTTCGCCCATCGTCGCGTGGCCGGGCGGCGACACGAGGTCGTACGGCCCGCAGCGCCCCGCGGCCACCGCGTCGAGCGTCCATTCGGCCAGGTCGCGCACGTCGATGTACTGGATCGGCAGCGCCTCGGGGCCGGGCGCGAGGACCGGACCGCCGCGCGCGATCCGGCCGAGCCACCAGGGGAGCCGGCCCACGTTCTCGTACGGGCCGAGGATGAGCCCGGCGCGGACGAACAGTGACCGCTCCGCGCCGAACGCGTCCGCGACGGCCAGTTCGCCGCCCCGCTTGGCCTCCCCGTACGGCACCTCGCCGCCGGCGTCCGGCGAACCGTCCACCAGCGGACCGTCCTCCGTCAGCCCGGCGGCCATGGGCCAGGTGTACACGGACCGGCTCGACACGTACGCGTACCGCTCGACCCGTCCGGCGAGCAGCCGGGCCGCGTCCCGCACCACCGAGGGCGCGAGCGACCAGGTGTCCACGACGGCGTCCCAGGAACCGGTGGCGAGCGCGGCGAGGCCCTCCGGGGCGGTGGTGCGGTCGCCGAGCAGTGCGGTCACCCCCTCGGGGGCCGGGTGCCGCCCGCGGTGGAAGACGGTCACGTCCCAGCCCCGGCCGAGCGCGGCCTCGACGACCGCGCGGCCGACGAACTCCGTGCCTCCGAGCATCAGTAGTCTCATGTCCCGAGCCTGCCCGGCCGGTCGCCCCGGGGACCAGGGTGTTCCGCTCCGGGGGGATTCCGCCACGGGAGGAACGTCACGGCCGCGTGAGGGGTGTCATCGCGCGGGGAGGTGGTCTCGTGCGCCGCACGGCCGGGTGACACCATGACGGGCGATGACGGATGTCCGGTCGCCCCTGCGCGCGTCGAGAGCCGCCCTGTTCGCGGTGGTGTGCGTGACCTTGGCGGCGGTGGGGCATTCCTCCATGTCTGAGCATCGGCTGCCGGCCGTCGCCCTGCTCGCCGCCTTCGCCGCGACGGCGGGCGCGGCCTGGGCGGCGGCGGGCCGGCGCCGGGGCGCGCCGACGATCGCGGGTGCGATGGCCGTGCTCCAGGGGGCGTCGCACCTGCTCTTCTCCATGGCGGGCGCGCGGGCGGGGGACACGGGCCACCCGATGGCGAGCCCGACGCCGGGTGCGGCCCACGACATGCACGGGGTGCCCCACGGCGGCATGCACGGCATGGGTGCCATGAGCCCCGCCATGGACATGAGTTCAGGCGCTGACATGGCCTCCACCACGGACATGCTCTCCGGCGGCGGTCTCGGCATGCTCGCCGTCCACCTCCTCGCCGCACTGCTCTGCGGCCTCTGGCTGGCCCGTGGCGAGGCCGCGTTCCTGACGCTGGCGGAGGCGGCCCTCGCGTACGCCTTCACCCCGCTCCGCCCCCTCCTCGCGCGCGTGCCCGTGCCCCATGTCCCGCGCCCCGCGCTCCGCCGGGCGCGCCGGAGCGCGCACCGTCCGCACACCGTCGTCCTCGCGCACGCCCTCTCCCGGCGCGGCCCGCCCCGGCCGCCCGTACCCCGCGCCAAGGCCCTCGGAGCTCACGTCTGACCCGGGGGTCCCTTCCCCCTGTCTGCAACGAGTCCGAGGACAGTCATGCCGATCGACGATCCCGCACGCCCGGAAACACCCGAGGCGCCACCGTCGCAA
Source organism: Streptomyces sp. NPDC001728 (assembly GCF_040297565.1). Classification (NCBI taxonomy): domain Bacteria; kingdom Bacillati; phylum Actinomycetota; class Actinomycetes; order Kitasatosporales; family Streptomycetaceae; genus Streptomyces; species Streptomyces sp. NPDC001728. The sequence continues at coordinate 49,077 of NZ_JBEOZK010000003.1, forward strand.
GCCACAGAGCCCCGCACGACAGCCACGAAGCCATCCGCGACGGCCACGAGGCCCCCCACGACCACCCCCACCCACCCCGGCACCACCTGGAGTTCCCTCCGCCCCCTCGTCCTCCGCCTCCACTTCTACGCGGGCGTGCTCGTCGCCCCCTTCCTCCTCGTGGCCGCCGCCAGCGGCCTGCTGTACGCGCTCTCCTTCCAGGCCGAGAAGGTCGTGTACGCGCACGAGCTGGAGGTCCCCGTCGGGGACGCCACCCTGCCGCTCTCCCAGCAGGTGAACACCGCGCGCAAGGTCAACCCGAACGGCACCGTCACCGCCGTCTGGCCCGGCGTCGAACCCGGGGCGACGACCCGCGTCCTGATGGCCGACCCGGACGCCCCCGAGGTCACCTCGGCGGCCGTCTTCGTGGACCCGTACACCGGTGACGTACGCGGGCAGCTGCCCAGTTACGGCAGCTCCGGGGCGCTCCCGCTGCGCACCTGGACCGACGGCCTGCACCGCGATCTGCATCTCGGCGACCTCGGCCGGAACTACAGCGAACTGGCCGCGAGCTGGCTGTGGGTGATCGCGCTGGGCGGTCTGCTGCTGTGGCTCGGCCGCCGCAGGAGGAACCGCCGTGCCCTCTTCGTGCCGGAGGGCGGCCCGGCGTCCCGGCGCCGCACGCTCTCCTGGCACGGCTCGGTGGGTCTGTGGGCGGTGACCGGCCTGGTGCTGCTCTCGGCCACCGGCCTGACCTGGTCGCGGTACGCGGGGGAGAACATCGGCGTGGCGCAGGACGGTCTCGGCGGCGCGACGCCGACGCTGACCGCGACCGTCGGCGGTGCGGCCGGCGGGTCCTCGGAGCACGAGGGCCACGGCGGCGCCCACACCGGCACCACCACCGCCCAGGGCCCGGACATCGGCATCGACAAGGCGCTGGAGGCGGCCCGCGCGGCCGGTATCGACAGTCCGAGCGTCTCGGTGGCACTGCCCGCCGAGGGCAAGGGGTACGTGGTCAAGGAGACGGACACGCGGTTCCCGGTCGAGCTGGACTCGGTGGCGGTGAACCCGGCGGACGGCGCGGTGCTCGACCGGCTGGCCTTCGCCGACTACCCGTTGCTCGCGAAGCTCACCCGGTTCGGCATCGACGCGCACACGGGTGTGTTCCTCGGCCTGATCAACCAGCTGGCGCTCGCGGCCCTCGCGCTGTCCCTGATCCTGCTGATCCTCTGGGGCTACCGCATGTGGTGGCTGCGCCGTCCGGGCCGGCCGGTCGCCAGGGGCGCCTGGCGCAAGGTGCCGCCGACGCTGCCGCTGCCGCTGCTCGCGGTCACGGCCCTGGTGGCGTGGTTCGTCCCGCTGCTCGGCCTGAGCCTGCTGCTGTTCCTGGCCGTGGACCTCGCCCTGGCGCTGGTGACCAGGGCGAGGTCCGGGGCGGGCCGAACCGGCTGATCAGGGGGTGTACTTGTAGCCGACCCGCCGCACGGTCTGGATCGTGCGGCGGTGCTCGGCGCCCAGCTTGCGGCGCAGCCGGGCCACGTGCACGTCGACGGTACGGCCGTCGCCGACGTGCCCGTACCCCCACACGGTGGTGACCAACTGGTCGCGGGTGTGCACCCGGAGGGGGTGTGCCACCAGATGGGCGAGCAGCTCGAACTCGAGGTACGTCAGGTCCAGCGCCTGCCCGTCCACGACGGCGATCCGCCGGACCCCGTCGATGGCCACCGGCCCCTGCTCCTCCACGGGGGCGGGGACGGAGGCGGGGGAAGGCGCGGCGAAGGGCAGCCGGGCGTGCTGGTCGGCCGGTACGAGGACGAGGTACCCGACCATCGGCGGACGCCCCGGCAGCGTCGGCAGCGTGTGCTGCGGCGCGGGCAGCAGGGTGGCGCCGGGCGGCAGGAACTCCGCGACCTGGGCGAAGTCGACGACCTCGTGCGGATCGACGGCCCGCAGTCGGGGCCGGCCGGGACGGACGGCGGTGAGGGAGGCGCTCTGGGTGTGGGCCATGGCAGGTCAGCTCTTTCGCGCGGGGAACGGACGGAGAGGTCTCGTACGTCGTGCGCGTCGGCCGAAGGCCGGGGATCGGACCGAACCGATCGGGGCTTTAGAGGGCCGACGCGTTCCTCGCGCGTCGACAGCACCGGTCGAAGTCATGGTGCTGCCGGGAAGGCCAGAACGGCTCGAGGTCGTGACGACCCGTCGCGGTGTCGTTCTGCATGATGGCCATATCCCTATTGAACCAGAAGGGAATGCCCCCGACGAGCCCCCGCCCGGTCAGAACCCGTGTAGCGCTGCCCACATGCCGGGAGGCGCGCCCCCTGTACGACGAAGAGGGGCGCCCACCGTACGAACCGGTGGGCGCCCCCTCTCCGTGCTGCGTGCTTCGTGCGGTGCTGCGGATCAGACCTGGTCGGCCTTCTCCAGGGCCTCGCAGCAGGTGTCCACGATCAGGCGGGTCACCGTGTACGGGTCCACGTTCGCGTTCGGGCGACGGTCCTCGATGTAGCCCTTCTGGTCCTGCTCGACCTGCCACGGGATGCGGACCGAGGCGCCTCGGTCCGAGACGCCGTAGGAGTACTGGTCCCACGGGGCGGTCTCGTGCAGGCCCGTCAGACGGTCGTCGATGCCGGCGCCGTAGTTCTTGACGTGGTCGAGCGGCTTCGAGCCCTCGCCGAGCGACTCGCACGCGGTGATGATCGCGTCGTAGCGCTCGCGCATCGCCTTCGTGGAGAAGTTGGTGTGCGCGCCCGCGCCGTTCCAGTCGCCCTTCACCGGCTTCGGGTCCAGCGTCGCGGAGACGTTGAAGTCCTCGGCCGTGCGGTACAGCAGCCAGCGGGCGATCCACAGCTGGTCCGAGACCTCCAGGGGGGCCAGCGGGCCGACCTGGAACTCCCACTGGCCCGGCATGACCTCGGCGTTGATGCCGGAGATGCCGAGACCGGCCTTGAGGCAGTTCTCGAGGTGCGCCTCGACGATCGGGCGGCCGAAGATCTCGTCCGCGCCGACGCCGCAGTAGTAACCGCCCTGCGCGGCCGGGAAGCCGTTGACCGGGAAGCCGAGCGGGCGGGTGCCCTCGAAGAAGGTGTACTCCTGCTCGATGCCGAAGATCGGCTCCTGAGCCCCGTACCGCGCGGAGACCTCGGCCAGCCCGGCGCGCGTGTTCGACTCGTGCGGCGTCATGTCCGTGTTCAGGACCTCGCACAGCACCAGGATGTCGTCGCCGCCGCGGATCGGGTCCGGGCAGGAGAAGACCGGGTTGAGGACGCGGTCCGAGGCGTGGCCCTTGGCCTGGTTCGTGCTGGAACCGTCGAAGCCCCAGATCGGCAGCTCGTCGAGCGCGAGGGCGTCACCCGCGATGATCTTCGTCTTGGAGCGAAGCTTCGCGGTCGGCTCGGTGCCGTCGATCCAGATGTACTCAGCCTTGAAGGTCACGGGTCTCATCCTTTGGCGTGCTGCTGCGGGTTTCCGCTGCGGCTCGCGGCACTGCGAGAAGCTGCGGTCTCCGCGCCGAATGCGCGGTGTGTGTTCGACCGCAGCTTCGCAACACGGGATTTCCCATCGGTTGCCCGTTTGTGAACCCCGTGTTACTCGGCCTCCCTGATCTTCCCGTTCTTCCCCCGATCGGCCCGCAGCCGCTCCTCGACCCGGTGCGCGTCGAGGAGGGCGCCGAGCCCCGCCGCCCGCACCCGCAGGACCACCTCGGCGTACGAGGTCCCCAGCGCCTCCGCGGTCCGCCCGAGGTGCCAGTCGCAGTCCGCGAGCCGGTGCAGCAGGTACCCCTTCCGGATCTGCTTCTCGGAGAGCCGGAAGGTCTTCAGATAGGCCGTCCGCCCCTTCCGGTCGGTGATCACCTCACCGATGTGCTGCTCCCGCCCGCCCCGCTCGAACGGCGGCAGGAACCGGTACAGATCGAACGGCCCCGCCCGGTACGCCCGCTCGAAGGCGTACGAGGTCTCCAGGAGGTCCCGCGCCATCAGCCCGTCGTGGGCCACCGCCCAGGCCCGCTCCTGCTCCCGGGCCGCCGCCCGCAGGTCCGCGAGGTTCCGGATGCCGCCGGCGCCGTCCCGGATCCGCGCGGTGAACTCGGGCACCGGGCCGCCGTAGTACGCGTACTGGTGGACCAGCTCCCCGTACAGGTCCTCGACGAGCGTCGGGTGCAGCAGCCGGTAGTCCTCCGGGTGCGGCACCACGAAGGCCGCGGCGAGCGCGTCGGCCACGTACAGGAGCAGCCCGCACTGACCCGGGTGCAGTTCGAAGACCCGCGGCGCCTCCGCGAGCCCCGGCACCGCCCACCCCGCGTACGCCGCCTCGGCACGCGGCGAGAGACCGTGCCGCAGCGCCTCGCGGGACCACTCGTCCCAGACGACGGAGGGCCCGCCGAAGTGCAGCGCGAGATACCCCTCCAGGGCGAGGTGCAGTGGCAGGAACCGCAGCCGCCGCTCGCCCTGGCGGCGCTTGGCCATGCGGTGGATCCGGCGCACGGGCACGCACTCCGGCGCGCCCCAGGGCGCACCGGAGTGCGTGCCCGCGCGAGTCCCCGCGCCGTCGCCGAGCCGGGTGCCGTACGCGGCGGACTCCGCGCCCGATCCCGTCCCCGACCAGTCGGCGACGAAGCCGTGCGGGATGTACGAGGTGTACGCGGTGCGGTCGGGCAGCTCCACCGCGCCCCACCCCTCGTACACCTCCCGGTGCAGCCGCAGCCCCGGCACCGGCCGGTCCCGCACGAGCGGCACGATCCGCACCCCGCCCCACACCTGCGCGGGCCGCACGTCGAGCCCGGTCAGATCGATCCGGGTCATCGCCCGGCCCCCTCTCCGGCTGCCCTCAGGAACAGCTCCGCCCGCCGGTCCAGATAGGCCCGCAGTTCGGCGAAGCCCGTCCGGCCCTCGGCGAACTGCGCGATCTCCACCAGCGCCGCCAGATCCTCCGCGTCCCGGATGCCCGCGGCCGGCACGCTCGGCGCCAGCCGGCGCACGTCGAAGCCCTCCGCGTCGTATACGGGGTTCAGGTGCACCACGCTCGTCCGGCGCTCCGGATCGAGCCGCGTCCGCCACACCCGCAGCACCTCGCCCGCGAGCCCCGGCGGGGCGTTGTCCCAGCCGTCCGAGACGATCAGCAGCCGGTCGGGACCGGTGTCCAGGGCGTCCAGGATCCGCAGACCCAGCGGAGTCGGCCCGTACGGCCGGACGAGCAGCGGATCGTCGCCGCCCGAGGTCCACAGCGGGGTGTACGCCCCCGGCGCCGCGAGGGCTTCAAGGAGGAAGTGGGCGCCGAGCGCGACGGCCAGCGGTCGGCGCCGCTTCACCGCCGAACCCGAGGAGGAGAAACTGTCGTCGAGCACGGCCGCGATCCGGCCCCAGCTCCCGGCGTACGGCCCCGCCGTGCGCCGTGCCGCCGCGCGCAGCGCACCCGTCAGCTCGGCCCGCCGCTCCACCCGCTCACCGAACGGCAGCGACAGGACGAACAGCGCGAGCCGGGTCAGCGGCATCACGGACAGATCGGCGGCCCGCGCCGTCCTGAGCTTTTCGAGCCGGGTCATCCGGGGTGCGATCCGCTCCAGGAACACCGCGCGCGGCACCCCGTGCTTCGCGGCGAAGCCCTCCGCGACCGTGAACGGCAGCTCGTACAGCGCGCCCTGCTCGTAGTGCGCCCGGCGGTGCGCGTCGAGGGTCGCGTTCTCGTACCGGACCCGGCGGCCCGGCGCGAAGAGGAAGTCGCCCGTCTCCGGGTCGGGCAGCCGCCCGTGGACGTGCCGGAGGGTGGCCTTGAGGCCGCCGCGGTACTTCACCGCGTCGAGCGCCGGGTCGGGCCGGGCCGCCAGCCACGCGCGCACGATCGCGCGCGTGCGCCGGTTGTTGACCCCGGCGGCGCGCAGCGTACGGAACAGCCGGTAGACCCGCGGAGGCGGCAGCTTCGCGAGGCGCGCGGCGATCAGCCGGCCCTCGCCCGGCTCCGCCTCCCCGGGCGTGCGGAGCAGCTGCTCGATGACGAGCGCGGCGTTGTGGTCGTTGATGTCGAGCGCGAGCGAGGCGGCGTACACGGGCCGGTAGTTGACGCGTACGTACTCGTGGAGGAACGCGAGCGAGAAGCGCTGCTCGGCGGCGGAGGAGCGGAACTCCCGCTGTCCGGTGGCGGTCACGGCGGCGTTGACGAAGAGGAGTACGTCCTCGGCGGCGACGAGCTCGGACACGGCACTCTCCTCCCGGCGCATGGGTGCCGGCCGGGGAATGGGGGCGCGAACAGCGAAGACGTTGCTTCAGAGGCAGGTTCCGGAAGTCGCACCGGAGTCCCGCGGCCGGCCCGGGAACGCTAACACCGGGTGGGGGGAGCGGGGCGAGCGGATTTCGGGGGAGGGGACGCGGGAGGGAAGAGGGAGAGTGCGGCGGGGGGTCGGGGTGGTGGGCCGGGCCGGGTGGCCGGGCCCCGGGTCGGTTGTCACTGGTGCGGGGCAGACTGGGGGCATGGCGAAGCACCTGGGTGGGAAGCCCCGTATCGGACTGCTCGGCACCGGCCCCTGGGCCGGGCGCACGCACGCGCCCGCGTTGGCCGGGCATTCCGGCATCGAGTTCAGCGGGGTGTGGGGCAGACGCCCCGAGGCGGCGGCCGAGCTCGCCGCCGCGTCGGGCACGCGCGCGTACGACGACGTGGACGCCCTCTTCGCGGCCAGCGACGCCGTGGCGCTCGCCCTCCCGCCGGACGTCCAGGCCCCGCTGGCCGTGCGCGCGGCGGAGGCCGGCTGTCACGTCCTCCTGGACAAGCCGGTGGCCACGACCGTGGCCGGGGCCCGCGCGGTCGCCGACGCGGTCGAGACCGCCGGGGTCGCCTCGGTGGTCTTCTGCACCCTGCGCTTCGCGGAGCCGACCGCCCGCTGGATCGAGGAGCAGGCCGCGGCGGACGGCTGGTTCCTGGGCGAGGCCCACTGGCTCGGCTCGCTCTACGGGCCGGGTTCCGCCAGCGCGTACGCGGCCTCCCCCTGGCGCCGCGAGAAGGGCGGCCTGTGGGACGTGGGCCCGCACGTGCTCTCCGTCTACCTGCCGGTCCTCGGCGACGTCACGGAGATCACGGCCGCCCGGGGTCCGGCGGACACCCACCACCTGGTCCTGCGGCACGCGTCGGGGGCGAGCAGCACGGCCACGCTCACCCTGAGCGCCCCGCCGGAGGCGGCGGAGGCGGCCCTCACCCTGTACGGCACCGCCGGACGCACCGAAATGCCCCGCTGGGACGGGGCGGTGGGGGCGTTCGGCACGGCCGTGGACGCCCTCGTCGCGGCGGCCCGCACGGGACGCCCGCACGACTGCGACGCCCGCTTCGGTCTCCGCCTGACCGAGATCCTCACGGAGGTGGAGCGGCGTGCCGCCGGCGCCTGAGCCCGGCGCGGGCCGGCCGGTCCTGCGGACTGTCACCCCGGCGGACTGGCCGCTCTGGCGCGAGGCCCGCGTGGTCGCGCTCACCACCTCGCCGGAGGCGTTCGGGGTCCGGCTCGCCGACTGGGGCCGGGGCGGTGAGGAACGGTGGCGGGCCCGGTTCGACGACCCGGAGACGTACGGGGTCCTCGCCCTGCTCGACGGCCGGCCGGTCGGACTCGCGGGCGGGCTCCTCGCGCCGGACGGCCTCCCGGAGCTGCGCTCCGTCTGGGTGGCGCCCGGGGCCCGCGGCCACGGCCTGGCCGCCCGCCTGATCGCCGCCGTCGAGACCTGGGCCCACGGCGGCGGGGCCACGGTCCTGCGGCTCTCCGTGCTCCGGGGCAACACCGAGGCGATCGCCCTGTACGAGCGCCTCGGCCATGCCCCCGCCGCCGTCCCCACGACAGCTCCCGCCACGCTTCCGTCGGCTCCCGAGCTGGTCATGACGAAGGTCCTGCCGGTGGCGGGCTGAGCGCCGTCCTGCCCGAGGCGCTGCCCGAGACGTCGCCCGAGGCGCCGCCCAGGGCCTCTCCCAAGCCCGCGCACAACGCGTCCAGAGCAGGGCCGAACAACCGCTCCGGCGGCGTGGCGTAGCCGACGACCAGGCCGTCCTGGTGGGGCCGGCCGCCGGCCTCCGGGTGGCGGTAGCCGGCGAGAGCCTCCACGGCGACGCCGTGCCGGGCCGCCGCCGCGACCGCCGCAGGCTCCGTGCCCGCCGGCAGTTCGACCACGGCGTGCAGTCCGGCGGCGATCCCCGTCACCCGGACCGCCGGCACCCGCTCGGCGAGCACCGCCGCCAGCCGGTCGCGCCGGGCCCGGTGCCGCTGCCGCATGCGCCGGACGTGCCGGTCGTACGCGCCGGAGGCGAGGAACCCTGCGAGCGTGAGCTGTTCGGTGGCCGAGGTGTGCGGCTCGCGCACGCCCTTCGCCGCGACGACCCGGTCCACCAGGCCGGCCGGCAGGCACATCCAGCCGATCCGCAACGCGGGGGAGAGGCTCTTGCTGACGGAGCCGAGGAGGACGGTCCGGTCCGGGTCGAGACCCTGGACCGCGCCCACCGGCCGCCGGTCGTAGCGGAACTCCCCGTCGTAGTCGTCCTCGACCACCAGACCGCCGGAGACCCGCGCCCACTCCAGGACCCCGGCCCGCCGCTCGGGGTGCAGCGGTCCGCCGGTGGGGAACTGGTGGGCGGGGGTCAGCAGCACCGCGCGCGCGTGGCGGGGGATCTCGGCGGTCCGCGCCCCGTTCCCGTCGACGGCGACGGGCACGGTCGCGATCCCGGCCTCGGTGAGGAGCCCGCGGTGGAAGGGCAGCCCGTACTCCTCCACGGCCCAGGGACCCGCCGCCCCGCCGCCGAGGACCCGGGCGAGCAGCCGCAGCGCGTGCGCGGCGCCCGAGCAGATCACGATCCGGTCCGCGGCGGTCCGTACGCCCCGGACCCGCGCGAGGTACTCGGCGAGCGCGTGCCGCAGTTCGGTCCGGCCCTGCGGGTCGCCGATGCCGAAGGCCTCGTGCGGGGCGTCCGTCAGCGCGTGCCGGGCCGCCGCGAGCCAGGCGGCGCGCGGGAACGAGCCGGGGTCGGGCTTGCCCTGGACCAGGTCGTACGGGAGCGGCGGCGGCGCGGCCGGCCGCACCGGGCCGGGGGAGGGCGCCGCGACCCGGTCGGCGACGCGGGTCCCGGAGCCCTGGCGGGAGGTGAGCCAGCCCTCGGCGACGAGTTCGGCGTAGGCGTCGGCGACGGTGTTGCGGGCGATGCCGAGGTCGGCGGCGAGCGAGCGGTAGGGCGGCAGCCGGGTGCCGGGGGCGAGCCGCCCGGAGCGCACGGCCTCGCGCAGCGCCCCGGCGAGCGCGGCCCGCCGCCCGCCGGCGCCGCCGAGATCCAGGTGCAGATCGACACCGAGAGCGTGGGCTCCGCCGCGCGGGTCGGGGTGGGGGCGCGGGTCGTCGTCGGGGCCGCTGAGCCCGCCGCTTCCGCCCGGCGTTCGGTGCAGGTCTTCACCGGGGTCACCGGGGTCACCGGGGTCACCGGGGTCACCGGGCTCACCGGGCTCACCGAGCCGGTCGGCCCCGTCGGCCCCGTCGGCCCCATCCGCCCCGCCCGGTTCGCCGCGCACTTCCCCGCCCAGCCCCTCGCCGTCCCCGCCCGTCACCGGTCCTCCCCGCCGCCCAGCAGGTCCCGTACCCCCGTCAGGAACCGTCGTACGGCCTCCTTCTCGCCCTCATCGAAGCCGTCGAGCAGCGTCACCGCCCCGTCGCTCAGGGGGCCGAAGTGCGCGCGGCCGAGTTCCTCGGCGTGTTCCTCCACGGTGAGCAGTACCCGCCGCCGGTCGCGGGTGTCGCGTACGCGGGCCACGTACCCCAGGCGTTCGAGGCGGTCGACGACGGCGGTCGTGCCGGCCGAGTTGAGGCCGAGCCGCTCGCCGAGCCACCCGGCGGTCGCGTCAGTGCCCGCGCGTTCGGCGTCGAGGAGCGAGATCAGGGCGCGGACGTCCGTGGGGTGCATGCCGTTCCGCGCGGCGAACTCGCCCTGTCGCAGGCCGTATTCGACCGTGACCTCGCGGAGCAGGTGAAAGATCCGCATCTCGGGTGACTCCGCCACCACGTCCTCCTATTATCTCGTTCATCGAGATTATCGCCGAACGAGAGGATCGTACCGACCGTGTCCGACCGCTTCGACTCCGTGTACGACGCACTCCTGGCGACCTGGCCGCACCCCACGACCGTCACGGAAATCGCCACCCCGTACGGCACCACGCACCGGGTCCACGCCGTCGACCTCGTCGGCGGACCTGGCCGCAGCAGGCCGGGTGACCGCCCGATCCGTACCGCCGCCGACCTGACGGCCTGGCTCGACGCCCTGCTCGACGGCCTGGGGATCGCGTCGGCGGCGTTCTGCGGCCACTCGTACGGCGCGTGGATCGCCCTCCGGTACGCACTCGCGTCCCCCGCCCGCACCGACCGCCTCGTCCTGCTCGACCCCACCGGCTGCTTCGCCGGCTTCCGCCCGGGCTACCTGCTGCGGGCCCTGCCGATGCTGCTGCGCCCGAGACCCGCGCGGACGGCGGCGTTCCTGGCGTGGGAGACGGGCGGCGCGGAGTACGACCCGGCGGTACGGAGGCTCGACGCCCTCGCGGCGGACCTGCCCCGGCGCCGCCCGGTCACCGGCCCCCGCCCCACGGCAGCCGAACTCTCGGGGCTGCGCCCGCCGGTGCTGCTGCTCCTGGCCGGAGCGGGCCGGGCCCATGACGCCCGTCGGGTGGCGGCCGGCGCGACGGCCCTGGGCCTGCGGGCGGACATCGTCCCGGCCGCGACCCACCACACGCTGCCGGCCGCTCTGGGCCCCGCCGAGCTGGCCCGTATCGCGGGCTTCCTCCGGGACTGACCCGACAGCCGGGACCGCGAGGCCGACGCGGCGCGACCGGGCCGGCCCCACCGGCTCAGCGCGACAGCGCGTCCCGGACCGCCTCCTCGGAGCGGCCCACGACCGCGGTGCCGTCCTCGGCGGTGATGATCGGCCGCTGGATGAGCTTCGGGTGCGCGGAGAGCGCCTCGATCCACCGGTCGCGGCCCCCGGCGTCGCGCGGCCACTCCTTCACGCCCAGCTCCTTGGCGACGGCCTCCTCCGTCCGTGTGATGTCCCACGGTTCGAGCCCGAGCCGGTCCAGCACCTGCCGGATCTCGTCGGTGGAGGGCACGTCCTCCAGGTAGCGGCGCACGGTGTACTCGGCGCCCTCGGCGTCGAGCAGGGTGAGGGCGCCGCGGCACTTGGAACAGGCGGGATTGATCCAGATCTCCATGGCTCCCACGGTACCCCCCAAGCCTCCCTCCACCACCCCCCAAACCCTGCCTGGCCAGGGGCGATTGTCAGTGGGGGTCACTAAAATGGTGGGTGAAGGCGAGGGCCCCGGGGAGGGCTCGCGCCCCACCGTCCGCCAGGAGGTAGCCCATGGCACTCGCCGTGATCCGGACTCCGTCCCTCGAACCCTGGAAGCCCCTGCAGAGGAAGGCGCTCCCCGCGGGCCGCCCCCGCGAGTGGTACGTGTCGCACAACCGGCGCCTGAAGGCCATGCGCCTGTCGATCGCCCTGCTCGACGCCGGGGTCTACATCCCGTCGAAGGCCACGGACGCGAAGATACGCAGCACGGCCGTCACCCTCGGCATCCGCCCGCCCTCGGACACCACCTGCCGCATGGTCCGGTCCCTGATCCGCTACGGCCGCTGACCGGAGGAGAGCGAGCGACGGACCGGCCGCTCCCGGGACACTCTGGGGCGGCCGGTCCGGGTTTCCCGGTGTCCGGCCGACCCTGGCCGACAGGCCGGCCGCCCAACTGCACGGTGAGATAAGGGAGGAGAGGGGCCGTCACCTTCGCGCCTCCTCCCTCCCGGTCGTTCGGGGCTATTCTTCTGGCAAGCTCGGCCGGACGTTCCGGCCCGTCATCGGGGGAGGCGAACGTGGCCCGCATCGTCGGCGTACACGGCATCGGTTGGTCCTGGCGGTCGCGCGAGGAGATGCACGAGACGTGGCACGGAGCGCTGCGCACCGGCCTGCGGAACATCCGCTACGCCGAAGCCGCGACGGTGTCGTTCGAAGCGGCCTTCTACGGACACCTGTACAACGGCGGCACGGGCAAGGCCGGCGGTGGCGCGCTCTACACCGCCGCCGACGTGGCCGACGGCTTCGAGTACGAACTCCTGGAGGCCATGGCCAGGGAGGCGGACCCGGCGGCCTTCGACGAGGACGGCGCCGAGCCGGCCGCCAAGGGGGGCGTCGTCCGCGGCGCTCAGGCCTGCCTCAGCATCCTGGAGCGGACGCCGTACCTCGGCGGAATCACCGCCTCGGTCCTCATCCGCCAGATCAAGCAGGTGCACCGGTACTTCGAGGAACCGGCCCTCGGCGAGGAGATCCGGGCCGAGCTGGAGACGGCGATCCAGGAGGACACCCGGGTGGTCCTCGCCCACTCGCTGGGCAGCGTGGCCGCCTACGAGGTCCTGTGGAAGCTCAAGGACGTCCGGATCGACACCCTGGTCACCATGGGCTCGCCGCTCGGGCTGAAGTCCATCCGCCGCCGACTGGCCCGCTCGGCCGACGCGGAGCCGGGGCGCCCGCCGTCCGTCCGCCGCTGGGTGAACGTGGCCGCGGAGCAGGACGTCGTCGCCCTGCGCAAGCAGCTGAAGACCCTCTACAACGACGAAGTCGAGGACTTCGGCGTCACCAACCCCCTGCTCCACATGCACGACTGCACCCGCTACCTCGCCAACGTGTGGACCGCTCGCGCAGTCGAGGCAGCTCTTGGGTGAGCGGTGGTTCCTCCTGGCCGGGGAGGGCGAATACGGCGAGGGCAGTGGCCTGGCGCGGCTCGAACACGTACCGCACGAACTGAGCTCGATGCGCCGCACGCTCCAGGACCTGGGGATGCGGGAGATCCGCAGGCCCGGCCCGGGGGAGCGGGGCCTGCACCAGGTGTGCGCGGACCTCGGCAAGTGGCTGGAGACGGTGAGGAGCGGTGAGCAGGAGCCGCCGCTGTCCCTGTTCGTCTACTGCACGGGACACGGCGAGAGGGAGGGCGTGAACTGGGGCCTGGCCCTGCCGACGCACACGAAGTCGGCGAAGGACCTCCTTCCGCCGCAGAAGATCATCAACACCTTGTACGGGAGCGACGACGAACTCAGGAAGACCCTCTTCGGCCAGGCGGTCCTCGTTCTCGACGCCTGCTACTCCGAGTCCGGCGCGGCCGACGCCATGGGCACCCTCCGGAGTCAGGCCGCCCTCGGGCGTGTCGACTACGACGCCTGGGTGATCGCCACGGCTCGCAGGACGCAGCAGGCCGGACAGCTCGCCTTCGCCCGCGCCTTCGCCAAGACGCTCGAACACAGCCCCGGCACATCGCAGTTCATCGATCCCACGGTCCTCGTGGAGCGGGTCAACGGCCACCTGCCGACGGTCGAACAGGAGGTCTGGGTGTACTCCGCCGGCCGCGGGAGCTGCCGCGCGCTGCCCGATCCGGCGTACATGCCCCGAACCTCCCCCGACTGGCTCGACGGCCTCGACGAGTGGTCCCACCTCGCACGAGGCCGGAGCCGACCGCGGCAGGAGGGCTGGTACTTCTCCGGCCGGGCCGAGGAGCAGCGGCGTCTCCGCGCGTTCATCGCCGGCGGCGGACCGGCCGGGCCGCTCATCCTGCGGGGCGCGGCCGGGGTCGGCAAGAGTGCGCTGCTGGGGCATCTGGCCGTGTGCGGGAAGCCCGAGTGGCGGCGGCGGCTGCCGCCCGTCGCCCGGCGGCGGAGCGGGGGCCTGATCCTCCCGGACGACTCCGTGCACGCGCTGGTGTCCGCCCAGGACGCCACCGTGTCGGGCCTGGCCCGGCGGATCGGCCGGGCGCTCGGCCTCGGCCTGGAGGGCACCCCGACGCCGGACGAGCTGTGCGAGGCCCTGGAGGCCCTGCCTCCCCGGACCGTACTGGTGGACGACCTCCACCTGGCCGACGGCGGGCCCGCGGCCCTGGTCACGGAGCTGCTCGACCCGCTCGCCGAGTACGCGCGGACGACCGTCATCGCCTCGGCCGGTCACGACCCGGCCGCCGACAGGGTGTGGCAGGACCGCCAGCTGCCGGTGTTCCAGCTAGGCACCGACGACGAGGGCGTCCGCGCGTATGTCGACGCCCGGCTGCGCCATGCTTCGACGGCCGGCGGGGGCACCCCCGGAACCCCGTCCCGGAGGGGCGTCGGCGCGATCGCCGCCGCCTGCCACGGACACTTCGGAGCGGCGGTCCACGCGGTCGACGAGTTCCTCCGCACCCCGCCGCACGGCGACGGCGCGGCGAGCGCGCGGGACGCGGCGGGGAAGCGGCTGCGGACCTTCCATCTGAGCCTGCTCGCCGCCCGGGACCACTCGGATGTCTGGTGCCGGGCGATGCTGGAACCGGTACGGGCGGCAGCCGAGTGCGGGCACGAGGCCGGGCTGACCGCCGAGCACTGGGCGGCCCTCGCCACGGCCTCGGACCACTCCGGCGGGACGTATGGCCCGGAGGACGCGAGGGAGGCCGCGGAACTGCTGGGCGACTCGGTGACGAACACCGCGGCCGTTACGGGTGAGGGCAGCGGTACGGGCAGGGGCACCCGTAAGGGAAGCGGCTCAGGCCCCGCCCCGCAGCCCCCCGCGTGGCGCCTCGCCACCCCCTTCGCGCCGCGGCCCTCCGGGTCGGAGTTCGCCGAGGCGGTACGGGAGTGCCTGCCCGTCCACGCGTCCGAGGGGGCCGGGATCGACTGGGCGGCCGACACGGCGCTGACCGCCCTGTTCGGGGACGTCGCCCGGCACCACCGCCGGGATTTCGCCGCCGAACTCTCCTCGCCGGCCTTCTGGAACGCGCTGCCCGCCGGCGCCCTCGCCCGACAGCTGCGGGACGGAGGGCGAGACGCCCTGCCGGACGCGGTCGGTGCGGGGGTACGGACCCAGAAGCCCGGACTCCACCCGGCTGAGCGGGCGTTCCAGCTGAAGCTCTCCCTCCTCAGGGCCGGGGAGGACGGACGCGATCTGGACCCGCGCGGCTCCGGCGCCGGGGTCGACATCCTGTGGGCCACCCCCAAGGACGAGGTGGCCGTACCCGACCTCCTCGCGGTCGCGGGCGCGGGGGGCGAGGGTTTCGTGGTGACCACCCACGGCGACGCGTCCGTACAGCTGTGGAACCTCGCGGACGGCGCGCCACTCGTCGAGCCGGTGAGGTCCGAGGAGGACGGCATCGCCACGCACATGGCGCTCGCCGTCGTCGGCGGCGAACCCGTCGTCGCGCTCGTCACGGACGGCGCGGGACTGCTCTGGCGACCGCTCTCGGGAGAGGACCCGGAGCCGCTGGCCGCCCTGGACGGGGCCACGGCGATCTCGCTGCACGGCGACGGGCTGCTCGCCGTCGCCAGGGGCGCGCGGATCGAGGTCGTCGAATGGGGCGCCACCGGGCGGACCAGGTCGTTCGCCGTGCCGGGATCGAGCCGGGTGACCCAGGTCCACCTGGGCGGCCCGGCCGGTGACGTACGGCTCGTCGCCACCACCGAGTTCGGCACCGTGACCGCCCGCGTCCAGGACACGGGAGTGTCGGCGGTACGACGGCAGCCGCTGCTCATGCCCGCGACGCAGCACGCCGTGGTGTCGTCGACCGGCCGCACCGTGGCGATGCTCGACCAGGGCGGGGGCCTGTTCGTGTGGGACGAGAGCAGGGGGACGCGGGGCCTGGACCTGCCCGCCGCCCGTGACGGCGCGGTCGCGCTCGCCGTCGGCGACAGCCTGGCGGCGGCGGCCGGGGACGCGAAGAACCCCTGGCTGTGCGTCCGCCCGATCACCCCCGGCGACGAACGCCCGACACCCCGGCTGCCGCTGCCGGACCAGCCGATCGCGCTGGCCCTCGACGCGGACGGCTCCCGCCTGGTGGTGGCCGACGTACGAGGGGTGTTCTGCCTCGACGTCAGCCCCGACGCGCCCCGACCGGATCCGGCCGAACCGGACCCGCCCGGACCCGCCCCGACCCGTTCCTGAGGACCGACCGCAGTGAGGAGGCAAGATGACGGTTCTCGACTCCGTCTCGGCACGCGAGGGTGTCATCGGCGCGCTGCTCGCCCTCGACGCCGTCCTGGCGAAGCGTCAGGAGGCCGCCCCGCGCACGCCCTTCGACGTCCTGCTCGAAAGGCTCCACGCCCAGGGGGTCCGGCCCCTGCTCCAGGAGGCGGAGCGCAGGGGGCTGCGCGGTGCGGCGCTGGGCATCCCGGACCGGTTCGTGACCGATGGCTCCGGGCGCGTAGGCCTCGAACTCCTCGTCGACCTGCTCTCCGACCCGCAGGCCTGCGAGGGACCGTACGCCGAGCTGGTGACGCACCTCCAGGCCGTCGAGGGCCTGGAGGAGGACCTCTCCCAGCTGTACGAATGGGCCTGCTCACCCGACAGCGGCCCGTACGTCCCCGAGCGTGACGCCCCAGGACCCGGGAAGGACGCCACCGGGGAGTCGACCGCCCCCGAGGCCACCTCCGCCACCCACCTGGACGTCACCGTCCTCCACCCCGCCGCCGACCCGGACCTGCCCCCCACGGCCTGGGCGGCCCGGTTCGTCCTGGAGAGCAAGACCGGCGACACCGCCATGGGCCACGACGACGCGGTCCGGGAGCTGGCCCGCATCACCAGGAAGTGGAGCTCCGTCACCCCGGCCACCAACAGGGCCTCCGACAGCGGCGCCGAGCCCGTACGGACCCTGCTCTTCCAGCTGGGGATCGACGAGGAACTCGTGGGGGACCCGAAGCCGAAGCTGGCGGTCCCCGGCCTGCTGCCGCCGACCCGCGTCGACGACACCACCGTGACCCTGCCCGCCGCCCTCCGGCTGCTGTCACGGACCCTCGGCGCGCCCGAACTGCCCTACCCCGCGCCCGGTGTGCTCGCCGCCGGCGCGTACGCGCTGCCCCACCTCAACCCGACGACGCAGTTCCAGGCCATGGACCCCGCCGAGGCGGCCCTGCGCGCCGGAGCCGGCGGCGGCGGGCTCGTCCATCCCGGCCACGGCGGCTGGTTCCGTACCTCCGCCGGGGACCCGGCCCCGACGCTCGCGGTCGCGGACCCCGGTCTCACCCTGGCGGGCGCGGCCCGCGCCTACTGGGGCGAGGCCTGGGACGCCTGGACGCGGAACTGGCACACGAGCGAACTGAGCGCCACCGGCTGGAGCCTCTACGACTGGACACGGACACAGCCCGACCGGCAGCACCTCCCCGACATCCGCACCGACCAGGTCGACAGCCTCGTGGCGATCTTCCAGGAACCGGAACGCAAGGTGGCCGTTCTGGGAGGGCCGTCCGGTTCCGGGAAGAGCTGCATCGCCCGCTGCACGGCACGGGCGCTCGCCGAGACCGGGCGGCGGGTGATCATGCTCGTCCCCGGCAACCGGGCGTTCCCGAGCGGTGACGTCCTCGCCGAAGGCGTACGGCACGCCCTCGGCAGTCTCGGAGCCCCGGAACAGCCGGACTCCGGCTGCCCCGTGGTCATCCTCGACGCCATCCGGCCGATGGGCGAGACGGACGTCGACCACGTGCTGCCCGCCGTGTCGGCGGAGCTCGGCGTCAGCGTGCTCGCCTGCCTCGAGTACGACATCAACTCGCAACACGACTGGCAGGCGGCGAACCTCACCGTCGTCCACTCCGTCGTCCGCCCCGCCGCCCTCCTCGACCTGGCCTTCCGCGCCCGGCAGATCCACGGGGACGAGGTCGCCGGGAACGCCCGCTTCATCGAGGCCCTGGCGCGCCGCTGCGTCCACGACCTCAGCCGCTTCGTCAACGGGCTGTGCCACTACCGGGGCGGGAACGACAAGCCCGAGCGCCTGGAGGAGGAACTGCGACAGGCCTTCAACGACCCCGAACTGGGGGCCGACACACAGGACCTGGCCGCCGTCGTCGCGGCCGTCTCCCTGCTCGGCGGGAACGTGGCCGTCCCCGAGGAGGAGCGCGCCCCCCTCTTCAGGATCGGCGCCGCCCCGGACGGAGCCCCCGACCGGCTCCGCTTCCCCAGCCACGTCGACTGCCGCACGATCCTGGACGCCCACGCCGAGCTCGTCCACCCCGAGGAGGCCGACCGGCCGCGCCGCCACGACCAGGTCGCCGACCTCGTCGCCAAGGAACTCTTCCGCGACCTGGAGGACCGCCGCAGCGGGCTGCTGCCCGTGCTCCGCGGCGCGCGCCTGTACGACGAGCGCACCTGCCGGACCCTCGCGGAGCGCCTGCTCGACCCCGAGCACGAGGACGACTTCGCCAGGTGGCGCCGGAACGCCTCGCCGGTGGGCATCGCGCTGGTGCTGCTCGCGATGGACTCCTCACTCGGCGAGAAGGTGATCGGCAAGCTGCTCAAGACCCTCGTGGCGCGGCTGCCGGAGATCACCCTGCGGTCCGCACGCGACCTGCTGGCCGTGATCCGCGCGATCCACCGGCACCGGCACCGTTTCAGCGACTCCCAGTTCGACACCCTCGCGGTGTGGATGGTGGAGCGGTTCGAGGACCTGCTGGCGGCCAGGCCGAGGGCCGGTGACGGGCTCTACAGCGTGCTGGAGCAGCTCAGCCGCTTCCACGATCCGCGCCTCGACCAGATCGTGGCCAAGCGCGGATCGGAGACCCTGATCCGCCTCAACCCCGACAAGGCCCTCGACTACCGCACGGTCAGCCGGGTCGAACGCCTGGTGCGCCGCGCCGGCAACGACATCGGCAATCCGGAGTACGCCTCCTGGGTCCAGAACGAGGCCGAGGTCCGCAAGCTCCTCGAACACGACCCCGATCCCGCCCGCGGCATCGCGCTGTACGTCGCGTCCCTCGTCCTGCGGGCACGCTACGACCCCGACTACGAGGACTGGGACGTCGTCTTCGTACGGCACGAGACGCGCATCCGGCAGGCGCTGCGGCACGCCGGCGCGGTGGACCTGCGGTACGCGCTGGAGGAGGCCCGCGACTACCAGCTCGCCTTCGTCACCAAGCTGCTCAACGACAAGAAGATCAACAAGGGGGACGGCTTCGGCGTCGCCATCCACAACGCCCTGCGCACCGCGACCCCGACGGACGCGGCCCTGCTGCTCCGGACGACCAGCGAGATCCACGACTACACCGCCCGCCACGCGCTGTACGGCGACCGCGCGGAGCGCCCCGACGCCGGTCTCGCGCGCGCCCTCGCCCAGCAGGTGCGGGGCAACCAGGACGCCAAGGGCGCCGGTCTGCTGCTGTCGGCGACGGCGCGCGTCGACGAGCTGTTCCTGACCGAGAAGAAGGGCTTCGGCCAGTTCCTCGCCGAGGAACTCGGCAAGGACTGGGTGCGCGCCCGGCTGGAGGAGGACCCGCGGATCTCCATCCAGTACCACCTGATCAAGGGCATCTGGGAGGCCAACGCTCCCTTCCGGGAGGAGTGCCTCGACCTGTTCGTGGACGTCGTCGCCGGGGTGCTGAACCGCTCGATGCGGCCCTGGGGCCCGCAGGCCGCGCTGCTGATGGGGCAGGACGAGGAGTTCGGAGCGGAGTTCCTGGAGAAGCTGGGCCGCCACGTGCCGGACAAGAAGCTCTTCGACGGGATGAAGGAAGCGCCCATCGCGGACGCCCGGCGCTACTTCCACCAGCTCGGCCGCGCCATGTACCAGGGGCTGCCGAGCCAGTACGTCAACGAGCACGACGCGGCTGTCTTCATCGAGCGGATGGCCTCCGCCTCGCCCTCGTCGGCGGCGCTGTGCGCCCGCGAGGTCGCCAGGACGCTGGTCGACGGCGGTGTGCCGGTGGAGGACGCCGGGCTGTGGGTGCTGCGGAAGAACGGCGCCGAGACCCCGGAGTCGGTGGGCCGGCGCTGGGGCGCGCAGATCAGCCGGGGGGCCGGCGCCAGCCAGGTCACCGAGGTCATCAACGTACTGGCCGGGCTGAACGGAGCCACCGCCGCGGCGACCCTCGCGTATCTCCAGGCCAAGGAGGTCGTCCGGCGCAGACGCAGGGACAGCCTGCTGCGGGACAAGGTGCGCCAGGCCGTGTACAACGACCCCGCCGAGGCGGCCCGGCTGCTGACGGCGGTGGAACGGACGTCCGAGGGCGCCGGTGTCGCGCTGATGCGCGACCTCCAGGGCGAGGGCGGCGCGTGGAACGCCTTCACCAGCGAGGTCGCCCACATCCAGCACCCCAGCCAGCAGTACCAGATCGTCCGTCAGCTGGTGGCGCTCGGGCTGCGGTCCGGCGGCATCCACTCGAAGTGGGTGGACAACCTCCGCAAGCGGCACGAGGCGACCGTCAGACAGGTGACCAGCCCGGCCGCGCTCGCCGACGTCCTGCGGCTGGCCCTGATCTGGGACGCCGAGTGGGCCTGCCGGCTGGCCGCGGCCGTCCCCGGGCAGCGGCTGGCCCGGAGGCTCGGATTCGCGCGGGTGCGGGACCTGACGCACCTGCCCTCGCTGCTGTCGCTGCTGGTGAGGGCGGAAGCCGAGGAGCCCGTACGGCTGCTGCTCGACGAACTGGAGGAGCTGCCGCCCGAGTCCCTGGTGAAGCGGCTCAACCCCTTCTCCGTCGATGTGCTGCTGGACGTCACACTCAGGGTGCGGCCGGACTTCGCCCACCGTCTGGCGCCCGCCGTGGCCGAGGCCGTCGACGGTCAGATACGGCGCGATGTGGTGCTCGACGAGGCGAAGCACTGGAACGAGATCGGCTGGATGGCGAACTCCCTGCACACGATGAACAAGGCCGGGCTGCTCTCCCCGCAGATCCCGAAGCGGAGCCCCAACCCGTCCTACCCGTACGCCACCGCCTGGGGCGCGATGTGGCTGCCCCGCCAGAACTGGACCCGGGAGACCCTCGGCGGCGTGGCCGAGCACATCGTGAACCCGGCGGTCTCCGGCTCCCACGCGGTCTTCGTCGCCTACGCCTACGCGTCGGCCGAGGGCCGCACCGATGAGCTGCGCTCCCCGGACGGCTCCTGGCCAGGCCTCGGCAGGTGCAGCGCCCGCGCGGTCGCCGCCCTCCAGCGGATGTCCGAGCACGACCCGGCCCTGCGCACCGCGCTGCTCGCCCAGCAGACCGACCTGGTGGCCCTGCTGGACCGGCCCATGGCCCAGGCGGACGGCTATGTGAAGGCGGCCCGTGCCTGGTTCGTCCCCGACACCCGCACGGCCCGACGGGCGTAGGGACTGTCAGCACGCACGAACGAGGGCTGCCCCCTCCTCCCGAGGGAGGAGGGGGCAGCCCCATGTGCGTGTCGTACGACGGATCCGCGGGTCGGAGGACCTTTAGAGGTCGAAGTACAGCTCGAACTCGTGCGGGTGCGGGCGCAGCTGGATCGGGGCGATCTCGTTCGTGCGCTTGTAGTCGATCCACGTCTCGATCAGGTCCGAGGTGAAGACGCCGCCGGCCTGGAGGTACTCGTTGTCCTCCTCCAGGGCGGTGAGGACGGCCTCCAGGTTGGTCGGGACCTGGGGGACGTTGGCGTGCTCCTCGGGAGCCAGCTCGTAGAGGTCCTTGTCGATCGGCTCCATCGGCTCGATCTTGTTCTTGACGCCGTCGAGACCCGCGAGCAGCAGCGCCGAGAAGGCGAGGTACGGGTTGGAGGACGGGTCCGGCGCGCGGAACTCGACGCGCTTGGCCTTCGGGTTCGAGCCCGTGATCGGGATGCGCATGGCGGCGGAGCGGTTGCGCTGCGAGTACACCATGTTGACCGGGGCCTCGAAGCCCGGGACCAGGCGGTGGTACGAGTTCACCGTCGGGTTGGTGAAGGCGAGCAGCGACGGCGCGTGCTTGAGGATGCCGCCGATGTAGTAGCGGGCCATGTCCGAGAGGCCGGCGTAGCCCGTCTCGTCGTAGAACAGCGGGTCGCCGTTCGACCACAGCGACTGGTGGACGTGCATGCCCGAGCCGTTGTCGCCGAAGATCGGCTTCGGCATGAAGGTCGCGGTCTTGCCGTTGCGCCAGGCGACGTTCTTCACGATGTACTTGAAGAGCATCAGGTCGTCGGCCGCGGCGAGCAGCGTGTTGAACTTGTAGTTGATCTCGGCCTGGCCGGCGGTGCCGACCTCGTGGTGCTGGCGCTCGACCTGGAGGCCGACGTTCTCCAGCTCCAGGGAGATCTCGGAGCGCAGGTCGGCGAAGTGGTCGACCGGCGGGGCCGGGAAGTAGCCGCCCTTGTAGCGGACCTTGTAGCCGCGGTTGTTCTCCTCCGAGCCGCTGTTCCAGGCGCCGGCCTCGGAGTCGATGTGGTAGAAGCCCTGGTTCGCCGAGGTCTCGAAGCGCACCGAGTCGAAGACGTAGAACTCGGCCTCGGGGCCGAAGTACGCGGTGTCGGCGAGGCCGGTGGACGCGAGGTACGCCTCGGCCTTCTTCGCGATGTTCCGCGGGTCACGGCTGTACTGCTCGCCCGTGATCGGGTCGTGGATGAAGAAGTTGATGTTGAGCGTCTTGTCGCGGCGGAAGGGGTCCACACGGGCCGTCGACAGGTCGGCGCGGAGCGACATGTCGGACTCGTGGATGGCCTGGAAACCGCGGATCGACGAGCCGTCGAAGGCGAGCTCCTCCGCCGGGTCGAAGGCCGTCGCCGGGATCGTGAAGTGCTGCATCACGCCCGGAAGGTCGCAGAACCGGACGTCGACCATCTTGACGTCGTTGTCCTTGATGAACTTGTTGACCTCGTCGGCGTTCTGGAACCCGTGCTTCTCGGACATCCAACTCCTCCTACTCCCGGCCCGGGGAGGGGCGGGGTTGCAGCTCGGTCGTGCGGCCAGTGCGGTGGCACACGCTGGACCCGACCATAGGCAGACGGGATTTCTCAAGCATGACCCAATTGTTTCGTCGAAGTTAACCGGGCTGGGTGTCCCCGGGGAGTTCCGGCGCGCTCGGCGGCCGGCCGGACCCGGCTACGCCCACCCGGGCCGAAGTGATCAAAAACGGGCGCAGTACCGTGGTCGGGTGGACAACAGGCAAGCACTCGGATCCTGGCTCTCCGGCCCCCGCGCGGCGGCCGAAGAGGCCGGCGTGGACTTCGGCTACCGCGGTCAGCAGCTGGGACTGCCCGAGGAGGGCCCCGGCTCGATCGCCCGCCCCGGACGGCGGCTCGGCGCCCTCGCCGTCGACTGGGCCCTCTGCACGCTGATCGCATACGGCTTGATCACCGACGGCTACAACCAGGCCACCGGCAACTGGGCCCTGGTCATCCTGCTCGTCCTGAGCGTGCTGACCGTCGGCACCATCGGCTCGACGCCGGGCAAGCGCCTCTTCGGCCTCCAGGTCGTCTCCGTGCACGGCGGGCGCCTCGGCCTGCCGCGGGTGGCGCTCCGCTCCCTGCTCGTCTGCCTGGCGCTCCCCGCCCTCATCTGGGACCGCGACGGCCGCGGCCTCCACGACCGCCTCTCCGGCGCCGTCCAGGTCCGCATCTGACGCGCCGGGCACGAGAAAGGCCCCGGACCGTTCCCACGGTCCGGGGCCTTTCTCGTCAGGTCGTGGATCAGCGCGCCTTTCCGCCGCGCGGCATCCGCATGCCCTTGGGCATGGGGCCCTTCGGCAGCGGCATGTTGCTCATGAGGTCGCCCATCGCCCGCAGCCGGTCGTTGGCCACCGTCACCTGCGGGCCGGTGAGCACCCGGGGCATCTTGAGCATGGTCGTGCGGAGCTTCTTCAGCGGCACCTGGCCCTCGCCGTCGCCGACGATGAGGTCGTGCACCGGCACGTCCACCACGACGCGGTTCATCCGCTTCTTCTCCGCCGCCAGCAGGGTCTTGACCCGGTTGGGGTTGCCCTCGGCCACCAGCACGATGCCGGCCCGGCCGACCGCCCGGTGCACGACGTCCTGGCTGCGGTTCATCGCGACCGCGGGGGTCGTCGTCCAGCCGCGCCCGACGTTCTGGAGCACCGCCGCCGCCGCGCCCGGCTGGCCCTCCATCTGCCCGAAGGCCGCGCGCTCGGCGCGCCGCCCGAACACGATGGCCGCCGCCAGGAGCGCCAGGACGAAGCCCAGGATGCCCAGGTAGACCGGGTGACCGATCAGGAAGCCGATCGCGAGGAGGACACCGAGTACGACGATGCCCACGCCAGCGACGACAAGCCCGACCTTAGGGTCAGCCTTTCGGGTCATCTTGTACGTGAGGGCGATCTGCTTGAGCCGCCCCTGGTTCGCAGCGTCAGCGCTGCCCGTGTTTGCCTTCCTCGCCATGTCCTGAAGTTTACGTGGCCCGGGAAGTCCGGCCCGACGCGACCTCCATTACGTGCTGGGCCTCGACCCGGTCCTTGGCGCGACGGCGGTCCTCCAGGACGGAGTTCCAGGCGTTGCGCCGGGCGGTGCGCTGCCCGGCCCCGAGGAGCAGTGACTCCACGGCCTTCAGGGCGTCGGTGACGGACGGGATCGCGGTGACGCGGACGTGCGCCGATGCGGCCGGCATGTCGGGGTCCTCCCTCGATTGCGGGTGAGACGAGGCGGGGGTGCGAGCGGATGGTGGCGGTGAGTGCTTCCAGGCTCACAGACTGGTGTTACCAGGGCGTGACCCGGTGGTCAAACACTGATGAAACGTTGATGCGCCCAGGTGGCGGAGCCCGGGGACGGCGACGCGGCCCGTACGTCCCCGCTGAGCTGCGGGGGCGTACGGACCGCGCCGGATCCGGCCACTACCGACCGGTAACTACTTGTGCTCGGATTCACACGGTGAACCCGGGATGTGATCCCACGGCTGCGCGGCGTTGTCCACCGCGCCGCGCTCCACCGGCTTCTGGTCGCGCTCCGCCTCGCCACCGCTCCGGCCGCGTGCCCGCCCTCGTTCCTCGGGCGGACCCACGACCTGCGCTCAGGCTCGGCTGCGCTGCTCCATCGCCTGCTGGAACAGACGGCCCGCGCGGTACGAGGAACGGACGAGCGGGCCCGACATCACGCCGGAGAAACCGATCTCGTCGGCCTCCTCCTTCAGCTCCACGAACTCCTGCGGCTTCACCCAGCGCTCCACGGGGTGGTGCCGGACCGAGGGGCGCAGGTACTGGGTGATCGTGATGAGCTCGCAGCCGGCGTCGTGCAGCTGCTGGAGCGCCTCGCTGACCTCCTCGCGGGTCTCGCCCATCCCGAGGATCAGGTTCGACTTCGTGACCAGACCGTAGTCACGGGCCTGCGTGATGACGTCGAGGGAACGCTCGTAACGGAAGCCCGGACGGATCCGCTTGAAGATCCGCGGCACCGTCTCCACGTTGTGCGCGAAGACCTCGGGGCGGGAGGCGAAGACCTCCGCCAGGAGCTCCGGCACCGCGTTGAAGTCGGGGGCCAGCAGCTCGACCTTGGTACGGCCGTCGGCGCGGTCCGCGGTCTGCTGGTGGATCTGGCGCACGGTCTCCGCGTACAGCCAGGCGCCGCCGTCCTCCAGGTCGTCGCGCGCGACGCCGGTGATGGTGGCGTAGTTCAGGTCCATCGTGACGACCGACTCGCCCACGCGGCGCGGCTCGTCCCGGTCCAGCGCCTCGGGCTTGCCCGTGTCGATCTGGCAGAAGTCGCAGCGCCGGGTGCACTGGTCACCGCCGATGAGGAAGGTGGCCTCGCGGTCCTCCCAGCACTCGAAGATGTTGGGACAGCCCGCCTCCTGGCAGACCGTGTGCAGGCCCTCGCTCTTCACGAGACTCTGCATCTTCGTGTACTCGGGCCCCATCTTCGCCCGGGTCTTGATCCACTCGGGCTTGCGCTCGATGGGGGTCTGGGCGTTCCGGACCTCCAGGCGCAGCATCTTGCGTCCGTCGGGTGCGACTGCGGACACATCGGCTCCTGTAGCTTCGATTCTTCGGCGCACACCAGGGTACGCCGTTGCTTCCCATGCCTTACTACGTCTGGCCAACCTCTGGCCAGCGCCCTGCATTCCTCAGACCGAGGCGGTTTCCGCCGCCATCGGAGGCTCGATCTCGCGCGGCCTGAGCTCCGCGCCCTCCAGGACGTCCCGCAGATGGCGCTCCGCCACCGGGAGCACCTCCTCGATCGTGACGTCCCGGCCCAGCTCGTTGGCGATCGAGGTGACGCCCGCGTCGCGGATGCCGCACGGGATGATCCGGTCGAACCAGGCGTTGTCCGGGTTCACGTTGAGCGCGAAGCCGTGCATCGTGACGCCCTTGGCGACCCGGATGCCGATGGCGGCGAGCTTGCGGTCCTCGCGACGCTGGCCGGCGTTGGACGGGGCGTACTCGGGGCCGTTCAGACGCGGGTCGAACTCCTCGTCGGTCAGCCGGGGGTCGAAGTCGAGCGAGAGCCCGCCGAGCGACGGCCGCTGCTCCACCGGGTCACCCAGGACCCAGACGCCGCTGCGCCCCTCGATCCGGGTCGTCCCGACGCCGAACTCGGCGGCCGTACGGATCAGCGCCTCCTCCAGCCGGCGGACATGCGCGACGACGTCCACCGGGCGGGGCAG
This sequence comes from Streptomyces sp. NPDC001728, assembly GCF_040297565.1. Classification (NCBI taxonomy): domain Bacteria; kingdom Bacillati; phylum Actinomycetota; class Actinomycetes; order Kitasatosporales; family Streptomycetaceae; genus Streptomyces; species Streptomyces sp. NPDC001728. Next base: position 75,337 of record NZ_JBEOZK010000003.1, read on the forward strand.
CTTCATGATCGGGTAGCCGACCAGCTGGCCGGGGCCGTGCCAGGTGATCTTCCCGCCCCGGTCGACGTCCACCACGGGCGTCCCGTCGAGCGGGCGCTCGTTCTCCTGGGTGCGCCGGCCGGCCGTGTAGACCGGCGGGTGCTCCAGGAGCAGACAGGTGTCGTCGGTCTCGTCGGCGAACCGCGCGGCGTGCACTTCGCGCTGCTTGTCCCAGGCCACCTGGTACTCGACGGCTTCCGCGCCGAACCCAAGGCGGACGAATCGCAGCTCACTCACGGCCATGCCTCCTCCTGGGTGCCGTGGACCGGGGACCGGGGATCATCCCGGGCCGGCGCGGCACCATGCGTCATTCGCGCCCATGCCACTGTACGGCGGTGGCGGGGACGCCCCTCCAGCAGGTGGACGGGGGCGTCTACGTCAGCGATGCCGTCAATCCTCACACGATCGGATGAATGTGGGGCGAAGCTGGCGGTATGGGCCGTGAGGACCGCTAAATTCACGCCGTTCCATGAGGGTCCGACGGGGCTGCCGCCCGGACCCGGAAGGCAGGAGACCGCACAGCTGATGACGGAACGACCACCGCAGCGCATCCCGAACCGCCAGCTCGCCGCGCTCATCGCCGAAGCGGGGTTCTCCCACGCGGGGCTCGCGAGACGGGTCGACCAGCTCGGTCTGGAACACGGCCTCGACCTGCGGTACGACAAGACCTCGGTGACCCGCTGGCTCCGGGGCCAGCAGCCGCGCGGCACCACTCCCGCCCTCATCGCCGAGGTCTTCACCCGTCGGCTCGGCCGCCGTCTCTCCGCCCAGGACCTCGGTCTCGACGCCTGCGCGCCGGTCTACGCGGGCCTGGAGTTCGCCGCGACCCCGGAAGAGGCGGTCGACATCGTCAGCGGGCTCTGGCGCAAGGACTCCGGCAGCCACGCGGAACTCCGCAAGATCGCCTTCACCCCGGCGGGCCTGGTCGTGCCCAGCCGCGACTGGCTGATCGGTCGCGCCGACGACCGGGTCGCGCGCGGGGAGCAGCCCCCGGGTGCCCGCACCGCCGGCGGCGGCACGGCCAGGGTGACCGCCACCGCGCGCCTCGGGCAGGAGACACGGCTCGCGCACGACACCCGGCTCACCCGCGATTCCCGCCCAGGGAACGACTCCCGTCTCGGCGGACCCGGCGGTGACTCCCGTCCCGGGAGCGACTCCCGGGCCCCGTACGACCCCCGCGCCCCGCACGACAACCGTCCGCCCCACGACCCCCGCGCCCCGCTCGACCCCCGGGTGCCGCCGCAGGGCCGCGTCACGGTGCCCCGGCAGCGCGGTACGGACCGGGGGCCCGGTCAGCGGGTCTCCGGCGGGGACATCGCCGCCCTCCGCTCCGTCGGCGAACTCTTCCGCACCCTCGACCACGCCTACGGCGGCGGCCACGCCCGCCAGGCCCTCGTCCGCTACCTGGAGCACGAGACCGAGCCGATGCTGCGCGGGACGTACGGGGAGTCGGTGGGCCGCCGGCTCTTCGCCGCCGCCGCCGACCTCACCCGGCTCGCCGGGTGGACCTCGTACGACATCGCCGCCCACGGACTCGCCCAGCGCTACTTCGTACAGGCGCTGCGCCTCGCCCAGGCCGCCGGAGACCGGGCCTACGGCTCCTACGTCCTGCTCACCATGAGCTGCCAGGCCGTCTACCTCGGCCACGGCCGGGAGGCCGTGCAGCTCGCCCGGGTCGCCCAGCAGGGCGTCGGGCCCGGCGCACCGCCGGTCGTCCAGGCGATGCTGCACGCGGTCGAGGCGCGCGGGCACGCGGTCCTCTCCGAGGCCCGGGCGTGCAGCGCCTCCCTCGTACGGGCCGAGCGGGCCCTCGAAGCGTCCCGGCCGGGCGACGAGGTGCCGTACTGGGCCCGGACGTTCGACGAGGCCCAGCTCGCCGACGAGCTGTGCCACTGCCACCGGGACCTCCAGCAGTACCGCCCCGCCGCCCAGCACGCCGAGCGCGCCCTCCAGCTGAGCGCCCCCGGCTACGCCCGCAGCCGCCTCTTCTGCCGGGTGGTCCTGGCGACGTCGCGACTGGCCCTGGGCGAACTGGACCAGGCGTGCGCACTCGGCGCGGAGGCCGCCCAGCAGGCCTCGGAGATGAGGTCGGCGCGCGCGGTGGAGTACGTACGCGACTTCGAACGACGCCTGGAGCCGTACCGGGACGCGGCGGCGGCCCGCACCTACCGGGACCGGGTGGCCGCCATCGGCTGACCCGGCCCCGGGGCGCCCACCGGTCTCGCGCGGCCTCCCCCTCGGCCCGTGGTCAGCCGGGGCGCCCGCCTGGCTCAGGCGGTCTTCCCGGCCGTGGTCAGCCGGGGCGCCCGCCCGGCTCGGGCCGCCTCCCCGGCGGTGGTCACCCCGCCCGGCTCAGGCCGCCTCCTCCTCCGTCGTCGGCTCGCCCGGCGCCCGTAGACCCAGGTCGGTCAGCAGGGCCCCGGCCGCCCGGCGGCCCGAGGCCAGGGCGCCCTGCGGGGTGCTGGTGGCCCGGTGGTCGCCGCAGGCGTAGAGGCCCGCCAGCAGCCGGACCGGGCGGCGGGCGTCGTGCGGGGGCGCCATCGCGGGGACGGCGTCCCGGGTGTGGCGCAGGGCGAGCAGCTCCCACTCGTCCGTCGACGTGCCGTACAGCGTGGCCAGGTGCTTGCGGACCCGTCGCTCCGTGTCGTCCGGCGGCGCCCCGAGGACCGTCGAGGTGATCAGGGCCCGGCCCTCCGGCGCCCTGCTGGGATCCACCGCGCTCATCACGGCGGTGTGGGCCACCGGTCCGCCCGGGTCGGACTCCAGGAGCAGCGTCGGGTCCGTCGTCGGCGCCACCGGCGCCGTGTGGTGCAGCACCGTCACCGGGTGGAAGGCCGGCCGGCGCAGACCGGGCAGCAGTTCGGCGGCCGTCCGCGCCCCCGTCGCGATGACGACCGACCGGCAGCGAAACACCCCGTGCCGCTCCGTCGTCACCCGCGAGATCGACGCCTCCGTGACCCGGACCCCGGTCCGGACCGTGCCCGGCGGCAGCGCCGCCGCCAGCCGCTCCGGGAGCGCCGCCGAACCGCCCCCGGGGACGGTCAGCCTGCCCCGGGCGAAGGCGCGCAGCGCGAGATCGGCGTGCCGGCTCGACATGCCGAGGTCCGGGTCGCCGAGCAGCGCCGCGAGCAGCGGGCGCAGCACCCCCTGCACGGTCCTGGCGGGCAGCCGGGCGGTCAGCGCCTCGCGGGCGGTCCGCTCGGGGCGGGCGAGCACGCGCTGCGTCGGGGTCGCGGCCAGCCGGACCAGGGACGCGCCGAGCCGAGCCTGGTCGAGCGAGGCGGCCGGATGACGGGGGGCGCTCGCGAGGGCGCGCGCCACGCTGAACGCTCCCCCCACGCTCCGATGGCCCGCTCCCCGTGGCCCGCCCGGCGCCCGGCGCGGGTGCGAGGCGCCCCACCGCGCGTACCGGCCGTCGCTGTGCACGAGCACGCCCGGAGCGAAGGAGCGCAGCACCAGGCCGTCGAGGCCGGGTACGGCGCGCAGCTCCTCGTACGACAGGGTGAGCAGCGGCCCGACCCGGTCGAGCAGGAAGCCGTCGACGGCCTCGGTGGCCATCCGGCCCCCGATCCGCGGCTCCGCCTCCAGGACGGCGACGGAGAGCCCGGCGCCGGTCAGCCGATGGGCGGCGGCGAGTCCCGCGACCCCGGCTCCCACGACGACGACGTCGACGGCCCGCGTGCCGTCGTCCTCGACGTCCGTACGCTGTGCGGTCCTTGCGCTGTCTGCGCTGTTGAGCACGTGCCCCTCCCCAGGTCGGCGCGGCCGGTGGGATGCCTATGCCCCCAACAGGCCTCCGGAATGCCCGAGTTCGCCGTTCTCGTCGAGCCTAGGCAGCGCTCCCACGGGTGCCATCCGCGCGCACCGGGGTGCTTGTGGCACGGGGGAGCGCAGAGGTACGGGGAGGGGAAGGACCGGTGCCGGAAGCGGGCGGGCCGGTGCCGGGTTCAGTGGGCGGCGGCCCTGATCGCGTCGTCGATCGTCGGGAACGCGAACTCGAAGCCTGTCTCCAACAGGCGCCCCGGCAGCACCCGCTGACTGCCCAGCACGTCCTGTGCGAAGTCGCCGAGCACCAGTCTCAGCGCGGGCGCGGGCACCGTGAGGACGGTCGGCCGGTGCAGCACCCGGCCCATCGCCGCCGTCACCTCGCGGTTGGTGACGGGGTCGGGGGCCGTCAGGTTCACCGGGCCGGAGAGCGCCGGGGTGTCGACGAGATGGCGCAGGGCGGCCACCTCGTCGTGGAGGGAGATGTACGACCAGTACTGGCGGCCGTCGCCCATCCGCCCGCCGAGCCCCGCGCGGAAGAGCGGAAAGAGCCGCCCCCACGCCCCGCCCTCGCGCGCCACGACCAGGCCGGTGCGGGCGTACGCGACCCGGATGCCGGCCTCCTCGGCGGGCGCGGCGGCGGCCTCCCACTCCACGCAGACCTCGGGCAGGAAGCCCGTTCCCGCGGGGGCGCTCTCGTCGACCGCGCGGCTGCCGGTGTCCCCGTACCAGCCGAGCGCCGTGCCGCACACCAGGGACTCCGGCGGCTGCGCGAGCGAGGCGAGGGCCTGGGCGATCGCGGTCGTGCCGAGCACCCGGCTGTCCCGGATCTCCCGCTTGTACGCCTCGTTCCAGCGGCGCTCGCCGACGCCTGCGCCCGCCAGGTGCACGACGGAGTCCACGCCGACGAGCCCGGCGGCGTCCACGTACAGCCGCTTCGGGTCCCAGGTGACCTCGTCGGCGGTCCGAGCGGGCCGGCGGACCAGCCGGAGGACGTCGTGGCCGTCGGCGCGCAGGGAGCGGACCAGGGCCGAGCCGATGAGCCCGGAGGCGCCGGTGACGGCGATGCGCTTGCGAGTGGCGGAACGCTGCATGGGCACCATCCTGCCCTCCCCGGCGGGCGCGTGGCACAGTGGCCGTCATGATCGTGCCGGAGACGCTGATACGTACCGCCGTGCAGGACGACGACGCCGCTCTGGCGGAGCTCGACCGGACCACCTGGTCGACCCTGCACGCGGTGCTGCCCGCCCCGGAGCCGGGCGAGCCCTTCTTCGACGCGCGCCATCTGCCAGGGGACTACCTCGTGGCCGTGCGTGGCGGAGGCGTCGTCGGCTACGTCCGGGTGGTGCCGCCGACGCCGCTCGCCGCCACCGCGCACGTCCGGCAGATCCAGGGCCTGGCCGTCGCCGGGTCCGCCCGGGGGCTCGGCGTGGCGCGGGCGCTGCTGCGGGCCGCGATGGGGCTGGCCAGGGAGCAGGGCGCCGTCCGGATCACCCTGCGGGTGCTCGGCCACAACGCCCCGGCGCGCGCCCTCTACGCCTCCGAGGGCTTCGCGGTGGAGGGGGTGCTGCCGGGCGAGCTGTTCATCGGCGGGGAGTACGTGGACGACGTCCTGATGGGCCGCTCGCTGCTCGACTGAGGCGCGGGGGCCGCGGGCCCCGCCGGTCGGTACGCGGCGGAGGCGTACGGAGACGGCCTGCCCGTCGGTACCCGCCCTACGCGCCGTCGCCCGGGTTCAGCAGGCGCATCCCGCCCATCAGCTCGCGCAGGCAGCGGACCGCCAGGCCGGCCGGGGAGCCCTCGCCGGTGACCGGGGCGTCCGACTCCGCCCAGCTCTCCAGGGCGATCCGGATCGCGTCCGTGGCCGCCGCCGCCGCGAGCCGTACCTCCAGCGGGTCCGCGTCCGGCCCGGCGAGCCCGGCGACGACCTCGCGCAGCCGCTCCTCGGACTCCTGGTTGACCCGGTACCAGACCGCCCGCAGCGCGGGGTCCTCGATGGCGGCGCGCAGCAGCCCGCGCGTCCAGCGGAGTCCCTCCGCCGCCTCCTCGTCCCGGGCGTTCAGCGAGGCGGCGATCGAGCGTTCCAGGGCCTCGGGCAGGGCCGCGCCCGGCTCCGTGGTGGCGAGGATCTCGCGCCAGCGGTCGGCGCCGCCCGCGAGGAGGGGGGCGACGGCGTCCTGCTTGGAGCGGAAGTAGCGGTAGAAGGTGCGCAGCGCGACGCCGGCCCGCTGGGCGATGTCCTCGGCGGTGGTGCCGTCGGGGCCGCGCTCGGTGAAGAGCTCGGCGGCGGCGCGCGCTATGTCCAGCTGGGTGGCGGCCTTGCGCCGTTCCGTCAGCGTCCGGGTGGGGGGCGTGGCGCCCTCGGGCTTGGTGCTCACCGTACGAAGAGTACGCCCGTGACTGCCGAGCGTGCACGCTGTGCAGCTGTGGCAAAACGTGCCATGTGGGCGTACGGTGGCATGGTCCCCGGGAACGTTCCCCGGAATCTTGAGATCGAGAGGTTGCCGCCATGAACCAGCTCACCCGATACGAAGGACGCCGCGCCCTCATCACCGGCGGCGGCTCCGGCATCGGTCAGGCCACCGTCCTGCGCGTGCTCGCCGAGGGTGGCCGGGTCGTGGCCGCCGACATCAGCGAGGACGGCCTCAAGGACACCGTCGCCAAGGCCGGCGACGCCGCCGACCGCCTCACCACCGTGGTCCTGAACGTCGCCGACGAGGCCTCCGTACGCGCCGGCGTCGCCGCCGCCGTCGAGGCGCTCGGCGGCCTGGACGTCCTGGTCAACGCGGCCGGCATCCTGCGCTCCTCGCACACCCACGAGACCAGCCTCGACTCCTTCGAGCAGGTGCTCCGGATCAACCTCACCGGCACCTTCCTCATGATTCGCGAGGCGATCCCGGCCCTCCTGGAGGGCAACGGCTCCGCCGTCGTGAACTTCTCCTCCACCTCCGCCATGTTCGCCCACCCCTACATGGCGGCCTACGCGGCCAGCAAGGGCGGCATCCAGTCGATGACCCACGCGCTCGCCGCCGAGTACGCCGGGCGGGGCATCCGCTTCACCGCCGTGCAGCCCGGCTCCATCTCCTCCGGCATGACCGACGGCACCGGCGCCAGCCGCCAGAGCGTCGGCCCCGGCCTCCCCGAGGACGCCGACCTCTCGCTCTTCGTGAAGCTCGCCCCCGCCCTCGGCCAGGGCTTCGCCGGCCCCGAGACCGTCGCCGGCGTCGTCGCGATGCTGGCCTCCGACGACGGCCGCTTCATCACCGGCACCGAGGTCCGCATCGACGGCGGGACGCACTTCTGATGAGCGCCTCCTCGCCGGCCGCCGAGGTCTTCGGCGGACGTACGGCCGTCATCACCGGCGCCTCCTCCGGGATCGGCTCCGGCCTCGCCCGGCACGCCGCCGGGCTCGGCATGAAGCTGGTCCTCGCCGACATCGCCGCCGACCGCCTCGCCGTCTTCGCCGAGGAGCTGCGGGCCGTCGGCGCCGAGGTGGAGGCCGTGGTGACCGACGTCGCCGACGCCGCCTCGGTCGAGGCCCTCGCCGACACCGCGTACACCCGCTTCGGCACGGTCGACCTGCTCGTCAACAACGCCGGGATCATGTCCATGGGCTGGTCCTGGGAGATCCCGGCCGAGCGCTGGGACGCCATGCTCCGGATCAACATCGGCGGCTACGTCAACGGCATCCGCGCCTTCGTGCCGCGCATGCTGGAGCGCGGCGAGAAGGCCTGGGTGGTGAACGTGTCGTCCATCGGCGGCATGCTGCCCAGCCCGCTGATGGCCCCGTACAGCGTCACCAAGTTCGGCACGCTCGCCCTCACCGAGTCGCTGCACTACGAGATGCTGATGAAGGGCGCCCCGATCCAGGTGTCCGTCGTGACCCCCGGCTCGGTCAAGAGCGAGATCTTCAAGGCGGCCAGGCCCGGCGAGACGGTCCCGCCCGAGATCGCCGCCTTCAACGAGCAGCTCCAGACCCTCGCCGACGAGCACGGGCTCACCCCCGAGGAGCACGCCGAGCGCGTCTTCGAGATGGTCGCCGAGGGCAAGTACTGGGCGATCCCCCAGCCCGAGCAGCTCTTCCCGGCGCTCCAGCCGCGCACGGACATGATCCTCGGCCAGGAGAACCCCCGGCTCCAACTGGGCTGAACCACCCGGGGTGCTGAACCACCCGGGGTGCTGAACCACCCGGGGGTTACGGAGCCCTCCCTCCGTGCCCCCGGGTCCTACCCCGCCCCGAACCGCTCCCACAGGCGCGGGAAGCGGGACGCGAGCACATCGTCGTCCGCCAGGTCGAAGGGCGTGCCGAGCGGCTCCCCGCCCGGCACCGGAATGCCCAGCTCCGGGGTCTCGGCGCCGGTCAGCTGCTCGTACGCCTCGTCCGCCGCGAAACCGATCTCCTCGCCGTCCCCGTCGATCTCCGTGTCGAAGTCGTCGAGCAGCTCCGCCAGCGCGTCCGGATCGTGCACCGCGCCCTCGTACACCTCCCGGCCCTGCCCGATGAGCCAGCAGCGGAACGAGTCGAAGGACTCCTCGCCCGCCCCGTCGAACAGCACGGCCGCCGCGCCCCACAGATCCCAGAGGTACGCCCGGTTGTAGCGGGCCTCGAAATGGCGCGCGTAGTCGAGCACGGAGTCGGGGTCAAGGCGCGTCAGCCGTTCCACGAGCAGATCGGCCTGCTCCTCGGGGTCGCCCTCGGCGGCCTCGCGGCTGGCGTCGATGATCTCCCAGAACTCGGTCTCGTCCATCACGGGACCAGCATCGTGGCTCGGAGGGTGCGACGCACCCGGAAAGCCCGAAATGAAACCGGACAGAAGATGTCGGGTATTCCGGGAAGACTCCTCCGCATGACGACGAAGACGAAGCCACTGCACGGACGGATCTGCCTGGTCGCCGGGGCCACCCGGGGCGCGGGGCGGGGCATCGCGGTCCAGCTCGGCGCGGCGGGAGCCACGGTGTACGTCACCGGGCGGACCACCCGCGAGCGCGTCAGCGAGGTCGGCCGGGCCACCGAGACCATCGAGGAGACGGCCGAACTGGTGACGGCGGCCGGCGGCGAGGGCGTCGCCGTACCCACCGACCACCTGGAGCCCGAACAGGTCCGGGCGCTGGTCGACCGGATCGACCGGGAGCGGGGGCGGCTCGACGTCCTCGTCAACGACGTGTGGGGCGGCGAGCACCTCCTCGCCTTCGGGAAGAAGACCTGGGAGAACGACCTCGGCGGCGGTCTCAGGATGCTCGAACTCGGGGTGCGGACCCATGCCGTCACCTCCCACACCGCGCTGCCGCTGCTGATCCGCCACCCCGGTGGTCTCGTCGTCGAGGTCACCGACGGCACCGCCGAGTACAACCGCACCCGCTTCCGCGAGAACCTCTTCTACGACCTCGCCAAGAACGCCCCGATCCGGATGGCCTTCGGCCTCGCGAAGGAGCTGGAGGAGTCCGGCGGCACGGCGGTCGCGCTCACCCCCGGCTGGCTCAGGTCCGAGCAGATGCTCGCCGGCTTCGGGGTCACCGAGGAGAACTGGCGCGACGCCACCGTGAAGATCCCCGACTTCGCGATGTCCGAGTCCCCGGTGTACGTGGGCAGGGCGGTCGCCGCCCTCGCCGCCGACCCCGGCCGGCACCGCTGGAACGGACAGTCGCTCTCCAGCGGACAGCTCGCCGGGGAGTACGGCTTCACCGACGCGGACGGCTCGCGGCCGGACGCCTGGGGCTTCATCGTCGCGGGCGAGACAGGGACGCCGGACGTGAACGACTACCGGTAGAGCGCGGCCGTGCGCCGGGCCGCCTCGGCGAACCGCTCGCGCAGGGAGGCGGGGGCCAGCACCTCCGCCTCCGGGCCGAGCCCGAACAGCTGGGAGAAGGCCACCTCCTCGCTCTCCACCGGGAGCGTCACCGTCACGTACCCCTCCCCGCCGGCCGCCACCCCGTCGGCCGCGTCCCCGGAGACCCCCGCCGCGAGCGCCTCCTCGGCCGCCGCCCGGTCCGTCACGTACGGCAGCCGGCGCGCGCCCGCGTCCGTGAGCCGTACGACGACCTCGGCGCGCAGGATCGACCGGGCGAACTCCGCCGCCCGCTCCTCCCAGAAGGCGGACAGGTCGAAGTCCTCCTCCCGGACGAAACGCTCCCCGCCGACCGCGACCGCCGTGAAACGGTCCACCCGGTACGTACGGAACGAGGAACCGGCCCTGGCGCAGACGTACCAGACGCCCGCCTTCAGGACGAGCCCGTACGGCGCGAGTTCGCGCTCCACCTCGGTGTCCCCGCGCCGGTAGCGCGCCCGGACCATCAGGTCGTCCCAGACCGCCTCGGCGATCGGGGCGAGCAACTCCGGGGTCTCCGGCTCCTGGTACCAGCCGGGGGCGTCCAGATGGAAGCGCCGCGCAGCCGAGACCGGCGCGTCCCGCAGCGAGGGCAGCAGGGCGGCGCTCACCTTCAGCCGCGCGGAGGAGGCGGCGTCCGCGAGCCCCATGTCCCGCAGGGCACCGGGGAGCCCGGAGAGGAACAGCGCCTCCGCCTCACCGCGCTCCAGCCCGGTGAGGCGCGTGCGGTACCCGCCGACGAGCCGGTACCCACCGGCCCTGCCCCGGTCCGCATACACCGGAACCCCCGCCTCCGAGAGGGCGAGGGCATCACGGGTGACGGTCCGTTCGGACACCTCCAGCTCGGCCGCGAGTTCGGCCGCCGTCATCGAGGGACGGGACTGGAGGAGCAGGACCATCTTGATCAGCCGGGCGGCACGCATGACTCCATCATGCGTGCCCGCACCGACAACCGGACCCGGCCTACAGGCCGTAGCGCTCGCGCGCCTCCTTCACGGCCGCGGCGGGGACCTCGCCGCGGCGGGCGAGCTGCGCGAGGGCCGCGACGACGATCGACTGCGCGTCGACGCCGAAGTGGCGGCGGGCCGCGTCACGGGTGTCCGAGAGGCCGAAGCCGTCGGCGCCCAGCGAGGACCAGTCCTGCTCGACCCACTGCGCGATCTGGTCCGGGACCTGGCGCATGTAGTCGGAGACCGCGAGGACCGGGGAGTCGACGCCCTCCAGGGCCTTGCGGATGTACGGCACCTGCTCCTCGCCGCGCAGCAGCGCCGCGTCGGCCTCCAGCGCGTCGCGCCGCAGCTCCGTCCAGGAGGTCGCGGACCACACGTCGGCGCCCACGCCCCACTCGGCGGCGAGCAGCTTCTGCGCCTCCAGGGCCCAGTGGATGGCCGTACCGGAGGAGAGCAGCTGGATGCGCGAGGCGTTCGCCGGGAGGTCGAGACCGGCCGACTCCGCCGTGTTGAAGCGGTAGAGGCCCTTGACGATGCCCTCGTCGATCCCGGCCGGCTTGGCCGGCTGCGGCATCGGCTCGTTGTACACGGTGAGGTAGTAGAAGACGTTCTGGTCCTCGCCCTCGGCGGCCTCGCCGTACATCCGGCGCAGGCCCTCCTTGACGATGGCCGCGACCTCGTAGGCGAACGCCGGGTCGTACGTCAGCGCCGCCGGGTTGGTCGCCGCGATCACCGGCGAGTGGCCGTCGGCGTGCTGCAGGCCCTCACCGGTCAGGGTCGTACGGCCCGCGGTGGCGCCGACGAGGAAGCCGCGGCCCAGCTGGTCGCCGAGCTGCCACATCTGATCGGCGGTCCGCTGCCAGCCGAACATCGAGTAGAAGATGTAGAACGGGATCATCGCCTCGCCGTGCGTGGAGTACGCGGTGGAAGCGGCGATGAAGTCGGCCATCGAACCGGCCTCGGTGATCCCCTCGTTGAGGATCTGGCCGTTCTTGGCCTCCTTGTAGTACATCAGCTGGTCGCGGTCGACCGGCTCGTACGTCTGGCCCTTCGGCGAGTAGATGCCGAGCGACGGGAACAGCGACTCCATACCGAAGGTACGGGCCTCGTCCGGGACGATCGGGACCCAGCGCCTGCCGGTCTCCTTGTCGCGGATCAGGTCCTTGATCAGACGCACGAAGGCCATCGTCGTCGCCATCGACTGCGCGCCGGAGCCCTTGTCGAAGGCGGTGAAGGCCTTCTCGGCCGGGGCCGGCAGCGGGGCGAGCGGCCGGGTGCGGCGGGCCGGGGCCGGGCCGCCGAGGGCCGCGCGGCGCTCCTGGAGGTAGCGGACCTCGGGGGAGTCGACGCCGGGGTGGCCGTAGGGCACCTGGCCGTCGGCGAACTGCGCGTCCGAGATGGGGAGTTCGAGAAGGTCACGCATGTTCTTGAACTCGTCGGTCGTCAGCTTCTTCATCTGGTGGTTCGCGTTCTTCGACGCGAAGCCCTCACCCAGGGTGTGACCCTTGACGGTCTGCGCGAGGATGACCGTCGGCGCGCCCTTGAACTCCACGGCGGCCTTGTACGCGGCGTACACCTTGCGCGGCTCGTGGCCACCGCGCGAGAGGTGGAAGCACTCCAGGATCTTGTCGTCGCTCAGCAGCTGGGCCATCGCGGCGAGCGCGGGGTCCTTGCCGAAGAAGTCCTGCCGGATGTAGGCGGCGTCGCGGGTCTGGTACGTCTGGACCTGCGCGTCCGGCACCTCGCGGAGGCGGCGGACCAGGGCGCCGGTGGTGTCGAGGGCGAACAGCTCGTCCCAGGCGTTGCCCCACAGCGACTTCACGACGTTCCAGCCGGCGCCGCGGAACTGGGCCTCCAGCTCCTGCACGATCTTGAAGTTGGCGCGGACCGGGCCGTCGAGGCGCTGCAGGTTGCAGTTGACGACGAAGGTCAGGTTGTCCAGACCCTCGCGGGCGGCCAGGGCGAGGGCCGCGGTCGACTCGGGCTCGTCCATCTCGCCGTCACCGAGGAACGCCCACACGTGCGAGGCGGAGACGTCCTTGATGGAGCGGTTGGTCAGGTAGCGGTTGAAGCGCGCCTGGTAGATCGCGGAGAGCGGGCCCAGACCCATGGAGACGGTGGGGAACTCCCACAGCCAGGGGAGGCGCCGCGGGTGCGGGTAGGAGGGCAGGCCGTTGCCGCCGGACTCCTGCCGGAAGTTGTCGAGGTGGGCCTCGTTCAGGCGCCCGTCCAGGAACGCGCGGGCGTAGATGCCGGGGGAGGCGTGGCCCTGGATGTAGAGCTGGTCGCCGGAACCGTCGGCTTCCTTGCCCTTGAAGAAGTGGTTGAAGCCGGTCTCGTACAGCCAGGCGGCCGACGCGAAGGTGGCGATGTGACCGCCGACGCCGTACTTCGAGCCGCGGGTGACCATCGCGGCCGCGTTCCAGCGGTTCCAGGCGGTGATCCGGCGCTCCATGTCCTCGTCGCCGTCGAAGTCGGCGCCCGTCGGCTCGGCGGAGGTCGGGATGGTGTTGACGTAGTCCGTCTCCAGCAGCTTGGGCAGGGCCAGGCCCGCGCCCTCGGCGTGCTGGAGCGTGCGGCGCATCAGGTAGGCGGCCCGGTGGGGGCCGGCGGCCTTGGTGACGGCGTCCAGGGAGGCCGCCCACTCGGCGGTCTCCTCGGTGTCACGGTCCGGGAGCTGGTCGAGCTCGCTCGGAATCTTGCCTACGGGATCGGTCATGATCGCCGCCTTCCGGACAGATGGGGGTGGAGAAGGGGTGCCTTGTCTGGCAGGACAGGGCTGAGGGCCGGGTAGCGGCCCGCCGAAGACTGTAAACCGCCGATCGATGATCGATCAAAGGGTTGAAGGGGAAAACCTCTTCAGATCGAGAAAGTCGGCACAGGGTGCCAAGGAAGGGGGCACCCGGTGCCTCGAATGTGGCCTGTTTTCGCAGGTCGGAGGCGCTTTCTGAGTGGGTGCTCGCACGAATGAGCGGGCCCGCCGGAAGGCGGACCCACTCACTCTGCGTAAACCCTGGCCAGGGATTTCAGGGGTGTCAGGGGCTCTGTCAGGCCCTGGGGGCGCAGCCCAGCACATGCGCCTTCACCAGGGCCCCGATGTTCGGGTCACCCCTGCGGAAGGCCTCCACCAGCTCCTGGTGCTCCTCCGCGTACGACTTCTGGACCGTGCCCAGCCAGCGGATCGACAGGGCCGTGAAGACCTCGATGCCGAGCGTCTCCCAGGTGTGCAGCAGCACGCTGTTCCCGGCGGCCTTCACCAGCTCCCGGTGGAAGGCCACCGTGTGCCGCACCTGCGCCGTCCCGTCGGAGCTCGCGTCGGCCTCGTAGAGGGCCGCCACGTGCGGTTCCAGGGACGAGCAGTCCGCCGCCAGCCGTCCGGCCGCCAGCTCGGCCGCGATCTGCTCCAGACCGGCCCGGACGGGGTAGCTCTCCTCCAGGTCGGCCGCGGTCAGATTGCGGACCCGGACGCCCTTGTTCGGCGCCGACTCGATCAGCCGCAGCGACTCCAGCTCGCGCAGTGCCTCGCGGACCGGGGTCTGGGAGACCTCCAGCTCGGTCGCGATCCGGCGCTCCACGATGCGCTCGCCCGGCTTCCAGCGGCCGCTGACGATCCCCTCCACGATGTGCTCGCGGATCTGCTCGCGCAGCGAGTGGACGACGGGGACGGTCATGAAGCGGCTCCTCGGGGAGTGTTGACTCTCAAGACAATACGGCGGCGCCCCCGCCCGGAAACACTTCCGGACGGGGGCGCTGCAGGTGAGGCTCGTTACGTTGCCTCCGCGTATGCCCTTCGGCCTACCGCTTCGGCGGACGCGTCAGAGGCCGAGGTCGACCTCGAACTCGCCGGCCTCCAGGATCGCCTTGACCGAGGTCAGGTAGCGGGCGGCGTCGGCGCCGTCCACCAGACGGTGGTCGTAGGACAGCGCGACGTACGTCATGTCGCGGATCGCGATCGTCTCACCCAGGTCCGGGTGGTTGATGACGACCGGACGGCGCACGGTGGCGCCGATGCCCAGGATGGCGACCTGGTTCGGGGGCACGATGATCGTGTCGAAGAGCGCGCCGCGCGAACCGGTGTTGGAGATGGTGAAGGTCGCACCGGCGAGGTCGTCCGGGGTGATCTTGCTGGCGCGCACGGCGCCGGCCAGCTCCGCGGTCTTCTTCGAGATGCCGGCGATGTTGAGGTCGCCCGCACCCTTGATGACCGGGGTCATCAGACCCTTCTCGGAGTCCACCGCGATACCGATGTTCTCGGTGTCGAAGTAGGTGATCGTGCCCTCGTCCTCGTTGATCCGGGCGTTGATGACCGGGTGGGCCTTCAGCGCCTGGGCCGCGGCCTTCACGAAGAACGGCATCGGGGACAGCTTGACGCCCTCACGGGCGGCGAAGGCGTCCTTGGCCTTGGCGCGCAGCTTCATCAGCTTGGTGATGTCGACCTCGACGACCGAGGTCAGCTGGGCCTGGCCGTGCAGCGCCTTCATCATGTTGTCGCCGATGACCTTGCGCATGCGGGTCATCTTGACGGTCTGACCGCGCAGCGGGGACACCTCGATGACCGCGCTGCCCGGAGCCTTGGCGGCGGCCGGAGCCGCGACCGGAGCCGCGGCGGCCTTCTTGGCCTCGGCGGCGGCGAGGACGTCCTGCTTGCGGATACGACCGCCGACGCCGGAGCCCTTGACGGCCGCCAGCTCGACACCGTTCTCGGTGGCGAGCTTGCGGACCAGCGGGGTCACGTACGCGCCGTCCTCGGCCGGAGCCGCGGGCGCCGCCGGAACCGGGGTGACCAGGGCCGGGGCGATGGACGGGGCGGCGGCGACGGGCGCCGGAGCGGCGACCGGGGCGGCGGGCGCGACGGGAGTCGGGGCGGCGACCGGGGCGGCCGGAGCCACCGGGGCCGGGGCGGCGACCGGGGCCGGAGCCGCGGCGGGGGCGGCCGGAGCCGGAGCCGGGGCGGCGGCCGGAGCCGCACCCGCGGCACCGATGACGGCGAGCTTGGCGCCGACCTCGGCGGACTCGTCCTCGGCGACGACGATCTCCAGGAGGACACCCGAGACCGGGGCCGGGATCTCGGTGTCGACCTTGTCCGTGGAGACCTCGAGCAGCGGCTCGTCGGCCTCGACGGTCTCGCCGACCGACTTCAGCCAGCGGGTGACGGTGCCCTCGGTGACGGACTCGCCGAGCGCCGGCAGGACGACGTCCGTGCCGGTGGCGCCACCGGCGGCCGGAGCCTCGGCGGGGGCCTCGGCGACCGCAGCAGGCTGCGCGGCGACAGCCGCTCCAGTGGAGCCGGTGCTTGCACCGGGGGCCGGGGCCTCGGCCACGGGGGCCGGGGCGGCGGCCGGAGCCGGAGCGGCCTCGGCGGCCGGGGCGGCGGCCGGAGCCGGAGCGGCCTCGGCGGCCGGGGCGGCGGCAGCGGCGGGGGCGCCGGAGCCGTCGTCGATGATGGCCAGCTCGGCGCCGACCTCGACCGTCTCGTCCTCGGCGACCTTGATGGAGGCCAGGATGCCCGAGGCGGGGGCCGGGATCTCGGTGTCGACCTTGTCGGTCGAGACCTCGAGCAGCGGCTCGTCGGCCTCGACACGCTCGCCCTCGGCCTTGAGCCAGCGGGTGACGGTGCCCTCGGTGACGCTCTCGCCGAGCGCCGGCAGGGTTACGGAAACCGACATGGTTTCAGTTGCTCCTAACGAATTGCGGAAAGTGGTCGTCGCGCCCTGTGATGACGATGAGCGTCAGTCGTGGGAGTGCAGCGGCTTGCCGGCCAGGGCCAGGTGGGCCTCGCCGAGCGCCTCGTTCTGCGTCGGGTGGGCGTGGATGAGCTGCGCGACCTCGGCCGGCAGCGCCTCCCAGTTGTAGATCAGCTGCGCTTCGCCGACCTGCTCGCCCATGCGGTCACCGACCATGTGGACGCCGACCACGGCACCGTCCTTGACCTGGACGAGCTTGATCTCGCCCGCGGTCTTGAGGATCTTGCTCTTGCCGTTGCCCGCGAGGTTGTACTTGAGGGCGACGACCTTGTCCGCGCCGTAGATCTCCTTGGCCTTGGCCTCGGTGATGCCGACGGAGGCGACCTCGGGGTGGCAGTAGGTCACCCGGGGCACGCCGTCGTAGTCGATCGGGACGGCCTTGAGGCCGGCCACCCGCTCCGCGACGAGGATGCCCTCGGCGAAGCCGACGTGCGCGAGCTGGAGGGTCGGGACGAGGTCGCCCACGGCCGAGATCGTCGGCACGTTGGTGCGCATGTACTCGTCGACCAGGACGTAGCCGCGGTCCATCGCGACGCCCTGCTCCCCGTAACCGAGACCGGTGGAGACCGGGCCGCGGCCGATGGCGACGAGCAGCACCTCGGCCTCGAAGGTCTTGCCGTCGGCCAGGGTGACCTTGACGCCGTCGTCGGTGTACTCGGCGGACTGGAAGAAGGTGCCGAGGTTGAACTTGATGCCGCGCTTGCGGAAGGCGCGCTCAAGAAGCTTCGAGCTGTTCTCGTCCTCGACCGGGACCAGGTGCTTCATGCCCTCGATCACCGTGACGTCGGTGCCGAAGGACTTCCACGCGGAGGCGAACTCGACGCCGATGACACCGCCGCCGAGGATGATCGCGGACTCCGGGACCCGGTCCAGGGTCAGCGCGTGGTCCGAGGTGATGATCCGGTTGCCGTCGATCTCCAGGCCGGGCAGGGACTTCGGCACGGAACCGGTGGCCAGGAGGATGTGGCGACCCTCGACACGACGGCCGTCGACATCGACGGAGGTCGGGGAGGACAGATGGCCGGTGCCCTCGATGTAGGTCACCTTGCGGGAGGCGACGAGACCCTGCAGACCCTTGTACAGGCCCGAGATCACGTCGTCCTTGTACTTGTGCACGGCCTTGATGTCGATGCCCTCGAAAGAGGCCTTGACACCGAACTGCTCCGCCTCGCGGGTCTGGTCCGCGACCTCGCCGGCGTGGAGCAGGGCCTTCGTCGGGATGCAGCCGTTGTGCAGGCAGGTGCCGCCGAGCTTGTTCTTCTCGATCAGTGCGACGTCCAGGCCCAGCTGCGCTCCGCGCAGGGCCGCGGCGTAACCGCCGCTACCGCCGCCGAGGATCACTAGGTCGAAAACGGTGCTGGCGTCGTTCGCCACGTCACGTCCTCCATGCATGTGCGCTCGTCGCCGGTCTTCGATGACCGGGCGGCGGCTGGTGTCCGGCCGCTTTATTTCGGCCCTGTGGTGGGGGCCCTGTCCTGCCGAGAACCCATCTTCGCACTTGTTGACGGACGACGGGACGCGGGGCCGTGCTCTGAGACGGCCGATCGACCGTACGGCGGGGTCACGGGCGCGTACGAACCTACGGATTTCGTCGCCAGCGAACAGCGACGGCCGCCGGCGAACAGGGACGGCCCCGGGCGCGAAGCCCGGGGCCGTCCCTGTCACGGAGGTGCTCAGAGCTCGCCGGCCGCCGTGCGCTCGGCCAGCTTCACCAGGGTGCGCACCGAGGAGCCGGTGCCGCCCTTCGGGGTGTAGCCGTACGGGGCGCCCTCGTGGAAGGCCGGGCCCGCGATGTCCAGGTGAGCCCAGGTGATGCCCTCGCCCACGAACTCCTGGAGGAAGAGACCGGCGACCAGGCCGCCGCCCATCCGGACGCCCATGTTGGCCATGTCGGCGGTGGGGGAGTCCATGCTCTTGCGCAGGTCCGCGGGGAGCGGCATCGGCCAGGACTGCTCGCCGACCTCCTCGGCGATCTCGTGGATCGCGGAGCGGTAGTCGTCGTCGTTGGCCATGATGCCGAAGGTGCGGTCGCCGAGCGCCAGGACCATCGCGCCGGTCAGGGTCGCGACGTCGACGATCGCGTCCGGGTTCTCCTCGGAGGCCTTGGTCAGCGCGTCGGCGAGGACGAGCCGGCCCTCGGCGTCGGTGTTGAGGACCTCGACGGTCTTGCCGCTGTACATGTTCAGCACGTCACCCGGGCGGGTGGCGGAGCCGGACGGCATGTTCTCCGCCAGGGCGAGCCAGCCCGTGACGTTGACCTCGAGGCCGAGGCGGGCCACGGCGACGACGGAGGCGAACACGGCGGCGGCGCCGGCCATGTCGCACTTCATCGTCTCGTTGTGGCCGGCCGGCTTGAGGGAGATGCCGCCCGAGTCGTAGGTGATGCCCTTGCCGACCAGGGCGAGGGTCTTCTCCGCCTTCGGGTGGGTGTAGGCGACCCGGACCAGGCGCGGCGGGTTCACGGAGCCGATGCCGACGCCGAGGATGCCGCCGAAGCCGCCCTTGGTGAGCGCCTTCTCGTCGAAGACCTGGACCTTGAGGCCGTGCTCCTTGCCGGCGGCCTGCACGGCGGCGGCGAAGGTGGCCGGGTACAGGTCGTTCGGCGGCATGTTGATCAGGTCACGGGCGCGGTTCATCTCCTCCGCGACGGCCTGGGCACGCTCGGCGGCGGCCTTGAAGGCCTTGTCGCGCGGCTTGGCGCCGAGCAGGGCGACCTCGCCCAGCGGCTTCTTCGCGTCCTTGCCGGTCTCCTGGTACGCCGTGTAGGCGTACGCGCCGAGCAGGGCGCCCTCCGCGATGGCGGCGGCGTCCTCGGCGACGGCGATCGGCAGTGCGAACGCGGCCTTCTTCGTGCCGGTCAGGACACGGGCGGCGGTGCCGGCGGCGCGGCGCAGGGTCTCCGCGCCGTACGACTCGCCGTCCTCGGGCGCGGCGCCCAGGCCGACGGCCAGGACCAGCGG
This sequence comes from Streptomyces sp. NPDC001728, assembly GCF_040297565.1. Taxonomy (NCBI): domain Bacteria; kingdom Bacillati; phylum Actinomycetota; class Actinomycetes; order Kitasatosporales; family Streptomycetaceae; genus Streptomyces; species Streptomyces sp. NPDC001728. The sequence continues at coordinate 94,620 of NZ_JBEOZK010000003.1, forward strand.
CGCCTTGAGGCCGGCGGGGGCGGGCACCTTCGTGGCCTCACCCTCGGCACCCGAGGCGCCCAGGGTCTCCAGGACGGCGGCGAGCCGGCCTTCGAAGGCCTTGTCGACGGCCTCGGCGCCCGGGGCGACGACGAGCGCCTTCCCGGACTTCGCGACGCCGACGACGAGGGCGTCGGAGCGCAGCGTCGCCGCGCCGGCAGTGCTGAGAGTGAGAGCAGTCACGGTGGTGAAATCTCGCTTCCATTGAGTTCTGTGGCGGTCGAGGGATAGGCCGACCGTGCCCGCCGCATCGTATTTCGGCCCGGAGAGCGCCGAGAACGAGCCTACGCTCGCTCGCTCGGTTCGCTCACGGCGGCGTTGATTCACTCATCCGTGGTGTCTCTTTCATGTTTACCGTTCCGGCTCCCGTCGCCCGGTCACACTCGCCTCATTCACGCGAGGACGACCCACCGTCCTTCGCCTCATCTGCGACATCTCCACGGGTCCCGCCGGTTCGGGAAGGGCCCGCCGAGGGGGGACACCCGCCATGGACTCCGACCGAATCCGTACGCCCAGAACCGCCCGGATCGCGGCCCTCGCCACCGCCGCGCTGCTCGCCACCGTCGTCCCGTCCGCACAGGCGGTCGCCGCGACACCGCCCCGTGTGGACCTCGCCGTCCTCGTCGTCGACGACGGCGGCAGCGCGGTCGGGGCGATCACCGCCGAGCTGAAGGGCTCCGGTGTCCCGTACCGCAGGATCGACCTGAACGACCCGAACCGGCCGGTTCTCGACACCGCCTTCCTCAGCGACACGCTCGACGGCCGCCCCCGCGCCAAGTACCAGGGCGTCGTCCTGCCCCACGAGAGCGCCTTCGGCCCGGACTCGGCCGAACACACCGCCCTCCAGACGTACGAGCGGACCTTCGGGATCCCACAGGTCGACGCCTACACGTGGTCGCACCCCGGCGTCGGACTGGACTACACGAACGAGGGAGGCTGGTCCGGCGTCCTCGACGGGACCACCGCCGGCGTCACCGCCGCCGGGAGGACCGGCCCCTTCGACTACCTGAACGGCTCGCTCACCTTCGAGGACAACGACCCCGCGGTCTCCGAGAGTTACGGGTACGCCGGCCGCCCCCGCGCCGGCTACACCAGCTACCTGGACATGCCCGTCGACGGGGCCGGCGGCCGGGCCAGCCTCGTCGGCGAGTACGCAGCCGACGGGCGCCGCGAACTCGTCGTCACCTTCGCCTACAACCAGTACCAGCGGCAGTTCCGGGCCCTCGCCCGGGGCATCGTCGAATGGCTCACCCAGGGCGTCCACCTCGGCCAGAGCCGCAACTACCTCTCCGTCCACGTCGACGACGTCTTCGCCCCCGACGCCCGCTGGGACGCGAACCTCAACTGCACCCCGGGCGACTTCGACTGCGTCGGCGACGACGGCGAGGGCGTCAACCCGATCCGGATGACGGTCGCGGACGCCCAGTACGCCGCCGCCTGGCAGAAGTCCGCCGGCTTCACCCTCGACATGGTCTACAACGGCGGCCAGGGCGAGCAGTGGAAGACCGAGCACGGCGGCAGCGACCCGCTCACCGCCCGCCTCGTCGCGGACCGCGCCCAGTACCGGTGGATCAACCACACCTACACCCACCCGTTCCTCGGCTGCGTCCAGGACAACGTCGTCGTCCCCTGGCAGTGCGCCGAGGACACCGCGGGCAACACCCTCTGGGTCAGCCGCTCCGAACTCTCCGGACAGATCCGCGACAACTACAACTGGGCCCTCGGCAAGGGCATCTCCGTCGACCGGAGCGAACTCGTCACCGGCGAGCACTCCGGCCTCAGGACCCTGCCCCAGCAGCCCGTCGACAACCCCAACCTCGCCGGCGCCCTCGCCGACAACGGCGTCAAGTGGACCGGCAGCGACAGCTCCCGCGAACCGCAGCAGCGTTCGGTCGGGACCGCCACCGGCGCCGCGAAGACCGTGCCCCGCCACCCCGTGAACGTGTACTACAACGTGGGCACCGCCGCCGAGATGGCCGATGAGTACAACTGGATCTACACCTCCCGCGCCGACGGCGGCAGCGGCGTCTGCGAGTCCAACCCGGCCTCCACCTGCCTGCCCGCCCCGCTCCCCACGGCCACCGGCTACGCCGACCACATCGTGCCGCAGGAAGCCCGCACCGCCCTCTCCCACGTCCTCGGCAACGACCCCCGCCCGCACTACGTGCACCAGTCCAACCTCGCCGAGGAACGCCTCCTCTACCCCGTCCTCGACCGGGTACTCGGCGACTACCGGGCCCTGTTCGCGCCCAGCGCCCCGCTGGTCAACCCCGCCCAGAAGGACGTCGGCACCGAGCTGACCCGCCGCACCGCCTGGGACCGGGCCCTCGCCGCCGGAAAGGTCACCGCCTACCGCGTCGGCACCACGGTCACCGTCAAGGCCCCCGCCGGCCTCGCGGCGCCCGTCACCGCCCCCGAGGGCACCCGTAAGCGCCTCCTCCTCGGCACCACCGCCTTCGGCGCGCCCTACGCGGGAACCCGCTCCGCCTGGACCGCGCCCGAACTGCTCCAGACCAGCGTCACACTCACGCTCCCGACCGCCTGACCAGCACGTTCTGGGGGGAACGCACATGCCGAGCCGTGGCCGTCACGTCACCATGCTCACCGAAGGCACCTATCCGCACGTCCACGGCGGCGTCAGCACCTGGTGCGACCAGCTCGTCCGCGGCATGCCCGAGGTCGACTTCGAGATCCTCGCCCTCATCGGCAGCGGCCGGGAGCCCGTCACCTGGGAGCTGCCGCCCAACGTCACCCGGCACACCGCGTACCCCCTCTGGGGACGCCCGCAGGGACCGGCCGCGCCCGTGCGCGCACGCCGGCCCCTGCGGGGGCGTACGCGCCGCCGCTTCCTCGACGCCTACGAACGCGTCCTGCTCGCCCTCCTCGACCCCGGGGCGGACTGCGACTTCGGCACCGGCCTGTACGAACTGGCCGAACTCGCCCGCCAGGGACGGCTGACCACGGCCCTGCGCTCCGAGGCCGCGCTGCGCTCCCTGATGTGGATCTGGACCATGCCCCATCTGCCGACGCTCGCCGCCCGGCCCACCGTCCACGACGCGCTCACCGCCACCGACCTGCTCGAACACGCCCTGCGGCCGCTCGCCGCCCGGATATCCACCGACGGCGTCGCGCACGCCGTCTCCAGCGGCCTCGCCACGCTTCCGGCGCTCGCCGCACAGCACTTCGAAGGGGTGCCCTTCCTGCTCACCGAACACGGCATCTACCTCCGCGAGCGTTACCTCGGCTATCGCACCGACGCGCAGCGCTGGCCCGTCAAGGCCCTCATGCTCGGCTTCTACCGCGAGCTCAACACCCTCGGCTACCGCAAGGCCGACCTCATCACCCCGTGCAACCAGTACAACCGGCGCTGGGAGGAGCGCGGCGGCGCCCCCGTCGACCGCATCCGCACCGTCTACAACGGCGTCGACCCGGCCCTCTTCCCCGAGGCCGGCCCCGAACCCGAGGCACCCACCCTCAGCTGGTGCGGACGCGTCGACCCCATCAAGGACCTCGAAACCCTCATCAGGGCGTACGCGCTCTGCCGCGCCGAACTCCCCGAGCTGAGGCTCCGGTTGTTCGGCCCCGTCCCCGCCGGGAACGAGGACTACCTCACCCGGCTGGAGAAGCTCGCCGCCGAACTCGGCGTCACCGACGGCCTCACCTTCGAGGGCCGCGTCTCCGACGTGCCCTCCGCCTACGCTGCCGGCAGCGTGGTCGTGCTCTCCTCCATCAGCGAGGGCTTCCCCTTCTCCCTCATCGAGGCCATGTCCTGCGGCCGGGCCACCGTCTCCACCGACGTCGGCGGGGTCCGCGAGGCCGTCGGGGACGCCGGGATCGTCGTCCCGCCCCGCGAACCGGCCGTCCTGGCCGCCGCCGTCACCGCGCTCCTGCGCGACGGGGCCCGCCGCGCCGAACTCGGCCGGCAGGCCCGGCAGCGGGTCGTCGACCGCTTCACCCTGCACCGCTCGGTGGACGGCTTCCGCCAGATCTACCGCGAACTCGCGGGCGAGCGGACCGGACCCGTACGACCCGTCACCCACCCCAAGCCGTGGCCGGTCCGCCTGCCCGCGCCCCGCCGCATCACCACCCCCACCCTCGTCGCGGGAGGCACCCCGGCATGAGCGGCTCCCTCTGGCTGAGACGCCCGACCACCCACACCCCCCTGCCGGCGATCCCGCGCCCACGGGGGGAGACACCGGGAGCACCCGGAAGGCCCCCGGGGGCCACGGCCGCCGACCCCGCGCACCCGACGCACCCCGCCGCGGGCGACCTCGCCCCCGATCCGCTCGACCGGCTCACCGAGCGGATCGGGGGACTCGCCGCCGTCGCCGTCCATCCCGACGAGATCGCCGCCCTCCTCGAATCCGACGGCATGACCGACGACCACATCCGGCTCACCTACGGCCGCGCCGACTCCTTCGAGCTCGCCGAGGACCTCTACGCGCGCGTGGAGCGGCGCCACCCCGCCCCGGAGGCCCCGCCCGCCGGGCCCTGGCACAGCGGGCTCGCGGGCTGCCTCCTGCGCGGCCTCGTCTTCGCGCTGCCCGGCCTCGCGTACGTCCTCGCCTCACCCCTGCTCGCCGGGGAGCACGGCCGGTTCGGGCTCCCCGGCGGCACCGTCCCGCTCCTCGCGGGCGCCGTCACCGGCTGGGTGTGGAACCAGGCCCTGTCCCACCGCGCGTACACCTGGCTGGGCCTCGGCGACCGGCCCGCCGCCGCCCGCACCCTGCTCCTCGGAGGCCCGGGGGGCGCCCTCGCCGGGACGGCCGTCGCCCTCGCGACCGCCGCGCCCGGCGAGATCCCGGCGGCGCTGTTCGCCGCCGGGCAGTCGCTCTACCTCGCCGCCGCGACCGTCCTGCTCGTCCTCGGCCGCGAACGGGCCCTGCTCTGTGCCCTGATGCCGCTCGCCGGAGCCGTCCCCGCCTTCCGCTGGGACCTGCCCGACCCGCTGCGCGCCACCCTCCTGCTCGCCGCGCTCACCGCGAGCACCGTCTTCGCCGCGCTCGTCCTCCGGCCGGGCGCGCGGCGCGGCGCGGCGGGACGCGGCGGCCCCCCGCGCGCCGCCTCCCTCCCGTACGGACTGTTCGGCCTCGGCAGCGGTCTCCTGGTGCTGCACGCGGGCGTCGGCGACACGCTGGTGAGCGGGGCGGGCGCGGTGCTTGCGCTGACGCTCTCCATGGGGCCCGCCGAGTGGCTGCTGCACCGCTTCCGCGGCGAGAGCCTGACCCGGCTGCGGACCCTCACCACCGCCCGCGAGTTCCGCCGCGCGGTCTCCGGCACCCTGGTGCTCTGCCTCGGCGGCTACCTCACGGTCCTCGTCGGGCTCACCCTCGCCGCGACCCTGGCCTGGCCGGGGGCGCCCTGGCCCACGCTGCCGCGGCTCGTCACCCTGCTCCTGATCGGGACCGTGCTGTGGCTGGGGCTGCTGCTCCAGGCCTTCGGCGCGGTGCTGAGCGCCGCCGCCGTGTGTCTGCTCGCGGCGGCGGCACAGACCGCGGAACCCGCCGCGGGCCCGGTGGCGGCAGGGGGAGCGGCCGTCGTGCTCGCCGTACTCACCTGTGTTCTGCTGGTACGACCGACCGCCCACCGCGTCTAGGGGACTCGGCCCGTGAATCGTTTCCTCCTGGTGCCGTTCTACGAGCACCCGGCCGACCGTCCCGAGGCCTGGTCGGCGCTCGTGGACGCGGCCCCGTCCCTGTACGGCGTCGTCGTCAACCCGGCGAGCGGTGCGGGCGAGGCGCCCGACCCGGCGTTCGCGGAGAGCGCCGGCCGGCTGCGGGCGTCCGGCGTCCGGCTCCTCGGCTACGCGGACACCGCCTACGGGCGCCGCCCGCACGCCGAGGTCGTCACCGACCTGCTCCGGCACCGCGACTGGTACGGCACCGACGGCGCCTTCCTCGACCAGGTGTCGACCTCGCCCGACGCCCTCGGCCACTACCGCCGGATCGCGGTCGCGGCGCGCTCCTCCGGAGCCGCGACCCTGGTGCTCAACCACGGCGCCCACCCCGACCCGGGATACGAGGAGTTCGCCGATCTCCTGGTCACCTTCGAGGGCCCCTGGGACACCTACCGGGCGCTCGACCTGCCCGTCGCCCCGCACTACTGCCACCTCGTCTACGCCGCCCCGCCCGGCGTCCGCCCGGCCACCCCGGTGCACTGCGCCGTCCCCGGCACCGGCGCCCACCCCTGGGGCACCCTTCCGCACCTCCTGGAGCCCGCCCGATGAGACGACTGCTGCCCCTGCTCGCGGGGCTGCTGCTCCTCGCCACCGCCTGCACGGCGGCCCCGGGCCCCGGTCCGGACCCGAAGCCGAGGGCGGACCGGTGGCAGCCGACGCCCGGCCTGACCTGGCAGTGGCAGCTCAGCGGGAAGCTCGATCCGACCGTCGACGTCCCCGTGTACGACATCGACGGCTTCGACCACCCGGCGTCCGCCGTCGCGGACCTCCACCGCCGGGGCCGCAAGGTCATCTGCTACCTCTCCACCGGTGCCTGGGAGGACTTCCGCCCCGACGCGGCGGCGTTCCCGAAGTCCGTCCTCGGCAAGGGCAACGGCTGGGAGGGCGAACGCTGGCTCGACATCCGTCGCACCGACGTCCTCGAACCGCTCATGGCGAAGCGCCTCGACCTGTGCCGGGGCAAGGGCTTCGACGCCGTCGAACCCGACAACATGGACGGCTACCGCAACCGCACAGGCTTTCCCCTCACCGCCGCCGACCAGCTCCGCTACAACCGTCTGATCGCCCGCCTGGCCCGTGAACGCGGCCTGGCGGTCGGCCTCAAGAACGACCTGGACCAGATCCCGCAGCTGCTCCCGGACTTCGACTTCGCGGTCAACGAGCAGTGCGCGGAGTACGACGAGTGCGGGCGGCTCGCCCCGTTCGTGGCGGCGGGCAAGGCCGTCTTCCACGTCGAGTACGAACTGACGACGGAACAGTTCTGCCCGCAGACCCGGAAGCTGGGCCTCGGCTCCATGCTCAAGCACTACGAACTGGGGGTGTGGCGGCGGCCCTGCTGACGGGGAGAGGGCGGCGCGCAGGGGGCGGGTCAGGTGCGGGTCAGCCCAGTGCGAGCGCCACCAGGGCCACCGTCGCCGCCGACTCCTCCACCGCCCCGAACACATCGCCCGTCACCCCGCCGAACCGCCGCACGCAGCGGCGCAGCAGCAGCGCCGCCGCGCCCATCGCGGCCCCGGCCGCCAGGACGTTGTGGACCGCGTCGTACGGCGAGAACAGCAGGCCCGTCAGGGCGCAGAGCACCAGGACCACCGCCGTCGCGAGGGTCGCCGAGCGGACCGGGACCGTCGCGGCGACGATCGCGCCGAGGCCCTCGGGCCGGGCCGCGGGGATGCCGTGGCGGGAGGCGTGGGTGAGGGCGAGGCGGGCGACGGTCGCGGCGAGGGCGGTGCCGGCCGCGCCGTGCGCCCAGCTCTCCCCGTACAGCTCGAAGAGGGCCGCGACCTGGGCGAGCAGGACGAGCAGGAGGACGATCACGCCGAACGGGCCGACATCCGACTGCTTCATGATGCGCAGCGCTTCCTCGGCGGGCTTGGCGCTGCCGAGGCCGTCGGCGGTGTCGGCGAGGCCGTCGAGGTGGAGGCCGCGGGTGAGGACGGCGGGGACGGCGGTGCTGACGACGGCGGCGAGCAGCGGGCCCGAGCCGAGCGCCAGGAACGCGCCGCCGAGCGCGGCGGCGCAGAGGCCGACGACCAGACCGGCCAGCGGGGCGCAGAGCATGCCGGCGCGCGCCGCGTCCCGGTCCCAGCGGGTGATGCGGGCGGGGAACACCGTGAGGGTGCCGAAGGCGAAACGCAGGCCGTCCATCCGGGCAGGGTAATCGCCGCCCCTGGACGGTAGATTGCGCATATCGCGCATATCGGAACGGGGTGGCATGGGTCACTGGTTCTCCCGCAACATCGTCGAGCCGGGCAAGCTCCCGATGCTCCTCGCGCTGACCTCGTTCGTCGTGACGTTCCTGGTCACCCGGGCCGTCACCCGCCTCATCCGGGCGGGGAAGGGGCCGTTCAAGAACGTGTCCTCCGGCGGGCTCCACATCCATCACGTCGTGCCGGGTGTGGTGCTCACCGTCCTTGGCGGATTCGGCGCGGTGGGCAGTGACCGGCACGGGGTCGGCGGGGCCGTCTTCGCGGTGGTCTTCGGGATCGGCGCCGGACTCGTCCTGGACGAGTTCGCGCTGATCCTGCACCTCGACGACGTGTACTGGAGCGACGAGGGCCGCAAGAGCGTCGAGGTGGTCGTCCTCACCGCGTCCCTGGTCCTGCTGGCCCTGAGCGGCTTCTCACCGCTCGGCGTCGACGACATGAGCTCCGGCGAACGCCAGGACCGGGTCGCCTTCATCCTGACCCTGGTGGTGAACTTCCTCTTCATCCTGATCACCCTGGTGAAGGGGAAGTTCCGGATGGCCGTGATCGGGACCCTGGTCCCCTTCGTGGCGATCGTCGGCGCCGTCCGCCTCGCCCGCCCCGGCTCCTGGTGGTCCCGCCGGTTCTACGGGCGCCGCCACCGGGCACGGGCCCGCTCCCGTATCCGCACCTACCGGCACGACAAACGCTGGACCAGGATCCGGCGCCGCTTTCAGGACCTGATCGGCGGCTTCCAGGAGCGGGTCCCGGGCCGGGGCTCCGACTCCACCCCGTCCTGACGGCGCCCCCGCCACGCCTGGAAGGCGATCAGGACCAGGACGGCCGCGATGGCCGCCAGATGCTCCTTGCCCGCGAGGTTCGCCTTGATGATCACCTCCACGACCATCGCCACGACCACCAGCGCGCCCGTCCACCGGGCCCCGAGCCGCCAGCACACGTACACGGCGAGACCGACGACGGCGGCCGACGGCCCGGTGTCGACGACCTGCGCGTCGGAGGCGGGCAGGCCGAGCGGACTGCCGGGCCCGAGTGCGATGCCCACGCGCGCGTACAGCGTCCCGGCGAGCGTGGCCAGATAGGCGACCGTGAGGGTCCGCCACCGGCCGAGACAGATCTCGGCGATCCCGAACACCAGCAGGACCTGGGCGAGCGCGCCCCACACCGGCAGGTCGAGCGCGGGCACGAAGAGCGAGAGCGGGGTCCGGAGCAGCGAGAGCCACAGGGCGTCCTCGGCCCGTACGGAACCGATGTCCTGGACCGCCTGATAGCCCCAGTCCTGGTTCTGCACCACCTGGAACAGGGCGGTGAGACAGACCGCGGCGAGCGTCATCGGGACCGCCCGCCACCGCCGCGTGACGAGCGCCGTCCGTACGGTGGTGAACAGCGGCCCCCACTCGCGGCGGGCGAAGTCCCGGAAGGCGCTGCTCAACGGCCGCTCTCCAGATGTCTGCGGTGCAGCCACTTCGGCAGCCCGGGGGCCTCCAGGAACCCTTCCGCGCGGCCGGCCGCGAGGCCGATGCGCAGCAGGTCCGCACTCTTCTCGAAGAGCATGAATCGGGGCTCCCAGATCGGTCGGTACTTGGCGTTGGCGCGATACAGCGACTCGATCTGCCACCAGCGGGAGAAGAAGCTGAGCAGCGAACGCCACATGCGCAGCACGGGTCCCGCCCCGAGCTTCGAGCCACGTTCGAAGACGGAGCGGAACATCGCGAAGTTCAGCGAGACCTGAGTGATCCCGATCTCCTTGGCGCGCTGGAGGAGTTCGATGACCATGAACTCCATCAGACCGTTCTCGGAGTCCCGGTCGCGGCGCATCAGGTCGAGCGAGAGCCCCTTCGGCCCCCAGGGCACGAAGGACAGCACGGCCCGCAGCGCCCCCTGCTCGTCGGTGCACTCCAGCATCACGCAGCGGCCGTCGTGCGGGTCCCCGAGCCGGCCGAGCGCCATCGAGAAGCCGCGCTCGGTGGCGCCGTCCCGCCAGTCGTCGGCCTTGCGCAGCAGCTCGGCCATCTCATCGGCCGGGATGTCCTCGTGGCGCCGGATACGGACCTCGTAACCGGCCCGCTTCACCCGGTTGAAGGCCTGCCGGACCGTCCGCATCGCCCGGCCGTCGAGGGTGAACTCGTCGGTCTCCACGATCGCCTCGTCGCCCAGCTCCAGGGCGTCCAGACCGTGCCGGGCGTAGATGGTGCCGGCCTCCTCGCTCGCCCCCATCACGGCCGGGATCCAGCCGTGCTCGCGGGCCTCGGCCAGCCAGGGCTCGATGGCGCCGGGCCAGGCCTCGGGGTCGCCGATCGGGTCGCCGGACGCCAGCGACACCCCGCCGACCACCCGGTAGGTGACGGCGGCCTTCTCGCTCGGCGACCACACGACGCTCTTCTCACGGCGCAGCGCGAAGTAGCCGAGCGAGTCGCGGTCGCCGTTCTTGTCCAGCAGCAGCCGCAGCTTCTTCTCGTCCTCCTCGGTGAGCGGGTCGACGGCCCGGCGGGAGCGGAAGGCGGCGAACAGCACCGCGATGAGCAGCAGCGTGGACAGCACGTTGATGGTGACGTCGACCCAGCCGGGGGTGCTGATCCCGGCGATACGGGAGTTGTCGGCGGCCAGGGTGATCAGCCGCATCACGCCGTACCGCCAGCGCTCCAGGAAGGTGGACGGAGCGGTGGCGGTGTTGGTGACGGTGACCAGGACGGCCGCGAGCAGCGAGGTCACGAGCAGTCCGCCGACCGCCACGATCGCGGCCAGCCACGGGTTGGAGCGGTCGCCCTTCGCGTAGAACTCCTTGCGGCCGAGCAGCAGCGCGAGGACGAACACGGCGGTCAGGCCCAGCGAGATCCAGTTCTGGGCGTGCTGCCGGATCTCGGGGAAGACCATCACCAGCGCGAAGAGCAGCAGGAAGAGCCCGCTGAGCACCAGGTTGAGGATCCACGCGGCCCGCTTGCGGCGCCGCATGGTGATCGCCAGGAAGAGCGTGAAGACTCCCGAGGCGAAGCCCGCGGTGAGCATGTACGGGGTGAAGTAGTTGTCCTCGTTGTGCCGGCGCAGGTCCTGCCCGAAGGAGACCCACACGGCACTCAGGAAGTTGATGAACGTGACGACGCGCAGGTACCAGACGGCGAACGCGGCGCTGCGCCGCGACCGGGCGGTGGTGCCCCGGGGCGCTCCTTCGGCGGACAAACGGGCCTCTCCCATGAAAAGCGATCATATGGGGCGTGCCGCTCGCCGTGCGGCGACGCCGGAGACGGCCGCGCGCGCGTCGCGCCCGGCCGCTGTCCCGGCGTCGGGGGGTCCGTCTCCCCGCGTCGGACCCGCGTCAGAGCCCGGATTCGCCCTCGGCGTCCGGAGCGGTCGGGTCCGGACGTTCGGGCAGCTCCGCGGCGAGCGCCGCCGCGGCCCTGACGAGGGGAAGCGCGAGCAGTGCCCCGGTTCCCTCACCCACATGGACGCCGTGGTCGAGCAGAGGGTTGAGCGCCATCCGGTCCAGCGCCTTCGCCTGCGCCGGCTCCCCGCTCACCTGGCCCGCCAGCCACCAGTCCGGCGCCCGGAACGCCGCCCGCTGCGCCACCAGCGCGCAGGCCGCGCCCACGACACCGTCCAGGATCACCGGCATCCGCCGCACCGAGGCCTGGAGCAGGAACCCGGTCATCGCCGCCAGATCCGCCCCGCCGACCGCCGCGAGCAGCTCCAGCTGGTCGCCGAGCACCGGCCGGGCCCGCCGCAGCGAGTCCCGGACCGCCGCGCACTTCCGCATCCACGCCAGATCGTCGATCCCGGCGCCGCCCCGGCCGGTGACCACGGAGGCGTCCGTCCCGCACAGGGCCGCGATCAGCGTCGACGCCGAGGTCGTCCCGCCGACGCTCAGATCACCGAGCACCACCAGATCGGTGCCCGAGTCCGCCTCCTCGTCGGCGATGGCGATGCCCAGCCGGACCGCCGCCTCGGTCTCCTCGACCGTCAGCGCGTTCTCGACGTCGATCCGCCCGCTGCCCCGCCGTACCCGGTGGCGCACCACATCGGCGGGCAGCAGCTCCGGTTCGCAGTCCAGCCCGGCGTCCACGACCCGCACCGGGACCTCCGCCGAGCGGGCGAGCACCGCGACCGGGCTCGCCCCCTCCAGGACCGCGCGTACCAGCTCGTGCGCGGTGCCCGCCGGGCGCCCCGACACGTCGAGCGAGGCGATCCCGTGATCGCCCGCGAAGAGCACCACCTTCGGCTGCTCGATCGCCCGCACCTTGACCGAGGCCTGCGCGGCCGACAGCCACTCACCCAGCTCGTCGAGCCGGCCGAGCGCGCCCGGCGGCACGGTCAGCCGCTCACGGCGCTCCTCGGCGTCACGCCGGATCCCCCCGTCGGGGCGCTCGATCAGATCGGAGAAGTCGTCCAGGTTCACGGGTTTCCGCCTTGTGACAATCAGCGAGGGCCATAGGTGCTCGCACCCTACCCGCGCAGCACGAACGGCTGACCGGCGACCACGAGGAGGACCTCCTCGCACTCGTCGGCGAAAGCCGCGTTCAGCCGGCCCAGCTCGTCCCGGAAGCGCCGCCCCGCCGCAGTCGCCGGCACCACCCCCGAACCCACCTCGTTCGTCACCGCGACGACCGTGCGACGGGTGGCCCGCACCGCGGCCACCAGCTCCGCCGTCCGCTCCCGCAGCGCCGTCTGCCCGCCGTCCGCCCATGTTCCGTCGTCCCAGGCGCCCACCCGGTCCATGGCGTCCGTCAGCCACAGCGACAGACAGTCCACCAGGAGCGCGGGCCCGTCCCCGTCGAGCAGGGGTACGAGATCGCAGGTCTCGGCGGTACGCCAGGAAGCCGGCCGCCGCTCCCGGTGCAGGCCCACCCGCTCCGCCCACTCCGGGTCGCCCTCCCGGGTCCCGCCCGTCGCCACGTACAGCACCTCGGGGAAGGACTCCAGGCGCCGTTCGGCCTCCACGGACTTGCCCGACCGGGCACCGCCGGTCACCAGCGTCCGGCGCGGCACGTCCGGCACCTCGTGGTACTCGCCCACGTACAGCGTCGTCCCGTCCGGCACCGCCCGCGCGCCCGCCGCCGTGAGCCGCCGGTCCAGCTCCGGGCCCGTCGGCGCGTCGTGGTCCAGATGGACGGCGATCACCTCGGTCGCCGGGCCCACCGCACCGGTCGCCCGGAGCCGGGCCAGCGCGTCCGGCCGGCCCGTCACATCGGCGACGACCATGTCGTACGGCACCCGGTGGTCCTCCGGGAGCCCCGCCGGAGCCCCGCCGGGCGGCAGAAAGAGGAGCCGCTCGCCGTCCGCCGAGGTCACCTCGTACCCGGTGCCGGGGGAGTCCATCGCGACGGCCCGCACCCGGTGCCCGGAGATCAGCGTCAACTCCCGGCCGTCCGGCACCCGCCCCGCCGTCGGCAGCCCGGGGGGCACCTCGACGGCGGGCCCGTCGTGCGGATGCGTCAGCAGCACCTGCCGTACGCCCACCAGGGAGTGCCCCGAACGGGCCGCCGCCAGCGCGGCCCCCGGGGTCAGATCGAGCAGCAGGGCGCCGTCCACCAGCAGCGCCGTCGCGGCGCGGACCCGGGGGCCGAGGGAGAGCGCGCACACGGCGCAGGGGCAGTCGGGGCGGGGGAGGCCGAGCGGGGCGCCGGTGCCGAGCAGAGTCAGTTCCACCCTCAGATCCTCCCGTGCCACCGCGAGCCGTGCGCGCCCGGCTACTCTGCGGGCAGGAAACCGATCATCCGGTGAGCGCCAGGAGGCGGACATGGCATGGACGTGGCGGTTCGAGAAGTCCGACGGCACGGAGGTCGAGCCGGTGGTGACTCCGGAGGAGTTCACCACCCAGGGCGACGCGGAGAGCTGGATCGGCGAGCACTGGCGTGACCTCCTGGGCGGCGGCGCGGCCCAGGTGACGCTGTCGGAGGACGGCACGAAGATCTACGGCCCGATGCCCCTCGACGCGGAGGGCTAGGGCGCCACGAAGGGGGTGCGGGGGACGCGGTCCCCGGCACCCCCTTCGGCCTGCCCGGTCAGGGGCCCACGGCCGGGCCTCGGAGCTCCGGGTCCAGGGCGGCGTCACATCTCGCCGAGGGTGATCTCCGTCTTCTGCGTCTTCGTGCCACGGACGTACGTCGTCGTCACCTTGTCGCCCGGCTTCATCGAGGCCAGTGCCTCCGCCAGGGACGTGATCGTCGTGATGTCGGTGTCCCCGAGCCGGGTGATCACGTCGCCCGGCTTCAGGCCCGCCTTGCCCGCCGCGCCGTCGGCCGGCGCCTCGACCACCGCGACGCCCGCGGGGTTGTAGTTGTCGTCGAGCACCGTACGGCCGGTGATGTTCAGGGCCGCCCGGCCCGAGTCAGTCACCTTGCCGTCCTTGATGATCTGGTCCGCGATCGTCCGGACCATCGACGCGGGGATCGCGAACCCGATCCCGGGCGCCGAACCGCCGCCCAGCTCCGGATCGGTCGCCGCGAGCGTCGGGATGCCGATCACCTGGCTGTCCAGGTTCACCAGGGCGCCCCCGCTGTTGCCCGGGTTGATCGCCGCCGAGGTCTGGACCATGTTCGCGATGGTCGCGCCGGTCCCCCCACCGTTCTGGCCCTCGCTGACCGTGCGGCCGGTCGCGGAGACGATGCCCTGTGTCACGCTGCCGGACAGACCGAGCGGGGAGCCCATCGCGAGGACGATCTGCCCCATGTCGACGGCGGAGGAGTCGCCGAACTTCGCGGGCTTCAGGCCCTGCGGCAGCGACTCCAGCTTGATGACCGCGAGGTCCTGCTCGGGGTACGAGGAGACGAGCCGGGCGGTGACCGCCTGCCCGCCGGTGGCGGCGGCGACCTTGAAGGTCTTCTCCTGGCCGACCACGTGCGCGTTGGTGACGACATGGCCCTTGTCGTCGTAGACCACTCCGGAGCCGAGGCTCGCGCTCGCGTCGATCTGCACCACCGACGGCAGGACGTTCCTGATGACGGCCTGGTAGTCGTCCTGGAGTTCGTTCGCGGAGAGCGGCGCCGCCGCCTGGGTGGAGCGCTCGGGCGCGGTCGCGGCCCCGCCGGAGGAGCACCCGCCGACGAGCGCGGCGGCGCACACCGAGGCGGTCAGCGGGAGGAGGAGCCGGGGCGTACGGGCACGGGCACGCGCAGGGGCGCGGGAGACGTCCATGTCCGGAGTATCCGTTTCATCCCGCCCCCGGGCCCGGCGGGCTCACCCGATCAGGGGAGCGGGACCCCGAACCGGGGCCCCGCGTACACGGCGGCGGCGACCGTACGACGGTCGCGCCGCGTCAGCCCCGTACCCCGCAGAGGTGCAGCAGCGCCGCCAGCCGCCGGTACGGTTCCGTGCGGCCCGCCCGGTCCTCGGAGGCGAGCAGCCGGTCCAGCTCATCGGCGGCCGGCAGCCCCGCCTCGCGCGGGATGCCGTCGGTGAAGACCCGCACCCCGTACCAGGCGTGGAGCGGCGCCGCGATGCCCGCCAGCGTCGCCGTGAGCGCGTCCAGACGGTCGGCCCGCACCTTCACGCCGTTGTCGTCGGTGTAGACGTCCGAGTCGAAGGCGGTGAGCGCCCCGGACCAGTCCCCGGCGAGCCCCGGCCGCATGGCGAGGGCCTCCGCGTTCCGTACGACCAGGGAGAGGAGTCCGCCGGGGGCCAGCATCCGGGCCAGGCCGGCGAGCAGTGCGTCGGGCTCGTCCGCGTACATGAGCACGCCGTGGCAGAGGACCACGTCGAAGCTGCCGGGGAGGAAGTGCACGCCGGTCTCGCGCCCGTCGCCCTCGATCAGCCGGACCCGCTCGCGGATCCCGGCCGGCTCGGTCGCCAGCGAGTCGCGGGCCGCCTTCAGCAGATCCGGATCGGCTTCGAGACCGGTGACGGTGTGCCCCGCGCGGGCGAGGCGCAGCGCCTGAGTGCCCTGGCCCATGCCGGCGTCGAGGATGCGCAGCCGCTGGCCCACCGGGTAGCGGCCGGATATCTGCTCGTCGAGCTGACGGGCGACGATCTCCTGCCGGATCGTGTCGCGCAGCCCCCCGGAGCCGGTGGGCCAGTGCGCGACGGGCAGCACCGGACCGCCCGACTCCGACGTCGCCGCGCCGAAGGCACGCTCGACGGGCTGCTCCGAGCTGTCGGCGCTCAGGGCCGCTCTCCGCGCTTGACCTGCGGCTTCGGCAGTCGCAGGCGGCGCATCTGGAGCGTACGCATCAGGCCGTAGGCGATGGCGCCACGCTTCGGCTCGTTCGGGAAGCGCTCGTTGAGCTGCTTCCGGAGCCGGATCCAGATGCCGATCGAGTCGATGACGATCAGGACGATCACGCCGAGCCAGAGCAGCAGCGAGATGTTCTGCAGCCCCCGGTTGGCGTTGCCGAACAGCGACAGCACGAGGATCACCACGGCCATCGGCAGGAAGTACTCGGCGATCGCGAAGCGCGAGTCGACGAAGTCGCGCACGAAGCGGCGGACCGGACCCTTGTCGCGGGCCGGCAGATAACGCTCGTCGCCGCTGGCCAGCGCCTCGCGCTGGCGGGCCAGGTCGGAGCGGCGTGCCTCGCGCTGGCGCTTGGATGCCTCCTTGCGGTCGGTCGGCACCGTCGCGGCGCGACGGCGCTGGGTCTGCGCCTCACTCCGCTTCGGCGTCGGGCGGCCCTTGGGGGCCTCGGGGTCGCGGGGCTGCTTGGAGAGGTCCGCCGTCACCTTGTCGGTGGGGGCCTTCTCTTCCTTCGAACGGCTACGGAACACAAAACCCAAGGGTACGGGGTGGTGGGCATGAACCCCAGGCGGGGCGGGAACGATCTGATAGCAATGCTTCGAAAAGATCTTGAAAAATTCTTCGGCATCGGCGGAGCGACAGCGGAGCGGACCGCGTCTTCGAGGTGTGCGTACGCGATGTGTGCGCGGTTCGTACGTGGGACCACTGAGGGTTCCCCCGGATCCGTCTACTCCCTGCGCGGGAGGGAGCACCGGACGTAGTCGTCCTTGGGGAGGAGCGCATCACGCTCCGAACAGTGCGGTAATGGAGACAGGGCCCGTAGTGTGGATCCTGTCGTAGAGCTGGAGCCGAAGTCCGTCAGAAGGGGGCGCGCGAAGCCCATGAGCGGTGTCATGAAGCGTATGGGGATGATCTTCCGCGCGAAGGCGAACAAGGCCCTTGACCGGGCCGAGGATCCGCGCGAGACGCTCGACTACTCGTACCAGAAGCAGTTGGAGCTGCTGCAGAAGGTGCGGCGCGGCGTCGCCGACGTCGCCACCTCCCGCAAGCGGCTGGAACTCCAGCTGAACCAGTTGCAGGGCCAGTCCTCCAAGCTGGAGGACCAGGGCCGCAAGGCGCTCGCCCTCGGCCGCGAGGACCTGGCGCGTGAGGCGCTGTCCCGGCGCGCCGCGCTCCAGCAGCAGGTCAGCGACCTGGAGGTGCAGCACCAGACGCTGCAGGGCGAGGAGGAGAAGCTCACGCTCGCCGCCCAGCGCCTCCAGGCCAAGGTGGACGCATTCCGCACCAAGAAGGAGACCATCAAGGCGACCTACACGGCGGCCCAGGCGCAGACCCGGATCGCCGAGTCCTTCTCCGGCATCTCGGAGGAGATGAGCGACGTCGGCCTCGCGATCCAGCGGGCCGAGGACAAGACCGCCCAGCTCCAGGCGCGCGCAGGCGCGATCGACGAGCTGCTCGCCTCCGGCGCCCTGGACGACCAGTCCGGGCTCGGGAAGGACGACATCCAGGCGGAGCTGGACCGGCTGTCCGGCGGTACGGACGTCGAGCTGGAGCTCCAGCGGATGAAGGCCGAGCTGGCGGGCGGCCCGTCGGCCCAGCAGCAGGCGATCGAGGGCGGTGGCGCGGCGGCGCCCCAGGAGAACACGCAGCAGTCCCACCCGCGGTTCGAGAAGTAGGCGACAGACAGGACGCGTCATGATCGTGCGGATCATGGGGGAGGGCCAGCTGAAGCTGGCCGACAGTCACTTCGTCGAGCTGAACACGCTGGACGACGAGCTGCTCGCGGAGCTGGAGTCGGGGGACGAGGAAGGGTTCCGGCGCACGCTGGGCTCCCTCCTCGACGCTGTCCGGCGGCTCGGCGAGCCACTGCCGGACGACGCCCTCGAACCCTCGGAGCTGATCCTCCCGGCTCCGGACGCGGGCCTGGACGAGGTCAAGGAGATGCTCTCCGACGGCGGCCTGATCCCGGGCTGACCGGGGGGCTCGATCCCGGGCTGACCCGGGGGCTTGATTCCGGCCGATCGGCGGGGGCGTGGACCCCGGCCGATCCCGGGCTCAGCAAACGTCCCGGTCCCGGCCGATCGTGAACCCTGGCCGATCCCGGGCATTCCGGGCCGACCGTGCCGTACGACGGGTCCCGTCGCCTCCGGGGTGGCGGGACATCGTGCTTTCCCGTACGGGTCCCGCCTCCCGCCCCGTACCGTTGTTCCCCGTGACCCCCACCGGCCCTGCCACCGGCACCCCCTTCGCCCGCTTCCGCGACTGGTTCCGCGGGCACCCGCTCGCCTTCGACGCGACGGTGGCGTTCGGCGCGCTCATCTGCATGATCGCCGGGTCGTTCACCGATCCGCACGGCAGCCGGACCGGGCCGACCTTCGGCGACCACGTGCCCGGCGTGACCAGCGTCCTGATCATGGTCGCCGGGGCCGTCGCGCTGGTGCTGCGCCGCCGCTGCCCACTCCGGGTGCTCTGCTTCACCGTGGCCGTCACCCTCGTGGAACTGATCGGCGACAACCGGCCCGCCCCCATCGCCATGAGCGCCGTCGTCGCGCTCTACACGGTCGCCTCCCGCACGGACCGCCCCACCACCTGGCGGGTCGGCCTCGTCACCATGGCGCTGCTGACCGTCGCGGCCATGGCCTTCGGCCCCACCCACTGGTACGCGCAGGAGAACCTCGGCGTCTTCGCCTGGACGGGCATGGCCGCCGCCGCCGGTGACGCCGTGCGCAGCCGGCGGGCCTTCGTCGACGCGATAAGGGAGCGCGCCGAACGGGCCGAGCGGACCCGCGAGGAGGAGGCCGGCCGCCGGGTCGCCGAGGAGCGGCTGCGGATCGCCCGCGACCTCCACGACGTCGTCGCCCACCACATCGCCCTGGTCAACGTGCAGGCGGGCGTCGCCGCCCATGTCATGGACAAGCGCCCCGACCAGGCCAAGGAGGCCCTCGCGCACGTCCGGGAGGCCAGCCGCTCCGCCCTCGACGAACTGCGCGCCACCGTGGGCCTGCTGCGGCAGTCCGGTGACCCGGAGGCGCCCACCGAACCGGCCCCCGGCCTCGCCGTCCTCGACGGGCTCCTCGACACCTTCCGCAAGGCCGGCCTCCCGGTCGCCCTGGCCCGTGCCGACGGCGAGTCGCCGCTGCCCGCCACCGTCGACCTGGCCGCGTACCGGATCGTCCAGGAGGCCCTGACCAATGTGCGCAAGCACGCGGGACCGGACGCGAAGGCCGAGGTGAGCGTCGTCCGGGTGGGCCGTACGGTCGAGATCACCGTCCTCGACAACGGCGGCCCGCCCGCCGCCGGGGACCACGCTCCCCACGGCGGCCACGGCCTCCTCGGCATGCGCGAACGGGTCGGCGCCTTCGGCGGCACCCTGACCGCGGGCCCCCGGTTCGGCGGCGGGTTCCGGGTCCAGGCGATACTGCCCGTGACGTCCCGAACGGGGGAGGACCGATGACGATCCGGGTAGTGCTCGCCGACGACCAGGCCCTGCTGCGCAGCGCCTTCAAGGTGCTGGTCGACTCCGAACCGGACATGCAGGTCGTCGGCGAGGCCGCCGACGGCGCCCAGGCCGTGGCCCTCGCCCGCTCCGAGAAGGCCGATGTCGTCCTCATGGACATCCGGATGCCGGGCACGGACGGCCTCGCCGCCACCCGCATGATCACGGCCGACCCGGAGCTGTCCGAGGTGCGGATCGTCATGCTGACCACCTTCGAGGTCGACGAGTACGTCGTGCAGTCGCTGCGCGCCGGCGCCTCCGGCTTCCTCGGCAAGGGGGCCGAGCCCGAGGAACTGCTCGGCGCGATCCGGATCGCGCACGCGGGCGACGCGCTGCTCTCCCCGGCCGCCACCAAGGGCCTGATCGCCACGTTCCTCGCGCAGGGCCCCGGCGCGGAGGACGTCGGCGGGAGCGGTGCGGCCCGCACCGAGCGGCTGTCCGCGCTCACCGCCCGGGAGCGCGAGGTCCTCGTCCTGGTCGCCGGCGGCCTCTCCAACGACGAGATCGCCGACCGTCTCGACGTCAGCCCGCTCACCGTGAAGACCCATGTCAACCGGGCCATGGCCAAGCTCGGCGCCCGCGACCGGGCCCAGCTGGTGGTCACGGCGTACGAGTCCGGTCTCGTACGCCCCCGGGTGGAGTGAGCGCGTACTCCAGACGCGGTATGCGCCGGATAAGGATCTGGACCCGGGGACCGAGGACTTCCGGCGCTCGATGGCAGATCGTATAGACGGGGGGCGCCCCCGGCGGATCCAGCGGATCCCGGCCGGGGTCCTGGCTGCTCCCGCCTGTCGACGAGCACGCCACAGAAGAGAGACCCATGTCCTGGCTGTCCAGATTCAGCCTCGCGCAACGGGCCCTGATCGGGCTGATCTCCATCGTCGCGATCGTGTTCGGCGCGATCGCGATCCCGCAGCTGAAGCAGCAGTTGTTCCCCTCGATCGAGCTGCCGATGGTCTCGATCCTCGCCCCCTACCAGGGCGCCTCTCCCGATGTGGTCGAGAAGCAGGTCGTGGAGCCCCTGGAGAACAACCTGAAGGCCGTCGACGGCCTGAAGGGCGTCACCTCCACCGCCTCCGAGGGCATGGCCCTCGTCATGGCCTCCTTCGACTAGGCGACGAGTCGACGAAGCAGCTCGTCGCCGACGTCCAGCAGGCCGTGAACCGGGCCCGCGCCCAGCTGCCCGACTCGGTCGACCCGCAGGTCGTCGCCGGCTCGACGGACGACATACCGACCGTCGTCCTCGCCGCCGCCTCCGACAAGGACCCGCAGGCGCTCGCCGACCTCCTGGAGCGGACCGTCGTGCCCGCCCTCGAGGACATCGACGGCGTCGGCCAGGTCTCCGTCAGCGGCGTCCAGGACCTCCAGGTCTCCGTCACCCCGGACGACACGAAGCTCGCCGGGGCCGGCCTCAACTCCATGAAGCTCGCCGAGGCCCTCCGCTCCGGCGGCGGCACGATCCCGGCCGGCTCCTTCTCCGAGGCCGGGAAGAACCGCACCATCCAGGTCGGCGGCGGCTACACCTCGCTGCGCCAGATCGAGGACCTGCGCATCCCCGCGGCCGTCCCCGGCAAGGGCAAGGCGGTCCGCCTCGGCGACGTCGCCACCGTCCGCCAGCAGGAGTCGCCGCGCGTCTCCCTGACCCGGACCAACGGCAAGCCCAGCCTCGCCGTGATGGCCACCATGGACAAGGACGGCAGCGCCGTCGCGATCTCCGACGCCGTCAAGGAGAAGCTGCCCGAGCTGCGCGCCGCCCTCGGCGCGGGCGCCGAGCTGACCGTGGTCTCCGACCAGGGCCCGGCCGTCGCCAAGGCCGTCTCCGGACTGACCACCGAGGGCGCGCTCGGCCTCGTCATGGCCGTCCTGGTGATCCTGGTCTTCCTCGCGTCGATCCGCTCGACCCTGGTGACCGCCGTCTCCATCCCGCTCTCGGTCGTCCTCGCGCTGATCGTGCTGTGGACCCGTGACCTCTCGCTCAACATGCTGACGCTGGGCGCGCTCACCATCGCCATCGGCCGGGTCGTCGACGACTCGATCGTGGTCCTGGAGAACATCAAGCGGCACCTGGGCTACGGCGAGGAGCGCCAGACCGCGATCCTCACCGCCGTCCGCGAGGTGGCGGGCGCCGTCACCTCCTCGACCCTCACCACCGTCGCCGTCTTCCTGCCGATCGGCCTGGCGGGCGGCATGATCGGCGAGCTGTTCGGCTCGTTCTCGCTGACGGTCACGGCGGCCCTGCTCGCCTCGCTGCTCGTCTCGCTGACCGTGGTCCCGGTCCTCTCGTACTGGTTCCTGCGCGCCCCCAAGGGCACCCCGGACGACCTGGCGGAGGCCCGCAGGCTGGCCGAGGAGAAGGAGGAGAAGAGCCGTCTCCAGCGCCTCTACGTGCCGGTCCTGCGGTTCGCGACCCGGCGTCGGCTGACCAGCCTCGCCATCGCTTTCGCCGTCCTCGTCGTCACCTTCGGCATGGCCCCGCTCCTGAAGACGAACTTCTTCGACCAGGGCGAGCAGGAGGTGCTCAGCATCCGGCAGGAGCTGGCGCCCGGCACCGGCCTGGACGCCTCCGACGCCGCCGCGAAGAAGATCGAGAAGCTCCTCGCGGACACCGAGGGCGTCAAGGACTACCAGGTCAACGTCGGCTCGTCCGGCTTCATGGCGGCCTTCGGCGGCGGCACCGGCACCAACCAGGCCACCTACCAGGTCAGCCTGGAGGAGTCCGCCTCCTCCGAGAAGGTCCGCGAGACCGTCGAGAAGGGCCTCGGCTCCCTCGACGGCATCGGCGACACCACCGTCTCGGCCGGCGGCGGCTTCGGCAGCCAGAACCTGAGCGTGGTCGTCAAGGCCGGTGACGCCGAGGTCCTCAAGAAGGCCTCCGAGCAGGTCCGCGCGGCGGTCGCCGGGCTCAAGGACGTCACCGACGTGCAGAGCGACCTCTCGCAGTCCGTGCCGCGGATCTCGGTCAGGGCCAACGCCAAGGCGGCCGACGCGGGCTTCGACTCCACCTCGCTCGGCATGATCGTCGCCCAGGCCGTCCGGGGCACCCCGGCCGCCAAGGCGATCCTCGACGACAGCGAGCGGGACGTCCTGATCACCTCGGCGCGTCCGGTCACCACCCTGGCCGGGCTCAAGGCCCTGCCGCTCGGCCCGGTGAAGCTGGGTGACATCGCCACCGTCGAGCTGGTCCCCGGCCCGGTCTCCATGACCCGGATCGACGGCGCCCGCGCCGCGACGATCACGGCCAAGCCGGTCGGTGACAACACCGGCGCGGTGAGCGCCACCCTCCAGTCGAAGATCAAGTCCCTGGATCTGCCCGAGGGTGCCTCCGCCACCATCGGCGGTGTCTCCGAGGACCAGTCCGATGCCTTCCTCAACCTGTTCCTGGCGATGCTCGCGGCCGTCGCGATCGTCTTCATGCTCCTGGTCGCGACCTTCAGGTCGCTGATCCAGCCGCTGATCCTGCTGGTCTCGGTCCCGTTCGCGGCCACCGGCGCGATCGGTCTCCTGGTGGTCACCGACACCGCGATGGGCGTCCCGGCGATGATCGGCATGCTGATGCTGATCGGCATCGTCGTCACCAACGCCATCGTCCTGATCGACCTGATCAACCAGTACCGGGCCCAGGGCCTCGGCGTCGTCGAAGCGGTCATCGAGGGCGGCCGGCACCGGCTCCGCCCGATCCTGATGACCGCCCTGGCGACGATCTTCGCCCTGCTGCCGATGGCGCTCGGCATCACCGGCGAGGGCGGCTTCATCGCCCAGCCGCTGGCCGTGGTGGTGATCGGCGGTCTGATCACCTCGACGCTGCTGACCCTGCTGCTCGTCCCGACGCTCTACGCGATGGTGGAGCTCCGCAAGGAGCGCCGGAGGCTGAAGAAGGCCGGGAAGGCCGCCGCCGACGTCGTCGACGGGGTGAACAACGTCTTGGACGTCCTCGGCGTCTGAATCCGTACGGCATGACGAAGGGGCGCCCCACGAGCTGGTGGGGCGCCCCTTCCGGCGTACGTACGGGAGAACCGTTACGGCAGCGCCAGCATCCGCTCCAGCGCGAGCTTGGCGAAGCTCTCCGTCTCCTTGTCGACCCGGATCCGGTTGACGAGGTTGCCCTCCGCCAGCGACTCCAGGGTCCACACCAGGTGCGGCAGGTCGATGCGGTTCATGGTCGAGCAGAAGCAGACCGTCTTGTCGAGGAAGACGACCTCCTTGTCCTGGTCGGCGAAACGGTTCGCCAGCCGTCGGACGAGGTTCAGCTCGGTGCCGATCGCCCACTTGGAACCGGCCGGGGCCGCCTCCAGGGTGTTGATGATGTACTCGGTCGAGCCCACGTAGTCGGCGGCGGCGACGACCTCGTTCTTGCACTCCGGGTGGACGAGCACGTTCACGCCCGGGATGCGCGCGCGCACGTCGTTCACCGAGTCCACCGAGAAGCGGCCGTGCACCGAGCAGTGGCCCCGCCACAGGATCATCTTGGCGGCGCGCAGCTCCTCGACGGTCAGTCCGCCGTTGGGCTTGTGCGGGTTGTAGAGCACGCAGTCGTCCAGGGACATGCCCATGTCGCGGACGGCGGTGTTGCGGCCCAGGTGCTGGTCCGGAAGGAACAGCACCTTCTCCCCCTGCTCGAAGGCCCAGTTCAGCGCCCGCTCGGCGTTGGACGAGGTGCAGATCGTGCCCCCGTGCTTGCCGGTGAAGGCCTTGATGTCGGCCGAGGAGTTCATGTACGAGACGGGCACGACCCGCTCGGCGATGCCGGCCTCGGTCAGCACGTCCCAGCACTCCGCGACCTGCTCGGCGGTGGCCATGTCGGCCATCGAGCAGCCGGCCGCCAGGTCGGGCAGGACGACCTTCTGCTCGTCGCCGGTGAGGATGTCGGCCGACTCCGCCATGAAGTGGACACCGCAGAAGACGATGTACTCGGCCTCCGGCTTGGCGGCGGCGTCGCGCGCGAGCTTGAAGGAGTCGCCGGTGACATCGGCGAACTGGATGACCTCGTCGCGCTGGTAGTGGTGGCCGAGGACGAAGACCTTGTCCCCGAGCTTCTCCTTGGCGGCGCGGGCGCGCTCCACCAGGTCCGGGTCGGAGGGAGACGGCAGATCGCCGGGACACTCCACGCCGCGCTCGCTCTTCGGGTCGGCCTCGCGACCGAGCAGGAGCAGGGCGAGCGGCGTCGGCTGTACGTCGAGCTCAGGACGGGTTTGGGCCGTGGTCACGTCACGCACCCTTTCTTCGGGGAACCTTTTCGTCGAAATGACGCTATCTATCATAACCCCTTCACGTCACGTTGACGATGTCCATAGTGTCGATGTGACGAATTCGCCTTCGCCGTCCCTGGACTTCGTCGTCCCCGCAGATGGACAGGGTGTGCGAGCATGAAGGAGGAAAGACCCCACGCGGCCCGGAATGAATCCGGGGCACCGTCGGTTGCAACCGTCGGCAAGCAGTCTCCGTACACACCGGGAGAGAAGCAGATGTCCGTATCGGACGAGAAGACCACTGTCAGCGACGGCATCCTCCTGTCCGACGCCGCCGCGGCCAAGGTCAAGGCCCTCCTCGACCAGGAAGGCCGCGAGGACCTGGCCCTGCGCGTCGCCGTTCAGCCCGGCGGCTGCTCCGGCCTGCGTTACCAGCTGTTCTTCGACGAGCGTTCGCTCGACGGCGATGTCGTCAAGGACTTCGACGGCGTCAAGGTCGTCACCGACCGCATGAGCGCCCCGTACCTGGGTGGCGCCTCGATCGACTTCGTCGACACCATCGAGAAGCAGGGCTTCACCATCGACAACCCGAACGCCACGGGCTCCTGCGCCTGCGGCGACTCGTTCAGCTAGGCCGTACGTACGTGAGGGCGGCGGCCCGGGAGTGATCCCGGGCCGCCGCCCTCACGTATGCCCCGGCCGGACCCCGGCGCACCGGCGTCTCAGCGCCGCGGCACCGCCTCGCCGCTCGCCGCGTCGACCACCGGACGGGAGCCCAGCGGCACCTGGAGCGTCACGGTCCGGGTGAACTCCTTGGCGACCATGATGCAGACCCGGTCCGGGTCGACCGGCGCCTCGGTGATCCGCACCGACACCCGCTCCGGACGCTCCTCGGCCGTCACCTCGTACGTGCTGCACACCCCGCCCCAGAAGGTGACGGCGAGCTTCCGGCCGCCGTCCTCCGAGCGGTAGGACTCGACCTGCCGTGCCGGCGCCGTGCCGCCGTCCCCGGGAGGAGGCGTCGGCGAGGGCTTCGCGGGCGGCGCCAGGTACTCCTGGGCCACCGCCGTCTCCGGCACCGTGTACGGCGCCCCGTCGTCCGGGTCCGCCGTGAACAGCCAGGACGGTACGAGCAGCCGCTCGCCGTCCACATCGCGCGCGGCCAGACCGAACACCGCGCCCGTCACCGCCACCCGCTCCGGCTGCGCCCGGTCCACGACCGTCCGGCAGGGCCCGCCGGGCTCGGTCTGCCCGTTCCCCTCGACCCGCCCGCTCCCGATGACGTCACCCGGCGAGGTGGGCGGCCCGGTGGGGCAGCCCCCGACACCGACGGGGCCGGCGCCCTTCGACTCCTCGTTCAGCGCGGCGAGCGCCTTCGACGCCCCGACCACCGGATACGTGGCGCCGCGCACCGGCACCTTGAGCATCCCGCTCCCGGAGACCGGCTTCCCGTCCCGGCCGATGTGCAGCCCCGTCGACCAGCCGTAGGTCGGCAGCCCGCCCACCACCGGATCGGCGTTGACCACCCGAACCGAACCGTTCACCACCTGGCTCGCGGTGACCTTCGCGTCGTCCTGGCCGAGCGCCTTCAGGACCGGAGCCGCCGCCGCCTTCGCCGCCGCCTCGCTCAGCGGCGTACCGCCCGGCGACTGCTTCGAGGGCTCTCCGGGCGGCGGGCAGGCCTTGCCCTTCAGACAGGTGTCGCCGACCGGTCCGCCGTCGTACCAGGAGTACGTCCAGTTCCCCGGTGCCTGCTTCGCCACGTCGAGCCGCGGCCCCGCACCGTCCTTCTCGGGCCGGATGGTCCAGACGTCCCCCACCAGGGCCGGACGGCCGGAGACGCCCAGCGCCCCGGCCAGCCTGGTCACCTCCGCGGAGGTGACCAGGCCCTCGGGCCGGTGGACCGCGGCCGAGGAGGGCCCTTGGGGGAGTGGGCCCTTGGCTGTGTAGACGGTCCCGTTCGGACCGCCGCCGGGGTCGGGCTCGCCGGGCGCGATCCCGGGACCGCCCCGGGTGGCCGTCTCGCCGCCGGTGCCCGTACCGCCGCCTCCGAGCCGCAGCGGGGGTGGGGGCCCGGCCGCGTCGGCGGCCCGGCCCGCCGGTCCGGTGTCGTCACCGGACGCCGCGCCGGCCAGGTAGACCCCGCCGCCCCCGGCGAGCAGCACACCCGCCGCCACCGAGGCGGCCAGGACGTTCCGTCGCCTCCGTACGTTCTCCGTACCGCTCACCGCAAAGCTCCCTCGTCTCGACCGGACGCCGATGGGACGGAGCGGGCGGGCGGACGGTTCCGTCCGTCAGCCCCCGTATTCGGCCGTGGCGTCGATCAGCCGTGCCGATGCCGCCGGTACGACGACCCCGTGGATCAACGCCGGGGAGACCGGGGCGGGTACGGGGGAGGCGGGGGTCACCCAGTGCGGAGCCATCCGAGCGCTGTCGCCCCGCAGGTCGGCGAGGCTCAACTCGGACTCGTGTCGCTCACGTGAAGCGGGGTAGAGGGTCATGGGCGCACCGTAAGCACCGTACGCCCCCGGGGAAAAGGCCTACTCTGGGGTAGTTTCCACTGTTCGGCAGGCGCGCCCCCACCCGGTAGCGTGAACTGTCTGTCATTGCCGCCTTCCCGCAGGAGCACCCCGCCGTGCGTATCGCAGTCACCGGCTCCATCGCCACCGACCACCTCATGACCTTCCCCGGCCGGTTCGCCGACCAGCTCGTGGCCGACCAGCTCCACACGGTGTCGCTCTCCTTCCTCGTCGACAACCTCGACGTCCGGCGGGGCGGTGTCGGCCCCAACATCTGCTTCGGCATGGGCCAGCTCGGCGGCAGCCCGGTCCTGGTGGGCGCGGCCGGCTACGACTTCGACGAGTACCGGGGCTGGCTCGACCGGCACGGCGTCGACACCGGCTCGGTGCGGATCTCCGAGGTCCTGCACACCGCCCGCTTCGTCTGCACCACGGACAGGGACCACAACCAGATCGGCTCCTTCTACACGGGCGCGATGAGCGAGGCCCGGCTGATCGAGCTCAAGGCCGTCGCCGACCGCGTCGGCGGGCTCGACCTGGTCCTGATCGGCGCCGACGACCCCGAGGCGATGCTCCGCCACACCGAGGAGTGCAAGACGCGCGGCATCCCCTTCGCCGCCGACTTCTCGCAGCAGATCGCCCGCATGGCCGGCGAGGAGATCCGCACGCTCCTCGACGGGTCGACCTACCTCTTCTCCAACGAGTACGAGAAGGGCCTCATCGAGTCCAAGACCGGCTGGACCGACGCCGAGATCCTCGCCCGCGTCGGCCACCGGGTCACCACCCTCGGCTCGCGCGGTGTGCGCATCGAGCGCGTCGGTGACACCCCGATCGAGGTCGGCTGCCCCGAGGAGACCGCCAAGGTCGATCCGACCGGCGTCGGCGACGCCTTCCGCGCCGGCTTCCTCACCGGCCTGTCCTGGGGCGTCGGCCTGGAGCGCGCCGCGCAGGTCGGCTGCATGCTGGCCACCCTGGTCATCGAGACCCTCGGCACCCAGGAGTACACCCTGCGCCGCGCCAACTTCATGGAGCGCTTCACCAAGGCGTACGGCGAGGACGCCGCCGCCGAGGTCCAGTCGCACCTGGCCTGACACCACCCGCCCGGGGCCCGCACGCGCGGCCCCGCGGCATGTCCGGGCACACCGGGGCCCGCGCACGCGCGCGGGCCCCGTGGCGCATCCGCGCCGTCGGCGGGTCTACGCCACCCGGCGCACCACGTACGCCACGCCGCCGCGCTCCGAGGGCTCCTCGCCCACGTACTCCTGGCCGCGCATCTCGCACCAGGCCGGGATGTCCAGCCGCGCCGCCGCGTCGTCCGCCAGGACCGTCACCGTGCCGCCCACCGGGACGTCACCGATCACCTTCGCCAGCTCGATCACCGGGATCGGGCAGCGCCGGCCGAGCGCGTCCACCACCAGCGGGCCCGCCTCCGCCGCCGGGGCGGCCACCGGGGCCACCGGGGCGCCCAGCCGCTCCCGTACGCCCGCCACCACCCCCGGCAGCACCTCAAGGAAGCGGTCCACGTCCTCGGCCGTCGTGCCCGCCGGCAGGGACACCCGGACGTTCCCCTCGCTCAGCACCCCCATCGCCCGCAGCACATGGCTGGGCGTCAGCGTCGAACTCGTGCACGACGAACCGGATGAAACGGAGAAACCCTCCCGGTCCAGCTCGTGCAGCAGTGTCTCCCCATCGACATAGAGACAGGAGAACGTCACCAGATGGGGCAGCCGGCGCACCGGGTCGCCCACCACCTCCACCTCGGGCACCAGCTCCGGCACCCGCGCCCGGATCCGGTCCACGAGCGCTCGCAGCCGCGCCCCCTCGGCCGCCGCCTCCGCCCGCACCGCCCGCAGCGAGGCCGCCGCCGCCACGATCCCCGGCAGATTCTCGAAACCGGGCGATCGGCCCGACTCCCTCTCGTCCGAAGGGCCTTGGGGCGCGAACCTGATTCCCTTGCGCACGGCGAGCAGCCCCACCCCCGCCGGGCCGCCCCATTTGTGCGCGCTCGCCGTGAGCAGCGACCAGCCGTCCGCCACCGGCCCCCAGCCGAGCGACTGGGCCGCGTCCACCAGGAGCGGCACCCCCGCCGCCCGGCAGGCCTCGGCCACCTCCGCCACCGGCTGCTCGGTCCCCACCTCGTGGTTGGCCGACTGGAGACACGCCAGGGCCGTACCGGCGTCGAGCGCCGCCGCGAACCCGGCGGCGTCCACCGCGCCGGACCGGCCCACCGGCACCTCGGCCACCGCCCCGCCCGCCGCCGCGTGCGACTCGGCCGCATGGAGCACGGAGGAGTGTTCGACCGCGGAGAACAGGAGCCGGTTCCCGACACGCCGACGCCCCGCGAGAGTGCCGGAGATTCCCGCGTGAACCGCGCGCGTCCCCGAAGGAGTGAACACGAGCTCGTCCGGGCGACACCCCACGGCCTCCGCCGCGGCCTCCCGGGCGGCGTCGAGGAGCAGCCGGGCCCGCCTCCCCTCCCGGTACAGCCGGGCCGGATCGGCCCAGCCCTCGTCCAGGGAGGCGAGCAGCGCCTGACGGGCGACGGGGTGCGGCGGGGCGGCGGACGCGGCGTCGAAGTACGGCATCCGCCCACCGTAGGGCCTGTGGGAACCGGCCGGACGGCCCGGTCGCGGCGGGGCCCGGGGTGATCTTCGTCCGGCCCCGGTGAGCCCTCGTCAGAAGCGGGCGGCGGCGCACCGGCAGACCGCCGAACGGACGCGTTCCACCCCCCTCCGGAACCCCGGAGTCCACCCCTTCGGGGACTCGGACGGCGCGTTGGGCACCCTCCCCGCGCGACCCCAAATAGCGTCCAGTAGGGTTTGGTCCGCATAAACATCCAAACCCCTGCCCGCGGCCGGGGCGGCGACCGACCAGCGAGACGGACGGCCGTGGCCGACCAACGCGGGCCGAGACTCTCGGGAAGGCGCTACGTGAGTCCCAACGGCTCCGACCGCTCGTCGCGGCGCCCGATGCGGCGGAAGCTGCCGCAGGTGCTGACTGCGGGCCTGATCCTGGCGACAGCCACGGGCTGCTCGTACAACTGGGAAGACTTCCCCCGCCTCGGTATGCCCACCCCAGTCACGGAAGAGGCGCCTCGGATCCTCTCCCTGTGGCAGGGCTCCTGGGCTGCCGCGCTCATTACCGGCGTCCTGGTGTGGGGCCTGATCCTCTGGGCCACCATCTTCCACCGGCGCAGCCGGACCAAGGTCGAGGTACCTCCGCAGACCCGTTACAACATGCCCATCGAGGCGCTGTACACGGTCACTCCGCTCATCATCGTCTCGGTGCTCTTCTACTTCACCGCGCGCGACGAGTCGAAGCTCCTCGAGCTCTCCCCGAAGCCGGCCCACACGGTCAACGTGGTCGGCTACCAGTGGAGCTGGGGCTTCAACTACGTCGAGAACGTGCCCGGTGTGAAGGGTGACGCCAAGACGGACAAGAACCTCGCCTCGATCCCGGACAAGTTCCTGGAGGCGTTCCCGGAGAACGCCGGCGGTGTCTACGACGCCGGTATCCCCGGCGACCGGAACCCGCAGACGGGCAACCCGGGTCCGACCCTGTGGCTGCCCAAGGGCGAGAAGGTCAGGTTCGTCCTGACCTCGCGTGACGTCATCCACTCCTTCTGGGTCGTCCCCTTCCTGATGAAGCAGGACGTCATCCCGGGGCACACCAACGCCTTCGAGGTGATTCCGACGCAGGAAGGCACGTTCCTCGGCAAGTGTGCCGAGCTGTGCGGTGTCGACCACTCCCGGATGCTCTTCAACGTCAAGGTGGTCTCCCCGGAGCGCTACCAGGCGCACCTGAAGGAGCTGGCCGAGAAGGGGCAGACCGGCTACATCCCGTCTGGCATCGAGCAGACGGACCCGGCCAGGAATGCGGAGAAGAACCAACTGTGAGCATCCACAACGAAACCCAGGGTGCCGCCGCAGCTGAGGACTCGTACGAGAACGAGCTGCCCGTACGGCGCAAGCAGCCCGGTAACGTCGTGATCAAGTGGCTGACCACCACCGATCACAAGACGATCGGGACGATGTACCTGGTCACGTCGTTCGTCTTCTTCTGCATCGGCGGACTCATGGCGCTCTTCATGCGCGCCGAGCTGGCCCGTCCGGGTACGCAGATCATGTCGAACGAGCAGTTCAACCAGGCGTTCACGATGCACGGCACGATCATGCTGCTGATGTTCGCGACGCCGCTCTTCGCCGGATTCGCGAACTGGATCATGCCGCTGCAGATCGGCGCGCCCGACGTGGCGTTCCCGCGGCTGAACATGTTCGCCTACTGGCTCTACCTGTTCGGCTCGATCATCGCGGTGGCCGGCTTCCTCACCCCGCAGGGTGCGGCGGACTTCGGCTGGTTCGCCTACTCCCCGCTGTCGGACGCCGTCCGCTCGCCGGGTGTCGGCGCCGACATGTGGATCATGGGTCTGGCCTTCTCCGGCTTCGGCACGATCCTCGGTTCGGTCAACTTCATCACCACGATCATCTGCATGCGCGCTCCGGGCATGACGATGTTCCGCATGCCGATCTTCACCTGGAACGTGCTGCTGACCGGTGTCCTGGTCCTGCTCGCCTTCCCGGTGCTGGCCGCCGCGCTGTTCGCCCTTGAGGCGGACCGCAAGTTCGGTGCCCACGTCTTCGACGCGGCCAATGGCGGAGCCTTGCTCTGGCAACACCTCTTCTGGTTCTTCGGACACCCAGAGGTGTACATCATCGCCTTGCCCTTCTTCGGCATCATCTCCGAGGTCATCCCGGTCTTCAGCCGCAAGCCGATGTTCGGCTACATCGGTCTGGTGGCCGCGACCATCGCGATCGCCGGTCTCTCCGTGACCGTGTGGGCGCACCACATGTACGTCACCGGTGGCGTGCTCCTCCCGTTCTTCTCCTTCATGACGTTCCTCATCGCCGTACCGACAGGCGTGAAGTTCTTCAACTGGATCGGAACGATGTGGAAGGGCTCACTGTCCTTCGAGACACCGATGCTCTGGGCCGTCGGCTTCCTGATCACCTTCACCTTCGGTGGTCTGACCGGCGTCATCCTGGCCTCGCCCCCGATGGACTTCCACGTCTCCGACTCGTACTTCGTCGTGGCGCACTTCCACTACGTGATCTTCGGCACCGTCGTCTTCGCGATGTTCTCCGGCTTCCACTTCTGGTGGCCGAAGTTCACCGGCAAGATGCTCGACGAGCGCCTCGGCAAGATCACGTTCTGGACGCTGTTCGTGGGCTTCCACGGCACGTTCCTGGTGCAGCACTGGCTGGGTGCCGAGGGCATGCCGCGTCGTTACGCGGACTACCTCGACGCCGACGGCTTCACCGCGCTGAACACGATCTCGACGATCTCCTCCTTCCTGCTCGGTCTGTCGATCCTGCCGTTCTTCTACAACGTCTGGAAGACCGCCAAGTACGGCAAGAAGGTCGAGGTCGACGACCCGTGGGGCTACGGCCGTTCGCTCGAATGGGCGACGTCCTGCCCGCCGCCGAGGCACAACTTCCTCACCCTGCCGCGGATCCGTTCCGAGTCCCCGGCGTTCGACCTGCACCACCCTGAGATCGCCGCTGTCGATCAGCTGGAGAACAAGGGTCACGAGGCCGAGGCCCTCACGGGCGCCAAGGAGGCCGGCAAGTGAAGATCCAGGGCAAGATGTTCATCTGGCTGAGCGTCTTCATCCTTGCCGTCGCGATCCTGTACGGCGTCTGGTCCAAGGAGCCGGTCGGTACGACGGCGCTCTTCCTGGCCTTCGGCCTGTCCATCATGATCGGCTACTACCTGGCGTTCACGGCCAAGCGTGTCGACGCGATGG
Source organism: Streptomyces sp. NPDC001728 (assembly GCF_040297565.1). NCBI lineage: Bacteria > Bacillati > Actinomycetota > Actinomycetes > Kitasatosporales > Streptomycetaceae > Streptomyces > Streptomyces sp. NPDC001728. Next base: position 127,705 of record NZ_JBEOZK010000003.1, read on the forward strand.
CGCAGGACGACAAGGAGGCCGACGTCGCGGACGAGGCCGGTGAGGTGGGCTTCTTCGCCCCCCACAGCTGGCAGCCGCTGTCGCTGGCCATCGGTGGTGCGCTCGCCTTCCTCGCCATCGCGATGGGCTGGTGGCTGCTCTACTTCTCCTTCCCGATGATCCTGATCGGCCTCTTCGGCTGGGTCTTCGAGTTCTACCGGGGCGAGAACCAGAACCAGTAGCGGTACCCCGCTCCGTACCGGAGCACCCCGAGGGGCCCGGACGCTTCGTCACCGAAGCGTCCGGGCCCCTCTTTTGCAGCACTCGGCGCGCTGGCCGCGAGGATTGTCCTTAGCGTGAAGTCATGAACGACACGCCGCGCATTCGGACTGTTCTGAGCTGCACCCTCCTGACCGTCACCGTCACCGCGGGCGCCACCGCGTGTGCGGGCTCCGACGGACATCCGCTGTCGGCGCGGGCCTACGACGCGTCCGGACAGCTCGCGGTCAACGCCCCCGCCGACGGCGCCAAGGCGGATCCCGAGAAGCCCCTGGAGATCACCGCCAAGGACGACGACGGGCGGATCACCGACGTGACCGCCATCGACGCCGCGGGACACCACCTGGCGGGCGAACTCACCGCGGACGGGCAGCGCTGGCGCTCCACGGCCGCGCTGGCGGCCGGCGCCCGCTACACGGTCCGGGTGGCCATGGAGGACGAGGACGGCGCCCCAGGGGCCCGTACGTTCACCTTCGAGACGGCTCCGGCGAAACGGGCCCTGACGGCGACCTTCGGCCCGGAGGCGGGCACGTACGGCGTCGGACAGCCCATCACGGCCGACCTCAGCCTCCCCGTCAAGGACCGCAAGGCCCGCGCGGTCGTCGAACGGGCCCTCAAGGTCCGCTCCACGCCCTCCGTCGAGGGCGCCTGGTACTGGGTGGACGACAAGAAGCTGCACTTCCGCCCGAAGGAGTACTGGCCCGCGGGGACGCTCGTCACGGTCACCGGGAACCTGGACGGCCTCAAGGTCGGCGACAAGCTCTACGGCGGCGCGTCCAAGCCGCTGAAGCTCACGATCGGCGACCGGATCGAGGCGGAGACGGACGCCGAGACCCACTACATGACGGTGAAGCGCAACGGAGAAGTGATCAACACCATTCCGGTGACCACCGGCAAACCGGGCTTCTCCACCCGAAACGGCATCAAAGTCGTGCTCGGGAAGGAGTACTACGTCCGGATGCGCGGCACCAGCATCGGCATCTCGGAGGGCAGCTCCGACTCGTACGACCTGCCGGTCTACTACGCCACCCGGGTCACCTGGAGCGGCGAGTACGTGCACGCCGCGCCCTGGTCCGTGGGTTCGCAGGGCGTCGCGAACGTCAGCCACGGCTGTGTCGGGATGTCGACGGGGAACGCGGCCTGGTTCTACGAGACCGTCCGCCCCGGCGACCTCGTCCGCGTCGTCAACAGCTACGGCGACACGATGGACACCTTCGGCAACGGCTTCGGCGACTGGAACATGCCGTGGGACAAGTGGCGCACGGGCAGCGCCCTGGTGGAGGCCACCGACAGCCCGGTGACCTCCACGGAGAAGGCCCGTCTCAGGCCCTCGATCTGATCAGGGCGAGTGAGCCGAAGGGCGCCGCGGGTGTCGAAAGGGGGGAGCGCGCGGAGGCCCGAGGAACGAGGGCCGAGCACGGTCGACCGTCGACGCCCGCTGAAGGCGCCCGGAGGCGAACCGAGCCCGTTAAGAGGCGATCGACAGGCGCGAGCGCAGCAGGGCCGCGAGGGACGCCGCGAACTCGACCGGTTCCACCGGAAGGGTGACCGCGGCGTCCGCGCGGCTCCAGGTGGCCAGCCAGGCGTCCTGCGGGCGGCCGATGAGCAGCAGCACCGGCGGGCACCGGAAGACCTCGTCCTTGATCTGCCGGCAGACCCCCATGCCGCCCGCGGGCACCGCCTCGCCGTCCAGGACGCACACGTCGATGCCGCCCTCGTCCAGGCGCTTCAGCACCGCGTGCAGCGTCGCGCACTCCACGAACTCCACCGGGGGCACGTCCGACGCGGGCCTGCGCCCCGCCGCCAGCCGTACCTGCTCGCGGGTGTTCGCGTCGTCGCTGTAGACCAGGACCGTGGCACTCGACTGCATCGTTCCTCCGGCTGGGAAGGCGGGTGGGTCGTCGTCGACCGATGCGCGGATGCTACTCCGGTCCACACCCCGTCAACACCCGTTCAACACCTGTTCGAAGGGTGCTCGGAGGCCCTCGCACTGGGCCGTTCGGGCTGGACACACCCCTCGGACACTCCGAACGGCACCCCCCGGGGTGAGGGCGGGATAAGCGACCGACATAATGTCGGTCGTGGCGACAGTAACGACAGTAGAAACAGGGCACGCGCACCCGTCGGTCAATCGACCGAACCTCACCAGCGTCGGAACCATCATCTGGTTGAGCTCCGAGCTGATGTTCTTCGCGGCCCTCTTCGCGATGTACTTCACCCTGCGATCGGTGATGGGAGCCGACTTCTGGGCGGAAAAGGCCGATGCCTTGAACTTCCCGTTCTCGGCTACCAACACCACGATCCTGGTGCTCTCCTCACTCACCTGCCAGCTCGGCGTCTTCGCCGCGGAGCGCGGCGACGTGAAGAAGCTCAGGACGTGGTTCATCCTCACGTTCGTGATGGGTTCGATCTTCATCGGCGGCCAGGTCTTCGAGTACACCGAGCTGGTGAAGAAGGACGGCCTCTCGCTGTCCTCCGACCCGTACGGCTCCGTGTTCTACCTGACCACCGGCTTCCACGGCCTGCACGTGACGGGCGGTCTCATCGCCTTCCTGCTGGTCCTCGGCCGGACGTACGCCGCCAAGAGGTTCACCCACGAGCAGGCAACCGCCGCCATCGTCGTGTCCTACTACTGGCACTTCGTCGATGTCGTCTGGATCGGCCTCTTCGCCACGATCTACATGATCAAGTAATCGGCGCCGCCTCCATGGCGGACCGAGACATCCAGCAAGCATCGACGCAGAAGATCCTGACACCGGGGTAATCCGTGAATAAGCTCTCCGCACGACGACGCCATCCGCTGGCGGCGGTCGTCGTCCTACTTCTCGCGCTGGCGGCCACTGGGGGGCTGTACGCCGCGTTCGCGCCCGCGGGCACGGCGAAGGCCGATGAAACCGCCCAGTCCCTCGCCATCGAGGAGGGGAAGAAGCTCTACTCCGTCGGCTGCGCCAGCTGCCACGGAACCGGGGGTCAGGGCACCACTGACGGCCCGTCCCTCGTCGGCGTCGGTTCGGCCGCCGTCGACTTCCAGGTCGGCACGGGTCGCATGCCGGCCCAGCAGCCGGGCGCCCAGGTCCCGAAGAAGAAGGTCATCTACTCGCAGGCTGAGATCGATCAGCTCGCGGCGTACGTCGCCTCTCTCGGTGCCGGTGCGATCACGCCCACCGAGGGCCAGTACAGCCCGGTCGGTGCCGACGCCGCCCGCGGTGGCGAGCTGTTCCGCACCAACTGTGCCCAGTGCCACAACTTCACCGGTGAAGGTGGCGCGCTGACCCATGGCAAGTACGCCCCCGGCCTCGAAGGCGTGAGCCCGAAGCACCTCTACGAGGCCATGCAGACCGGCCCGCAGAACATGCCCTCCTTCCCGGACACGACCATGCCGGAGAAGGAGAAGAAGGACATCATCGCGTACGTCAAGTCCGTCAACGGCGAGAAGGCCGACAACCCGGGCGGTCTCTCGCTCGGTGGCCTCGGCCCCGTCAGTGAGGGCCTGTTCGCCTGGATCTTCGGTCTGGGCGCGCTGATCGCAGTTGCCATCTGGGTCGCGGCCCACACCGCTAAGGCCAAGAAGTCATGAGTAGCCAAGAGATTCCAGAAGAGAACCTGCCGGCAGGGCAGGACACCGCGCACGGCGCGGTGATGGTCGCCGACGACCCGTTCGCCGACCCGGGCCTCCCGCCCCACAAGCCCCGCATCCAGGACATCGACGAGCGGGCCGCCCGTCGGTCCGAGCGCGCGGTCGCCTTCATGTTCACGCTGTCGATGCTGGCCACTGTCGGCTTCATCGCCGCGTACGTGATCTTCCCGGTCGACAAGATCGTGTACATCTGGCCCTTCGGCCGGGTGTCCGCGCTCAACTTCTCGCTCGGCTGGACCCTCGGCCTCGCCCTCTTCTTCATCGGCGCGGGCGCGGTCCACTGGGCCCGCACCCTGATGTCCGACGTCGAGATCGCGGACGAGCGGCACCCGATCCAGGCCGACGCCGAGACCAAGGCGAAGGTCATGTCGGACTTCGCGGCCGGTGCCGCCGAGTCCGGCATGGGGCGCCGCAAGCTCATCCGCAACACGATGTTCGGCGCGCTGTCGCTCGTACCGCTCTCCGGCATCGTGCTGCTGCGTGACATGGGCCCGCTGCCCGAGAAGAAGCTCCGGACCACGCTGTGGACCAAGGGCCTTCAGCTCATCAACATGAACACGCACGAGCCGCTGCGTCCCGAGGACGTCGCGGTCGGTTCGCTGACCTTCGCGATGCCGGAAGGCCTGTCGGAGCACGACGAGCACTTCCAGACCGAGATCGCCAAGGCCGCCCTGATGATCGTCCGGATCCAGCCGGACGACATCAAGGACAAGCGCGAGCTCGAGTGGTCGCACGAGGGCATCGTCGCCTTCTCGAAGATCTGCACCCACGTGGGCTGCCCGATCTCCCTGTACGAGCAGCAGACGCACCACGTCCTCTGCCCGTGCCACCAGTCCACCTTCGACCTCTCCGACGGCGCCCGCGTCATCTTCGGCCCGGCCGGTCACGCCCTCCCGCAGCTGCGGATCGGCGTGAACGACAAGGGCTTCCTGGAGGCGCTCGGCGACTTCGACGAGCCCGTCGGTCCTGCCTTCTGGGAGCGCGGATGAACACTGTGACGACGAATACATCAGCCGCTGGCGCGGCGGGCAAGAAGGCACCCGCCGGTGAGCGGGTCGCCGACTGGGCCGACGGTCGCCTGGGGATCTACACGCTGGCCAAGGCCAACATGCGGAAGATCTTCCCGGACCACTGGTCCTTCATGCTGGGCGAGATCTGCCTCTACAGCTTCCTCATCATCATCCTGACGGGTGTCTATCTGACGCTGTTCTTCCACCCGTCGATGAACGAGGTGGAGTACGTCGGACCGTACGTCCCGCTCCAGGGACAGCTGATGTCCGAGGCGTTCAACTCGACCATGTACATCTCGTTCGAGGTGCGCGGTGGTCTGCTCATCCGGCAGATCCACCACTGGGCGGCGCTGATCTTCCTCGCCGGCATGTTCGTGCACATGATGCGCGTGTTCTTCACGGGCGCGTTCCGCAAGCCGCGTGAGATCAACTGGCTGTTCGGCTTCCTGCTGTTCTTCCTGGGCATGTTCACCGGCTTCACCGGTTACTCGCTCCCGGACGACCTGCTCTCCGGCACCGGTGTCCGCTTCATGCAGGGCGCGATCCTGTCCGTGCCGGTCATCGGCACGTACCTGTCGATGTTCCTGTTCGGCGGGGAGTTCCCCGGCGGCGACTTCGTGGCCCGGTTCTACTCGGCCCACATCCTGCTGCTGCCCGGCATCATGCTCGGCCTCGTGGTCGCCCACCTCATCCTGGTGTTCTTCCACAAGCACACGCAGTTCGCCGGCCCCGGCCGTACGAACAAGAACGTCGTGGGCATGCCGCTGCTGCCGGTCTACATGGCCAAGGCCGGAGGCTTCTTCTTCCTGGTCTTCGGTGTCATCGCGGTCATCGCGGCCATCGCCTCGATCAACCCGATCTGGGCCATCGGCCCGTACCGGCCGGACCAGGTGTCCACCGGCGCCCAGCCCGACTGGTACATGGGCTTCGCCGAGGGTCTGATCCGAGTGATGCCGGGCTGGGAGATCAACCTGTGGGGCCACACGCTGGTCCTCGGTGTGATGATCCCGCTGGCGATCTTCCCGGCGGTCCTCGCGGCGATCGGTGTCTACCCGTTCATCGAGTCGTGGATCACGGGCGACAAGCGCGAGCACCACATCGCGCAGCGCCCGCGCAACGCTCCGACGCGCACCGCCTTCGGTGTCGCCTGGATCACCGCGTACATGGTCATGCTCGTGGGTGGTGGAAACGACCTCTGGGCGACCCACTTCCACCTGTCGCTGAACTCGATCACCTGGTTCGTGCGGATCTTCTTCTTCCTCGGCCCGATCATCGCGTTCATCGCCACCAAGCGGATCTGCCTCGGCCTCCAGCGCCGCGACAAGGACAAGGTGCTGCACGGACGCGAGTCCGGCATCATCAAGCGCCTGCCGCACGGTGAGTTCGTCGAGGTCCACCAGCCGCTCAGCCAGGGCGAGCTGCACCGCCTCACGGCACACGAGCAGTACGACGCGGCGGAGCTTCCGCCGGCCGTCGACGAGAACGGCGTGGAGCGCAAGGTCGGGAGCATCGAGAAGCTCCGGGTCAAGCTCAACAAGGGCTACTACGGCGACGACAGCCAGATCGCCAAGCCCACGGTCGACGAGTTCCAGGAGATCCAGAGCGGCCACGGCCACCACTGATCGCCTGAACTCATGATGTGAGACAAGTCGCCACGGCGAGAGCCCCGTCCATTCGATGGACGGGGCTCTTCGCCGTCCCCGGGGGTCGATAGGGTGGAGCCGTATTCCCTACGGACTGACCAGGAGCTGCCATGAGCGCTGCGACCCCCGCTGGAGGACCTACGTCGGCGGGCCGCTCCTGGCCCGCCGTACTGGACGGTCTGCTGTCCGGCCGCGACCAGAGCGCCGAGGACACCGCCTGGGCGATGGACCGCATCCTGTGCGGAGAGGCCACCGACGCCCAGATCGCCGGATTCGTGGTCGCCCTGCGCGCCAAGGGCGAGACCGTCGAGGAGATCACCGGCCTCGTCCGCACCATGTACGAGCACGCCAACACGATCGACGTGCCCGGCCCGTCCGTCGACATCGTCGGTACCGGCGGCGACGGCGCCAAGACCGTCAACATCTCCACCATGTCCGCGATCGTCGTCGCGGGCACGGGCGCCAAGGTCGTCAAGCACGGCAACCGTGCCGCGTCCTCCGCCTCCGGTGCCTCCGACGTCCTGGAGAAGCTCGGCGTCAACCTCAACCTGACCCCGAAGCGGGTCGTCGAGGTCGCCGAGGAGGCCGGGATCACCTTCTGCTTCGCGGTGAAGTTCCACCCGGCGCTGCGGCACGTGGCGACGGCCCGCAAGGAGCTCGGTATCCGGACCGTCTTCAACTTTCTGGGCCCGCTCACCAATCCGGCCCGGGTGCAGGCCCAGGCGACCGGTGTCGCGGACGCCCGGGTGGCCCCCATCGTCGCCGGCGTGCTGGCCGAGCGCGGTTCCTCCGCCCTGGTCTTCCGCGGCGACGACGGACTCGACGAGCTGACCACCACGGCCACCTCGCGGGTCTGGGTCGTCCGGGACGGCTCGGTGCGGGAGGAGGCCTTCGACCCCAGGGACGTCGGCATCGACCTCGTACCGGTGGAGGCCCTGCGCGGCGCCGACGCCTCGTACAACGCCGACGTCGCCCGTCGGCTGCTCGCGGGGGAGACGGGTCCGGTACGCGACGCGGTCCTGCTCAACTCCGCGGCGGCGCTGACCGCGCTGGCGCCGGGGGAGGGCACCCTCGCGGAGCAGATCCGCGCCGGCATCGGGCAGGCCGCGGAGTCGATCGACTCCGGGGAGGCCCGCCGGGCCCTCGAACGCTGGATCGCCGCCAGCAACGCCTAGGGTCTGACTTTCGGATCATGCCGGGCTCGCGACACCGCCCCACGACCCCGGTCCAGCATGCGGACCGGGGTCTTGCGGTTCGTCGATCATGTGGCACGATGCTCCCTAGGTCACGAGTGACAGCGTTTTGGCCCCGGCTTGCTGTCCGGCAACCCTCCGTCCGTGGCGGGGTGCCCCGGGTGATGACCAGGCCGTAGGCAGCGAGGTCTACGGCAAGCGCGGACCCCTCGACACACCAGGGGTCCTGGTCTCTCGAGGAGCGTTTTCCGTGAGCAAGCGAATGCGATAGGGCGAGTCCGCCCCTACTTCACCCTCGGATCATCGGATCAGGGTCATTTCCGCGTACCCGTGTGTACCGCCGTGTACCGCCGTGTCCTCCCATGTCCCCGAGGCATCACCCGTACCCCGCCGTGTCCGGCCGCGTACGGGATCACCGAAGCCATTCAGCACCGCCCGCCGGGAGATACCGCCATGTCCGCACGCCCTGACGCCGTCGCCACCGCCACCGCCGCCGTCGAGACCGTCGCCGCCGTCGAGTCCGCCGACCCCTGCTGCGCCGCGCCGCTGCCCGTCCTCGGCCGGGACGTCACCGTCCCGCTCGTCACCGGCGGCGAGGTGACCTACGCGGCGCTCGACTACGCGGCCAGCGCGCCCGCCCTCCAGCGGGTCTGGGACGACGTCGCCGCGTACGCCCCCTACTACGGCAGCGTCCACCGCGGCGCCGGCTACCTCTCCCAGCTCTCCACCGACCTCTTCGAGAGCAGCCGCGTCACCGTCGCCGAGTTCCTCGACTGCCGCGCCGACGACCAGGTCGTCTTCACCCGCTCGACCACCGACTCGCTGAACCTGCTCGCCGCCGTCGTCCCCGCCGACTGCGAGGTCTTCGTCTTCGAGACCGAGCACCACGCCTCGCTGCTGCCCTGGGGGTCCCCCGACGCCCCTGGGCGCAGGGGGAGCGACGCCCGCGTCACCTACCTCAACGCGCCCCGCACCCCGCAGCAGGCCGTCGAGACCCTGGAGCGCGCCCTCGCCGACCGTGACCCCTACGGTCCCGCCCTGGTCTGCGTCACCGGCGCCTCCAACGTCACCGGCGAGCTGTGGCCGGTGAGGGAACTCGCCGCCGCCGCGCACGCCCACGGCGCCCGGATCGTGCTCGACGCCGCCCAGTTGGCGCCCCACCACCCGGTCTCCGTCCAGGACCTCGACGTGGACTGGATCGCCTTCTCCGGGCACAAGCTGTACGCGCCCTTCGGCTCCGGCGTCCTCGCCGGCCGCGCCGACTGGCTCCAGGACTCCGAGCCCTACCTCGCGGGCGGCGGCGCCTCACGCAAGGTGGCGCGCCGGGCCGACGGCGGAGTGGACGTGGAGTGGCACACCACCGCGGCCCGCCACGAGGCCGGCTCCCCGAACGTCATCGGCGTGTACTCCATCGCCTCCGCCTGCAAGGCGCTCACCGAGGCGGGCTTCGAGGGGCTCGTCGCCCGTGAGCGGCACCTGATCGCCACGGTCCGCGAGGGCCTCGCCGAGGTCCCCGAGGTCAAGGTGCTGTCGCTGTTCGGCGACGACGCGCCCCGGGTCGGCGTCATCTCCTTCGTGGTGGACGGCTGGAACAGCTCCCACTTCGCCGCCGCGCTCTCCGCCGAGTACGGCATCGGCGTCCGCGACGGACTCTTCTGCGCCCACCCGCTGGTCCGCACCCTGCTCGGCAGCGACCCGCAGGACCCGGGCGAGTGCGGTGCCCCCGAGGCGGCGCCCGGCGAGCGAAGCGAGGTGGGGGTCCCCCCGGCCGAAGGCTGGGGGCGGTCCCTCAACGCCATCCGGGTGAGCTTCGGCGCCGGTACGCCGGACGAGCACGTGGAGCGGTTCGTCGGCGCCGTGAAGGCGCTCGTCCGCGACGGCGCGCAGTGGAAGTACCGCACCGAGGACGGCCGCTGCGTCCCCGACCGCGGCTGAGCACTCACTCGTACGGGTGAAGGGGGCCTCCCGACCGGGAGGCCCCCTTCAGCATGCCGCGTACGGGGTCTCAGGACTCCAGGCCGATGGCGAAGGCCGCCTCCAGGTCGTGCTGGGAGTACGTGCGGAACGCGACGTGGGTGTCCGTCGCCTCCACGCCCGGGATCTTGCTGATGCTGCCGGGGATGACGTCCGCCAGGTCGTCGTGGCGGGGCACGCGGACCATCGCGATGAGGTCGTAGGTGCCGGTCACCGAGAAGACCTCGCTGACGCTGTCGAGCGCGGCGATCGACTCGGCGATCTCGGGGATGCGGTCCACGCTGGTCTTGATGAGCACGATCGCGGTGATCACGGCTGGCTTTCTCCCTCGGTCGCCGCGGCTTGGGCTTTCACTCTATCCCCACCCCGGTGGCGCCCCCAGGCGTAGAGGAAGCCGACGGAGAAGCCGACGACGTGGGCCAGATAGGCGACGCCGGGGCCGGCCCCCGCCGCCCGGGCGGCCATCCACTGGAGCGCGAACCAGAAGATCAGCACGATCCAGGCGGGGAAGCGCAGCGGCAGGAAGAAGAGGAAGGGGAAGAGGCTGGTGACCCGGGAGCGCGGGAAGAGGAAGAGGAAGGCCCCCAGCACCCCGGAGATCGCCCCGGACGCCCCCACGAGGGTCTGCTCGCTGTTCGCGTGCGCCACCGCGTACCCGAGGAGGGCGAGGTAGCCGGTGCCCAGGTAGAAGAGGGCGAACTCGACCGGTCCCATGCGCTCTTCGGCCATCGCGCCGAAGACGTACAGGAAGAGCATGTTCCCCAGCAGGTGGAGCCAGCTGCCGTGCACGAAGAGCGCGGTGAGCGGGGTGAGCAGGGCGCGGGGCTCGCCGCTCATCAGCTCGGCGGGGACGACGCCCCATCGGCGGAAGTACGCGCCCTGCGCCGCGAGGAGCTGGTCCCCGGAGCCGTACACCGGGTTCAGCCCGGAGATCGGGCTGATCACGAAGAACAGGCAGCAGGCGGCGATCAGTCCGTACGTCACCGTGGGGCCGCTGCGGGTGCCGCGCCAGGCACCGAGGGCCGAGCCTCGCCAGTCGATCATGGACAGATCATGGCGTACCGGGGCCGAACTGGACAGAGTGCCTCGCCGTGCCTCCGGGTACCGGTGAGGCCGTAGGGTTGCAGGCAGTACAACCGCAGTTCGACGGCGCACCGCGGCTCCCGCACCTGGTACCACACAGACAGGAAGAAGGACGGCTCGATGACGACGGTTCCCCTGCCGACCGCCGAGACCCGCTGGCGCTGCACGCTCTGCGGCAACCTCACCCGCTTCGACGTGACGCGCTCCTCCAAGGTGGTCGAGTACGTCCATCTGGACCTCGCGGGCGATCCCACGGTCGAGGAGCGGCAGGTGGTCAGTGAGACCATCGAGTCGGTCCGCTGCCGCTGGTGCAACGCGGTGGACCAGATCGAACTGGTGGACAGGCCGGGCGCCGCCTCCTGAGGGACGGCGCGGACGACATAGGGGTGACGGATCGTGGAGCAGCCCGCGCACGGTGGAGAGCCGGCCGGCGCGGCAGGTGACGCTGCCGAGACGCTCGACCACCCACTGCCGGAAGGCGTACGACGGCGGGTCGTCGCGCTGGTCGCCGACGCCTTCGGCGGGCTGACCGTCGCGGAGCTGCCCGCACCCCTGAGGCAGTACGCCCGTTTCACCGCGAGCCGGCGGGCCAAGTTCGCCGGCAACGCGATGGCGGCGGCCCTGGAGAGCGACCCGCTGTTCCGGCAGCGGATCGGCGAACGGTTCAAGCTGGGCCAGCCCGAGCTGGCCGGTGCCGTGGAGACCGGCACCCCGCCCGCCGCCGCCGACCCCGTGGACGTGGCCGCCGCCGCCTATGTGCTGCGCCCGCCCGGCTGGGTGAAGCTGGTCGCCGCCGCGGGCGAGGAGGCCCAACGGGCCGACGCCGAGCGGGCCGACGAGGCCGGCCGCCGCGAGCTGGACCGGCTGCGCGAGGAGCTCACCGCCGCCCGGGACCGCACCCGGACCGAGACCGAGCAGCTGCGCCACGACCTCGAAGCGGCCCGCAAGGAAGCGGAGTCGCTGCACCGCAAGCTGCGCAGCGCCCAGAGCGACGTGAAGCGCGGTGAGGCCGCGCTGCGCAAGGTCCAGGGCGAGATCGAGGCCGTGCGCGCCGACGCGGCGGCCCAGGTGTCCTCCGCCGAGAGCGAGACCCGGCGGCTCAAGGCCCGGCTCGCCGAGGTGGAGTCGGCGCTCGAAGCGAGCCGCAGGACCGCCCGCGAGGGGCGTTCGGTGGAGGACATGCGGCTGCGGCTGCTTCTCGACACCGTCCTCGACGCCGCTCAGGGGCTTCGCCGCGAACTCGCGCTGCCACCCGTCTCCGTGCACCCGGCCGACACCGTGGACGCGGTGGAGCCGGGGCGGATGTCCCCGAAGGACATCGCGGCGCGGGCGCTCTCCGAGACCGATCCGGCGCTGCTCGACCAGCTGTTGGCGCTGCCGCAGGCGCATCTGGTCGTCGACGGCTACAACGTCACCAAGACCGGCTATCCCACGATGCCGCTGGAGAAGCAGCGGCTGCGGCTGCTGGGCAGCCTGTCCGCCCTGGCGGCCCGCTCGGGCGCCGAGGTCACCTGTGTCTTCGACGGCGCGGAGCTGGCGGCACCGGTGCTGCTGGCGCCGCCGCGCGGGGTGCGGGTGCTGTTCTCCAAGCCCGGTGTGACGGCCGACGAGTTGATCCGTCAGCTGGTACGGGCGGAGCCGCCGGGCCGGCCGGTCGTGGTGGTCTCCACGGACCGTGAGGTCGCCGACGGAGTGGCCAAGGCGGGTGCGCGACCGGTGGCGTCCGCCTTGTTGCTGAAGCGGCTTTCGCGGCTTCAGTGACGCATCGCAACTCCTGGGTCTTTTGACCGATTTCTGGATGGCGGACCGTCAAGTGCTCATCACTGCCTGTGTGATGTATGTAAATAAAGTGGTGCGTGAGCGATATTTTTGCCGGTGGGATTTGAACTGATCACAACTTGGTCACTAGGGTCGGGCTTCGAACCTTCGCGCGGTTGATCACCCATCCGGGGTGGCGGCGGAGGAACCGCCTGCCCGTGACCGGTTGGGCGGCTCTGAGGAAGAAGGAGCTCGCCTTCGTGGCGTCCCACCGTCGACTCAAGCAGCCGAGCCGAACCCGCGTGACCGTGCTCACCGTGACCGCGGCCGCGGCCGTCGCGCTCACCGCCCAGTCCGGAGCCCAGGCGGCCCCCGCCAAGCCCAGCATCGACGAGGTCAAGTCCAAGGTCGACAAGCTCCACCACGAGGCCGAAGAGGCCACGGAGCAGTACAACCTCGCCGACGAGCGCCGCGGCACGCTCCAGAAGGAGATCGGCAACCTCCAGGACAAGGTGGCCCGCGGTCAGCAGGAGCTCAACACCCTGCGGGACCAGATCGGTTCGGTCGCCAGCGCCCAGTACCGCTCCGGCGGCATCGACCCGGCGCTCCAGCTCTTCCTCTCCGCCGACCCGGACACCTACCTCGACAAGGCGTCCGCGATCGACCAGTTGAGCGCCCAGCAGGCCGACGTGCTCACCTCGATCCAGGCCAAGCAGCGCACGCTCGCCCAGCAGCGGGCCGAGGCCACCACGAAGCTGGCCGACCTCGAGGACGTCCGCAAGACCCTCGGCGCGAAGAAGAAGAAGTTCCAGGGCAAGCTGGCCGAGGCGCGCCAGCTCCTCAACACCCTGACCGCCGCCGAGCGGGCCAAGATGGAGGAGAAGGAGCAGCGCGCCAGCCGCGCCGCCAGCGAGCGTGTCGACCTGGGCAACGAGGCCCCCGCGAGCGGCTTCGGCGCCGCGGCGCTGGCCGCCGCCGACACCCGCGTCGGCATGCCGTACGCCTCCGGTCACGAGGGCCCCGGCTCGTTCGACTGCTCGGGTCTGACCCAGTGGTCCTACCGCCAGGCCGGCGTCACGCTCACCCGCACCACCTTCACCCAGCAGAACGACGGCACGAAGATCGGCCGCAGCCAGCTCAAGCCGGGCGACCTGGTCTTCTTCAACGGGCTCCAGCACGTGGGCCTGTACGCGGGCAACAACACCGTCCTGCACGCCCCCTACTCGGGCGCCTACGTGCGCTACGAGTCGATGAACACGATGGGGTCCTTCCAGTTCGGCGTCCGCATCGCCGGCTGACCCCGCGACCCGCGGTATGCCGCCCGAACGGGTGGTTCGCCGCGACGCGAGCTGACCTGACGCCCCGCCGGTGACCTGTGATCTCCGGCGGGGCGTCACTTTGTGTGTCCACCGGCTTCGTTGGACGCGGAGTGATCAGCGGCTACTGTCTGCCGCGCCAGTCTGCGTCGAGCCGAACGGAGCGCGATTCGTGGCGTCCCACCGCCGACCCGCCAGGGTCACCGTCCTCACCGCCGCCGCGGCCACCGCGGCGGCCTCCCTCGGGGCCGTCCCCGCGAGCGCCGACCCCGGGGCCGGACCCGCGGCCGGCCGCGCCACGGTCGACCGCCTCTTCGAGGAGGCCGAGAAGGCCACGGAGGGCTACAACCGGGCGGACGAGAAGGCGGACGCGCTGCGCAGGACGGTCTCCCAGGCCCAGGACGGCCTGGCCCGGGGCCAGGAACGCATCAACCGCATGCGGGGCGCCCTCGGTTCGGTCGCAGGCGCCCAGTACCGCTCCGGCGGCATGGACCCCGCCCTCGCCCTGCTGCTCTCCTCCGACCCCGACACCTACCTCGAACGGGCCTCCGCCCTCGACCGGGCCACCGCCCGCCAGAGCGCCGCGCTCGGCGAACTCCGCCGGGAACAGCGCCGGCTGGACCAGAAGCGCGCCGAGGCCCGCACGGCCCTCACCGAACTGGAGCGCAGCCGCGCCGAGGTCGCCCGCCACAAGCGCACCGTCGAACGCAAGCTCGCCGAGGCCCGCCGGGTGCTCGCGACCCTCACCGTCGAGGAGCGCGCCGACTACGACCGGTCCTCCCGCTCCGGAGGCCGTGCGGACGCCGGGGAGCTGCCGCCCCTGGCCGACCTCGGCCCGGCCTCCTCACGGGCCGCCGCCGCGGTGATCGCCGCCCGCAGCGCGATCGGCAGGCCGTACGTGTGGGGGGCGACAGGACCGTCCGCCTTCGACTGCTCGGGCCTGATGGTCTGGTCGTACCGGCAGGCGGGGATCAGCCTCCCGCGCACCTCGTCGGCGCAGCGGAACGCGGGGCGGCGGGTGCCGCTCTCGCAGGCACAGCCCGGGGACCTCGTCACCTACCGGGGAGACGCCAGCCACGTCGCGATCTACGCGGGCAACGGGCAGGTCATCCACGCCCCCTACCCCGGCGCCCGGGTCCGCTACGACCCGGTGAACATGATGTCGCACATCACGGTCACCCGGGTCTGAGCCGTACCGGGAGCGGGGCCCGTCCCTCCGACCGTACGATCGGGGGCGTGGCAGGCCAGGGGTGTGGAGCGCGGCGATCGGCGACGGCCTGCCTGCTGGCCCTGCTGCTCGCCCTCACGGGCCTCGTCGGCTGCGGGGCGAAGGCGCCCGCCGAGCCGGCCTCCCGGCAGGCGCAGGAACTTCTCGACCGGCACGCCCGCGCCCTCCTCGACCGTGACGAGCCCGGCTACCTGGCCGCCCTCGACCCCTCGTACGCGCCGGCCGCGCTCACCGTCTACCGGCGGCTCGCCGCGGTACCGCTCGACGGCTGGACGTACCGGGTCACCGGCGTCGACCCCACCGGCACCGACCGGCTCACCGCCCGCGCCGACCTCGGCTACCGGCTCCGCGGCCACGACCGGCGGCCCGTCACCGGCGCCCGCGTCCTCGACCTCGTCCGGCGGGACGGCCGCTGGTACGTGACCGGGGACCGCCCCGCCGAGGGCGCGCCCCGGCAGCTGTGGGAGCAGGGCGACGTCGTGACCGTCCGGGGCACCCGCTCACTCGTCCTCGGTGTCGGCACGACCACCGCACGGCTCCGGGAGATCGCCGCGGCGGCCGACCGGGCGGTCCCCGCGGTCACCGCCGCCTGGCCCGGCGACTGGGCCCGGCAGGTGGTCGTCCTCGTCCCCGGCTCCCTCGGAGGGATGGGGGAGCTGCTGGGGGCGCCCGGCGCCTCCTACCGGGGGATCGCGGCCGTCACCACGGGGGAGACCCGGGGCGGCCCGGACGCGCCCGCGGACCGGGTGATCGTGAACCCCGACGCGTACGGGGTGCTGGGCGGCTTCGGCAGGCAGCTGGTCCTCACCCACGAGACCGTCCACGTCGCCACCCGCTCCGCCACCACCCCGTCGACCCCGGTCTGGCTCTCCGAGGGCTTCGCCGACTGGGTCGCCTACCGGGGCACCGACCGCACCCCCGCGCAGGCGGCCCCCGAGCTGCGCCGCGCGGTCCGCGCGGGCGAGCTGCCGGCCCGGCTCCCGGTGGACGGGGACTTCGCCTTCGGCGGCGACGCGGAGGCGCTGGCGCGGGCGTACGAGGGCGGCTGGCTGGCCTGCGCGCTGATCGCGGACCGCTGGGGCGAGACGAAGCTGACGGCCTTCTACCGAGCGGTGGGCGCCCACCCGGCCCGGGACGGCGCGGTGGAACAGGCACTGCGCGAGGTGCTGGACACCACACCGGAACAGTTCACGGCGGACTGGCGGACGTATCTGGAGGAGCGGCTGGGGTAGGGGCCCGGGCCGGACCCCGTGGGCCCCGGCCGGCAACCCCTGGCCCGGCGGCCCCTCAGCGGGAGCCGGAGAGGGTCTTCTCGCGCTCCGTGCGCACCGCCTGCGCGGGCACGACCACCGACTCCGCGAGGCGCGGCTCCGTCACCGTCTGGCGCCACAGGATGCGGCAGGCGATGAGGGTGGCGGCGATCAGGAGACCGTTCCTGGTGAACAGCAGCGCGATGCCCAGCGGGTCGCTCCGCGTCACGTGCGAGAACCACACCGGGAACTCGAACTGCGTCACCGCCGTCGCCCACACGATCAGATGGACGGGCCGCTGCATCCGGCTCGACCGGTACGCCAGGCACACCGCCGCCAGGCCGACCAGCCACAGCATGTACTGCGGGGAGAGCACCCGGCTCGTCGTCGTGAACAGCAGCACCGCCACGAAGGCCGCGTCCGCCACGGTCGAGGAGGTGAAGCGGCGGGCCTTGAAGCGCCAGAGCAGCAGCCAGCCGAAGGCGGCGAAGGTGAGCAGCATCGCGGCCGTCGAGACGGCGGAGACGTACGGGCCGAGGAACTCGATCGAGCCGTAGTTCATCCGCACCTCGCCGCCCCAGCCGAAGTGCCGGGCCACGTGGAAGACCATCGAACCCAGCGACTCGACCTCCGTGCCGCGGTCCTTCTGGAAGGAGAGGAAGGCGAGCGCCCCCGGCATCCACAGCACGCAGAACAGCAGCACAGCAGCCGCCGCGCCCACCGCCGTCGACCAGGAACGGAAGGTCGCCCGGCCCTTGGCCGTGCCCGCGAGCACCAGCACCGGCCACACCTTCAGGACCGCGCCGAACCCGGCGAGCGCGCCGAGGACGCGCGGGCTGCGGCCCGCCGCGAGCACCGCCGCCACCGCGACGGCGGTCACCATCACGTCGTACCGGGCGTACGCGGTCGGGCCGAGCAGCGGGACGGCCGCTATCCAGATCCAGGCACCGCGCAGCGAACGCCCCGCCCGGCGGCCCGTGTAGGTGAGCAGCCCGAAGACGAGTGCGTCACAGAGGAAGGCGAGGACGAAGAAGGCGGCCGAGTAGTCGAGGAAGGGCAGCAGCCCGGGGGCGAGGATCGCGAACGCGGCGGCCGGCGGGTACTGCCAGGTCACGTCGTCCTGCGGATACGTGCCGTTCCGGAGGACCTCGAACCAGGCCTGGTAGATGTCCTCGACGTCACTGGTGACGTCGGGGCCGGGGATGACCACGATCTTGAACACGCAGACCAGCAGGATGACCCGGGTCAGACCCCAGAGGCCGACCGGCAGCCGAAGACCTGTGCGTGCCCACTTCCCCACTGCGCCCGTCATCACTGTCTCGTCCTTCTCCGGTCGGCCCGCTCGCGCGGGGGAGTGGTGGTGCTGGGCGGTGGGTGCGCTCGCGGTACTGTCGGCCACGATGCACAAGACCCTGATCGTAACCAACGACTTCCCGCCACGCCCCGGCGGAATCCAGGCCTTCCTGCACAACATGGCCCTCCGCCTGGACCCCGAGGGGATCGTGGTCTACGCCTCCACCTGGAAGCGCAGCCGCGAGGGGATCGAGGCGACGGCCGCGTTCGACGCCGAGCAGCCTTTCACGGTTGTCCGTGATCGCACCACCATGCTGCTGCCCACACCTCGGGTCACCGCCCGCGCCACCGCCCTGCTCCGCGAGCACGGCTGCGAGTCCGTCTGGTTCGGCGCCGCCGCGCCGCTCGGCCTGATGGGGCCCGCCCTGCGCAGGGCCGGCGCCCGGCGGCTCGTCGCCACCACGCACGGTCACGAGGCGGGCTGGGCCCAGCTGCCCGCCGCCCGGCAACTGCTGCGGCGGATCGGCGAGGGCACGGACACGATCACCCACCTCGGCGAGTACACCCGCTCCCGGATCGCGGGGGCCCTCACCCCGGCCGCCGCCGGACGCATGGTGCAGCTCCCGCCCGGCGTGGACGAGAAGACCTTCCATCCGGACTCGGGCGGCGCCGAGGTCCGCGCCCGGCTCGGCCTCAGCGACCGGCCGGTCGTCGTCTGCGTCTCCCGGCTGGTCCCGCGCAAGGGCCAGGACACCCTGATCAGGGCCATGCCCGAGATCCTGCGCCGGGTGCCGGACGCGGTCCTCCTGATCGTCGGCGGCGGCCCGTACGAGAAGGACCTGCACCGGCTCGCCGACGAGACCGGCGTGGCCGGATCCGTACGCTTCACCGGCGCCGTCCCCTGGTCGGAGCTGCCCGCCCACTACGGCGCCGGCGACGTCTTCGCCATGCCCTGCCGGACCCGCCGCGGCGGCCTGGACGTCGAGGGCCTCGGCATCGTCTACCTGGAGGCCTCCGCGACCGGCCTCCCGGTCGTCGCGGGCGACTCCGGCGGCGCCCCCGACGCCGTCCTCGACGGTGAGACCGGCTGGGTCGTCCGGGGCGAGTCCGCCGAGGACACCGCCGACCGCGTCACCACCCTCCTCCTGGACCCGGAGCTCCGGGCCCGCATGGGGGAGCGGGGGCGCGACTGGGTCGAGGAGAAGTGGCGCTGGGACCTGCTCGCGGAGCGGCTGCGCGAGCTGCTCTGACGGACGGCGCACGAAGGGGCCCGAGGCGATCCGTCCGCCTCGGGCCCCTTCGTGCACCGCTCCCGGCTCACGCCGAGTAGATCGCCTCGATCTCGTCCGCGAAGTCCTTCGCCACCACGTTCCGCTTCAGCTTCAGCGACGGGGTGATGTGGCCCGCCTCCTCCGTGAACTGGGCCGGGAGGATGCGGAACTTGCGGACCGACTCCGCCTTGGAGACCGCCGCGTTGCCGTCGTCGATCGCCCGCTGGACCTCCGCCACCAGGTCCGCGTCCTCGCGGAGGTCGGCCGCCGTCGAGCCCGCCGGCTTGCCGTGCTCGGCCGCCCAGCGGCCGAGGAACTCCTCGTCGATCGTGACGAGCGCGCCCACGAACGGGCGGCCGTCGCCGACCACCATGCACTCCGCGACCAGCGCGTGCGCCCGGATCCGGTCCTCGATGACCGCCGGGGCGACGTTCTTGCCGCCCGCCGTCACCAGGATCTCCTTCTTCCGGCCGGTGATCGCCAGGTAGCCGTCCTCGTCGAGGGTGCCGATGTCACCGGTGTGGAACCAGCCGTCCGCCAGCGCCTCGGCCGTCGCCGCCTCGTTGTTCCAGTACCGCGAGAAGATGTGCTCGCCGTGCAGCAGCACCTCGCCGTCGTCGGCGATCCGCACCACGGAGCCCGGCAGCGGCTGCCCGACCGTGCCGATCTTCTGCCGGTCCCAGGGGTTGAACGCCGTCGCCGCGCACGACTCCGTCAGGCCGTAGCCCTCCAGGACCGTGAAGCCGATGCCCCGGAAGAAGTGGCCGAGGCGCTCGCCCAGCGGCGCGCCGCCCGAGATCGCGTACTCGCCGCGCCCGCCGAGGACCGCCCGCAGCTTGCCGAAGACCAGCTTGTCGAAGACCTTGTGCTTGAGCTTGAGGCCGAAGGACGGGCCCTGCGGGGTGCTCAGCGCCCGGCTGTACGCGATGGCCGTGTGCGCGGCCCTGTCGAAGATCTTGCCCTTGCCGTCGGCCTGCGCCTTGGCCCGCGCCGAGTTGTAGACCTTCTCGAAGACCCGGGGCACGCCCAGGATCAGCGTCGGCCGGAACGAGGCCAGCTCGTCCGTGAGGTTCTTGATGTCCGGGACGCAGCCCAGCCGGATCGGGGCCATCACGGACGCGACCTCGACGAGCCGCCCGAAGACGTGCGCGGCCGGCAGGAAGAGCAGCACCGAGCACTCGCCGGTACGGAAGAGGGGCTTCAGCCTCTCCACGATGTTGCCGCACTCGGCGAAGAAGGCCCGGTGGGACAGGACGCAGCCCTTGGGGCGGCCGGTCGTGCCCGAGGTGTAGACGATCGTCGCCGGGTCGTCGGCGGTCGCCGCCGACATCCGCGCGTCCAGCAGCTCGTCGGAGACGTCCGCGCCCGAGACCGTGAGCCGCCCGACCGCGTCGTCCTCGATCTGCCACAGCTCCTTGAGCTCCGGCAGGTTCGCGCGCACCGACTCCACGGACTCCCGGTGCGCCGCGCTCTCCACCAGCGCCAGCTTCGCGCCCGAGTCGCCGAGGATCCACTGGATCTGCTCCGGCGAGCTGGTCTCGTACACCGGGACGGTCACGCCGCCGGCGCTCCAGATCGCGAAGTCGAGGAGGACCCACTCGTAGCGCGTACGGGAGAGCAGCGCGACCCGGTCGCCCGGCTCGACACCGGCGGCGATCAGGCCCTTCGCGGCCCCGCGGACCTCCGCGAGGAACTCCGTGGCGGTCACGTCGGTCCAGACGCCGTCGACCTTGCGGCCCATCACGGCCACGTCTGGGTGCTGGGAGGCGTTGCGGCGGATGAGATCCGTCAGGTTGCCGTCCGCGGGGACCTCGTACAGGGCCGGAAGGCTGAACTCGCGCAAGACTGCTGCTCCTCATCGGGCGCCGGCGCCACGGCTCTGTGTGATGCACCGGTGTAGTCCAAGAACTGGCAGGTGCTCCGTGGGGGTGAGCACGACTGGACTGCCCGGACGTTACCCACCAGTACAGGGTTCCCGATAGGGGGTCCCGGCCAGATGTTCGGTGCGTCACACACACATGACGGTGCTCTGCGCACAGTAATCCACAGGTTTCCCGACTCGGAAGTAACCGCAGGTGACACCCCCTAAGGTGGGGTCCATGCGAGTCCATGTGGTCAGTGACGTGCACGGCAACGCCGAAGACCTGGCCCGAGCGGGCGAGGGCGCCGACGCCCTCATATGCCTCGGTGACCTGGTCCTCTTCCTCGACTACGCCGACCACGGCCGGGGCATCTTCCCCGAGCTCTTCGGCGCCGAGAACGCCGGCCGGCTCGTGGAGCTGCGCACCGCCCGACGCTTCGACGAGGCCCGCGACCTGGGACGCCGCCTCTGGGCCGGGCTCGACGTCGACCGCGACACCGCCATCGAGACCGCGGTCCGCCGCCAGTACGCCGCGCTCTTCGCCGCCTTCCCCACCCCCACGTACGCCACCTACGGCAATGTCGACATCCCCCGGATGTGGCCCGAGTTCGCCCGGCCCGGGACCACCGTCCTCGACGGCGAGCGGATCGAGCTCGGCGGCCTCGTCGTCGGCTTCGTCGGCGGCGGGCTGCGTACCCCGATGCGCACCCCGTACGAGATCTCCGACGAGGAGTACGCCGCCAAGGTCGAGGCCCTCGGCGAGGTCGACGTCCTCTGCTCCCACATCCCGCCGGACGTCCCCGAGCTGACCTACGACACCGTCGCCCGCCGCTTCGAGCGCGGCAGCCGTGCCCTGCTCGACGCGATCCGCCGCACCCGGCCCCGGTACGCCCTCTTCGGCCACGTCCACCAGCCGCTGACCCGGCGGATGCGGATCGGCTCCACCGAGTGCGTGAACGTCGGACACTTCGCCTCGACGGGCAGGCCCTTCGCGCTGGAGTGGTGACGGGCCCCGCTTCGCGGCGCGATAGCCTTCCGTCGGCACGTCTGTGCCCCTTTGACTTCCGCCGGACCGCACAGTGGAGGAGCCACCACGATGGCCGAACACACCAGCTCGAGCATCACGATCGAGGCGGCACCGGCCGACGTCATGGGCGTGATCGCCGACTTCGCCCGCTACCCCGAGTGGACGGGCGAGGTGAAGGAGGCCGAGGTCCTGGAGACCGACGCCGCCGGCCGCGCCGAGAAGGTCCGGCTGCTCCTCGACGCCGGCGCGATCAAGGACGACCACACCCTCGCGTACACCTGGACCGGCGCCGACGAGGTCAGCTGGACCCTGGTCAAGTCCCAGATGCTCCGCTCCCTCGACGGCTCCTACCGGCTCGCCCCGGTCGCCGGCGGCGCCCACACCGAGGTCACCTACCAGCTGACCGTCGACGTCAAGATCCCGATGCTCGGCATGATCAAGCGCAAGGCGGAGAAGGTCATCATCGACCGCGCCCTCGCGGGCCTCAAGCAGCGGGTGGAATCGGGCGCGTAGGCGCTCCCGCCGTCGCGACCGGCGGAACGATCGCCCACGACACGGCCCGGTAACGTCCTTCGTATGCGGATCATTCTTGTCACCGGGCTCGGCGGCGCCGGGCGTACCACCGTCGCCGCCGCCACCGCGCTCGCCGAGGCGCGGGCCGGGCGCCGGGTCCTGCTCGTCTCCGAGGGCGCCGATCCGCTGCTGGGCGGCGACGGCCTCCGGGTCCTGCGGCCCGCACCCGCCGCGGACTTCCGCCGCGAGTTCCTCGCCCTCCAGGAGCGCTCCGCCGCCGCCCTCGACCTGCTGGGCGCCGCGCCCTTCGAGGACGCCGAACTCACCGAACTCCCCGGCAGCCGTCACTTCGCCCTGCTGCGCTCCCTGCGCGACGCCGCCGCCGGAGACCACGACCTGGCCGTCGTCGACCTGCCGCCGCTCCCCGAGGCGCTCGCCATCCTCGCCCTGCCCGAGCAGCTCCGCCGCTATCTGCGCCGCCTCCTGCCCCCGGAACGGCAGGCCGCCCGCGCCCTGCGTCCGATGCTCGCCCAGCTCGCCGGGGTCCCCATGCCCGCGCAGTGGCTGTACGCGACCACCGCGCGCTGGGAAGCCGAGCTGGCCGCCGTCCAGGCCGTCGTCGACGCCCCCGCCACCAGCGTCCGGCTCGTCCTCGAACCCGGCCCCGCCGCCGCGGACGTCCTGCGCACCGCCCGCCTCGGCCTCGCCCTCCAGGGCCTCGCCCTCGACGCCGTCGTCGCCAACCGGCTGCTGCCCGCCACGTCCGAGGACCCCTGGCTCGCCGGACTCACCGCCCAGCAGCACCGGCACCTGGCGGAGCTCCGTACCGCCGGCGAGACCCTCGACGAGCTGCCGCACCTCGGCCGGGACCCGCGCGGACCCGAGGACCTGGCCCTGCTGGCGCCCGCCCGGCCCGCCGCCGAGCCCGTCCCCGTACCGGAGTGGAGTGTCGAGGACCGGCGGGCGGAGGACGGCGTCCTCGTCTGGCACATCGGTCTGCCCGGCGCCGTCAAGGACGAGCTGTCCCTCGTCCGCAGGGGTGATGAACTGCTGCTCACCGTCGGAGCCTTCCGCCGCAACCTGCCCCTGCCCGCCGCCCTGCGCCGCTGCACCGTCACCGGCGCAGGGCTCGTCGAGGGGGACCTCCGGGTCCGCTTCACCCCCGACCCCGGGCTCTGGCCCCGTACCTCCTGAGAGGGCGTGTACCGTCGAAGTACCACCACTGAGGAGTACGCCATGAGCGATTCGGACGCCTGGGCCAAGGCGTGCGCCGAGGACCTGGAGGCGGAGAAGGCCCGTCGCAGGGCCGAGCGCGGGACGGAGCCCGGCTCCGCCGCCGAGGAGTTCCGCAAGCTCTTCGAGGCCGTCGCCGACAAGGTCGCCGGCGGACTCGGGAATCCGCAGCTCGGCGGCCAGGCCGTACAGACCGTGCAGCAGCTCGTCAGCCAGGCGAAGTCCGTCGTCGAGCCCGTCATCGAGCGCAACCCGCAGGTCTTCGACCACCTCGCCGCCGCCGGGAACGAACTGCTCGCCGCCTACCGCTCCGCCGTCGAGAGCCACGAGACCCGCTGGACCCGCGGAGGATCCGTGCCCGAGGCCGACGACCCGCGCAGGGACGCCGACCCGGAGCCGCCGCGCGAGGGCGATCACGAGGCCGGCCCCGAGGACGATCACAAGGACGAGCGCAAGGGCGACGAAGGGCCGGGAACCGGCCAGCACATCGACCTCGACTGATCAACGGGCGAGCCCCCCTCGGGTACGGTGGGCCGTAGCGGGGCTCGACCGAAAACTGAGGGACACATGGGACTCACCATCGGCGTCGACATCGGCGGCACGAAGATCGCGGCCGGCGTGGTCGACGAGGACGGCAAGATCCTCGACACGCACAAGGTGCCCACCCCGCCGACCCCCGAGGGCATCGTCGACGCGATCAGCGCCGCCGTCTCCGAGGCCGGCAAGGGCCACTCGATCGAGGCCGTCGGCATCGGCGCCGCGGGCTACGTCGACGACAAGCGTGCCACCGTCCTCTTCGCGCCGAACATCGACTGGCGCCACGAGCCGCTCAAGGACAAGGTCGAGCAGCGGGTCGGCCTGCCCGTCGTCGTCGAGAACGACGCCAACGCGGCGGCCTGGGGCGAGTACCGGTTCGGCGCCGGCCAGGGCCACGAGGACGTCATCTGCATCACCCTCGGCACCGGCCTCGGCGGCGGCATCATCATCGGCAACAAGCTGCGCCGCGGACGCTTCGGCGTGGCCGCCGAGTTCGGCCACATCCGGGTCGTCCCGGACGGTCTGCTCTGCGGCTGCGGCAGCCAGGGCTGCTGGGAGCAGTACGCCTCCGGGCGCGCGCTCGTCCGCTACGCCAGGCAGCGCGCCAACGCCACCCCGGAGCGCGCGGAGATCCTCCTCGGCCTCGGCGACGGCACCCCTGAGGGCATCGAGGGCAAGCACGTCAGCCAGGCCGCCCGCGCGGGCGACCCGGTGGCCGTCGACTCCTTCCGCGAGCTGGCCCGCTGGGCGGGCGCCGGTCTCGCCGACCTGGCCTCGCTCTTCGACCCCTCGGCGTTCATCGTCGGCGGCGGCGTCTCGGACGAGGGCGACCTGGTCCTCGACCCGATCCGCAAGTCCTTCCGGCGCTGGCTGATCGGCGGCCAGTGGCGGCCACACGCCCAGGTCCTGGCCGCCCAGCTGGGCAACAAGGCCGGACTCGTCGGCGCGGCCGACCTCGCCCGCCAGGGCTGAACGGCCCGCAGAAGGACTGATCACGGCAGCCGCCCGCCGCGTCCGCACCGGACGCGGCGGGCGGCTGCCGTACGTTACGTGCCATGGCGATCAGTGAGCTGCCCAACTCCCGCACCGAGGAGGACGGTTCGGCCGTCCTCCGGGTCCTCAGCTACAACGTGCGCTCGATGCGCGACGACGAGGACGCCCTCGCCCGGGTCATCCGGGCCTGCGCCCCGGACCTCGTCATGGTCCAGGAGGCCCCACGCTTCTTCCGCTGGCGCAAGCACGCCGCCCGGCTCGCCGCGAAGAGCGAACTCGTCCTGCTGAGCGGGGGTGCCACCGCGGCGGGGCCGATGCTGCTCTGCTCGCTGCGGGCCACCGTCGAACACACCGAGGACGTGCTGCTGCCGCTCACCCCCGGCCTGCACCGGCGCGGCCTCGCGACCGCCGTCGTCCGCTTCGCCGACGCCCGGGTCGGCGTCGTCAGCTGCCATCTGAGCCTGCGGAAGGACGAGCGGTACGCCCAGGCGGGCATGGTCCTCGACCGGGTCGCCGCCCTGGGGACCCCGTACGCCCTGGTCGGCGGGGACCTCAACGAACGGCCCGACGGCGCCGCCTTCCGCCGACTGACGACGGCACTCCGGGACGGCTGGGAGACCAGCCCCCGGGACGGCGAGTACACCTCGACCTCCGGGGACCCGCACCAGCGGATCGACGCGATCCTGGCCACCCCGGGCGTCGAGTTCCTCGGCTGCGGGGTGCCGGCCGGCCTCGATCCTGCCGACCTGCGGGCCGCCACCGACCACCTTCCGGTACTGGCGGCGGTCCGCGTACCGGCGGCCGGCTGAACCGGCCGGGGCCGTGCCGGGAAGATCCCGGCACGGCCCGCGTCCGGACTAGACGACCGCCCCGCGGCCCGGGTCGTCGAAGCCGTCGTCATCCTCGTCGTCGTGCTTCATCCGCCCCACCAGGGTGGCGAAGCCGCCCAGGAAGCCGCCGATGCTGAGCGTCGTCAGCCACCAGGTCATGTCCCACTGGAGCAGCACGGCCACCAGCATCAGGACCGGGCCGCCGACCACGGCCAGCCAGGCGAACTTGGTCGTGGTGTCCGCCTCCGGCAGCGGAGGCGGCTCCGGCGGCACGAAGTGCCCCTCGTCGGAGCCGCCCGTGGCGTCGTCAGGCTCGGCGGGGGAGTAGTCCCGGGGCCCGGGGGGCCGCACGCCGACGCCGGGCGCGAAGACGATCGAGCTGCCGAGCGCGGGCCGCTCGGGGCCCGCATCGGAGTCCCCGTCCGCCTCGGAGCCCGCTGAGTCGTCGGCGGCCTCAGCCGCCTCGGATCCCTCCGGCGGGGTCTTCCCCGCCGTCGGCCTCGGCTTCCAGGGCGTGCCCTCGCCGACCGTCGGCCTCGGTCTCAGCGGCGGCCGGGTCTCCCCGGACGTCCCCTCCCCGTCGTCCCCGGCCTCGTCCTCCGGCTCCGGCAGGGCCAGGTTCTCGATCGGCCGGTACGGCTTAGCCCCCGGAGGGTCCACGGGCTCCTCGCCGTACCCGGCGACGATCGCGGCCCAGGCCGCCTCCTCGTCGATGGGCTGCGGCTCCCGCTCGCCGCCGTCCTGCTGCTCAGCCACCGCTCCTGCTCCCCTGTTCGTCGACCAGCCCCGGGGCGAGACGCTCGACGAAGGCCAGGCTCTCGTCGAAGATCCGCTCCGCGTCATGGTCCAACGTCGCCACGTGGTAGCTCTGTTCCAGCAGGATCTCGCGGACGTCCGTCGAGGAGATCCGGGAGAGGATCCGGGCCGAGTCGACCGGCGGCACGACATGGTCCTGCGGGCTGTGGAGCAGGACGACCGGCTGCGTGACCTGCGGAAGCTCCGCGTCGACGAGCCGGAAGAAGGCGCGCAGGGAGTGCGCGGCGTGCAGCGGCACCCGGTCGTAGCCGACCTCGGTGACGCCCTCCTTGGCGATGTCGCTGGCGATGCCCTTGGTGGAGGGGAGCAGATGACGGGCGACCGGCAGCGCGTGCGCGGCCAGGCCGTGCACCTTGTTGCCCGGGTTGACCAGGACGACGCCCTTCACGGCGTCCCCGTGCTGGGCGGCCAGCCGCAGGGTCAGCGCCCCGCCCATCGAGAGGCCGAAGACGAAGACGGTCGTGCACCGCTCCAGGAGCTCGCGCAGGGCCCGGTCCACCTCCGCGTACCAGTCGTGCCAGGTGGTGAGCTGCATGTCCTGCCAGCGGGTGCCGTGGCCCGGCAGCAGCGGCACCGAGACGGTCAGACCGCGCTCGGCCAGATACTCGGCCCACGGGCGCATCGACTGCGGGGAACCGGTGAATCCGTGACAGAGAAGGACGCCGACCTCTCCGCCCTCGTGGCGGTACGGCTCGGCTCCGGGAAGGACCGTCACCGGGGTCTCCTGTTCGCTCGGCTTCGCGTCCGTCTTCGGGTGCGCCGAAGCGACGGAACATGGGGAAGGACCTTCACGGTACGCGACCGGACCGACACCGACCAGGGCCTTAGCGGGGGGCGTACGCCGGTACGGGATAAAGTCGTCGCGACGGCACACGGAAGGCATGACGAGTTGATCTACGGCGCAATGAAGTTCTCCCTCGGAGGGTCCCTGAAGCTTGCCTTCCGGCCCTGGGTGGAGGGTCTGGAGAACATTCCCGCCGAGGGGCCCGCGATCCTGGCGAGCAACCACCTGTCGTTCTCCGACTCCTTCTTCCTGCCCGCCGTCCTCGACCGCAAGGTCACCTTCATCGCCAAGGCGGAGTACTTCACCTCGCCGGGTGTGAAGGGCAAGCTCACCGCCGCCTTCTTCAAGGGCGTCGGACAGCTTCCGGTGGACCGATCGGGAGCCCGGGGCGCGGGCGAGGCGGCGATCAAGGCCGGCATCGAGGTCATCGAGAAGGGCGGGCTCTTCGGGATCTACCCCGAGGGCACCCGCTCGCCCGACGGCCGTCTCTACCGGGGCAAGCCCGGCGGTCTGGCCCGGGTGGCCCTGGCCACCGGCGCGCCGGTGATCCCGGTCGCGATGATCGACACCGAGAAGATCCAGCCGCCCGGCAAGGTGGTCCCCAAGCTGATGCGGCCGGGCATCCGGATCGGCAAGCCGCTGGACTTCACCCGCTACCAGGGCATGGAGGGCGACCGCTTCATCCTCCGTTCGGTGACCGACGAGGTCATGTACGAGATCATGAAGCTGTCCGGCCAGGAGTACGTCGACATCTACGCGACGGCCGCCAAGCGGCAGATGGCGGACGCGGAGAAGGCGGCCAAGGAGGCCGTCAAGGCCGAGATCGCCGCTCGGGAAGAGTCCGGCGCGTAACACCGGGGGTCCGGTGGAGAAGGCGTCCCGTGAGGGACGTCCGGGGGTGGGGGAGATGGCCAGGCGCGAGCGTGTCGTGCGCATGTCGGTCGAGCAGCCGTTGTGGCGGGCCCTGACCGGCTACCGACTTCTGACCATGGTCTACGCGGTCCTGCTGTTCGTCTTCGGCAGGGACCGGTTCGAGCGGCCCTGGGTCGCCGTCGCGTATCTGGCGGTGATGTGCGTCTGGACCCTCGCCACCCTCCCCAAGGTGGCGAACGCGGCCAGCTGCACCCGGCGCTTCCTCGGAGCCGACCTCACCATGGCCGTCGTCGGCATCCTCCTCACCCCGCTGGCCGACGCCCACGCCCAGAGCGTCGACGGCCCCACCCTGCCGTCGATATGGACCGCCGGCGCCGTCCTGGCGTACGCGATCAAGGGCGGCTGGCGCTGGGCCGGTGTGGCCTCCTCCGTCGTCGCCGTCGCCAACATCGTCGAGCGCGGCCACCCCAGCCGGGACACCTTCCACAACGTCCTCCTCGTCTGGGTCGCCTCCATCGCCATCGGCTACGTCGTCGAGGTCGCCCGCGCCTCCGAGCGCACCCTCGCCCGCGCCCTGGAGATCGAGGCCGCCACCCGGGAACGGGAGCGGCTCGCCCGCGACATCCACGACAGCGTCCTCCAGGTCCTCGCCATGGTGCAGCGGCGCGGCACCGCCCTCGGCGGCGAGGCCGCCGAACTCGGCCGGATGGCGGGCGACCAGGAAGTGGCCCTCCGCACCCTCGTCGCGGGCGGCCTCGCCCGGCCCAGCCTGGTCTCCGAGGACGAGTCCGAGGGGGCCGTCGTCCGGGTCGTCGAGGTGGACGAGGGACCGGACGACGACACGCCCGTGGACCTCAGGCTGCTGCTCGCCCCCCGCGCCGGGGCCCGGATCACCCTCTCCGAGCCGGGCGCGCCCGTGCTGCTCCCGCCGCCCGCCGCGCGCGAGCTGGCCGCCGCCGTCGGCGCCGCCCTGGACAACGTACGGGTGCACGCGGGCGAGGAGGCGCAGGCCTGGATCCTCGTCGAGGACTGGCCGGACGAGGTGATCGTCACCGTCCGGGACGACGGCCCCGGCATCCCGGAGGGCCGCCTCGCGCAGGCCGAGGGCGAGGGCCGGATGGGCGTCGCCCTCTCCATCCGGGGGAGACTGCGGGATCTGGGCGGCGAGGCCGAACTGATCTCGGTCCCCGGACAGGGCACGGAAGTCGAGTTGAAGGTCCCACGGGGGAAGGCAGGGGAGAAGTGAGCGAGCAGCCGATCAAGGTGATGGTGGTCGACGACCACCCGATGTGGCGGGACGCGGTCGCCCGCGACCTGGCGGAGGCGGGCTTCGACGTCGTCGCCACCGCCGGCGACGGGGAGCAGGCGGTGCGCCGCGCCGTCGCGGCCGGGCCCGACGTCCTCGTCCTGGACCTGAACCTGCCGGTGAAGCCGGGCGTCCAGGTGTGCAAGGAACTCGTCGGCGGCCGGCCGCAGCTGCGGGTCCTGGTGCTCTCCGCGAGCGGCGAGCACGCCGACGTCCTGGAGGCCGTGAAGTCGGGCGCCACCGGCTACCTCCTCAAGTCCGCGAGCACCGAGGAGCTGATCGACGCCGTGCGGCGGACCGCGGTCGGCGACCCCGTCTTCACCCCGGGCCTCGCCGGGCTCGTCCTCGGCGAGTACCGCCGCCTCGCCTCCGAACCCGCTCCGGCCTCCGGCGCCGACGAGCCGAAGGCCCCGGAGCTGACCGAGCGCGAGACGGAGGTCCTGCGGCTCGTCGCCAAGGGGCTCAGCTACAAGCAGATCGCCGAGCGCCTGGTCATCTCGCACCGCACGGTGCAGAACCATGTGCAGAACACCCTCGGCAAGCTCCAGCTGCACAACCGGGTGGAGCTGGTCAGATACGCCATCGAGCGCGGCCTCGACGACGCCTAGGCGGCCGCCCGGGACGATGGGTCGTATATTCACGCGTATACGGCCCATCGTCCTGTTGAGGGGAAACGCGTGGAAATCCTGGCATTCGGCGTGCAGGCGGACGAGAAGCCACTGATCGAGAAGGCGTTCGCGGGACACCACGACGTCCGCTGTCTGGGCGTCTTCCTCACCGAGGACACCGCCCCCATCGCGGCCGGCTACGAGGTCATCTCCACCAGCGTCAACGCCAGCCTGGACAACCGGGTCCTCCAGACCCTCGCCGCCGGCGGGACCCAGATGATCGCCCAGCGCTCCACGGGCTTCAACAACATCGACCTGGAGGTCGCCGAGCGGCTCGGCATCACCGTCGCCC
Organism: Streptomyces sp. NPDC001728; assembly: GCF_040297565.1. Taxonomy (NCBI): domain Bacteria; kingdom Bacillati; phylum Actinomycetota; class Actinomycetes; order Kitasatosporales; family Streptomycetaceae; genus Streptomyces; species Streptomyces sp. NPDC001728. The sequence continues at coordinate 158,352 of NZ_JBEOZK010000003.1, forward strand.
GGGTCTCGTACTACTCGCCGTACTCCGTCGCGGAGTTCGCCTGGACCCTCGCCACCGCCGTCAACCGGCGGATCGTCCGCGCCTCCAACCGGACCCGTGACTTCGACTTCCGGCTCGACGGACTGATGGGCCGTGACCTGCGCGGCCGTACCGTCGGGGTCCTCGGCACCGGCAAGATCGGCGAGGCGTTCACCCGGATCGCCCACGGCTTCGGCATGAACCTGCTCGGCTGGGACGTCGCCGAGAACCCCACCTGCCTCGCCCTCGGCATGCGGTACGTCGAGAAGGAGCGGCTCTTCGCCGAGTCCGACCTCATCAGCCTCCACGTACCGCTGCTGCCGTCCACCCAGCACGTCATCGACGCCGCCGCCCTCAAGGCCATGAAGGACGACGTCATCCTGGTGAACTCCAGCCGGGGCGGGCTCATCGACACCGAGGCGCTCGTCACCGAACTCCGGGCCGGCCGCTTCGCCGGCGTCGGCCTCGACGTGTACGAGGCGGAGGCCGGGCTCTTCTTCCTCGACAAGTCCCTGGAGGTCGTCGAGGACGACACGCTCGCCCGGCTGGTGACCTTCCCGAACGTGGTGGTCACCTCCCACCAGGCGTACTACACGGTGGACGCGGTCGGCCAGATCATCGACACCACCGTCCGCAACGTCCTCGACTACACCGAGGGACGGCGCAGCGAGAACGTCCTCGTCCCCAGGGAACCCGCCGGCCGGTCCGCGCATCCTCCAGCGTGACCAGGCGGCGCGGTCACCGGACCGCGCGCCGCTCATCCGTGGGGGATCACATGTTCTCGTCCGTCCGGCGCCGTACCGCCGCCGCGCTCACCGCCTCCGTCCTCGCCGCCGCCGGGGGCGTGGCGGCCGTGGCGACCCCGGCCGCCGCCGTCCACGGCGGGCGCTCCACCACCGTGACGGACCACCCGTACGCCATGCTCGTCGAGACCCCGGACGGCACCCAGTTCTGCGGCGGCACCCTGGTCGCGCCCACCAAGGTCCTCACCGCCGCGCACTGCGTGGCCGACGCCGAGGCCCCCCGCGAGCTCCTCGTCATCGGCGGGCGCACCGCCCTGGACAGCACCAAGGGCACGGTCCGGCACATCGCCTCGATCAAGGTCCACCCCCGGTTCGAGCAGTCCACGCTCACCTACGACGCGGCCGTCCTCACCCTGGACCGGCCCATGCCCTACAAGCCGCTGCCGGTCGCGGGACCGAAGGACAAGGCGCTCTACGCCTCCGGCACCAGGGCGACGACCACCGGCTGGGGCCGTACCGGCCGCGACAGCCTCGCCACCCGGCTCAAGGCCGCCGAGCTCCGCCTCGCGCCGCTCAAGAGCTGCGACCCCTTCACCTTCCCCACCGACAGCGGAGCGCTGAAGGTCTGCGGGGCCGCCGCCCCCGGCACCCGCGACAGCGTCTGCAAGGGCGACTCCGGCGGCCCGCTGGCCGCCGGGGGCAAGCTCATCGGTGTCGTCTCCACCGGCAACAAGTACTGCGACGACCAGTTCCCGGTCTCCGTCTTCACCCGGGTCAGCGCGGTCGCGAAGGACCTGGGCCTGACGGTGTCCTGAGCCGGCGGCCCAGGACACCGTCGGACGTTCAGACCAGTACGCCCGCGAGCAGCGCGGCCGTCAGCGCCGCGCCCTCCGTCGTCAGCACCGACTCGGGGTGGAACTGCACCCCCGCGAAGCCCGGCCCGCGCAGCGCGTGCACCTCGCCGGTCTCCGCGTCCCGGCTCACCTCGATCCGGTGCAGCGCCAGCTCCGTCGCCGTCCGGTCGTCGCAGCGGGCGGTGAAGCTGTTGTAGAAGCCCACCGTCCGCTCCTGCCCGAAGAGGTCGATCCGCAGCTGGGCCCCCTGGAACGGGGTGCGCTTGCGGACGATCTCCAGGCCCAGTTCGGCGGCGATCAGCTCATGGCCGAGGCAGACGCCCAACAGACAGGGGCGGCCCGCAGGGCCTCGATGAGGGGCGGTGGTCGGGCGACCGGTGGGCCCTTGGTGCTCCCGCACCAGCTCGGCCGTCAGGCCGCGCAGGAAGCGCATCTTCGGGTCGGCGGCGTCCGAGGGGTCGCCGGGCCCGGGGCCCAGCACCACCGGCCCCTCGTGGGCGAGCGCCAGCTCGCGCAGCCCCGGCTCGTCGTAGCGGAGCACCGACACCTCCAGGCCCGAGGAGCGCAGCACGTGCGCCAGCATCGCCGTGAAGGTGTCCTCGGCGTCGATGACCAGTGCGTGGCCCGACAGTTCGGCCGACCGGGCCTGCATCCGCAGCCAGAACGGCGCGAGGTCCGCCCGGCGCGCGTCCAGGGCGGCCCGTACCCGCGGATCGTCGGCGAGCGCGGCGGCGGCCGGTGCCGCCCCGCCGGCCGGGCGGCCCTCCCGGACCCCGAGCGCGGTGAGCACCCCCGCCGCCTTGGCGTGGGTCTCGGCGACCTCGCCCGCCGGGTCCGAGTGCCGGACGAGCGTGGCACCGACCGGCACCCGCAGGCCCCCGTCGGGGGCGATGTCGGCGGTACGGATCAGGATGGGGGAGTCCAGGGTCTGGGCGCCGTTCGCGTCGGTGCCGAGGAGGGCGAGGGCCCCGGCGTAGTAGCCGCGCCCGCCCGCTTCGTGACGCTCGATCACACGGCAGGCGTTCTGCACCGGCGAGCCGGTGACGGTCGCCGCGAACATCGTCTCGCGCAGCACCTCGCGCACATCCAGGCTGGAGCGTCCGCGCAGCTCGTACTCGGTGTGGGCGAGATGGGCCATCTCCTTGAGCCGCGGTCCGATCACCACCCCGCCCATGTCGCCGACCGTGCACATCATCTTGAGTTCCTCGTCGACCACCATCGACAGCTCCTCGGTCTCCTTGCGGTCGGCGAGGAAGGCGAGCAGGCCGTCGGCGGTCGGGGCGGACCCGGCCGGGTAGCGGTACGTGCCGCTGATCGGGTTCATCACGACGGTGCCGCCGGTCATCCGGACGTGCACCTCGGGGCTGGCCCCGACGAGCGTCCGGTCGCCGGTGTGCACGACGAAGGTCCAGTACGCGCCCCGCTCGCCGGAGAGCAGCCGCCGGAAGAGGGCGAGCGCGTCGGCGCGGCCGAAGCCGGGGATCTGCCCGGTGTAGGTGCGCCGGATGACGAAGTTGGCGCCCTCGCCCGAGCCGATCTCCTCGTCGATGACCCGCCGCACGATCCCGGCGTACTCCTCGTCACTGATGTCGAAGCCGCCGTCCTCGACGGTCACGTCGTGCGCCGGAAGCTGCGCGAGGGCCTCGGCGAGCGGCAGTTCGTGGGTCTCGTCGGCGACCAGGACGGAGAGCGGGGTGCCGTCGTCGCGGACGTCGAAGCCGCGCTCCCTGATCTGTCGGAAGGGCACCAGGGCGAGTGTCGGCCGGGTGCCCACGGGCAGGTCCGCGAGGCGCTCGGCCTCGTGGACCCGGCCGATCAGGATCTCGACGGTGTCGTGGTCGCGGCCGGGGGTGCGGCGGCGCAGCAGGGCGAAGGGCGGGCAGGAGTCGTCGAGGAGACGGGAGAGGTCCATGGTCCGTCGTTCCTTCCGTCGGTGTGCGGAGAGGAACGGCCCCGGGTACGAGAAAGGCCGCCCTCTCGGGGCGGCCTGTGCGTTCGGTGTACGCGCGATCAGTGGGCCGCCGGGGGAGCGGTCCACCACCAGTTCTGGATCTGAGGCGCGAACATGCGAGCACTGTAGCCCAGCGGCACGCGGAACGGGGCCCGGTCCGCACCGTGGACGGTGCGAGCCGGGCCCCGTGAGCCGTTCGACTGCTGCGGTACCCGATCCGATCAGAAGATCATGTTGTAGATCTGCCAGCCGGGGCCGACCTGCACTCGGGCGGCGAAGGGGGCGGTGGGCTTGCCGGTGCCCTTGTAGAACCACATCGCGCCGTTGGACTCCCGGGCGACGAGGTCGACCTTGCCGTCGGCGTCCAGGTCGCTCGGACCCACCATGCTGTTGTAGGCGCCCCAGCCGCCGCCGACCCTGACGCGGGGTGCGAACGGCGTGGCGGGCTTGCCGGTGCCCTGGTAGTACCAGAGCACGCCGGTGGTGTCGCGGGCGACCATGTCGGCCCTGCCGTCACCGTTCAGGTCACCGGTGCTGATGAGCTGGTTGTACGTCTGCCAGCCACCGCCGACCCGGAGCCGGGTGGCGAACGGGACGGCCGGGTTGCCGGTGCCCTGGTAGTACCAGAGCACGCCCGACTTCTCCCGGGCGATCAGATCCGGCTTGGAGTCGCCGTTCAGGTCGCGGATGCCGAGGATCCGGTCGTAGACCTGCCAGCCGCCACCGGTCCTGAGCCGGGCCTTGAACGGCGAGGCGGGGTTGCCGCTGCCCTGGTAGTACCAGAGCGTGCCGGCGGCCTCGCGGGCCACCGCGTCACCGGTGCCGTCGGCGCGCAGCGCGGTCAGGGGCGTGATGGTGTCGTACGCGTTCCAGCCGCCGCCGACGCGGTAGCGGGAGAGGAACGCGCCGGTGCCGTTGCCCTGGTACTGCCAGAGGACACCGGAGGTGTCACGGGCCAGCAGGTTGTAGCGGTTGTTCGTGGCGACGGGGGCGGTGCCGGCCGCCTCCACGATGTCGCTCTGCTTCACCCAGGTGATCTTGTGGTGGAAGCGGATCGGCACGAACAGCGTGCTGCCGACGACGTTCCGCTGGGCGGAGCCGAACCAGTCGTCGCCCTTCACGGCGGGGCCGGCCTTCACATAGGACTGGCCGGCGGCGAAGGTGAACTTCGTCAGGAAGGCGTTCTCGTCGCCCGGGGCGGCGAGGCCGGCGGCCGTGTAGGCGGCGGTGTCGGGGAAGGCGCGGCCGAAGACGGCGGTCGAGTTCAGCCCGGCCTTGACCTTCACGGTCGTGGCGCCGCTCACGGGCACGGTGTACTGGCCGCCCGGGTTGTAGAACCAGGCCTTCTGGCCCGCGTACCAGATCGCGGTCCAGTCGGTCCGGGACTCGGCGACCACGTACGAGCCGCCCGCGCGGACCTTGTTGCCGTAGTTGGAGCCCTCGGACCACAGCGAGGTGAAGTACGGGTCCTTCAGCGTCGTCGCGCTCGTCGACGGCGAGGTGTAGAGGTAGCCGAAGTTGGCCGGACGCGGGGTGGCGGTGGTGGTGCCCGTGGTCAGCTTCGGCTGGTTGGCCGTGGTGAACGGCGGCACCACGCGGACCACCTGGCCGGCCCGGAGCAGACCGCCCGCGCCCTTGTCGCCCTGCGGGGCGCCCAGGAGGGACATGTAGTAGTTCCAGTCCCAGTACGGGCCCGCGTCCCAGTGGAGGCTCGCGACCCGGTTGTCGGTCTGGAGCGCCACCTCGTCGTGACCGATGATGTGCTCGCGGTCGATCGGGACGCCGAACCTGCTCGCCAGGAACTTCACCAGCTCGGCGGAGGAGCGGTACTGGGGCTCGGTGAACCAGCTCCCCTCCTTCATGGCGAAGCCCTCGTGCTCCACGCCGATGGCGTGCATGTTGAGCGTCCAGTTGCCCGCGTGCCACGCCAGCTGCTTGTTCTCCAGCATCTGGGTGACCTGGCCGTCCTGGGCCCGGATCAGGTAGTGCGCGCTGCCCGCGCCCTTCGGGTCGGTCAGCGTGTCCAGCGAGCCCTGGAAGGGGCCCTCGGTGTCGTGGATGACGATCTGCCGGATGTCGACGCCCTGGTTGGGGCGGTCGGCGGGCGTGTAGTTGCGCGCGCCGCCCGGGTCCGTGCGGACCGGCACGAAGGAGCAGTTCAGACTCGTCGGGCACTCGGGGGTCGGGGTCGCCGTCGTGGCGGCGAAGGTGGCCGCCAGCGGGACGTTCGAGGGCTTGACCGGCTCGGCCGACGGGTCGGCCGGCAGCGCGACCTGCTCGCCGTCCAGGGTGAGCGCCCGCTCGCCCTTCTTGATCGACGCGAAGACGCGCTTCGCGAAGAGGTCGGCGCCCTTCCGCTCCGGGGACTGGCTGTACCGGGCCACGGCCGGGTACCAGTCGCCCGGGTCGTCGGACAGCTCGGCGCCGGCCTGCTTCTGGTAGTCGGCGAGCAGCGCGGCACCGGCGCGGATGGAGGCCGCGGTGTCGTTCTGCACGGTCTCCGTGGAGCTGTCGATCAGCTCGGCGCCCCTGTCCAGAGTGTGCAGCCGCGGGTCGTCGGTGTCGACGACGGCCTTCTCCAGGATGCGGCGGACCAGCGCGCGGTCGAACTTCTTCTCGATCTCCGGGCGCCCGGAGCCGTTGAAGTGGTCGATCTGCTCGTCCGTGACCTTCTGGGCCACGTCGTCCGGGTCGACCTTCGTCAGACCCATGACGTTGTACGCGCCGGTGGTGCTGGGCTCTCCGTCGTGCGACTCCCAGCGGGTCTGCTGGTACGACACCGCCATCAGCACGCTCTGCGGCACGTCGAACTCACGCGCCGCGTTTGCGAACTGCGCCTGGAGGGAAGCGTCACTCGCGGACGTCTTGTCGCCCGCCGCGCCGAGGAGGCCCGGTGAGGCGACCGCGATGGTGCCGATCGTGGCGGTGGCGACGACAGCCGCCGCCGCTCCGTACAGGAGTCGTTTCTTCTTGCGGTCCCTGCGGTGCCTCTGGGTCACGCCCACCCCTGTGGTTCGACTGTTGTGTTGTGAAACGGGCCAGAGGGTAACACCACTCGATGGCATGAAGATCGGCGGGGGACATACCGGGCGCGCGTCTCAGTCACTGGGCAGACGGACAGGACTGGACGAAGAACCCCGTAATGTGGTGCACGTGACCGTGAACGCTGATTCCCACGCCGTCGCCGAGGCGACCTGGCGAGACCTGCCCGCGGCGCAGCAGCCCGAGTACCCCGATGCCGAGGCTCTGCGCGATGTGATCGCGGACCTCGAGTCGTATCCTCCGCTCGTCTTCGCCGGCGAGTGCGACCAGCTGCGCGCCCGGATGGGAGCCGTCGCCCGTGGCGAGGCGTTCCTGCTCCAGGGCGGCGACTGCGCCGAGGCCTTCGACGCCGTGTCCGCCGACCACATCAGGGCCAAGCTCAAGACGCTGCTCCAGATGAGCGCCGTCCTCACCTACGCGGCCTCCGTGCCCGTGGTAAAGGTCGGGCGCATCGCCGGCCAGTACTCGAAGCCCCGCTCCAAGGGCACCGAGACCCGCGACGGCGTGACCCTGCCGACCTACCGGGGCGACTCGGTCAACGGCTTCGCCTTCGACGAGAAGTCCCGCATCCCGGACCCCGAGCGCCTGAAGCGGATGTACAACGCGTCCGCCTCCACGCTCAACCTGGTGCGCGCCTTCACCACCGGTGGCTACGCCGACCTGCGCCAGGTGCACGCCTGGAACCAGGACTTCGTGAAGTCGTCCCCCTCGGGCCAGCGCTACGAGGCGCTCGCCCGCGAGATCGACAACGCGCTGAACTTCATGAAGGCCTGTGGCACCGACCCGGCCGAGTTCAAGGCCGTCGAGTTCTACGCCTCCCACGAGGCGCTGCTGCTCGACTACGAGGGCGCCCTCACCCGTACGGACTCGCGCACCGGCAAGCTGTACGACACCTCCGGCCACATGGTCTGGATCGGTGAGCGCACCCGCCAGCTCGACCACGCCCACATCGAGTTCGCCTCGCGCATCGCGAACCCGATCGGCATCAAGCTGGGCCCGACCACCTCGGTGGACGAGGCGCTGACGTACATCGACCGTCTCGACCCGGACCGCGAGCCGGGCCGGCTGACCTTCATCGTCCGCATGGGCGCCGACAAGGTCCGCGACAAGCTCCCCGAGCTGGTCGAGAAGGTCACCGCCTCCGGTGCGGCCGTCGTCTGGGTCACCGACCCGATGCACGGCAACACCTTCGAGGCCGCCTCCGGCCACAAGACCCGCCGCTTCGACGACGTGCTCGACGAGGTGAAGGGCTTCTTCGAGGTCCACAAGGCGCTGGGCACCCACCCGGGCGGCATCCACGTCGAGCTCACCGGTGACGATGTCACCGAGTGCGTGGGCGGCGGCGACGAGATCTTCGTCGACGACCTGCACCAGCGCTACGAGACGGCCTGCGACCCGCGTCTCAACCGCAGCCAGTCCCTGGACCTGGCGTTCCTGGTGGCGGAGATGTACCGCGATCAGTAAGCGGATACCTACGACGACGGGGCGCGGATCGATGTGATCCGCGCCCCATCGTCGTATCCGGTCTTTTGCGGCTCCCGCCGTGCCGGGTAAGGTTAGGTTAGGTTAGCCTAATCGATCACGGCGGGAGGTGAACCGCGTTGTACGTCTGCTCGTGCTTCGGCGTGACGGAGAAGCAGGTCAAGGACCATGCGGACGCGGGCGCCTGCACGCCCCGCCAGATCGCCTCGGCCTGCAAGGCCGGTACGGACTGCGGATCCTGCGTCCGTCGCATTCAGGCCATTCTCGGACGCGGCAACTGCCCGCGCCGCGAACTCGTGGACCAGGGGATGCCCGCCCTGACGGCGGAGGCCGTCGAACTGCCGGAAGCCGCTTAGCCCCGACCGCCCGGCCGGCGTCGGCCCGGCCCGTCCGCTCGGTCAGCTGGGCTGCTCGATCAGGGTCGAGATGTACAGCGCCTCACCCAGGGACTCGATCAGCTCCAGCTGGGTGTCCAGGTAGTCGATGTGGTGCTCCTCGTCGGCCAGGATCTCCTCGAAGAGGTTGGCGGACGTGACGTCCCCCTTGGCGCGCATGACCTCGATCCCGCGCCGCAGCCGGTCGATCGCCTCCACCTCGACCTGGCGGTCCGCCTGGAACATCTCGGTGAGGGTCTGGCCGACCCGTACGTGGAAGAGCCGCTGGTAGTTGGGCAGGCCGTCGAGCATCAGGATGCGCTCGGTCAGCTTGTCCGCGTGCTTCATCTCGTCGATGGACTCTTCGCGGGTGTACTTGGCGAGCTTCGTCCAGCCCTTGTCGTCCTGGATGCGGTAGTGCAGCCAGTACTGGTTGATGGCCGTCAGCTCGCCGGTCAGCTGCTCGTTGAGAAACTCGAGGACCTCGGGGTCGCCCTGCATCGCAGAGGCTCCTTCCACGTTCCGTGTCTATGCCGTCACCGGGCGGGATGGCCGCATCCTCGCACCCCGAATGGGGGGCGTCCAGTAAGTGCAGGCTTAGTGGGAGTTGCCCGAATCATGACGCCCGGAAGGTAGCCTGGTCATGACCACCCCTCGCGGTCTGTCACCATGGATGACATGGGTCAGCCGGAGAGCGGAGCACACCGGGAAGCGGGTCAGCCGGATCGTTCGCCGGACCTTCCGCCGGGTCAGCGGCTCCAGCGCGGCTGGCCGGTCACCCATTACGGGCCCGTCCCCAAGTTCAAGCCGGACCGCTGGGAGTTCCGCGTCTTCGGCGCGACGGCCGACGGTGACAAGCGGTGCTGGAACCACGAGGAGTTCTCGGCCCTCCCCTTCTCCACGGTCGTGGCCGATCTGCACTGCGTCACGAAGTTCAGCATGCTCGGCGCCGAGTGGGGCGGCGTGGCCGCCCGCACGGTACTGGAGCTCGCCCCGCCCGCGCCCTCGGCGACCCATGTGATGGTCTGGGCCGAGTACGGCTACAGCGCCAACATGCGGCTCGCCGACTTCGCCGCCGACGGCACGATCTTCGCCACCCACAAGGACGGGGAGCTGCTCACCGCCGAGCACGGCTTCCCGCTGCGTCTCGTCGTCCCGCACCTGTACGCCTGGAAGGGGCCCAAGTGGGTCCGGGGCGTGGAGTACATGGCCGCCGACCGCCGGGGTTTCTGGGAGGAGCGCGGCTACCACAACCTCGGTGACCCGTGGGCGGAGCAGCGCTACTCGTACCAGGAGGAACCGGGCGACGGCCCGGAGCTGTAGCGCTCCGGGCCGTGCGGTGGGGTCGTCGTCCGGTGGCGTGCGGGCCGTTCAGTGGTGGTACTGGTGGACCACCGCGTGGCCCTTGCCGCGGCCGATCATCCACTTGTTGACCGGGGTGGTGATCACGAAGGCGGCGGCGAGCGCGATGGCGAGCACGATCCAGAAGAGCGGCTCGTCCAGGTGCGCGTCCATGGCGCCGGGCCAGAGGGCGATGACGCCGTTGTCGATGATCTCCATGACCGCGATGGAGAGGGTGTCGGCGGCCAGCGCGACCTTGAAGGCCGTCCTGAAGTCGACGCCGGCGGTCAGGATGCCGCGCAGGGTGAGCGCGTAGCCGAAGAAGAAGGCCAGGACGATCGCGAGGATCATCGTCTGGGTGTTGCTCCAGACGAGCGCGGTGCCGATCATCATGCCGAGGATCTCGCCGATGGCGCAGCCGGTGAGGCAGTGCAGCGTGGCCTTCGCGGCCATGGACCAGGAGACCTTGCCGGGGGCGTGGTGGGCGCCGTGCTGCTCGCCCGCCGAGTGGCCGGCGTGCCCCTCGTGTCCCACCATGTGACCGCTGTGGTCCGCGTGGCTGGTGTGGTCGGTGTGCCCCGCGTGGTCGGTGGTGTCGGTGCCGTGTTCGTGATGGGCGTGCGCGTCGTGCTGCATCGGGTGCCCCCAAGGTCGGGTAGCGGTTCCTGCCGTTACAGGAACCGTATACCCCCCTGGGGTATTCCTCAACGCGAAATCGGGGTCAGTCCCTCAGCTTCTTGAGCAGCTCCACGTCCGCGAGGTGACCCGCCTTGCCGCCGGGCGTCTCGATGATCAGGGGGACGCCGTCGGTCGCCGGGTGCCGGAGCAGGTTCCGGAAGCCGTCCTCGCCGATGTGGCCCACGCCGATGTTGGCGTGCCGGTCCTTGCGCGCGCCGACGACGTCCTGCGAGTCGTTGGCGTGGATCAGTTTCAGCCGTCCCTCGCCCACGGTCTCCACCAGCTGGTCGAGCGTCTGCGCGGCGCCGTGCGGGCCGGTCAGATCGTGGCCCGCGGCGAAGATGTGGCAGGTGTCCAGACAGATCCCGAGCTTGGGGTGCCGGTCGAGCGCGTCGAAGTACGGACCGAAGTCCTCCGCGCGCGAGCAGAGCGAGAAGCCCTGGCCCGCCGTCGATTCGAGGAGCAGGAACGGGTCGTCGTCGTGCGTCAGCTCGTCGAGCAGCGGCAGCAGCAGCTCCCGGACCTGCGCGAGCGCCACCGCGCGCGTGCGGCCCCCGGTCGCCGAGCCGGTGTGCACCACCACGCCCTTCGCGCCGATCTCCCGGCCGCGCCGCAGCGAGTGCCGCATCGACTCGACCGACTTCTCGGCGGTGGCCTCCGTGTGGGAGCCGAAATTGATCAGATACGGGGCGTGCACCCAGGCCGAGATCGACTCGGCCTCGCACTCGGCCCGGAACCGCTCGTCCTGGGCCGGGCTGCCGGCCGGGGTCGCCCAGCCGCGCGGATTGGCGGCGAAGACCTGCACGGTCTCCGCGCCCAGCTCGCGGGCGTAACCGAGGCCGACGGTGGCGAGGCCACCCGCCACCGGGACGTGGCCGCCGACGGGATTGCGCATCAGTTCCTACAGCCCCTTGATCGTGATCGTGACGGTGGAGCCCTCGGGCGCGGTGGAGCCGCCCTCCACGGACTGGCCCGAGACCGTGTCGCCGAGGTAGGGGAAGGACTTCTTGACCTCCACCTCGAAGCCCGCGTCCTCCAGCGCCGTCCGCGCCTCGTCGGTCGAACTGCCGGTGACGTCCGGGACCGGGACCAGCTTCGGGCCCTTGGAGACGGTCAGGGTGATCGTGTCGCCCTCGGCGGCCCGGCTGCCCTCGGCGAGGGACTGGGCCGCGACGGCGCCGGCGTCCTCGGGCGAGTTGACCCGCTCCGGGGCGACCCGGACGGTGAGCCCGGCCTCCTGGAGCGTCGCCGTGGCGTCCTCGACCGTCTCGCCCGTCATGTCCGGCACATCGATCGGCGAGCCCTTGCTGACCACCAGGGCCACGGCCGAGTCGGGTGCGCGCTCGGTGCCGGGCTCCGGGTCGGAACCGATCACGGAGCCCTGGTCGACGGTCTCGCTGAACGAGCTGGTGATCACCCCGACCGCCAGGCCCTGCTGCTCAAGGGTGCGTCGGGCCTCGGCGAGCGGCTTGTTCCTGAGGTTGGGCACCTTCACGGTCTCCGGGCCCCGGGAGAGGGTCAGGGTGACCGCGCCGCCGCCCCGGAGGCGCTCGCCGGGTGCCGGGTCGACGGCCATGACGGTGCCGCGCTCGTACACCTCGCTGAACGCGCGCTTCGTCGTGCCGACCTCCAGGCCGGCGTCGGCGATCCGCTTCGTCGCGACGGCCTCGGTCTGGCCGAGCACCGCGGGGACGCGGGTGAACTGGCCGGAATTGATGTACCAGACACCGGTGCCCAGGCCGAGGGCGAGCAGCACGCCGACGACGAGGAGGAGCGGGCCGCGCGGCGGCCGGCGGCGGCGGGCGGTCGCCGGGGGCGGCTCCGGCTCCGGCATCCGGTTGGTGTGCAGCACCTCCTGGGCGTCCGCCTCGGCCGGTACGGCCCGGGCGATCACACTGGTCCGGTCCTCGGTGGTGCTCCGGTCCTCGGACCGCGCCTGCGGGGGTACGGCGTCCAGCTGGGCGTCGCCGAGCCGGGAGCGGGCCTCGCGGGCCAGGCCGAGCAGGGCGACGGCGTCGTGCGGGCGGACGTCGGGGTTGCGGGCGGTGGCCGCCGCGACCAGCCCGTCCAGCTCCGGGGCGAGCCCGGGGACGGTGGCGGAGGGGGCGGGCACATCCATGTGGAGGTGCTGGTAGAGCACCTGCGCGGGGGTGTCGCCGGAGTGCGGCTTGCCGCCGGTCAGCATCTCGTACAGGACGACACCGCAGGCGTACACGTCGGCGCGGGTGTCGGCGGTGCCGTGCTCGATCTGCTCCGGCGCCAGATAGGAGACGGTCCCGAGGACCGAGCCGGTGGTGGCGGTCGCCGAGCCCACCGCCCGTACGAGACCGAAGTCGGCGACCTTCACCCGGCCGTCGTCCCCTATCAGGACGTTCTCCGGCTTCATGTCCCGGTGGACGAACCCGGCCCGGTGCGCGGCGCCGAGCGCGGCGAGCACCGGCTCCAGGATGTCCAGGGCGGCCCGGGGCGCGAGCGCCCCGCGCTCGCGCAGCACGTCCCGCAGGGTGCAGCCGGCGACGTACTCCATGGCCAGGTACACGTACGCGCCCTCGGCGCCCTGGTCGAAGACCCCGACGACATTGGGGTGGGAGAGCCGGGCGACGGACTTCGCCTCGCGGATGAACCGCTCGACGAAGGCGGCGTCGGTCGCGAGCGCCGGGTGCATCACCTTGAGCGCGAGGACGCGGTCGAGGCGGGTGTCGACGGCCCGGTAGACCGTGGCCATCCCGCCGACGGCGATGCGCGCGTCGACGCGGTAGCGGCCGTCGAGCAGCCGCCCGACGAGGGGGTCCTGAAGGGTCGTGTCCACGGCGTCGAGTCTACGAGCCGTGGACCCGGCCCCCGCGCGGATGCCCCGGTACTGCAGCGCAGCTGTGACGAGCGCCGCACCGGCACCGTACGAGCACCGCGCGGGGGCGTACGGGCCCGGCGGCCCTCCGGATCAGAACGCCGGGCGTTCCGGGTCCAGGGCGGCGCGGCCCGCCACCGGCGAGGACGCCTCGGCGAAGTGGCGGCGGGGGATGCGGCCCGCCCGGTGGGCCAGCCGGCCCGCCTCGACCGCGTGCCGCATCGCCGCGGCCATCAGGACCGGCTCCTGCGCCCGGGTCACCGCCGAGGCCAGCATCACCGCCGCGCACCCCAGCTCCATCGCGAGTGCCGCGTCCGATGCGGTGCCCGCGCCCGCGTCGAGGATCACCGGCACCCCGGCCCGCTCCGCGATCAGCTGGAAGTTGTGCGGGTTGCGGATGCCGAGGCCGGAGCCGATGGGGGAGCCGAGCGGCATGATCGCCGCGCACCCCGCGTCCTCCAGCTTGCGCGCGAGGACCGGGTCGTCGTTGGTGTAGGGGAGCACGGTGAAACCGTCGTCGACCAGGGTCTCGGCGGCGGCGAGGAGTTCCTCCCCGTCGGGGAGGAGGGTCCGCTCGTCGGCGACGACCTCCAGCTTGATCCAGTCGGTGCCGAGCGCCTCCCGGGCCAGCCGGGCCGTGAGGACGGCCTCGCCCGCCGTGTAGCAGCCCGCCGTGTTCGGCAGGACCCGGATGCCGAGCCGGTCCAGGACGGAGAGGACCGAGCCCTGGACGGTCGGGTCCAGGCGCCGCATCGCGACCGTGGTCAGCTCCGTGCCGCTGGCGATCAGCGAGCGTTCGAGCACGTCGAGGCTGGGCGCCCCGCCGGTGCCCATGATCAGGCGGGACGAGAACTCCGTACCTCCGAGGGTGAACACGTCGTCGGACATCGCGCTCAGCCCCCCTGCACCGCGGTGAGGACCTCGACCCGGTCGCCCTCGCCGAGCGGCGTCGCCGCCCACTCGCCGCGTGGCACCACCGTCTCGTTGAGGGCGGCGGCGACCCCGGAGCGGGCCGGGGTCAGGGTGGCGACGAGGGCGTCGAGGGAGAGGGGGCCGGAGAGCACGCGGGCTTCCCCGTTCACGGACACGTTCATGCGGGCTGCTCCTGACGTACGGGAGGAGTGGTGGAGAAACGGCGGGGGGTGAAGGGGCGCGCCTCGTCGGGGAGGGCGCCCGTGGTGAGCACCTCGGCCATGACGTCGCCGGTGACGGGGGTGAGCAGCACCCCGTTGCGGTAGTGGCCGGTGGCCAGGTGCAGGCCGGGCAGGGCGGTGGGGCCGAGCAGCGGCGCGTTGTCGGGGGAGCCCGGGCGCAGGCCCGCCAGGGTCTCGGTGAGCGGCAGCTCGGTGATGCCGGGGACCAGCTCGTGGGCGTCGCGGAGCAGTTCGTACACCCCGCCGGCGGTGACCGTCGTGTCCCAGCCGAGTTCCTCGCTGGTGGCGCCGACGACCAGTTCGCCGTTCTCGCGGGGCACCAGATAGACGTGGCTGCCGCGGACGACCGCCCGGACGGTACGGGAGAGGAAGGGGGCGTACGGGGTGGGCACCCGCAGCCGCAGCACCTGGCCCTTCACCGGGCGGACCGGCGGAAGCACCTCGGGCGGCACGCCCGCGAGGCGCCCGCTCAGGCTGCCCGCGGCGAGCACGACCTGGTCGGCGGTCAGCTCCCGGCCGCCGTCGAGCACGACACCGCGCGCCCGGTCCCGTACCACCGTCAGGCTCCGCGCGACGGCGCGGTGGAAGACCACCCCGGCGCGTTCGCAGGCGACGAGGAGCGCGACGGCGAGCCGGCGCGGGTCGACCTGATGGTCACCGTCCACCCGCAGTCCGCCGCGCACCCCCGGGGCGAGCATCGGTTCGAGGCGGCGGCAGTCGCGGCCGCTGAGCCACTCCGAGGTGAGCCCGCAGCGGGTCTGGAGGGCGTGGAGTTCGCGCAGGTGGGCCCGGTCGTCGGCGTCGAGGGCGACAGCGAGGGTGCCGCAGGCCCGGTAGCCGACGTCATGGCCGGTCGCCTCCCGGAGCTCGGCGACGAACGCCGGGTACCGGGCGGCGGAGGCGAGGTTGAGCCCGAGCAGGGTCTCCTCGCCGTAGTGGAGTTCGGTGACGGCGGCGAGCATCCCGGCCGCGACCCGTGCGGCGCCGCCGCCGGGGTCGGGGTCGACGACGGCGGTGCGCAACCCGCGCCGGGCGGCCCGCCAGGCGGTGACGAGGCCGATGACGCCGCCGCCGACCACGAGGACGTCGGACGGACGGTCATCCGGCGCGCGGGCATCGGTCGCGCGGGCATCGGTCGCGCGGACATCGGACACATGGACCTCTGGCGCGTGCGGCGCCTGGACCTCGGAAGAACGCATGGGCGTCCAGCCCCTCCCTTCGCCGGCATGACCCGGATCAGGTTCGTACGGTCGGAGGCCGTCCCAGCCTCCCTCTCAGCCCGGTGCGTCCGGGCTCCCGCGAGTGCTTTACGCCCGCCAGACTAGCCGCAGGCCCGGTGCGGTCCCAGGCCCCACCCTTCCTGACGGTCCGTCAGATGCGTAAGGTGGTCAGGTGAGCGAGCAGAAGCAGCCCCAGCAGCATGTCGTGATCGTCGGCGCCGGGATGGCGGGCGTCCAGACCGCCGTCGCCCTGCGCGAACAGGGCTTCACCGGCCCCGTGACCCTCATCGGGGCCGAACCCCACCAGCCCTACGACCGGCCCCCGCTCTCCAAGGCCGTCCTCCTCGGCAAGGCCGAGGACTCCGCCTTCGACATCGACTTCGAGGACCTCCGCGTCGACCTCCGCCTCGGCCTCGACGTCACCGGACTGCGCGCCGCCGACCACGAGATCGACACCGAGGCAGGACCCCTCGGCTACGACACCCTGGTCGTCGCCACCGGCGCCCACCCCGTCACCCTGCCCGGCGGCGAGGGCGTCCCCGGGGTCCACCTGCTGCGCACCCTCGACGACGCCGTGCGCCTCGGACCCGTCCTGGAGCGCCGCCACGACGTCGTGGTGGTCGGCGCCGGATGGATCGGCGCCGAGTTCGCCACCGCCGCACGCGCCGCCGGCTGCGCCGTCACCGTCGTCGAGGCCGCCGGCCGCCCCCTCGCGGGCGCCCTGCCCGCCGAGGTCACCACCCCGATGGCCGAGTGGTACGGGGCGAACGGCGCCGAACTCCTCACCGACGCGCGCGTGGCCGCCGTCGAACCCGGCCGGGTCGTCCTCGACGACGGCCGCGAGCTGCCCGCCGACGCCGTCGTCGTCGGCATCGGCGCCCGCCCCGCCACCGGCTGGCTGACCGGCTCCGGCATCGCCCTCGACCCGAGCGGCGCGGTCACCGCCGACGACCGGCTGCGCACCTCCCTGCCCGATGTGTACGCCGTCGGCGACTGCGCCTCCTTCCCCTCCGCCCGCTACGGGGAACGGCTCCTCGTCCACCACTGGGACAACGCCCTCCAGGGCCCCCGCACGGTCGCCGAGGCGATCACCGGCGCCGGCGACGCGCCCTACGACCCCGTCCCGTACTTCTGGTCCGAGCAGTTCGGCCGCTTCGTCCAGTACGCCGGCCACCACGCCCACGCGGACGAGCTGCTCTGGCGCGGGGACCCGGCGGACGAGGCCTGGTCCGTGCTCTGGCTGCGGGCCGGGGTGCCGGTCGCCCTGCTCGCCGTCGGCCGCCCGCGCGACCTGGCCCAGGGGCGCAAGCTCATCGAGACGGCCACCGCCGTCGATCCCGCCCGCGCGGCGGACCCCTCCGTACCCCTGAAGGCGGCCGTCCGGTAGGGCCCGACTACCGGCTGTCGGTCCGGGATGGCAGGCTTGTCCTGTGACCGAGATTGACGTAAAGATCGATGCGCTCGTCCCCGCCTGGCTCTACGTGCCCGACATCGCGGAGATGCTCGATGTGGAGGTGACGCGCGTGCGCCAGCTGATCAAGGAAGGTCAGCTCATCGCCGTGCGCCGCGGCGAGAACAACGCCCTGCAGATCCCCGCCGCCTTCATCCAGGGCGACAAGATCGTCAAGGGGCTCGTCGGGCTCCTGACCGTGCTGCGGGACGACGGCTTCACCGACGCGGAGATGCTGGAGTGGCTCTTCACTCCGGACGAGAGCCTGCCGGGCACACCCGCGCAGGCGCTCAACGAGAACCGTGGCACGGAGGTGAAGCGCCGCGCCCAGGCGCTCGCCCTCTGACGCCCACACGCACCGAAGACACCACCAGCGGGTGTCGCGGCGACCGGCCCCCGACGGGCCGGTCGCCGCGACACCGGCGACACCGACGGGGGAATCCACCCATGCCCACGCCTCGTGAGCGGCTTGCCGACGCCCGGCTCTACCTCTGCACCGACGCCCGGAAGCGCCAGGGCGACCTGCCCGCCTTCCTCGACGCCGTTCTCTCCTCCGGCGTCGACATCGTGCAGCTCCGCGACAAGGGCATGGAGGCCGGCGAGGAGCTGGACCACCTGGCCGTCCTCGCCGACGCCGCCCGCCGCCACGGCAAGCTCCTCGCGGTGAACGACCGGGCCGACGTCGCCCACGCCATCGGCTCCGACGTGCTCCACCTCGGGCAGGGCGACCTGCCTGTGCCCGCCGCCCGCGCGATCCTCGGCGAGGAGGTCCTGATCGGCCGCTCCTGCCACGCCGAGAGCGAGGCCGCCGCGGCAGCCGTCGAACCGGGCGTCGACTACTTCTGCACCGGGCCCTGCTGGCCCACCCCCACCAAGCCGGGGCGGTACGCGCCGGGGCTCGACCTCGTGCGGTACGCGGCCGGCCTGGCCCAGGACCGGCCCTGGTTCGCCATCGGCGGCATCGACGAGACCAATCTCGATCAGGTCCTGGACGCCGGAGCGCGCCGGATCGTGGTCGTCCGGGCGATCACCGAGGCCGACGACCCGGCCGCGGCGACGGCCGCGCTCGCCAAGCGGGTGCGGGAGCGCGCCGGGGCGTAGCGCCCGCGGACGAAGGTGCCCGCGCGCCAAGGCGCACGGGCGGGAGCGGGTCCGTTCGAGGGACCTCCCGGCGGCGATGTGTCCGAAAAGGTGTCCATCACTCGGACATCGATGACGTCGTTCGCCGGAGCCCGTCTAACCTGCCCGTATGGCCCTTGGTACCGCTTCCGTCCGCTCGGACCGCGCCCGCACGGTCCGCGAGATCCTCGCCTCCGGCGGCACGTCGTACTCCTTCGAGTTCTACGCGCCCCGGACCGAGAAGGGCGAGCAGGTCCTCTGGAACGCGATGCGCCGGGTCGAGGCCGTCGGGCCGAGCTTCGTCTCCGTGACCTACGGGGCGGGCGGCACCACCCGCCGCGGCACCGTGAAGGCGACCCAGAAGATCGCCTCCGACACCACGCTCACCCCCGTCGCCCACCTCACCGCCGTCGACCACTCGGTCGCCGAGCTGCGCAACGTCCTCGGCCAGTACGCCGACGCCGGCATCCGCAACATGCTCGCGCTGCGCGGCGACCCGGCGGGCGACCCGCTGGGCGAGTGGGTCGAGCACCCCGAGGGCGTGAAGTACGCCGCCGACCTGGTCCGGCTGATCAAGGAGTCCGGCGACTTCTGCGTGGGCGTCGCCGCCTTCCCCGAGATGCACCCCCGGTCCGCCGACTGGGACTCGGACATCCGGCACTTCGTGGACAAGTGCCGGGCGGGCGCCGACTACGCGATCACCCAGATGTTCTTCGACCCTGAGGCCTATCTCCGGCTCCGCGACAGCGTCGCCAAGGCGGGCTGTGAGACCCCGATCATCCCCGAGGTCATGCCCGTCGTGAATGTGAAGACCCTCGACCGGCTGCCCCAGTTGAGCAACGCCGCCTTCCCCCCGGACGTGAAAGACCGCATCCTCGCCGTCAAGGACGATCCCGCCGCTGTACGCTCCATCGGTATCGAGTTCGCGACGGAGTTCTGCGCGCGGCTGCTCTCCGAGGGTGTCCCCGGACTGCACTTCATCACGCTGAACAGCTCCACCGCGACGCTCGAGATCTACGAGAATCTCGGACTGCACCAGCAGTCGTGACCGGTCGTACCCGCCCCGACCCGCGGCGGTGACCGTGGAGAGGGGCGGCGGGGCATGGGGTGGACGGTCCTCTACATCGCGTTCGGCGTGGTTGCGCTGTGGTTGCTGGGGGAGGTGCTCCTCCAGTACAAGGCACGGCTGCGCTGGCGACTACTCGCCTTCACCGGTTTCCTCGGCGTGGTCCTCGGCGTGCTGCTGCCCTCCGTGGCGGTGATCGTCGCCGGGGCGGTCGCCTTCGCCGTCGGCCAGACCTATGTGACGCTCTCCTTCCGCCGCGGCTTCTCCACCGGCTGGGCGATCGGCGGCAGGCCGGGCGCCAGCCGCCGGCGCCGCTCGGGCGCTCCGGCGCAGGCCGGGCCCACCCTTGAGGTCACCGAGCTGTCCTACGAGGGCGAGGAGTCCCCGTACCCCGGTCCGGGCGAGGCGGGCGAACCGGTCGCCGCCGAGACCACCGCGGTCTACGAGCCCCTGCCGCTGCCCGAGGACACCGGCCAGTACGGGGTCTACGGCGGCGGGCACGACACGGGCCACGACGCCGGTCACGGTGCCGCCGCCCACAGCACCGGCTACACGACGGGGTACGCGACCCCGGGCCACGACCCGTACGCGCCGGGGTACGACCAGCAGCAGCCGGCCTACGGCTACGACACCGCGGGGCAGCAGCAGTACGCCGCCTACTCCGACCCGTACATCGGTCCGGGCACGGACGCCCAGCAGTACGGCACGTACTACGGCGACTCCTACGCCCCCTCGTACACCTACGACACGCCGCCCGGCGGGGTCTGGGTGCCGCAGCAGCGCGACACCGACCAGCCCGTCCAGCCCCAGCCGCAGCAGCCGCCCCACCAGCAGCAGGGTCCCGAGCAGTACGGCTGGGAGCCGCACCCGGACGACCAGCAGCAGCACCGGTACTGAGCGACCGTCGGGGGCCCACCGGCCCCCGACCCCACCCCGACGTCCGCCCGCCCCGGCAGCCCCTACTGGGAGCCGCGGAAGTCCGTTCCCTCCACGATCAGTCCGGCCACCAGGGCGCCCGACATGCCCGCGTGGGCGAGACCGCCGCCCGGGTGCGACCAGCCGCCCGCGAACCAGAGGCCCGGCAGCGGCGAGCGGTTGTCGGCGGGCAGCAGCAGCCCCCGGGCGCCGGCCAGCGCCGGCCCCGGCACCTCGGCCGCGCCGGTGTCCCGCCGTACGTCCTCAGGAGTGCGGACGTGGCGCCACAGCAGGCGCTCCGCGAGATCCGGCACCGCGAGCCCGGCGGCCTCGGTCATCCGCCCGGCGAAGGCCTCCCAGTCCTGCCCGGGGGAGGTACGGACCGTCGCCGTGACCGTCACCGACTCGTGCTCCGCGTCGGGGCGCAGCGCCGGGTCGTCCGGGCGCAGCACCGTCACCGTCGGCCGCCCGCCGGCCGCGTGCACGACCGTGCGATGGACCGCCGCCGTCTCCCTGGGCCCGCGCAGGGCCAGACAGACCGTCACCCGGCCCGTCCCGGTGACCTGGTGGTGCGGGAGGTCGTCGCCGTGGCCCCGCTCGACGACATGGTCCCGGTAGAGGCTGGGCACCGGGGCGCCCGAGACGACGTGACCGGCCTCGACCGTCTCTCCTCCGGCGAGCCGGACGCCCACGGCGCGGCCGTCCTTCTCCATGACGTCCGCCACGGGCGAGTCGAAGACGAACTCGACCCGGCGCTTCCGGCACCGCTCGTACACCGCGTCGGCCAGCGCCCGCAGGCCCCCGCCCACGTACCAGCTGCCGAAGGTCTGCTCCATGTACGGCAGGACGGCGGCCGAGGCCGGGGCGGTGGCCGGGTCGAAGCCGTACGCCCGGGCGTACGCGTCGAGCAGGGCGATGAGCCGGGGGTCGCGCAGCTCGCGCGTCCCGATCTGCGCCAGCGTGGTCGTCGGGCGGCGCAGCAGCCCGGCCTTGAGCGCCGGGTACGGGTCGGCGGCCGGTGGTGCGGGGTTCTTCGGCTGCGGTTCTTCCAGGAGGGGGCGGCGGGTGCGGTCCCAGGCCTCGCGGGCCCGCACCAGGAACGCGCCCCAGCGCTCGCCCGCGCCCGCGCCGAGCGCCGCGTCCAGGGCGGCGACCGTGCCGGCCCGGGAGGCGTTCGGCAGGTCCACGCGGGTGCCGTCGGCGAAGACATGACGGCTCGCCGGGTCGACCTGCGTCAGCGTGACGCACTCCTCCAGCGGTTCCTTGCCGGTCTTCACGAACAGGTCCCGGTAGACGGCCGGCAGGTGCAGCAACCCAGGGCCCGTGTCGAAGGCGAACCCGTCCCGCTCGAACCGGCCGACCGCGCCGCCGTACGTCGCCGTCCGCTCGTACACCGTCACCCGGTGGCCCGCCACGGCCAGCCGGGCCGCCGCCGACATGGCGCCGAGTCCCGCGCCGATCACCACAATCCGTGCCATGCCAGCGACCCTATCCGGCGCCTCCGAGGGCCCCGGACGGGCCCGGGGCGCACGGCGGGATCAGAAGTGCTCCGAGCCGTCCCCGTCCCGGCTCCCGGCCGGCGGCCGGTCCCTGACGCGGGCCCCCACGTCCGCGAGCCGCCGCTCCTCGCGGCGCTGGGACCTGCGGCGCAGGAAGCGCCGGATCCGCTGGGCGAGGAAGACCGTTATCGCCAGCCCCACGGCGAGCAGGACGGCCGCGACGACGGCCGCCGCCACCGGATGGAAGACCGCGAAGGTGACGATCGCCGCCACCCCGAGGTCCTCCGCCAGGCTCAGCGCGACATTGGAGAACGGTTCGGGCGAGGTGTTGACCGCCATCCTCGTCCCCGCCTTGACGAAGTGGCTGAGCAGGGCCGTCGAACCGCCGACCGCGCCCGCAGCGAGCTCCGGCAGCGAACCGTTCTGCCCGGCGAGCAGGGCCCCGACCACGGCGCCCGCGATCGGCCGGATCACGGTGTGGACGGAGTCCCATATCGAGTCGACGTACGGGATCTTGTCCGCCACCGCCTCGCAGAGGAACAGCACGCCGGCGACGACGAGGACATCGGTGCGCTGCAAGGACTCGGGCACCTCGTCGGTGAGCCCGGTCGCGCCGAAGACGCCGAACAGCAGGACCACCGCGTACGCGTTGATCCCGCTCGCCCAGCCGCTGGTGAACACCAGGGGGAGTACGGACACGTCGGCGATCGTAACCAGCACTGAGTATCCGTACCTAGGGGGCGAGATGAGTAGGTGTGCGGATGGGCGCGGCACCGCCCGGGCGGAAGAGTGGAGTCCACGGAAGGGGCGCGGCTCCGGGCACCGCGGACACGGGGCCGCGGAACCGGGGACCGCGCGCCTGCCGCTACGGGGCACGGGGGTGCCACGGGGGAGTACGGAGACGTACGGAGCTGTACGGAGAAGGCCGGTGCGGCGGGGGTCGGGGGGATCGAGCCTCGTCGCACCGGCCTTCTCCGTGCGTGTCCCTCGTCGGCCGCTACGGGCCGCTACCGCCCGCCATCGCCCGATACCGCTGGCTACCGGCCGCCCACCCGGCCGTGCAGCAGCCGGGAGAGCGCCGCGTGCACGTCGTCGAGCGAACGCTCGCTCTGGAACGCCTGCCAGTCGAGCGCCGCGACGAGCACCATGCCGACCAGTGCCGCCGCCGTCAGCTGGACATCGATCTCGTCGCTCAGCTCACCGGCCTCGACCCCGTCGCGCAGCACCCCCTCGATCACCGCGACGGCCTCTTGGCGGACCACCAGGAGCGTCGAGTTCCAGGCCCGGTTGGTGCGCCACAGCTCGGCCACGTACAGCTGGGTGAAGGCCGGGTAGCGGTCGATGAAGACCAGACCCGCCCGGATCATCGCGTCCAGCGCGTCGACCCGGCTCCCGCCGCGCTCGGCGGTCTCCTCGGCCGCCGTGCGCAGCGAGGCCGCGAGCAGCGACACCCCGTGGCGCAGCAACTCCTCGAACAGCTCGGTCTTGCTCTTGAAGTTGTAGTAGACCGTGCCCTTGGCCACGCCGGCCCGCTCGGCGATCTCGTCGACGGTCGTCGCGGAGAAGCCCTGCTCCGCGATGAGGGTGACCGCCGCTTCGTAGAGCTTCGCGCGCGTGGCCTGGCGTCGGGTGCTGCTGCTGTCCATGGGCTCGATTCTCACAGGTGCGGAGGGCGTCACCGGCCGCGTCTCACAGGGTCAGTTCGGGGTGGAGCCGGTCCAGCGTCCACACCTGCCGCCCGCGGGCGGAGACGGCGGTCAGGGCCAGGGCGCCCACCGTGAACGCCGTCAGGACCGCGCAGGCCTGCCAGACGGGCCCGATCCCGCCGCCCGTGATCAGTCGACGCAGTGCCTCGACCACGTAGCTCATCGGCAGGAAGGGGTGGATCGCGTTGAAGAAGGCCGGGCTGGTCTGGACGGGGTACGTGCCGCCCGCCGAGGTCAGCTGGAGCATCAGGACGGCGAGCACCAGGATGCGGCCGGCCGCGCCGAAGCGGGCGTTGAGCCACTGGATGATCGCGGCGAAGCAGCAGGTGACCAGGGCGAGGAAGCCGACGGTCCCGGCGGCCCGGTCCATCTGGAGGCCGAGGCCCCAGTGCAGGACCGACATGAGCGCGCCGACCTGGAGGATGCCGAGCGCGGCCACCGGGAGCCAGCCCGCGAGGGCGATCCGCCAGGCGGAGCCGCCGGCGGCGAGGGCCCGCCGGTTCAGCGGCTGGATGATCATGTACGCGACCATCGCGCCGACCCAGAGGGACAGCGGGATGAAGTACGGGGCGAAGCCCGTGCCGTAGTTCGGTGCCTTGTGCAGCGACTGGGAGGCCAGCTGTACCGGGTCGGCCATGACCTCCGTACGCCGGTCGCGGTCCTGCTGGTCGTAGTCGGGGATCTGGGCGACGCCGTCCTTCAGGCCGGCGGCGAGGCTTCCGGAGCCGTCGGCCAGCTTGAAGAGGCCGCCGTCCAGGTCGCCCGCGCCCTTCTTCAGCTTGCCGACGCCGGTGTCGAGGTTCACGGAACCGGCCTTGGCGTCGGTGATGCCGGTGTGCAGCCGGTCCGCGCCCGCCGCGACCTTCTTCGCGCCCGCGTTGAGCTCGTTGATCTTCTTGACCGCCCCCTCCAGGTCCTCGTCGAGGTGCGGGGCGCGGGCGGCCAGGTCGTCGGCCTGCTTCTTGAGCGTGACGAGCCGGGCGTCCAGGGTCTTGAGGTCGGCACCGCTGTCCTTGGTCAGCTGGTGGATGTCGTCGGCGATGACGGCCACGTCCCCGGCGGTGACCGTCGCCTCCTTGAGGACCCCGCACACCCTGGCGTCGGGCTCCGGGTTGTCCACGCACTCCTCGCGGTGGAGCGCGGCCATACCGGTGTCGGCCTTGTGCGCGGCGGTGCGGATCAGCGGGGCGCGCTTCACCAGGTCGTCCAGGTCGTGCCGGGCGGCCGTGGCGGAGTCGGAGACCAGCCGGGCGGTGTCGCGGATCGACCGGCCGTTGTCCGCGAGGTAGGGGCGGACCTTGTCGGCGGTGCCGTTCACCTTGTCGGCGAGGGCCTGGGTGCCGTCGGCGACCTTGCGGGAGCCGCTCTCCAGGTCCTTCGCGCCCTTGTCGAGCTTCTTCAGGCCCGCGGCGAGGTCGCCGCTGCCGGTCTTGGCGGTCGTGAGACCGTCCGCCAGGTCCTTGGAGCCCTTCTTCGCCTTGTCCACGCCCTGCTTGAGGTCGCCCGCGCCCTTGGCCGCCTCGGCGGTCGCGTCGTGGATGCCGGAGAAGGAGATGAAGATCTTGTCGAGGAAGGTGCGGGAGGACTTCGTGGAGGCGGCGGTGCGCACCTCGGAGAAGACCGTCCGGGAGATCTGGCCGACGATGTAGTTGTTGGAGTCGTTGGTCCGCACCCGCAGGGCGCCGGTCTCGGGCGCGTCGCCGGAGCTTGAGGCGATGCGGGAGCTGAAGTCGCCGGGCATGGTCAGGGACAGGTAGTACGTGCCGTCCTCGACGCCCTTGCGCGCCTCGGCGTCGCTCACCCTGTGCCAGTCGAAGGTCTTGCTCTCCAGGAGCCCTTCGGCGATGTCGTCGCCGGCGTTGACCGTCCTGCCGTCGGCGGTGGCGCCGCGGTCCTCGTTGACGAGGGCGACGGGGATCTTGTCGAGCCTGCCGTACGGGTCCCAGAACGAGTACAGGTACAGCGCGCCGTACAACAGCGGCAGCAGCAGGATCGCGACGAGCGCGGCGCGCGGCAGCCTTCCCCTGCCGAAGCGCCTCAGCTCAAGCGCGGCCAGTTTCGGCGAGCGCATCGGCCGCCCCCTCCTCGGTCGTGTCTTCGGTGTCGTGCTCGGGGGCGCTCACGGTCCCGGCGGCGGCCTCGGCCTCGGCCTCGGCCGTCTCGGGCTCGGCCGTCTCCGGCTCCGCAGCTCCGTCGAGGGTGGTGATCCGCAGGGCGTCCTCGGGGGCCTCGCTGCACACGGCGAGGACGGTCGTCCCGGCGGCGGCCAGGGACCGCAGCAGCTCCCAGGCCTCCGCCCGGTCGGCGTCCGAGAGCTTCAGGTCCGTGTCGTCCACGGCGAGCAGCCGGGGCCGGCCGATCAGGGCCAGGGCGATCGAGAGGCGGAGCGCTTCGAGCCGCTCCAGGTCCCGTACGGAGGTCCGCTCGCCCTTCGGCAGGGCGGCCAGGTCGAGACCGGCGGCCGTCACGGCCTCCTCGATCCGGGACCGGGCCGTCGCCGCCCGCTCGGCCGGGCGCCGCAGCAGGGCCCGGACGGAGCCGTCGAAACGGCGCTGGAGCAGGGCCCGCTCGCGCAGGTGCTCGGCGACCGTGAAGGCGGGGTCGAGCTCGCTGACGCCGGGGACCTGGCCGAGGGCGCTGATCCGGCGCACCGCCGCCATCTTCCGGGGCAGCGGCAGACCGCCGACCTCGGCGGTGCCCTCCTTGGCCTTCATCCGGCCGGTGAGCGCGAGCAGCAGACAGGTGCGGCCCGATCCCGACGGTCCCTCGATCGCCACCAGCGCACCCGACTCGGCCCGGAAGGAGACCTTCCGGAAGGCCCAGCCGCGCGGCCCCTTCAGCCCGAACCCGTCCGCGACGACGGCGGCGCCGTGCGGCCGCTCATCGGCTTCCGCTTCCATGGGTCCCACCCCCCGATTCCCCTTTTGAACTGACTGGTCAGTGCAAAAGTTACCCCGCACCGGGAATTCAGGCAAAACCCCAGGTCGGCGCGATTGTCAGTGGGGCAGTGCACGATGAACACATACGGCCACAAGGCCGTCACGCGACGACAGGAGGACTCGTCATGGCAAGCCCTTCCGCAGCAGCCGCGCCCCGCCGCCACCCCGACGGCAACCCCGCCCCCGCACGGTCCGGACCCGCGTCCGACATCCACCCCGTCCCGCGCCGCACCACCGCCCCGCCCGCCGCCCTCGACCTCCTCGCCAAGGCCCGCGCCGGACTGGTCGAGGCGACCGCCCTCGACCGCCCCCACGAGCGGTACGCCGCCGCGCACCTCGCCGCCCTCCGGGCCGCCGCCGCCGTCCTCGCCGCCCGCGCCAGACCCGAGACCCACCCCCGCCGCCGGCAGCGGATAAGGAGCGCCTGGGAACTCCTCGCCGAGCTGGCGCCCGAGCTGACCGAGTGGAGCGCCCTCTTCGCGGCCGGAGCCCAGCGCAGGGCCCGCGCCGAGGCCGGGATCGCGAGCGCCGCGACCCGGCGCGAGGCCGACGACCTGCTCAGGGACGCCGCGCACTTCCTCCGCCTGGTCGAGCGGCTGCTCGCCCTCCGGCCGGTGCTGCCCCGTCAGCCGGGGACGGACGAGCCGGGAGGATGATCCGAAAGCGGGGGACCAGGCCATAGGGTGGGGAGCGTCCGTACCCGTCACCGAGGAGTCAACAGCCGTGCCGGACCCTTCCCCTGCCTTCGGCCGAGAGGCGACGTCGCGCCCGTCGCGCGCCTCCCTGCGCACCGCCGTCGTCCGGGACGTTCTCCAGGACGCCCTCGACCGCCGGGTCGAGGCCACCGGGAAGGACGGCCTCGACGTCCTCGACACGGGCGGCGGCTCCGGCAACTTCGCGGTGCCGGTCGCCCGCCTCGGCCACCGGGTCACCGTCGTCGACCCCAGCCCCAACGCGCTGTTCGCGCTGGAGCGCCGGGCCGCCGAGGCCGGGGTCGCCGACCTCGTCACCGGCGTCCAGGGGGACATCAGCGGTCTCTTCGACGTCGTCGAGCGCGAGAGCTTCGACATCGTGCTCTGCCACGGCGTCCTGGAGTACGTCGACGACCCGGCCGAGGGCGTGCGGAACGCGGTCGCGGCGCTCCGGCCCGCCGGCGCTCTCAGTCTGCTAGCCGCCGGCCTCGGCGGCGCCGTCCTGGCCCGCGCCCTCGCCGGCCACTTCACCGAGGCCCGGCACGCGCTCGGCGACCCGGCGGGCCGCTGGGGCGCCGGCGACCCCGTGCCCCGGCGCTTCACCGCCGAGCAGCTCACCGAGCTGGCCGACGAGGCCGGCCTGGAGGTCGGTGCGGTGCACGGCGTCCGGGTCTTCTCCGACCTGGTCCCCGGCGTCCTCGTCGACACCGAACCCGGTGCCGCCGAGGCCCTGCTCAAGCTGGAGGCGGCCGCTGCCGAGCTGCCCTCCTTCCACGCCATCGCCACCCAGCTGCACGTGCTGGGCGAGAAGCGGGCCTGACCGGGACGGTCACCCGTTCGGCGGTGCGGGCGGTGGTGCTCCATGGAGTACGCCACAGCCCGCCCGGTAAGGGGCTCCGCCCCGTATGATCGGGGGACAGCATCCGGCATGACGGACGAGGGGCTGGGGAATCAACGCCTCAGCAACCGATCCGCATGGCGGCCCGGATTGGCTATTCGGCATTGTGGGCGGGTTTCACGGGGGCGATTCCCTGCCTATCCTGAAAGGGCCGCAAACCGGTCGCCCCCGCGACCGACGACTAGGAGGACTCCGTGCCGCTCTCGGAGCACGAGCAGCGAATGCTCGAGCAGATGGAGCGAGCGCTGTACGCCGAAGATCCCAAGTTCGCGACAGCGCTCGAGGGAAGCGGACTGCGTACGTACACCCGGCGACGGGTCTACCAGGCAGTCGCCGGCTTCCTGGTGGGTATCGCGCTCCTCATGGCCGGAATGGTCGCACAGCAGATCTGGATCAGCGTGGTGGGGTTCCTCGTCATGCTGGGCTGCGCGGTCCTGGCCGTCACCGGATGGCGCAAGGCGCCCAAGCCGGGTGAGCAGCAGGCCAGTGGTGGGGGAATGGCGGCCGGAGGCCGTCAGACCCGGCAGCGACGCTCCATGATGAACCGGATGGAAGAGCGGTGGCAGCGCCGCCGCGACGAGCAGGGCGGCGGCCACTGACGGCCCCCTGAGCGGAGGCCCCGCACCCCTCTGTACGACCGAGCCCCGTGGAGCCCGCGCCTCAGCGCGGACCCCACGGGGCTCGGTCGTTCCCGCGTCGTCGGGTCAGAGGTCCGTGGTGCGTGGTGCGGGGGCCCGTGGCGACGAGCCCCCGCACCACCCCGCCGTCAGCCCGTCTCGCGCGACGCCCTGCGGAACGGGGCCGTCACCCGGGTCACCACCTCCTGGCGGCGCAGCGCCCAGGCCGTCGTCGTCCGCGACCAGCGGTCCGCCGTCGACCAGCGCAGCCGGGCCGCCGAGCGGGGCGCCAGGAGTGCGCGGAGGCGGGCACGGCGGTCCGCCGCCGCGTGGAAGCCCGCCCGGATCCGGCCGGCCTCCTCCGCGAGGCCCGCGGCAGGTGCCGGACGCGGCGCGTACAGCGCCTCCTCCACCGCCCGCGCCACCCGGTGCACCGCGGCCTCGGCCTCGCCGCCCAGCTCGCCCAGGCGGACGATCCGGGCCGCCGTCGTCCTCGGCGTCCGTGCCTCGTCCGGCTCGACCCCGTAGTCCCAGGCCGTGTCGTTGATCTCCTCCCAGACCGCGAGCGTCCGTGCCGCCGCCTCCTCGGGGCCGCGGGCCCCGGCCGGACCGAGCCGGCGGGCCCGTACCCGGGTCCGCCAGAGCAGCGGGAGGAAGGGGAGGGCGAGGACGACGAGGATCCCGATCGTCACCAGGAACACCGTCAGCGGGTCGGGGCCCGAGCCGTCCGAGGCCGCACCGCCTGCCGCCGCGTCCGGGCCGCAGTCGCCGAGGCGTCGCATCTGCGGCGTGCAGCTCTCCGACGCGCTCGGCGCGGCGGACGGCTGTGCGGAGGAGCTCTGCTGGGGCTGCGAGGGACCGGTGGCCGTACCCGAGGGCGTGTCGGCCCTGGTGTAGCCGGGGGTGTAACCGCGCGAGGGCGTCGGCTCGAACCGGGTCCACCCGGCGCCCTCGAAGTACAGCTCGGGCCAGGCGTGCGCGTCCCGGATGCCGACCGAGACCGATCCGTCGGTCTGCGTGGTGCCCGGCATGAAGCCCACCGCGACCCGCGCCGGGATGCCGAGCGAGCGGGCCATCGCCGCCATCGAGAAGGAGAAGTGGACGCAGAAGCCCTCCTTGTCCTTCAGGAAGCGGGAGATCGCCTGCACCCCGCTGCCCGACACCACGTCGACGTCGTAGCGGAAACCGCCGTCCCTGGCGAACCAGTCCTGGAGCTTCACCGCCCGCTCGTAGTCGTTGCGGGCGCCCTTGGTGACGTTCAGGGCCGTGCTCTTCACGTCCTCGGGCAGCGAAGCGGGCACCTTGGTGTACTCGCGGCGCAGCTTGTCCGGGGCGGGCGGGGCCGCGGCCAGCTGCTCGGAGGTCGGCTGCACGTCGAGGCTGGTGACCTGGTAGCGGGCGCCGCGGGTGGTCTGCTTGTCGTCGCCGACGAGCATCCGCCCGGTCGGCTCGTACCGCCAACGTCCCCCGATGTCGACCCGGGCGGCCGGGTACGGCATCGGCAGCCACTTCTGCTCGTACCCGTCGGAGGCGACGAAGTTGCTGGTCACCTCGGTGGCCCGGACGTCCTGGGCGAGCCCCTGCGGCCAGGGCAGCTGCTCGGGCACGTCCTCGATCGGGCGGACCGAGGACTTCCACGAGGTGCCGTCGAACTGGTCGAGGGCGACCAGCCGCAGATACATCCCGGAGTTCTCGCGGGCGTTGGTCCGGTAGCGCAGGACCTCCCGGTCCTCCGGCTGGCGCAGGTTGTCCTGGAGGGAGACCAGCGGGTTCACGGCCGAGATCGTGCCGCCCTTGCCGGTGCCGCCCGTCCCCTCGCCGCCGCCGCTGCCGCCGAGCAGCCCGCCGGTGAAGCCGGGCAGCGCGAACGGGACGACCATCGCGACACCCATGGCCACGGCGCCGATCCGGCGGCCGGTGCGGGCCGGCGCGAAGGCGCTGCCGCCGGTCGCGACGGCGGACCCGGAACGGCCGGAGCGCTGGGCCCCGCCGAAGACCCGCCCCCACGCCGAGAGCCGGTCGCGGCCCTCGGCGAGGAGCAGCAGCAGATAGCCGGAGGCCGCGAGGAGGAACCAGAGCCAGCCCGCGCCGCCGCCGGAGAGACCGGCCGCGACCGAGTACAGGGCGAGCAGCGGAAGACCGGCCGGGGCCGCCCTGCGGAAGGTGACCGCGAGGGTGTCCACGAGGATGCCGATCCCGACGACACCGCCCACCAGCATCAGCCGGATGCCCTCGGTGTCCGGTGCGGGGATCGCGTACCGCCCGACGTCATCGGCGCCCGCCCGGAACAGGTCGGCGGCGTGCGTGAAGACCTGTGGGCCGGGCAGGAACCAGAGGACCGCCTGCTCCCCGGCGAAGATCGCGGTCAGCACGAGCACCGTGACGAGGAGCTGGGCGAGCACCGTCAGCGGCCGGGCCAGCGGCGCCCGTCGGGCCAGCGTGCCCACCCCGCTCACCAGCGCGAGCACGAAGGCCGCCGTGAAGATCCAGGTGGCCGGCTTCACCAGCGGGAGCAGCGCTCCCGCGCCCATCAGGGTGGCGGCCCAGGCGGCCAGGGTCAGCCGTGCGCGCCCGCTCATGACCATCCTCCGTAGGTGTCGGCGGCGGACTCGGCCCGCATTCCTGCCGCCTGCTGCCACAGGTCGGTGAGCCGGGCGCCGGGCGGTACGGGCAGCGCCGTCCAGCCCGCCTCCCGCAGCTGCCGCACCCGGGCCTCGACGGCCCCGGCGACGGCGCCGCCGGTCAGCCAGGTCCCGGAGTCCAGGACGAACGCGACGGCCGCACCGGCGCGTCCGCGCATCCGGGCGGTCAGCGCCGCCTGTTCCTCGTCGAGATCCCCGACGAAGGCGACGAGCAGCCCCTCGTCGCCGCCGCGCAGCGCGTCGGAGGCGCGCGAGAGACCACCGCCCTCGGAGTGGTCGACCACCGCGAGGGTGTCCATCATCAGACCGGCCGACTCGGCCGAGTCCTGTGCCGGGGCGGCGAAGCCCTCGGACCCCTCGCCGGGCACCGTGCTGCCGGTGTCGGTGACCAGCCGCACGGCGTAGCCGCGCTCCAGCATGTGGACGAGGGCGGAGGCGGCGCCGGAGACCGCCCATTCGAAGGCGGAGTCGGGGCCGGAGCCCTGGTAGGCGACCCGGCGGGTGTCGAGGAGGACCGTGCAGCGGGCCCGCTGCGGCTGCTCCTCGCGGCGGACCATCAGCTCGCCGTAGCGGGCGGTGGAGCGCCAGTGCACCCGGCGCAGGTCGTCGCCGTGGCGGTAGGCGCGCGGGATGATGTCGTCGTCGCCCGCGAGGGCGAGCGAGCGCTGCTGTCCGTCGCCGTGCCCCTGGGACTCGCCGACGAGCTTCACCGGCGGCAGGGCCTCCGTCCTGGGCACGACGGTGAGGGTGTCGTACGCGCTGAAGGACCGGGTCAGCTCGCACATCCCGAAGGGGTCGTTCAGCCGCAGCTGGAGCGGTCCGAGCGGGAAGCGTCCGCGCAGGTCGGAGCGGACCCGGTAGGACACCTCGCGCCGCCCGCCCGCCTCGACCCGGTCGAGGACGAAGCGGGGGCGGGGCCCCAGCATGTACGGCACGTGGTCCTGGAGCATCAGGAGCCCGGTGGGCAGCTTGGAGACGTTCTCCATCCGCAGCTGCACCCGGGCCTCGGAGCCGGCCTCCACCCGCTGCGGGGTGAGCCGGCGGGAGGCCGCGACCCGGTAGCGGGTGCGGTGCAGCACGAGGACGCAGATCAGCGGCAGCGTGGCGAGCAGCAGCCCGACCCGCAGCAGATCGGCCTGGCCGAGGACGTACGCGCAGACGGCGGCGGCCACCCCGGCGGCGAGGAAGGAACGGCCGCGGGTGGTGAGACCGCCGAGGGCGGTCCGCAGACCGCCCCGGTCGTCCTCGTCGCCCCGCTGCCCGTCGGGCACGGCGGTGCCACCCATCACAGCCGCCGGGCGCCGGGCTGCTGGCCGTAGAGCGGTCCGGCGGGCGGGGTGGTTGCCGGGACGGGGATGCGCTGCAGGATGTCCTGGACGACCTGCTCGGCGGTGCGCCGGTTCAGCTGGGCCTGCGCCGTCGGCAGCAGCCGGTGGGCGAGGACGGGCGCGGCGAGGGCCTGGAGGTCGTCGGGCAGCACGTACTCGCGGCCGCTCAGCGCGGCGGAGGCCTTCGCGGCCCGCAGCAGGTGCAGCGTGGCCCGGGGGGAGGCGCCGAGGCGCAGGTCGGCGTGGGTGCGGGTGGCGGCGACGATGTCGACCGCGTACCGGCGTACGGAGTCGGCGACGTGCACCGCGCGCACCGCCTCGACCAGCTTCAGGATGTCGTGGGCGTGGGCGACCGGCTGGAGGTCGTCCAGCGGGGAGACCGAGCCGTGCACATCGAGCATCCGCAGCTCGGCCTCGGCGCTCGGGTAGCCGATGGAGACCCGGGCCATGAAGCGGTCGCGCTGGGCCTCGGGCAGCGGGTAGGTGCCCTCCATCTCGACCGGGTTCTGCGTGGCGACCACCATGAACGGGCTGGGCAGCTCGTAGGTCTGGCCGTCGACGGTGACCTGGCGCTCCTCCATGGACTCCAGGAGCGCGGACTGCGTCTTCGGCGAGGCGCGGTTGATCTCGTCGCCGATCACGATCTGGGCGAAGATCGCGCCCGGCTTGAACTCGAAGTCCCTTCGCTGCTGGTCGAAGATCGACACGCCCGTGACGTCCGAGGGCAGCAGGTCGGGGGTGAACTGGATGCGGCGCACCGAGCAGTCGATGGACCGGGCCAGGGTCTTGGCGAGCATGGTCTTGCCGACGCCGGGGACATCCTCGATGAGGAGGTGTCCCTCGGCGAGCAGCACGGTCAGCGAAAGCCGTACGACCTCGGGCTTGCCCTCGATCACGCTCTCCACCGACCTGCGGACACGCTCCACGGTGGTGGTCAGATCAGTGAGGCTCGCTCGATCGTCATAGGTCGTCACCCGGCCCTCCTCGGCCTTCCGGAACAGGGACACCTGCCCCCGTGGGATCTCCGGGGGGTGTCACCCGAGCATTCTTGTTCGCGGGGCCGGGTCGTGTCACTCGCCCGCGGACAAGTGCGGAGGGAATGCCGGGGTTTGGGTGCTTACGCCAGGTCGGACGACGGCTCGGCCGACGGATCGATCTCGCGCAGGAGACCCGTCGTCACATCGAAGACGAAGCCCCGGACGTCGTCGGAGTGCAGCAGGAAGGGGGAGGTCCGCACCCGCTGCATCGACTGACGGACGTCCTGGTCCACGTCGCGGAAGGCCTCGACGGCCCAGGCCGGACGCTGCCCGACCTCGTCCTCCAGCTCGTGCCGGAAGTCCTCGGTCAGCGATTCCAGACCACAGTTCGTGTGGTGCACCAGCATCACGCTGCGGGTGCCCAGGGCGCGCTGGCTGATGGTGAGCGAGCGGATGACGTCGTCGGTGACGACCCCGCCGGCGTTGCGGATGGTGTGGCAGTCTCCGAGTTCGAGGCCGAGGGCCGCGTGCAGGTCGAGACGGGCGTCCATGCAGGCGACGACGGCGACGCGCAGCACGGGCCGCGCGTCCATTCCGGGGTCGGTGAAATCGGCGGCGTAGTGCGCGTTCGCCCCGACGAGACGGTCGGTGACCGTGCCGCCGGTGCGTATGGCGTCGGCAGAGGAGTGCGCGGAGGTCGACATGGTTCCGACGTTAATGGTCACCGGCCCCGCAGGCCCGCTGTGAGAGCGGACAAAGAACCGCATTGAGCCTTGTTGTGAGCTAACCCACAGGCGCCGGCGGTCTGGCCCCGAACGAGTGAGCCGTCCGGAATGTCCGCCCGGCCGGCCGGCGCCGTGCGACGCGCCAGCCGGTTGATTGACCGGCGCGTCCGGTGGACTAAAGTGACGCGAAGTTCACGGAGACAACGAGCGATTTCCGCGGTTTCTCCCCCGTGTGTGCGGCGGTACCTACGGCTCGGCCTCCTCCCGCTCGCCGGTCACCTCCGCGCCGGATCTGAGAGGGCGCATTGAGCAACGACCGACACGTCCCGGTCATGCTCCAGCGGTGCCTGGACATGCTGGCCCCCGCCCTGGAGCGCCCCGGCGCGGTCGTCGTCGACTGCACCCTGGGCCTCGGCGGCCACAGTGAGGCACTCCTGAAGCGGTTCCCCGAGGTGCGGCTCGTCGCCCTCGACCGCGACAAGGAGGCCCTGCGGCTCTCCGGCGAGCGGCTCGCCCCGTACGGCGAGCGCGCCACGCTCGTGCACGCCGTGTACGACGAGCTGCCCGAGGTCCTCGACCGGCTCGGCCTCCCCGCCGTCGACGGCGTCCTCTTCGACCTCGGTGTCTCCTCGATGCAGCTGGACGAGGCCGACCGCGGCTTCGCCTACGCCCAGGACGCCCCGC
The DNA here is from genome assembly GCF_040297565.1 of Streptomyces sp. NPDC001728. Taxonomy (NCBI): domain Bacteria; kingdom Bacillati; phylum Actinomycetota; class Actinomycetes; order Kitasatosporales; family Streptomycetaceae; genus Streptomyces; species Streptomyces sp. NPDC001728. The sequence goes on from NZ_JBEOZK010000003.1 coordinate 193,314, forward strand.
TCGACATGCGCATGGACCAGACGACCGGCATCAGCGCCGCCGAGGTCCTCAACACCTACCCGCCCGGCGAGCTGGTCCGCATCCTCCGCGCCTACGGCGAGGAGAAGCAGGCCAAGCGGATCGTCTCCGCGATCGTGCGCGAGCGCGACAAGGAGCCGTTCACCAACAGCGCCCGGCTCGTCGAGCTGATCCGCGACTCGCTGCCGCAGGCCGCCAAGCGCACCGGCGGCAACCCGGCCAAGCGCACCTTCCAGGCCCTGCGCATCGAGGTCAACCGCGAGCTCGACAGCGTCGAGAAGGCGATCCCGGCGGCCGTGGCGGCCATCGGCGTCGGCGGCCGGGTCGTCGTCCTCTCGTACCAGTCGCTGGAGGACCGCATCGTCAAGCAGGTCTTCGCGGCCGGCGCGGCCACCACCGCCCCGCCCGGACTGCCGGTCGTCCCCGAGAAGTACCAGCCCCGTCTGAAACTGCTCACCCGGGGCGCCGAGCTGCCCACCGAGGAAGAGGTCGCCGAGAACCGGCGCGCCGCCCCCGCCCGGCTCCGGGGCGCCGAACGCATCCGGGAGGACGTCCGGTGAGCACGGCGAAGGGGCCCCTCAAAGGGCGGGCCGCGCGGCTCGGACGGCTCATGCCCTCCGGGCCCAGCACGGCGGCCCGCACCCCCTTCGTCCTGCTCGTCGTGGTGCTGCTCGGTGGCGGCCTGATCACCCTGCTCCTGCTGAACTCCGCCCTCAACCAGGGCTCCTTCCAGCTGAACGAGCTCAAGAACAGGACCACCGAGCTCACCGACGAGGAGCAGGCGCTCCAGCGGGACGTCGACGACTACGCGGCGCCCGACGCCCTGGAGCGCCGGGCCCGCGAGCTGGGCATGGTGCCCGGCGGCAGCCCCGCCTTCCTCGGCCCCGACGGCAAGGTGCTCGGCAGGCCCTCGGAGGCGGTCGCCCCGGAGCCGACACCGAAGCCGGGCACGAAGCCGGCCCCGCCCGCCCCGACCGAGCCCCCGAAGCCACCGGCGAACACCGGCACCTCGGCGGACACCGGGACCTCCGCCGCCACCGGTCCGGGCCCCGGCGGCACCGGCCAGGCACGGACAGAGCCCACAGCCGCACGCCCCCAACCCTCCGGCAGGTGACCGAGCAGTGCCCACCAAGGAGCCCCCGCGCCGCCGCGTCCCCGGACCCGCCCGGCCCGCGCGCCCCCGGCCCGCGTCCGCCGGAGCCCGCCCGTCCCGCCCGGCACCCCGCCCGGCGGGCGCGAAGCGGACCCCGTCCAGGCCCCCGGCCCGGCGGCCCCGCACCATCCGGCTCGGCAGACCCCGCCCCCGGCTGCGGCTGATCTCCTTCGGTCTGACCCTCGTCATGCTGGTCTTCGTGGTGCGGCTGCTCCAGGTCCAGGCCGTCGACGCCAGCGCGTACGCGGCCAAGGCCGACCGGTACCGCTTCCAGGAGTACACGCTCTCCGCCGAACGCGGCGAGATCACCGACCGCAACGGCATCGCGCTCGCCGCCAGCGTCGACGCGTACGACATCACCGCCGACCCCAAGCTCTTCACGCCCGAGGAGTCCAAGCGCCCCGACGCGCCCGAGCAGGCCGCCGCCCTCCTCGCCCCCCTGCTCGGCAAGGAGCCCGCGGAGCTGGCCAAGAAGCTCCGTACCCCCAAGTCCCGCTACACCCTGCTGGCCCGCAAGCAGACCCCCCAGGTCTGGAACCAGATCAGGGACCTCAAGCGGGTCTACGGGCAGAAGGCCCAGCGCTCCAACGGCGGCAACGGCGTCAACCTCCTCGGCGGCCTCCTCAGCGAGCCCAGCACCAAGCGCGTCTACCCGAACGGCGAGCTGGCCGCCGGGATACTGGGCTACGTCAACGCCGAGGGCAAGGGCGCCGGCGGCGTCGAGTCCATGCTCGACCCGGAGCTCGCCGGCCAGGACGGCAAGATCCGCTTCACCGAGTCCCGCGGCCGGCAGGTGCCCACCGCGGGCTCCCAGGGCACCCCCGCCGTCCCCGGCTCCGACATCGAGCTGACCATCGACCGGGACATCCAGTGGGCCGCCCAGCAGGCCATCACCGAGCAGGTGCGGAAGTCCAAGGCCGACCGCGGCTACGTCGTCGTGCAGAACACCAGGACCGGCGAGGTCCTCGCCATGGCCAACGCCCCCGGCTTCGACCCCAACGACCTCTCCGCCGCCAACGCCGCCGCCATGGGCAACGCCGCCCTCCAGGACGCCTACGAGCCCGGCTCCACCAGCAAGGTCATGTCCATGGCCGCCGTCCTGGAGGAGGGCAAGGCGGCCCCCGACACCCATGTCACCGTCCCCAACCGGCTCCACCGCGGCGACCGGCTCTTCAAGGACGACGTCGACCACAAGACCTGGTACCTGACCCTCAACGGCGTCCTCGCCAAGTCCAGCAACATCGGCACCATCCTCGCCACCGGCCAGCTCGGCGACACCCAGGCCGAGTCCAACCGCGTCCTCCACAGCTATCTGCGCAAGTTCGGCATCGGCAGCCCCACCGGCCTGAACTACCCGGGCGAGACCCCCGGCATCCTGGCCAAGCCCCAGGACTGGTCCACCTCGCAGCAGTACACGATCCCCTTCGGCCAGGGCCTCTCCGTGAACGCCATGCAGGCCGCCTCCGTGTACTCGACCATCGCCAACGGAGGCGTACGCGTCGAGCCGACCCTCGTCCGCGGCACCAAGGGACCCGACGGGCGCTTCACCCCGGCGCCCAAGCCCGAGGAGTCACGCGTCGTCAGCGAGAAGACCGCCAAGACCCTCGCCCAGATGCTGGAGTCCGTCGTCGACGACCGGGAGGGCACCGGCAAGAAGGCCGCCATCCCCGGCTACCGCGTCGCCGGCAAGACCGGCACCGCCAACCGCGTCGACCCCGAACTCGGCCGCTACAAGGGCTACACCGCCTCCTTCGCCGGGTTCGCCCCCGCCGACGACCCGGAGATCACCGTCTACTGCGCCATCCAGAACCCCACCAAGGGCAACTACTTCGGCGGACAGATCTGCGGCCCCATCTACAAGAAGGTCATGGAGTTCGCCCTCAAGACCCTCCACGTCGCGCCCACAGGCAGCACGCCCGCCCGACTGCCGGTCGAATTCGCCCCCACCCCGTGACCCTCCGGGAGCACCAGTGACAACGATCACCCCCCATTCCGGGAACCGGAAATCGAACTCCGGCGAGGCCCCGGGCTCTTTTGGCCCCCCACAGGGTGCGCCCGGTACGCTCACCGCCGTGCCACACGCTGATCAGTACCGAACCGCCCCGCCCCGGCCGGAGCAGGCCCGCCCGACACCCCTGGGCGACCTGGCCGCACAGCTGGGGGTCGACGTCCCCGGCATCGCCCGGACCGCCGAGATCTCGGGGATCACCCACGACTCCCGGGCCGTGCGCCCCGGCGACGTCTACGCGGCCCTGCCCGGAGCCCGCCTCCACGGAGCCGACTTCGTGAGCCAGGCCGCCGGACTCGGCGCCGCCGCGATCCTCACCGACGCGACGGGCGCCGAGCGTGCCGCCGCGACCGGCCTGCCGGTCCTGGCCGTCGAGGACCCGCGCGGCCGGATGGGCGAACTCGCCGCCGAGATCTACGGACGGCCCGGCGACGGCCTCCTCCAGATCGGCATCACCGGCACCTCCGGCAAGACCACCACCGCCTACCTCGTCGAGGGCGGACTGCGCGGCACCGGGCACAGCACCGGTCTCGTCGGCACCGTCGAGATGCGGATCGGCGACGAACGCATCAAGTCGGAGCGGACCACCCCCGAGGCCACCGACCTCCAGGCGCTCTTCGCCGTCATGCGCGAGCGGGGCGTCGACGCCGTCGCCATGGAGGTCTCCAGCCACGCCCTGGTCCTCGGCCGGGTCGACGGCTGCGTCTTCGACGTCGCCGTGTTCAACAACCTCAGCCCGGAGCACATGGAGTTCCACTCCGACATGGACGACTACTACCGGGCGAAGGCCGGGCTCTTCACGCCCGGGCGCAGCCGCCTGGGCGTGGTCAACCTGGACGACGCGTACGGCCGCAGGCTCGTCGGGGAGGCGACCGTCCCGGTCCTCACCTTCTCCGCCGAGGGCCGCGCCGACGCCGACTGGCGCGCCGAGGACCTCGTCCTCGGCTCCCACGACTCGACGTTCACCGCCGTCGGCCCCGGAGGCGAGCGGATCCCCGCCACCGCCCCGCTGCCCGGCCCGTTCAACGTCGCCAACACCCTCGCCGCGATCGCCACCCTCGCCGCCGCGGGCCTCGACCCGAAGGCCGCCGCCGACGGCGTCGCCGCGGTCCCCGGCGTCCCCGGCCGCCTGGAGCGGGTCGAGGCGGGCCAGCCGTACCTCGCCGTCGTCGACTACGCGCACAAGACGGACGCCGTCGAATCGGTGCTGCGCTCCCTGCGCGAGGTCACCGAGGGCAGGCTGCACGTGGTCATCGGCTGCGGCGGCGACCGGGACACCACCAAGCGCGGCCCGATGGGCGCCGCCGCCGCCCGGCTCGCCGACACCACCGTCCTGACCTCCGACAACCCCCGCTCCGAGGATCCGCTCAAGATCCTCAGCGCCATGCTCGCGGGCGCCGCCGAGGTACCGGCGGAGGAGCGCGGTGACGTCCTGGTCGAAGCCGACCGGGCCGCCGCCATCGCCGCCGCCGTCCGCCGCGCGCGGCCCGGCGACACCCTCCTGGTCGCCGGCAAGGGCCACGAGCAGGGCCAGGAGATCGCCGGGGTCGTACGGCCCTTCGACGACCGCGAGGTCCTGCGCGCGGTGATCCTCGAACAGAACGCCACGGCCGCCCCGGCGGACGAAGGCGCCGAAGTCAGCCACCAGAACAGTCAGGGATGAAGCAGTGATCGCCCTCTCCCTCGCCGAGATCGCCGAAATCGTCGGCGGGCAGGCGCACGACATACCGGATCCAGCCGCCCGGATCACCGGGCCCGTCGTCATCGACTCCCGTGAGGTGCGGGCCGGCAGCCTCTTCGCGGCCTTCGCCGGTGAGCACGTCGACGGCCACGACTACGCGGAACGCGCGGTCGCCGCCGGTGCGACGGCCGTGCTCGCCGCCCGGCCCGTCGGCGTCCCCGCCCTCGTCGTCGACGACGTCCAGGCCGCGCTGGGAGCCCTCGCCCGCACGGTCGTGGAACGCCTCGGCACCGATGTCGTCGCCCTCACCGGTTCGGCCGGCAAGACCTCCACCAAGGACCTGATCGCCCAGGTCCTCGACCGGCACGCGCCCACCGTGTGGACGCCCGGTTCGCTCAACAACGAGATCGGCCTGCCGCTCACCGCGCTCCGCGCGAGCGACGAGACGCGGCACCTGGTCCTGGAGATGGGCGCCCGCGGCATCGGACACATCCGCTACCTCACGGGGCTCACCCCGCCCCGTATCGGCCTCGTCCTCAACGTGGGCACCGCCCACATCGGCGAGTTCGGCGGCCGGGAGCAGATCGCCCAGGCCAAGGGCGAACTCGTCGAGTCGCTGCCCTCGGCCGAGGCGGGCGGTGTCGCGGTCCTCAACATGGACGACCCGCTCGTCCGCGCGATGGCGAGCCGCACCAAGGCCCGCGTGACCTTCTTCGGCGAAGCGGACGAAGCGGCCGTACGGGCCGAGAACGTCCGCCTCACAGACGCCGGACAGCCTTCTTTCAGGCTTCACACACCCACCGGGTGCAGCGACGTGACCTTGCGCCTGTACGGTGAGCACCACGTGTCGAACGCGCTCGCAGCGGCCGCCGTCGCGCACGAGTTGGGCATGCCTGTCGAGGAGATCGCCACCGCGCTCTCCGAGGCCGGCACCCTGTCGCGCTGGCGCATGGAGGTCACCGAGCGTCCGGACGGCGTGACGATCGTCAACGACGCCTACAACGCGAACCCCGAGTCCATGCGAGCCGCCCTGCGCGCGCTCGCGGCCATGGGCAGGGCCGGACAGGCCCGCGGGGCCCGTACGTGGGCGGTGCTCGGGAAGATGGCCGAGCTCGGTGACGCATCGCTCGTCGAGCACGACGCGGTCGGACGGCTCGCCGTCCGGCTCAACGTCAGCAAGCTCGTCGCGGTCGGGGACAGGGAAGCGTCCTGGCTGCAACTGGGCGCATATAACGAGGGTTCGTGGGGTGAGGAGTCGGTGCACGTGTCCGACGCGCAGGCGGCTGTCGACCTGTTGCGCAGTGAGCTGCGCCCGGGGGACGTCGTCCTTGTGAAGGCTTCCAGGTCGGTCGGTCTCGAAAAGGTCGCCCTGGCCCTCCTCGACACCGAGGGCGAGGTCACCGGCCGATGAGGCAGATCCTCTTCGCGGGGGCCATAGGGCTCTTCCTGACCCTGATCGGCACCCCGCTGCTGATCAAGCTGCTCGCCCGCAAGGGATACGGGCAGTTCATCCGCGACGACGGCCCGCGCGGCCACGCCGGGAAGAAGGGCACGCCCACCATGGGCGGCATCTCCTTCATCCTGGCCACGCTCATCGCGTACGCCCTGGCCAAGGTCATCACAGGCGAGGACCCGACGTACTCGGGCGTCCTGGTGCTGTTCCTGATGGCGGGCATGGGTCTGGTCGGCTTCCTCGACGACTACATCAAGATCGTCAAGCAGCGTTCGCTCGGTCTGCGGGCCAAGGCGAAGATGGCCGGCCAGCTGATCGTCGGCATCGCCTTCGCCGTGCTCTCGCTGCAGTTCGCGGACCTCCGCGGGCTGACCCCGGCCTCCACGCGGCTCTCCTTCATCATGGACTTCGGCTGGTCCATCGGACCGGTGCTGTTCGTGGTCTGGGCGCTGTTCATGATCCTGGCCATGTCCAACGGCGTGAACCTGACGGACGGTCTGGACGGCCTGGCCACCGGCGCCTCGGTGATGGTCTTCGGCGCGTACACCTTCATCGGGCTCTGGCAGTTCCAGGAGTCCTGCGCCAACGCGGCGACGCTGACCAACCCCAACGCCTGTTTCGAGGTACGCGATCCGCTCGACCTCGCGGTCGTCGCCTCCGCGCTGATGGGCGCCTGCTTCGGCTTCCTCTGGTGGAACACCTCGCCCGCCAAGATCTTCATGGGTGACACCGGCTCGCTCGCCCTCGGCGGCGCTCTCGCCGGCCTCGCCATCTGCTCCCGTACGGAGTTCCTGATGGCGCTGCTCGGCGGCCTGTTCGTGCTGATCACGATGTCCGTGGTCATCCAGGTCGGTTCGTTCAAGATGACCGGCAAGCGCGTCTTCCGGATGGCACCGCTCCAGCACCACTTCGAACTCAAGGGGTGGTCCGAGGTCCTGGTCGTCGTCCGGTTCTGGATCATCCAGGGCATGTGCGTGATCGTGGGCCTGGGCCTCTTCTACGCGGGATGGGCAGCAGAGAAGTGACAGAACAGCTCGACTGGAACGGCAAGAAGGTCACCGTCGCGGGGCTCGGGGTGTCCGGCATCCCGGCCGCCCGCGTCCTGCACGGGCTCGGCGCCCTCGTGACCGTCGTCAACGACGGCGACGACGAGCGCTCCCGGGCCCAGGCGGCGGAGCTGGAGGCGGAGGGCATCACCGTCCGCCTCGGCGACGGGGCGACCCTGCCGTCCGGCACCGAGCTGATCGTCACCACCCCCGGCTGGCGCCCCGACAAGCCGCTCTTCACGGCCGCCGCCGAGGCGGGCGTGGAGATCTGGGGCGACGTCGAGCTGGCCTGGCGCCTGAGGGGCCCCGACGCGGCCCCCTGGCTCGCGGTCACCGGCACCAACGGCAAGACCACGACGGTCCGGATGCTCGCCTCGATCCTGGAGGCCGCCGGGCTGCGCACCGCCGCCGTCGGCAACATCGGGGTCTCCCTCCTCGACGCCGTCCTCGGCGAGACCGAGTACGACGTGCTCGCCGTGGAACTCTCCAGCTACCAGCTGCACTGGGCGCCCTCGGTCCGGGTCCACTCGGCCGCCGTGCTCAACCTGGCGCCCGACCACCTCGACTGGCACGGCTCCATGGAGGCGTACGCCGCCGACAAGGGCCGCGTCTACGAGGGCAATCAGGTCGCCTGCGTCTACAACGTCGCGGACAAGGTGACCGAGGACCTGGTGCGCGAGGCCGACGTCGAGGAGGGCTGCCGTGCCATCGGCTTCACCCTCGGCACCCCCGGCCCCTCCCAGCTCGGGGTCGTCGAGGGCATCCTCGTCGACCGCGCCTTCGTCGAGAACCGGCAGAAGAACGCCCAGGAGCTGGCCGAGGTCACCGACGTCCAGCCGCCGGCCCCGCACAACATCGCCAACGCGCTCGCCGCCGCCGCCCTCGCCCGCGCCTTCGGCGTCGACGCCAAGGCCGTACGCGACGGGCTGAAGGCCTTCCGGCCCGACCCGCACCGCATCGAACTGGTCGAGGAGACCGGGGGAGTCGCGTACGTCGACGACTCCAAGGCCACCAACACCCACGCCGCCGAAGCCTCGTTGGCCGCCTACGACCCGATCGTGTGGATCGCCGGTGGCCTCGCCAAGGGCGCCACCTTCGACGAACTCGTCCAGAAGTCGGCGAAGCGGCTGCGCGGGGCCGTCCTGATCGGCGCCGACCGCGCGCTGATCCGCGAAGCCCTCGCGCGACACGCCCCGGAAGTCCCGGTGGTGGACCTCGACCGGACCGACACTGGGGCGATGTCCGAGGCGGTCCGCGAGGCGGCCCGGCTCGCCCGCCCGGGGGACACGGTCCTCCTCGCCCCGGCCTGCGCCTCGATGGACATGTTCACCAACTACAACAAGCGCGGCGAGGCCTTCGCGGACGCGGTCCGCGCCCTCGCCGCCACCGGGGACGCCTGACCCGACCAGCGGGAGGGTCCGGCCGGACCGGGCACGACCAGAGGGGGCAGCGACCGATGACGAGCAAGATCGCCGGGACACGCCGGCCTTCCGCCGTACGCGGCGGAGGGCGGGCCCCCGCGACCCCGCGGCGGCTGCGCGGCGGAAGCGTACGACGCCTCTACGAGCGTGGCAGGAAGGCCTGGGACCGGCCTCTCACGGCGTATTACGTGATCATCGGCGCGGGCATGCTCATCACCACGCTCGGCCTCGTGATGGTCTACTCCGCCTCGATGATCACGGCGCTCACCTACGACCTGGTGCCCTCCTACTTCTTCCGGAAGCAGTTCTTCGCCGCCCTGCTCGGCACCGGACTCCTCCTGGTCGCCTCCCGGATGCCGGTCAGGCTGCACCGGGCGCTCGCCTACCCGATCCTGGTCGGCGCCGTCTTCCTGATGGTGCTCGTGCAGATCCCCGGGATAGGGCACGCGGTCAACGGCAACCAGAACTGGATCTCCCTGGGCGGACCCTTCCAGCTCCAGCCCAGCGAGTTCGGCAAGCTGGCGCTGATCCTGTGGGGGGCCGACCTGCTCGCCCGCAAGCACGACATGCGGCTGCTGACCCAGTGGAAGCACATGCTGGTGCCGCTGGTCCCCGGCGCCTTCATGCTGCTCGGACTGATCATGCTCGGCGGCGACATGGGCACCTCGATCATCCTCGCCGCCATCCTCTTCGGTCTCCTGTGGACCGCGGGAGCGCCCACCCGGCTCTTCGTCGGGGTGCTCACGGTGGCCGGCGCGATCGGCTTCCTGCTGATCAGGACGAGCGCGAACCGGATGAAACGCTTCGACTGCATCGGCGCGACCGATCCCGGCGGCGAGGGGGCCCCCTGCCTCCAGGCCGCGCACGGAATCTATGCTCTGGCCTCGGGTGGGTGGTTCGGTTCCGGACTCGGTGCGAGTGTCGAGAAATGGGGCCAACTGCCCGAAGCGCACACCGACTTCATCTTCGCGGTCACCGGTGAGGAACTGGGTCTCGCGGGGACGCTGTCGGTACTCGCCCTGTTCGCGGCTCTAGGCTATGCGGGTATCCGCGTGGCCGGAGGCACGGAGGACCCCTTCGTGAGGTTCGCCGCGGGAGGTGTGACCACGTGGATCACGGCCCAGGCCGTGATCAACATCGGTGCGGTGCTCGGTCTGCTGCCGATCGCCGGGGTCCCGCTCCCGCTGTTCTCCTACGGAGGGTCGGCCCTGCTGCCGACCATGTTCGCCGTCGGGCTCCTCATCGCCTTCGCGCGACAGGAACCCGCCGCGAAAGCGGCGCTGGCCATGCGCCGCCCCGGCTGGGGCAAGCGGGCCGGGACGAGATGGAAGTCGATGCGACGGCGCGTCAAGAAGCGCCCGTCCGGAGAGCGGTGAATTTCGGTGCATGTCGTACTCGCCGGCGGGGGGACCGCCGGCCACATCGAGCCCGCGCTGGCCCTCGCGGACGCCCTGCGCAGGCAGGACCCCAGCGTGGGGATCACGGCGCTCGGCACGGAGAAGGGTCTGGAGACCCGGCTCGTGCCCGAGCGGGGCTACGAGCTGGCCCTCATCCCCGCCGTACCGCTGCCCCGCAAGCCCACCCCCGAGCTGATCACCGTCCCCGGACGGCTGCGCGGCACGATCAAGGCCGCCGAGCAGGTCCTGGAGCGCACCAAGGCCGACTGCGTGGTGGGCTTCGGCGGTTATGTGGCGCTGCCCGGTTATCTCGCGGCCAAGCGCCTCGGGGTGCCGATCGTGGTCCACGAGGCCAACGCCCGGCCCGGCCTGGCCAACAAGATCGGTTCGCGGTACGCGGCCGGGGTCGCCGTCGCCACCCCGGACAGCAAGCTCCGCAACTCCCGCTACATCGGCATCCCGCTGCGGCATACCATCGCGACCCTCGACCGGGCGCGGGTGCGGCCCGAGGCGCGCGCCGCCTTCGGCCTCGACCCCAACCTGCCGACGCTGCTGGTCTCCGGCGGCTCGCAGGGCGCCCGGCGGCTCAATGAGGTCGTCCAGCAGATCGCCCCGGTGCTCCAGCGCTCCGGCATCCAGATCCTGCACGCGGTCGGCCCGAAGAACGAAATGCCGCGCGTCGACAACATGCCCGGAATGCCGCCCTACGTGCCGGTACCGTACGTGGACCGGATGGATCTCGCGTACGCCGCGGCCGACATGATGCTCTGCCGCGCGGGCGCGATGACCGTCGCCGAGCTCTCCGCCGTCGGGCTGCCCGCCGCGTACGTCCCGCTGCCCATCGGCAACGGCGAACAGCGGCTCAACGCCCAGCCGGTGGTCAAGGCCGGCGGCGGACTCCTCGTCGACGACGCGGAGCTGACGCCGCAGTGGGTGCAGGGCAACGTCCTGCCCGTACTGGCCGATCCGCACCGGTTGTACGAGATGTCCCGCGCTGCCGCCGAGTTCGGCCGCAGGGACGCCGACGACCTGCTCGTCGGCATGGTGTACGAGGCGATCGCCGCCCGCCGACAGGCGTAGCGCGGCGGCTGAGGGCAGGAGGCGCCACGTGGCAGCCGGACCGACGACCGCCGAGAAGAGCGGCACGAGCAGGTCGAAGGGGTCGTCGGACGGTCCGTCGCGCACGGGCACCCGGAATCACAGGTTCCGGGTGCCCGGCACCCGAACGCTCCTCATCGCCTTCGGCGTTCTCGTCCTCGTGGCCGGCGGGATCTGGGCGCTCTACGGTTCGTCCTGGTTCCGTGTGGAACGTGTGAAGACTTACGGCGCGGAGGTACTGACCCCGGCCGAGGTCGAGGCGGTCGCCGCCGTGCCCGTGGGCGCCCCGCTCGTCACCGTCGACACCGAGGCCATCGAGGCCCGGCTCCGGCAGGGGTTCCCGCGCGTCGAGTCGGTGGAAGTGGTGCGGTCGTGGCCGCACGGAATCGGGCTGAAAGTGACGGAACGACAGCCCGTGCTCGTCATCGAAAGGGGCGGAAAGTTCACCGAAGTGGACGTGACGGGCATGCGGTTCGCCACCGTCTCCGTCGCGCCCAGGGGTGTGCCCCGGCTCGTCCTCGACACCGCCTCCTCGCCGAGCCTGCGCCGCTTCGGCGCGGACCGGCTGCTCCGGGAGGCGGTGCGCGTCAGGGGTGAACTCCCGGCGGAAATCGCCCGGGACACTCGTGTCGTGCGCGTCACCTCGTACGACTCCGTCACTCTGGAGCTGAGCAGGGGGCGCACCGTCTACTGGGGCAGCGGCGAACACGGTCCGGTCAAGGCCCGGGTCCTCACCGCGCTCCTGAAGGCCACTCCCAAAGCGGGACACTTCGACGTAAGTGCCCCCACGGCGCCTGCCTCGTCCGGGAGTTGACGGGCGTCCGTGCCGGTCAGCACCCTGGTTGGCCAGCGCTACGGGTGATCACATAGGGTGAAAAGAAAAACGGGAGGTTCGGCGTGTTCGTTGAACGTGCGCCACTTGTCGACTTAGTGTCCTGTTCGGAAGAGTCCAGCGAACAGAGACACTGGTAACCCTAAACTTCAACGTTAGGGTTTGGGTCGGCGTTTCGGACCGTCCCAATCGGCATCCGTCGGAGCGGTGCGACCAACCGCGCAGCGACGACAAGTAACTCGAGGCGAGAGGCCTTCGACGTGGCAGCACCGCAGAACTACCTCGCAGTCATCAAGGTCATCGGTGTCGGCGGCGGTGGTGTCAATGCCATCAACCGAATGATCGAGGTCGGTCTCAAGGGCGTCGAGTTCATCGCGATCAACACCGACGCGCAAGCGCTGTTGATGAGCGACGCCGACGTCAAGCTCGACGTCGGCCGTGAACTCACCCGCGGCCTCGGGGCCGGGGCCAACCCGGCCGTCGGTCGCAAGGCGGCAGAGGACCACCGTGAGGAGATCGAGGAGGTCCTCAAGGGGGCCGACATGGTCTTCGTCACCGCAGGCGAAGGCGGCGGCACCGGCACCGGCGGCGCACCCGTCGTCGCCAACATCGCGCGCTCGCTCGGCGCCCTGACGATCGGTGTGGTCACCCGGCCGTTCACCTTCGAAGGACGTCGTCGCGCCAACCAGGCGGAGGACGGCATCGCCGAACTCCGCGAAGAGGTCGACACCCTCATCGTCATCCCGAACGACCGACTGCTGTCGATCTCGGACCGTCAGGTCTCCGTGCTCGACGCCTTCAAGTCGGCCGACCAGGTGCTGCTGAGCGGCGTCCAGGGCATCACCGACCTCATCACCACCCCGGGTCTGATCAACCTCGACTTCGCCGACGTCAAGTCGGTCATGTCCGAGGCCGGTTCGGCCCTCATGGGCATCGGCTCCGCCCGCGGCGACGACCGCGCCGTGGCCGCCGCGGAGATGGCGATCTCCTCGCCGCTCCTGGAGGCGTCCATCGACGGCGCCCGCGGTGTGCTGCTCTCCATCTCCGGCGGCAGCGACCTCGGTCTCTTCGAGATCAACGAGGCCGCGCAGCTGGTCAGCGAGGCGGCCCACCCCGAGGCCAACATCATCTTCGGCGCCGTCATCGACGACGCCCTCGGCGACGAGGTCCGGGTCACCGTCATCGCGGCGGGCTTCGACGGCGGCCAGCCGCCGGCCCGCCGGGACAACATCATCGGCTCGGTCTCCGCCAAGCGCGAGGAGCCTGCCCCGGCGCCCCGCCACGTCGAGACCTCCCGCCCGCTGGGCGGCCTCGGTACCGTCGCCCCGCGCGACGAGCCGGTCAAGGTCCCGGTCGAGCCGTCCCCGGCCGTCAACGAGACCCCGTTGTCGCCCGCGCCCCCGGTCGTCCCGCCGGCCCGTCCGTACGCGGACTCCCAGGCCGAGGAGCTGGACGTCCCGGACTTCCTGAAGTGATAGGACAGCGCTTCGACGCGAACGGCGCGCACTTCGCCTTCACCGACCGGTGGGGCGGAGTGAGCGCCGTTCCGTACGAGGAGCTCAACCTCGGCGGCGCGGTGGGCGACGCCCCCGAGGCCGTCCGCGCCAACAGGGCGCTCGCCGCGGGAGCCCTCGGGCTCGACCCGGCGCGGGTGGTCTGGATGAACCAGGTGCACGGCGCGGACGTCGCGGAGGTCGAAGGCCCTTGGGAGGGTACGGAGATCCCCGCGGTGGACGCGCTCGTCACCACCCGGCGCGGCCTCGGCCTCGCCGTCCTCACCGCGGACTGCGTCCCGGTCCTCCTCGCGGACCCCGTCGCCGGGGTCGTGGCCGCCGCCCACGCCGGGCGGCCGGGGATGGTGGCGGGAGTCGTTCCCGCCGCCGTCGAGGCCATGATCGGGCTCGGTGCCGACCCCGCCCGTATCGTCGCCCGCACCGGCCCCGCCGTCTGCGGGCGTTGCTACGAGGTGCCGGAGGCGATGCGGGCCGAGGTCGCGGAGACCGAGCCCGCCGCCCGGGCCGAGACGAGTTGGGGCACTCCCGCCGTCGACGTCGTCGCCGGAGTGCACGCCCAGCTCGAACGGCTCGGCGTCACCGACCGGCAGGCCAGTACGGTCTGCACCCGGGAATCCGCTGACCACTTCTCGTACCGCCGCGATCGCACCACGGGGCGACTCGCGGGATATGTCTGGTTGGACGCCGTGCCCACCTCCGGGACGACCCCCGGACCCCCGGCAGGCTGTGTCTCCCCGGGGACGACCCCCGGACCCCCGGCAGGCTGTGTCTCCCCGGGGACGACCCCCGGACCCCCGGCAGGAAAGAACAGATGACGGACCGAACGTCGGAACTCGCCGAGAACCTGGCCCTGGTGGAGGCGCGCATCGCCGCGGCCTGCACCGCCGCCGGGCGCCCGCGGGAAGAGGTGACGCTCGTCGTGGTCACCAAGACCTACCCCGCGAGCGACGTCAGAATCCTCCACGGGCTCGGCGTTCGGCATGTCGCCGAGAACCGGGACCAGGACGCCGCCCCCAAGGCCGCGGCCTGTGCCGACCTCGATCTGACCTGGCACTTCGTCGGCCAGTTGCAGACCAACAAGGTCAGATCCGTGGTGGGTTATGCCGATGTGGTGCAGTCCGTCGACCGTTTGAAGCTCGTTTCCTCGCTCTCCGCCGCCGCGGAGAAGGAGGGCCGCGAACTCGGCTGTCTCCTCCAGGTCGCGCTCGACGCCGAGTCCGGCGAGCGGGGCGCCCGCGGTGGTGTCGCGCCGGACGGGATCGAGGAGTTGGCGGCGGCCGTGGACGCCGCCCCTGGGCTGCGGCTCGGCGGTCTGATGACCGTCGCCCCGCTGGCCGGCCCGTACGCCGGACGGCAACGGGCGGCCTTCGACCGGCTGATGGATTTGTCGACTGTCCTGCGCGCGACCCGCCCTGCTGCCACCATGGTGTCGGCAGGGATGAGTGCGGACCTCGAAGAGGCCGTGGCGGCCGGGGCGACACACGTACGCGTCGGTACGGCGGTACTCGGTGTCCGCCCGAAGCTCGGGTAACGTCGCGAAGCAAGTCGGACCACAGCAGAAAATATGGTCATTCCGCAGAACGGCGGGACGACCCGTGGATCGCGGGCACTCGGTGACGCTGCAAGGCGACTAGGGCGATCCACCACAGAGCGGAGGAATCGGAGAATGGCCGGCGCGATGCGCAAGATGGCGGTCTACCTCGGCCTCGTGGAGGACGATGGATACGACGGCCGGGGCTTCGACCCCGACGACGACTTCGAACCCGAGCTGGAGCCGGAGCCCGAGCGCGACCGGCGCCACACCCCTCCCCGTCAGGTGGAGCGCGAGGAGCCGGTACGAGTGGTGCAGCCCCCGGCCCCCCGGGAGCCGATCGCCCATTCCGTACCGGTACTCGCCGAAAGCGGACGTCCGGCCCGAATTGCCCCCGTGGCATCCATCACACCCGAACGCCCGAGCCTGGAGAAGAACGCACCGGTGATCATGCCCAAGGTCGTGTCCGAGCGGGAGCCCTACCGCATCACCACGCTGCACCCGCGGACCTACAACGAGGCCCGTACCATCGGGGAACACTTCCGTGAGGGCACTCCGGTGATCATGAATCTCACGGAGATGGACGACACGGACGCGAAGCGACTTGTCGACTTTGCCGCCGGACTCGTCTTCGGGCTCCATGGCAGCATTGAGCGCGTGACGCAGAAGGTGTTCCTGTTGTCGCCTGCTAACGTCGATGTCACGGCGGAGGACAAGGCCCGGATCGCAGAGGGCGGATTCTTCAACCAGAGCTGAGAACACGAGAACCGGACGGACCGGTCGCGAGGCGGCCGGGCAAGTGAGAGCACGAAGGCCAGGGGAGAGGGAAACGCGGGATGGGCGTCGCACTACAGGTGGTCTACATCGTGCTGATGTGCTTCCTCGTCCTCCTGATCGTCCGGCTTGTCATGGACTACGTCTTCCAGTTCGCCCGTTCATGGCAACCCGGTAAGGCGATGGTGGTCATCCTTGAGGCCACTTACACTGTCACCGATCCACCGCTCAAGCTTCTGCGGCGACTCATCCCGCCGCTGCGTCTCGGGGGCGTGGCACTCGACCTGTCCTTCTTCGTTCTGATGATCATCGTCTACATCCTGATCTCCATCGTGAGCAGCTTCGCGAGGTGAATGTGGACGATACGGTCTTGCCGACTGCCGACGACTACGTAGAGGTGAAGAAGAGATGCCGCTGACCCCCGAGGACGTGCGGAACAAGCAGTTCACGACCGTCCGCCTTCGAGAAGGTTATGACGAGGACGAGGTCGATGCCTTCCTCGACGAGGTCGAGGCCGAGCTGAACCGCCTGCTCCGCGAGAACGAGGACCTGCGCGCCAAGCTGGCCGCCGCGACGCGTGCCGCCGCGCAGAACCAGCAGCAGCAGCAACAGGGCATGCGCAAGCCCCCGGAGCAGCAGGACCGTCCCGTCGGACCCGGCGCACCCGTGCCCGCCGCCATATCCGGACCGCCGGTCCAGCAGCAGCCGCCGCAGATGGGCCCGCCGCAGCTGCCGTCCGGTGCCCCCGCGCTTCCCCCCGGTCCGATGCAGGGCGGCCCCATGCAGGGCGGCCCCATGCAGGGCGGCCCCATGGGTCCCGGTCCGATGCAGGGCGGCCCCATGCAGGGCGGACCGATGGGTCCCGGTCCGATGCAGGGTGGCCCGATGGGTCACCCGCAACAGCAGCAGATGCAGCAGCAGATGCAGCAGCAGCCGCCGCAGCAGCAGGGCCCCGGTGGCGACAGCGCCGCCCGTGTCCTCTCGCTGGCCCAGCAGACCGCCGACCAGGCGATCGCCGAGGCCCGCTCCGAGGCCAACAAGATCGTCGGCGAGGCGCGCTCCCGCGCCGAGGGCCTGGAGCGGGACGCCCGCGCCAAGGCGGACGCTCTTGAGCGGGACGCGCAGGAGAAGCACCGCGTCGCCATGGGCTCCCTGGAGTCCGCGCGCGCCACGCTGGAGCGCAAGGTCGAGGACCTGCGCGGCTTCGAGCGCGAGTACCGTACGCGCCTGAAGTCGTACCTCGAGTCGCAGCTGCGTCAGCTGGAGACTCAGGCCGACGACTCGCTGGCGCCGCCGCGCGCCCCGGCGGCGGCCTCCCTGCCGCCGGCCCCGTCGATGGCCTCGGCGGGCGCGGGCGCGCCGTCCTACGGCGGCAACGGCTCGATGGGCGGTGGGCCGTCCATGGGCGGCGCCCCCTCCTACGGCGGTCAGCAGCAGATGTCTCCGGCGATGACCCAGCCGATGGCTCCGGTCCGTCCGCAGGCACCGCAGCCGATGCAGCAGGCGCCCGCGCCGATGCGCGGCTTCCTCATCGACGAGGACGACAACTGACGGCGCGTGGTAGCGCGATGAGCGCGTAGCCGTCGGCAGGCTGCAAGGGCCGGGCCCCGGGAAACCGGGACCCGGCCCTTTGCCGTACCCGGGTGCGGGGCGGGGGCTGGGCGGGGTGCGGGGAAGCCTGCGGCGGGCCTTCCCCCACCCCGCCCCTTCCCGGAACCGGGCCTCCGCCCCGGGCCCTGTGGTGCGGGAGCTACGCCCCGCCGCCCCCCGGCGCGGCAGTTCGCCCCTTCGGGGTTTCGGGAAGGGGCGGGGTGGGGGAACAGAAAGGCCCGGCCCCAACAGGGGCCGGGCCTTGTGCTGTTGGTCAGGCCTTGCGGAGGCGGAACGTCAGGTTCAGGGACTCGTCCGTGAACGGCGTGCCGTACGTCGTGTCCGCCTCGCCCTCGGCGTGGTCCGTGGCGAGGACCTCGTCGGCGATCAGGGCCGCGTGGGCCGTCAGGGCCTCCGTCGTCTCCGGGGACGTGGAGGACCAGCGCAGCGCGATCCGGTCCGCCACGTCCAGGCCGCTGTTCTTGCGGGCCTCCTGGATGAGCCGGATCGCGTCACGGGCCAGGCCCGCCTTCCGCAGCTCCGGAGTGATCTCCAGGTCCAGCGCGACCGTCGCACCCGCGTCGGAGGCCACCGACCAGCCCTCACGGGGGGTTTCCGTGATGATGATCTCCTCGGGGGTGACGGTGATCGTCTCGCCGTTCACCTCGAGGGCCGCCTCGCCGGAGCGCAGCGCCAGCGACAGCGCCGCCGCGTCCGCCACCGCCACCGCCTTCGCCACGTCCTGCACTCCCTTGCCGAAACGCTTGCCCAGCGCGCGGAAGTTCGCCTTCGCCGTGGTGTCGACGAGCGAGCCGCCGACCTCCGAGAGGGAGGCCAGGGAGCTGACGTTCAGCTCCTCCGTGATCTGGGCCCGGAGCTCGGGCGAGAGGGCCGCGAAGCCCGTCGCCGCGACCAGCGCCCGCGAGAGCGGCTGACGGGTCTTCACACCCGACTCCGCACGCGTCGCCCGGCCCAGCTCCACCAGGCGGCGGACCAGGAGCATCTGCTCGGAGAGGGTGCCGTCGATCAGGGTGGCGTCCGCCTCCGGCCAGGTGGCCAGGTGCACCGACTCCGGGGCGTCCGGCGTCACCGGCACCACCAGGTCCTGCCAGACCCGCTCCGTGATGAAGGGGGTCAGCGGCGCCATCAGGCGGGTGACCGTCTCGATCACGTCGTGGAGGGTGCGGAGCGCGGCCGCGTCGCCCTGCCAGAAGCGGCGGCGCGAGCGGCGCACGTACCAGTTGGAGAGGTCGTCGACGAAGGCCGAGATCAGCTTGCCGGCGCGCTGGGTGTCGTACGACTCCATCGCCTCGGTGGTCTCGACGACCAGCGCGTTCAGTTCGGACAGCAGCCACTGGTCGAGCACCGTGCGGTCGGCCGGCGCCGGGTCCGCGGCCGAGGGCGCCCAGCCGGACGTACGGGCGTACAGCGCCTGGAAGGCCACCGTGTTCCAGTACGTCAGGAGCGTCTTGCGGACGACCTCCTGGATCGTGCCGTGGCCCACCCGGCGCGCCGCCCACGGCGAGCCGCCGGCCGCCATGAACCAGCGGACCGCGTCGGCGCCGTGCTGGTCCATCAGCGGGACCGGCGCGAGGGTGTTCCCCAGGTGCTTGGACATCTTGCGGCCGTCCTCGGCGAGGATGTGGCCCAGGCAGACCACGTTCTCGTAGGACGACTCGTCGAAGACGAGGGTGCCGATGGCCATCAGCGTGTAGAACCAGCCGCGCGTCTGGTCGATGGCCTCGGAGATGAACTGCGCCGGGTACCGCGACTCGAACAGTTCCTTGTTCTCGTGCGGGTAGCCGTACTGCGCGAACGGCATCGAACCCGAGTCGTACCAGGCGTCGATGACCTCGGGCACGCGCGTCGCGGTCTTCCCGCAGCCCTCGGCCGGGCACGCGAACGTCACCGCGTCGATGAACGGACGGTGCGGGTCCAGGCCCGACTGGTCCGTGCCGGTCAGCCCGGTCAGCTCCGCGCGCGAGCCCACGCACGTCAGGTGGTCGTCCTCGCAGCGCCAGATCGGCAGCGGGGTGCCCCAGTAGCGGTTGCGGGAGAGCGCCCAGTCGACGTTGTTCGTCAGCCAGTCACCGAAGCGGCCGTGCTTGACCGAGTCCGGGAACCAGTTCGTCTTCTCGTTCTCTTCGAGCATGCGGTCCTTGACCGCGGTCGTACGGATGTACCAGGACGGCTGCGCGTAGTACAGCAGCGCCGTGTGGCAGCGCCAGCAGTGCGGGTAGCTGTGCTCGTACGCGATGTGCCGGAAGAGCAGCCCGCGCGCGTCCAGGTCCGCGGTGAGCGCCTCGTCGGCCTTCTTGAAGAAGACGCCGCCGACCAGCGGCACGTCCTCCTCGAAGGTGCCGTCGGGGCGGACCGGGTTCACGACCGGCAGGCCGTACGCCTTGCAGACCTTGAGGTCGTCCTCACCGAAGGCGGGGGACTGGTGGACCAGACCCGTGCCGTCCTCCGTCGTCACGTACTCGGCGTTCACGACGTAGTGCGCCGGCTCGGGGAACTCGATCAGCTCGAAGGGGCGCTGATAGGTCCAGCGCTCCATCTCCGCGCCGGTGAAGGACTCGCCCGTGGTGACCCAGCCCTCGCCGAGCGCCTTCTCGAGCAGCGGCTGGGCGACGACGACGCGCTCGTCGCCGTCGGTGGCGACCACGTAGGTCACCTCGGGGTGGGCGGCGACGGCCGTGTTGGACACCAGGGTCCACGGGGTCGTCGTCCAGACCAGGAGCGCCGCCTTGCCGGCCAGCGGGCCGGAGGTCAGCGGGAAGCGGACGTACACCGAGGGGTCGACGACCGTCTCGTAGCCCTGGGCCAGCTCGTGGTCGGAGAGGCCGGTGCCGCAGCGCGGGCACCAGGGGGCCACGCGGTGGTCCTGGACGAGCAGGTCCTTGTCGAAGATCTGCTTCAGCGACCACCAGACCGACTCGATGTACGAGGGGTCCATCGTGCGGTACGCGTCGTCGAGGTCGACCCAGTAGCCCATGCGGGTCGTCAGCTCGGTGAACGCGTCGGTGTGCCGGGTCACCGACTCACGGCACTTGTCGTTGAACTCGGCGATGCCGTACGCCTCGATGTCCTTCTTGCCGGAGAAGCCCAGCTCCTTCTCGACGGCGAGCTCGACCGGCAGGCCGTGGCAGTCCCAGCCGGCCTTGCGGGCCACGTGGTAGCCGCGCATGGTCCGGAAGCGGGGGAAGACGTCCTTGAAGACGCGGGCCTCGATGTGGTGCGCGCCCGGCATGCCGTTGGCGGTGGGCGGGCCCTCGTAGAACACCCACTCGGGGCGTCCTTCGGACTGCTCGAGGCTCTTGGCGAAGATCTTGTTCTCCTGCCAGAGATCGAGCACGGCGTGCTCCATCGCGGGCAGGTCGACCTGGGCGGGCACCTGGCGGTACTGCGGCGGTGTCATCGAGTTCCTCCGGCGGACTGTCGTCGTTCCGTCGGAGGGACGAGAGCGCTGCTCCCGCGGTACCACCCTCCTTGGCCCGGGACGCATCCGCCCTGAGCCCCCTCATTGGGGTCGCGACGCCGGGTCTAGTCACCGCGCTGTCCTGCGGCTTTCTTCCGACGGCTCCGGGGTGATGCTTCACATCGGGCTCGCCCCCGGGCTCTCACCGTCCCCGGGTCGCTCATGGCTGCGTACGACGCTACTCGTCCCCATCCAAGCCTTTCGCTCAGCCCAGTGTACGGGCCCGGGGGCGGGGCGGCCGACCGGATTTCCCGTGACCCGAATGGCCATACGGGGCGGGCCGGACTTGGGGTGCGGCCATGTGGGGGAGGGCGGGGACGGATTACCCGGCGGGGAGCCGGGAACAACGGAGGCAGGCCCGCCCCGAGGGGTGCGGGGGCGGGCGGGAACGGCGGCGAGCCCCGTTGCCGCGGGCCTTGGGCCGATTTATCGTCCCAGCACGATTCGCGAGCAAGATCACAAAATGTGAAGGGGCCGCGACATGGTGGCGAAGAAGACCGCCGCGAGGAAGACGACCGCCGCGAAGGAGACCGCCGGCAAGGAGCCGGCCGCGAAGAAGACCGCGGCGAAGAAGACCGTCGTCAGGAAGACCGCCGCGAAGAAGGCGGTCGCCGGGGAACCGGTCGTCGACGGGGCGGTCACCGAGGGGACGGCTGCCCCCGGGGCCGCCGACGCCGGGGCGCCCGCCGGGAAGGCCGTGGCCAGGAAGGCGGCCGCCAGGAAGGCGCCCGCCAAGAAGCAGACAGGAGCCAGGACGGTGGCAGCGAAGAAGACCGCGGGTGGCGTCACGACCGCCGAGGACGGGGCCGCCGTGCCCACGGCCCGTACCGGCGAGCTCGCGGTGCGGCCCGGCGAGGACCCGTGGACCCCCGCGGAGGTCACCGAGGCCCGCAACGAGCTCCAGTCCGAGGTGCTGCGGCTGCGCAGCGAGCTGGCGCACTCCCAGGAGGAGCTGACCGGCCTCATGCGGGACTCGGGCGACGGCGCCGGCGACGACCAGGCCGACACCGGCACCAAGAACATCACCCGGGAACACGAGCTGGCCCTCGCCGCCAACGCCCGGGAGATGCTGGAGCAGTCCGAGCACGCCCTCGAACGGCTCGACGCGGGCACCTACGGCCTCTGCGAGGTGTGCGGGAAGCCCATCGGCAAGGCGCGGATGCAGGCCTTCCCCCGGGCCACGCTCTGCGTCGAGGACAAGCAGCGCCAGGAGCGGCGCGGCTGACGGTCTCGGCTGCCGGTCCCGTACGCCCGTGCCGTACCCTCGGTGCACGGTCAGGCATCGAGGTCGAGGGACTCACTCACGTGGCAGAGGCGGAGCGCATCATCGGTACGCCGGATTCAGCAGGGGCCGACGAGCCGGCCGCCTCCGACGAGACGGTGGCCGCCGAGGGAACGGGCGCGCCGGACGCGAAGGCGGCGCCCGGCGGGCCGGCCGCGTCCGACGCGAAGGCGGCGTCCGAGGGGACGCCCGCCTCCGGCGAGACGGCCCCTTCCGACGGGACGGCCGCCTCCGAGGAGGGGCCGAAGGGTCGGCGCCGGATCGTCACGCTCTTCGTCGTGGCCGTCCTCGCCTACCTGCTCGACCTGGGCAGCAAGATGCTGGTCGTCGCCAAGCTGGAGGGCCGCGAGCCGATCCGGGTCGTCGGCGACCTGCTGCGCTTCGACGCCATCCGGAACCCCGGTGCCGCGTTCGGCATGGGCGAGGCCTTCACGATCATCTTCACCTGCATCGCCACCGCCGTGATCGTCGTGATCATCCGGCTGGCCAGGAAGCTCTACAGCCTGCCCTGGGCCATCGCCCTCGGCCTGCTGCTCGGCGGCGCGCTCGGCAACCTCACGGACCGGATCTTCCGCTCGCCGGGCGTCTTCGAGGGCGCGGTGGTCGACTTCATCGCCCCCGCGCACTTCGCCGTCTTCAACCTCGCCGACTCGGCGATCGTGTGCGGCGGCATCCTCATCGTGATCCTGTCGTTCCGGGGGCTGGACCCCGACGGCACGATCCACAAGGACTGATCGCGAACCGTGCGGAAGACAGAGAGTCTTCCGCACAAGGCATACTCGACGGGTGAGTACGAGTCCCGAGATCCGCACGCTGCCCGTTCCCGATGGCCTGGAGGGCGAGCGCGTCGACGCCGCCATCGCCCGAATGTTCGGGTTCTCCCGTACGAAGGCGGCCGAACTGGCCGCCGCAGGGAAGGTCCAGGTCGACGGCTCCGTCGTCGGCAAGTCCGAGCGGGTCAGCGGCGGCGCGTGGCTCGAGGTCGAGATGCCGGGCGCCGCGGCGCCCGTCCAGATCGTCGCCGAGCCCGTCGAGGGCATGGAGATCGTCCATGACGACGACGACATCGTCGTGATCATGAAGCCGGTCGGCGTCGCCGCGCACCCCAGCCCCGGCTGGACCGGCACCACGGTCATCGGCGGCCTCGCCGCCGCCGGGTACCGCATCTCCACCTCCGGCGCCGCCGAGCGCCAGGGCATCGTGCACCGCCTCGACGTCGGCACCTCCGGTCTGATGGTGGTCGCCAAGTCCGAGTACGCGTACACCTCGCTCAAGCGCCAGTTCAAGGAACGCGTGGTCGACAAGCGCTACCACGCGCTGGTCCAGGGCCACCCGGACCCGATGAGCGGCACCATCGACGCCCCCATCGGCCGGCACCCGAACCACGACTACAAGTGGGCGGTCACCGCCGACGGCAAGGCCTCCGTCACGCACTACGACCTCATCGAGGCGTACCGCTCGGCCTCGCTGCTCGACATCAAGCTGGAGACGGGCCGCACCCACCAGATCCGGGTGCACATGTCCGCCCACCGCCACCCCTGCGTCGGCGACCTCACCTACGGCGCCGATCCGACGCTGGCCAAGCGCCTCGGCCTGACCCGGCAGTGGCTGCACGCCGTCCGGCTCGGCTTCGAGCACCCCGGCGACGGCTCCTGGGTCGAGTTCGCCAGCACCTACCCCGAGGACCTGCAGAAGGCCCTGGACCGGATCGCGTCGGAGAGCCGGTGAGCAGCGCGTACGGCGTCCGCGAGGCCGTCGGCGCCGAGGACCGGGAGGCGTGCTTCGCGGTGCGTCACGAGGTCTTCGTCGAGGAGCAGGGCGTGCCGCGGGAGCTGGAGTACGACCCGTACGACGAGACCGCGGTGCATGTCCTCGCGGTCCGCGAGGACGGGCTGCCGCTGGGCACCGGCCGGCTGCTGTTCGGGGCGGACGCGGTCGGGAAGACCGGCGCCGACGCCTCCGTGGGCTCGCTCGGCCGTCTCGCGGTCTCCAAGGCCGCCCGCGGTCTCGGTGTCGGCGCGGCGTTGGTCCGGGGCATCGAGGACGTGGCGCGCGAGCGCGGTCTGACCGCCGTCGACCTGCACGCGCAGACCCACGCGCTGGGCTTCTACGAGCGGCTCGGCTACGAGGCGTACGGCCCCGAGTTCCCGGACGCCGGCATGCCGCACCGGGCGATGCGAAGGGCTCTCTAGCCGGAGGCCCGGCCGGGCGCCGTCGTCGCCCTCCGGTACCGACCGGGGGGCAGTCGCGGTGAAAACGGACATACGTGACAGGGTGTGGCCGTGGATCAATTGGCCCTGTTGTTCTTGCTGCTCCTCGGCGCCCTGCTCACCGTGCCCCTCGGTGACCGGCTGGGACTGCCCGCGCCCGTCCTGATGACCCTCGTCGGGATCGTGCTGGCCTTCCTGCCCTTCGTACCGAACGTCGAGGTCCCGCCGGAGTTCATCCTCCCGCTGGTGCTGCCCCCGTTGCTCTACGCCTCCGTGCAACGCACCTCGTGGCGTCAGTTCGCGGCCAACAGACGGCCCATCTTCCTGCTGGCGGTCGCCCTCGTCTTCGTCACCACGGCCGCCGTCGGCGCGGTCGCGCACGCGATGGTGCCCGGTCTCCCGCTGGCCGCCGCCATCGCGCTGGGCGCCCTGGTCGCGCCGCCGGACCCGGTGGCGGCGACCGCCGTGGCCGGCTCGCTCGGGCTGCCCCGCCGGCTGGTGTCGATCCTGGAGGGCGAGGGCCTCTTCAACGACGTCACCGCGATCGTGCTCTACCACGTGGCGATCGCCGCCGTCGTCAGCGGCTCCTTCTCCTGGCCGGAGGCGCTCGGCGAGTTCGTGCTCTCCGCCGTGGTGGCCGTGATCGTCGGCCTGACGCTCGGCTGGCTCTCCAACAAGCTCATCGGACTCCTGGGCGACGTCACCCTCCAGACCGGCCTGACGCTGCTCGTGCCCTTCGTGAGCTACGTCCTCGCCGAGGAGCTGCACGGCTCCGGCGTCCTCGCGGTCCTGGTCACCGCCCTGTTCCTGGCCGAGCACGCGGCCGACGCCGACGACGTCATGGGCCGGCTCGCCGGACAGACCTTCTGGCAGATCGTCGACACCCTGGTCACCGGGATCGCCTTCGGGCTCATCGGCCTGGAACTGATCCATGTCTTCGGGGTGGCCGAGGGCCGGGGCTGGTCGATGCTCGGCTGGGGCGCCGCCGTGGTCGGGGTGGTCGTGGGCGTCCGGCTGCTGTGGCTGCTGCCCGCCACCTGGCTGGCGAAGCGGCTGCACACGCTCCGGGACATCGACGAGGAGATCCCGACCAGCTGGCGGGAGACCATCGTCATGTGGTGGGCGGGGATGCGCGGGGTGGCCTCGGTGGCGCTGGCGCTCGCGGTGCCGCTCACCACCGGCGACGGCAAGCCCTTCCCCGGCCGCGACGAGATCGTCTTCATCGCCTTCTGCGTGATCATCACCACCCTGGTCTTCCAGGGGCTCACCCTGCCCTGGCTGGTCCGGCGGCTCGGGGTGCGGGCCGACGCGGACGCCGAGCGGGTCTTCGAAAGGGATCTCGCGATCCGCGCCGCCAAGGCCGCGCGGCGCAGGCTCAAGGAGATCGAGGAGGTCGAGGAGCTCCCGGAGGAGGTCCAGGAGCGACTTCTGCGCGGGGCGTACGACATCGGGGCCAGGATCAGTCCCGACATGGTCGACGAGGAGCGGAAGGCCGCGTTCGTGGAGCGGTCGAAGCGGTTCAAGTCGGTGCAGCGGATCCAGCGGGAGCTGATGTCGGCCGCCCGGCACGAGGTGCTGGCGGCGCGCAACGAGCCGGGCGCCGATCCGGAGGTGGTCGACCGGGTGCTGCGGCAGCTGGACGTGCGCAGCATGCGGTGAGGTCCTGGCGGGCCGGAGGCGGGTGGCAGGATGGGACGCATGGACATCATGCTCTTCCACTCGGCCTACGGGCTGACCCCTTCCGTAGAGGCGGCCGCCGAGCGCCTCAGGGCCGCCGGGCACCAGGTCTGGACGCCGGACCTCTACGACGGGCGGACGGTCGGGACCGTCGAGGAGGGCGTGGCGCTCCGGGACGAGATCGGCAAGGACGAGCTGCTGAAGCGGGCGGTCCTGGCCGCCGCTCCCTACTCGGAGCGGGGCGTGGTCTACATGGGCCTCTCCCTCGGGGCCTCGATCGCGCAGACCCTGGCGCTGGGGGACGAGAAGGCGCGCGGGCTGCTGCTGTTCCACGGCACCTCGGACCTCGCGGAGTCCGCGTCGGTGGACGAGCTGCCGGTGCAGCTGCACGTGGCCGAGCCGGACCCCTTCGAGACGGACGACTGGCTGTCCTCCTGGTACCTCCAGATGCGCAGGGCCGGGGCGGACGTGGAGATCTACCGCTACCGGGGCGCCGGGCACGTGTACACGGACCCGGAGCTGCCCGACTGGGACGAGGAGGCGGCGGAGCGGACCTGGTCGGTGGCGCTGTCCTTCCTCGACAGCCTGTAGGACGCGCGAAAGGCCGTGGCCCCCGGGGGGATTCCCCCGGGGGCCACGGTCGTGTTCAGGCGGTTCAGGCGCGGTACGCGGTCCAGAAGTCGTTCATCCGGGTCACCTGGCCCGAGGTGAACTGGTACATGCAGGAGTCGTACGTGTAGTCCATGAAGTTGTGGATCGGGTCCACGCCGGCCTTGTTGGTGCAGGAGTCACGGCCGGTCGGGCACTCGTACGCGGGGCTCTTCTCGGCCGGGGTGTCGGCGACCGAGTCGCCGCTGCCGCTGCAGCCGCCCTGGAAGGTGTGGTAGAGGCCCATCCAGTGGCCGACCTCGTGGGTGGCGGTGTCGCCCTCGTTGTAGTTGGCCGCGGAGCCGCCCGGGAGGGAGGCGTCGAGGATGACGACGCCGTCCATGGACGGGCTGGAGGCGTACGAGGACGGGAAGGTCGCCCAGCCGAGGAGGCCGCCGCCGAGGTTGGCGGTGTAGACGTTCAGCGCGCCCGCGCCGCCCTTGCGGAGGGTCTGCTTCATCTGCTTCTCGGCGGTGGAGCCGGAGCTGAGGTTGTACCAGGTGGCGTTGTCCGTGTAGTCCGTACCGGCCAGCGAGAACTGGAAGTTGGTGTTCACGTTGCCGGTGCCCTGGCCGCCGTAGGCGGCGTTGAGGACCGCCATCTGGTTGTTGATCGCGGTGGCGGAGAGCTTGCCCGTGGTCCCGGAGTGGACGACGTGGAAGTAGACCGGGATGGTCGCCCCGGCGGCCACCCCGGCGGTGCCGGTGGAACGGGCCGCGGAGAGCTTCTTCTTGAAGTCCTCGTCCATGGACTTGGCCTGGGCGGCCGAGAGCTCGTTCGGCTCGGCGGCGTGGCTGTCGGCGCCGCGCGCCTTGCGGGCGCCGGAGAGGGCGCCGGCGTCGTCCGCGCACTTCTCGGCGGAGGCGCCCGCAAGGGTGGTGCCGCCGATGGCCGCGGGGGCGGAGAGGGGAGCCAGGGCCAGGGTTCCGGCCATGACGGCGGTGCCGAGCATACGACGTGACATACGGGGGGATATACGGACAAGAGCACGCACGGTGACTCCTCGCGGGGGGTGGTGGGGAGGAACTTCCTCCGCCACGCCGGGGAGATTACGCGTCCATGTCAGATCCTGTTGAGGAGTGATCAGGCCCAATCATTCATGGGGCATTCCGGGGCATCGGGAAGAAAAACTGGTGTCGTTCCCGGAGTTTGAGACGCCGACGTAACAGTCGGGGTGACAGAGGCGGGTGGTGTGTCCGGATTCGATCTCCGGAACCCGCCACCCGCCGTAGCCATGTGATCTTCCGTTAACAGAAGGGATCATGGCTGATAATCATCGCTGTCGGACCGTCAGGGGAACCTCAGCGAACGGGCTGGTACACCCGCTCGACACGCTGCGTTCCGCTGAGCGTCCGGTAGGAGCGCGCCCAGGCCGTGGTCGCGGCCGGGTCGGCCTTGTCGGAGACCGTGTAGTAGTCCATCTGCGAGCGCTCGGCTGTCACATCGAGCACGCCGTAGCCGTGGTGGTCCATGTCCACCCACTTCACATGCCGGTTGGCGGCCTTCACGGCGCCCGCGGCCACCACCGAGAGCGTCCCCGGTGCCACGTGCAGCAGGTCGTCCAGGTTGTCCGAGGTCACCGAGGTGACCACGAACTCGGTCGCGGCGGAGGCCGACAGCGGATACGTCGCAGCCTTCACCGGAACGTCGTTGGCCCACGCCATATGGATGTCACCGGTCAGGAAGACGGTGTTCCGGACGGCCCGGGAGGTCAGGTGCGCGAGCAGCTCCTTGCGGTCGTCGGTGTACCCGTCCCACTGGTCGACGTTGACCGCGAGCCCCTCCTTCGGCAGGCCCATCAGCTCGGCGAGCGGCTCCAGGAGCGAGGCGGGCAGCGCGCCGAAGGCGACCGGCGAGATCATCACCGAGGTGCCGACCAGCTGCCAGGTCGCGTCCGAACCGGCAAGCCCGGACTTCAGCCAGTCCAGCTGGGCGCGGCCCGTGATGCTCCGCTCCGGGTCGTCGACCGCTCCGCTGCCCACCTTCGCCGGGGCGGAGCGGAAGGACCGCAGGTCGAGCAGATGCAGATCGGCCAGTCTGCCGAAGCGCAGCCGCCGGAAGACCGTGCCCTCGGTGGAGGCGCGGACCGGCATCCACTCGAAGTACGCCCGCTTGGCGGCGGCCACCCGGGCCGCCCAGTCGCCCTCGGCGCCGGGGGTGTGGTTCTCGGCGCCGCCCGACCAGGCGTCGTTGGCGAACTCGTGGTCGTCCCAGATGGCGACGAACGGGTGGGCCGCGTGCAGCGCCTGGAGGTCGGGGTCCGTCTTGTACTTCCCGTGCCGGGTGCGGTAGTCGGCGAGCGAGACGATCTCGTGGCGCGGCTCGTGCGGCCGGACGGTGTACTTCGCCGCCGGGTAGACGCCGGAGCCGTACTCGTAGAGGTAGTCGCCGAGGTGGAGGATCGCGTCCAGGTCGGCGCGGGCGGCGAGATGGCGGTACGCGGAGAAGTGGCCGGCCTCCCAGTTCGCGCAGGAGACCACGCCGAAGCGGACGCCGGGCGCGGCGGAGTCGGCGGCCGGCGCGGTGCGGGTGCGGGCGGCCGGGGAGACGGCGGAGCCCGCGGTGAAGCGGAACCAGTAGGCGGTGGCCGGGCGCAGGCCCCGCACGTCCGCCTTCACGGTGTGGTCGGACGCGGCGCTCGCCGTGGTGGTGCCGGAGGCCGCGAGCCGGGTGAAGGCGCGGTCCTCGGCGAGCTCCCAGCCGACCTGGACGTCCGGGCCGAGACCCGAGCCGGGCACGGCCTCGGGGACGGGGGTGACGCGCGTCCAGAGCAGGACGCCGTCGGGCAGCGGGTCGCCGGAGGCGACGCCGTGGAGGAAGGCGGGCTCCCCGGAGGCCGCTTGGGCGGCGGTGGCCGTGCCGATCAGGGCGGGCACGGCGACGGCGGTGACGGCGGCGGCCATGACGAACGTGCGCCGAGTGGGGGCAGGAGATATGAAACGACTGGTCACGGCCAGTCAGATTACTGACGGGTACGGTCGATCGGCAGGCGAACACCGGAAGTTCTCCGGATCGTCGCCCCCCGGTCGCGACAAGCCGCCACGACCCTGAGCCGTCCACGGGGAAAGGGACGGCTCAGGGGCCGGCGGCGGCCGTCAGGCCTTCAGCGCGGCGGCGATCGCCGTAGTGAACTCGGCCGCCGTCAGCGGCGGGTTGTCGCTGCCCGGGGCCGTCACCGGCTTGCCGTCCATCTTCAGGGTCGGCGTACCCGTCACCCCGCTGTCGTCGAAGGCCTTCGACATCTTCATCGCCCAGGCGTCGAAGGTGCCGCCCTCGACGTTCTTCTTGAACTCGGCGTTGCCCTTCAGCGCCGGCACCGAGTCCGCCACCTTCAGGAGGTAGGAGTCCTTGGCGAACTTGTCGTCGTTCTCCTCGGGGTGGAATTCCGTCGAGTAGAGCGCCGACTTGTACTTCAGGAAGGCCTCGGGGCTCACGTTCAGGGCCGCGCCCAGCGCCGACAGGGCGTTCTTCGAGCCCTCGCCTGCGGTGGGGTTGTCGATGAACGTGGCACCCACGTACTTGATCTTGTACTTGCCGTCCGCGACGTCCTTCTCGACCGTCGCGCCCACGCCCTGCTCGAAGGTCGCGCAGACCGGGCAGCGCGAGTCCTCGTACAGCTCCAGGGTCTTCTTCGCGGACTCCTTGCCGATGACGACCGTCGTGCCGTCCGTGCCCGTGGTGTTCTTCGGGGCGGTCACCGACTTCGCGTCCGCCGCCGCCTCCCAGGCGGAGGGCTTGTTGGACTGGACGACCGCGTAGCCGATGCCGCCGGCGGCGGCCAGCACGGCCACGGCCGAGATGCCGACGACCAGCTGCCGGCGCGCCCGGTCCTTCTTCGCCTGGCGCTCGCGCTCGGCGCGCAGCCGCTCGCGGGCGGCGGCCTTGTTGTTCTGGCTGTTGCGTGCGCTCATGATCGTGATCTCCGTGAAAGGTGAGGAAAAAGGGGGGGACTGCGTGCCTGGAAGGGGCGCGCGCTCAGATGAGAGCGACGCCCGGGCACGGCGGTCCCCGCCGTCCCACGGAGTGGGTGAGGAGCCGGGTGAGGGAGGGCCGGGGCCGCCCCGCGGGCCGTCCGGACCGGAGGGGCGCCGGACCGGCGGTACGGAAGAGGGCCGCCACCAGCAGCAGCGGCCGGAACGCGAAGGCCGCGACCGCGCCGAGCAGCCGGGCGAGCGCCCGCTCCCCGCCGCGCAGCCAGAGCGCCGCCGTGAGGCCGACGCCCAGGTGGGCCGCGAGCAGCAGCCACGGCAGGGCGGGGTCGGGGGAGTCGAGCAGGGCGACGGCGCCGCCCTCGGGGGCCGCCACACCGGGCAGCGGGGTGCCGACGGCGCCGCCGCAGAACACCTCCACGCCCACCGAGCGCAGCGAACCGGCGACCGGGCCGCCGGCGGGGCCGTAACAGACCGCCTGACCGCTGGTGAACAGCGTGTCGGCGGCCAGTTCCAGCGGGACCAGGAGCCCGGCGATCGGGCCGAAGCCGCGCTCGCGGCCGGCCAGCGCGTACGCCGCGGCGAAGACGCCGACCGCGACCGGGACGACCGTCCCGAGCGGCAGCGGCACGCGCGAGAGCAGCACGTGTGACGCCACGGACAGCGTCACGACCACTGCCGTGAAGAACGCCGCCCGCAGCGTCCTCAGCTGCGTCCCTGCCATGTCCATCGTCGTGGAGTGTCCCATGCGGGCCCGTAAGACGTCCCTAAAGGCAGTCTGTGAACGGTCCCCGCGTTCCCTACAGGCCCGGAATCCGGCCGTTGCGGAAGAGGTCCACGAAGATCTGGTGGTCGGCCCGGGCCCGCGCCCCGTAGGAGTGCGCGAAGTCCACGAGGAGGTCCGCGAAGCCCTCCTCGTCGGCGGCGATGGCCGCGTCGATGGCCCGCTCCGTCGAGAACGGCACCAGCGAGTGGCCGCTGGACTCGTCCGCCGCCGCGTGCATCGTGGCCGTCGCCCGGCCCAGGTCGGCGACCGTGGCCGCGATGTCCTGGGGGTCGTCGATGTCCGACCAGTCCAGGTCCACGGCGTACGGCGAGACCTCCGCGACCAGCTGCCCGGCGCCGTCCAGCTCCGTCCAGCCCAGCCAGGGGTCGGCGTGCGCCTGGAGCGCCCGCTGCGAGATCACCGTGCGGTGGCCCTCGTGCTCGAAGTACCCCCGCACCGCCGCGTCCGTCACATGGCGGGAGACGGCCGGGGTCTGCGCCTGCTTGAGGTAGATCACGACGTCGTTCTCCAGGGCGTCGCTGTTGCCCTCCAGGAGGATGTTGTACGAGGGGAGGCCGGCCGAGCCGATGCCGATGCCGCGCCGGCCGACGACGTCCTTGACCCGGTAGGAGTCGGGGCGGGTCAGGCTGGACTCCGGGAGGGTCTCCAGATAGCCGTCGAAGGCCGCCAGGACCTTGTAGCGGGTGGCCGCGTCCAGCTCGATCGCGCCGCCGCCCGCCGAGAAGCGGCGCTCGAAGTCGCGGATCTCCGTCATGGAGTCGAGCAGCCCGAAGCGGGTCATGGCGCGGGCGTCGCGCAGCGCGTCGAGCAGCGCGCCCTCGGCCGTGTCCAGGGTGAACGGCGGCAGCTCGTCGTTCTTGGCGCCGGTCGCCAGGGCGTGGATCCGCTCCCGGTAGGAGGCGGCGTAGATCCGGACCAGGTGGGTGATCTGCTCGTCGCTGAGGGCCTTGGTGTAGCCGATGAGCGCGAGGGAGGCGGACAGCCGCTTCAGGTCCCAGGTGAAAGGGCCCACGTACGCCTCGTCGAAGTCGTTGACGTTGAAGATCAGGCGTCCGTTGGCGTCCATGTACGTGCCGAAGTTCTCGGCGTGCAGATCGCCGTGGATCCAGACCCGGCCGGTGCGCTCGTCCAGGTAGGGGCCGCCGCGGGACTCCCGCTCCAGGTCCGCGTAGAAGAGGCAGGCGGTGCCCCGGTAGAAGGCGAAGGCGGAGCCGGCCATCTTGCGGAACTTGACCCGGAAGGCCGCCGGGTCGGCGGCGAGGAGCTCGCCGAAGGCGGTGTCGAAGACGGTGAGGATGTGCTCACCGCGCTCGGCTGCGGTGGGCTGCGGGACCGACATCGAGGGTGCCTCCTGGTGCAAGACTGCTCATGACAAATGGGACAGGTGTTCCCGTTCTCCCAACGCTCGACCGTACCGGCGAGTGCCCGCGCCCTGTCAGTCGGCCGACGTAGACTTCCACGCTGTCCCCCCAGAAATTCAGCCGGAGGCCTCCCCCGTGACCAAGCCGCCCTTCACGCACCTCCACGTCCACACCCAGTACTCGCTGCTGGACGGTGCCGCGCGGCTGAAGGACATGTTCAACGCGTGCAACGAGATGGGCATGACGCACATCGCCATGTCCGACCACGGCAACCTCCACGGGGCCTATGACTTCTTCCACAGCGCGAAGAAGGCCGGTGTGACGCCGATCATCGGCATCGAGGCGTACGTCGCCCCGGAGTCCCGGCGCAACAAGCGGAAGATCCAGTGGGGCCAGCCGCACCAGAAGCGGGACGACGTCTCCGGTTCCGGCGGTTACACCCACAAGACGATCTGGGCCGCCAATTCCACCGGACTCCACAACCTCTTCAAGCTGTCCTCCGACGCGTACGCCGAGGGCTGGCTGCAGAAGTGGCCCCGGATGGACAAGGAGACCATCTCCAAGTGGTCCGAGGGGCTCATCGCCTCCACCGGCTGCCCCTCCGGCGAGCTGCAGACCCGGCTCCGCCTCGGCCAGTTCGACGAGGCCCTGAAGGCCGCCTCCGAGTACCAGGACATCTTCGGCAAGGACCGGTACTTCCTGGAGCTGATGGACCACGGCATCGAGATCGAGCGCCGGGTCCGCGACGGACTCCTGGAGATCGGCAAGAAGCTCGGCATCCCGCCGCTGGTCACCAACGACTCGCACTACACGTACGCGCACGAGTCGACCGCGCACGACGCCCTGCTCTGCATCCAGACCGGCAAGAACCTCTCCGACCCGGACCGCTTCCGCTTCGACGGCACCGGCTACTACCTCAAGTCCACGGACGAGATGTACGCCATCGACTCCTCGGACGCCTGGCAGGAGGGCTGCCGCAACACCCTCCTGGTCGCGGAGCAGATCAACACCGACGGCATGTTCGTCGAGAAGAACCTCATGCCGAAGTTCGACATCCCGGAGGGGTACACCGACACCACCTGGTTCCGCGAGGAGACCATGCGGGGCATGCACCGCCGCTTCCCCGGGGGCATCCCCGAGGACCGCATGAAGCAGGTCGAGTACGAGATGGACACCATCATCTCGATGGGCTTCCCCGGCTACTTCCTCGTCGTCGCCGACTTCATCATGTGGGCGAAGAAGCAGGGCATCGCCGTGGGCCCCGGCCGAGGCTCCGCGGCCGGCTCGATCGTCGCGTACGCCATGGGCATCACCGACCTCGACCCGATCCCGCACGGACTGATCTTCGAGCGCTTCCTCAACCCCGAGCGCATCTCGATGCCCGATGTCGACATCGACTTCGACGAGCGCCGGCGCGTCGAGGTGATCCGGTACGTGACGGAGAAGTACGGCTCCGACAAGGTCGCCATGATCGGCACCTACGGCAAGATCAAGGCCAAGAACGCCATCAAGGACTCCGCGCGCGTCCTCGGCTACCCGTACGCCATGGGCGACCGGCTCACCAAGGCCATGCCCGCCGACGTCCTCGGCAAGGGCATCGACCTCAACGGCATCACCGACCCCTCGCACCCCCGCTACGGCGAGGCCGGCGAGATCCGCGCGATGTACGAGAACGAGCCGGACGTCAAGAAGGTCATCGACACCGCCCGCGGCGTCGAGGGCCTGGTACGGCAGATGGGCGTGCACGCGGCCGGCGTGATCATGTCCAGCGAGCCGATCGTCGACCACGCCCCGATCTGGGTGCGGCACACGGACGGCGTGACCATCACGCAGTGGGACTACCCCCAGTGCGAGTCGCTCGGCCTGATCAAGATGGACTTCCTGGGCCTCAGGAACCTCACGATCATGGACGACGCCGTCAAGATGGTGAAGGCCAACAAGGGCATCGAGCTCGACCTCCTCGCCCTGCCGCTGGACGACCCCAAGACGTACGAACTGCTCTGCCGCGGTGACACGCTCGGGGTCTTCCAGTTCGACGGCGGCCCCATGCGCTCGCTGCTGCGCCTGATGAAGCCCGACAACTTCGAAGACATCTCCGCCGTCTCGGCCCTGTACCGGCCGGGCCCGATGGGCATGAACTCGCACACGAACTACGCCCTGCGCAAGAACAAGCAGCAGGAGATCACCCCGATCCACCCCGAGCTGGAGAAGCCGCTCGAAGAGGTGCTCGCGGTCACCTACGGCCTCATCGTGTACCAGGAGCAGGTGCAGAAGGCCGCCCAGATCATCGCCGGCTACTCGCTCGGCGAGGCCGACATCCTGCGTCGCGTGATGGGCAAGAAGAAGCCCGACGAGCTGGCGAAGAACTTCGTCATCTTCCAGGAGGGCGCGAAGAAGAACGGCTACAGCGACCAGGCCATCCAGGCGCTCTGGGACGTCCTGGTCCCCTTCGCCGGCTACGCCTTCAACAAGGCGCACTCCGCCGCGTACGGCCTGGTCTCCTACTGGACCGCCTACCTCAAGGCGAACTACCCCGCCGAGTACATGGCCGGTCTGCTCACCTCGGTGAAGGACGACAAGGACAAGTCCGCGGTCTACCTCAACGAGTGCCGCCGCATGGGCATCAAGGTGCTCCCGCCGAACGTGAACGAGTCCGAGTCGAACTTCGCCGCCCAGGGCGACGACGTGATCCTCTTCGGTCTCTCCGCCGTGCGGAACGTCGGCACCAACGTCGTCGAGTCGATCATCAAGTCGCGCAAGGCGAAGGGGAAGTACGGCACCTTCCCGGACTTCCTCGACAAGGTCGAGGCCGTCGTCTGCAACAAGCGGACCATCGAGTCGCTGATCAAGGCCGGCGCCTTCGACGAGATGGGCCACACCCGCAAGGGCATGGTCGCCCACCACGAACCCATGATCGACAACGTGGTCGCGGTCAAGCGCAAGGAGGCCGAGGGACAGTTCGACCTCTTCGGCGGGATGGGCGACGAGGCGACCGACGAGCCCGGCTTCGGGCTGGACGTCGAGTTCTCCGACGTCGAGTGGGAGAAGTCCTACCTGCTCGCCCAGGAGCGCGAGATGCTCGGCCTGTACGTCTCCGACCACCCGCTCTTCGGCATCGAGCACGTCCTCTCCGACAAGACGGACGCGGCGATCTCCCAGCTCACCGGCGGCGAGCACTCCGACGGCGCGGTCGTCACCATCGGCGGCATCATCTCCGGCCTCCAGCGCAAGATGACCAAGCAGGGCAACGCCTGGGCCATCGCCACCGTCGAGGACCTGGCCGGTTCCATCGAGTGCATGTTCTTCCCGGCCACGTACCAGCTGGTCTCCACCCAGCTCGTCGAGGACACCGTCGTCTTCGTCAAGGGGCGGCTCGACAAGCGCGAGGACATCCCCCGTCTGGTCGCCATGGAACTGATGGTCCCCGACCTGTCGAACGCCGGGACCAACGCACCCGTGATCCTCACCATCCCCACCGTGAAGGTCACCCCGCCGATGGTCACCCGGCTCGGCGAGATCCTGGGCCACCACAAGGGCAACACCGAGGTGCGGATCAAGCTCCAGGGCCCCCGGAAGACCACCGTGCTCCGGCTCGACCGGCACCGGGTGCAGGCCGATCCGGCGCTCTTCGGCGACCTGAAGGTGCTGCTCGGCCCGTCCTGCCTGGCGGGCTGACCGGCAGAGTTCCCGTACGCGCAAGGGGCGCGCCCGTCGTCACGGGCGCGCCCCTTTGCCGTACTCGGGATCCGTCAGTTGTGGCCGAAGCGCTTCTGACGGCCCTTGCGCGCCATGTCACCCGGCGTGACCTGGCTGGCGCGCTGTTCGGCCTGGGATTCCATCGCCGACTGCTGCGCCTGCTGGGCGCCGCGCTCGGCCGACGACTGCTGCTGCTTCTGACTGCGGTTCTGATTGCGGTTCTTGGCCATGGGGATGCCTCCTCAAAGGGACCTAGGGGCCAGGGCCGCTGTCAGACTCACATACCGCACGAACCGCCGCATGTTGGATCATTACGGAGCGTAAGGGCACTCCGGACGTGACATCCGCCACGCCGATGATCCAGTTCCGGCCGTCGAGCCCCCGCCCTTCGGGCAGACTCGAAGGAAATCCGAAGCAACTTCCGATCCCGAGGTTCCCGAAAGAGGGTGGAACACGTGGACCGCTGCGTCGTCCTGGTGGACGCCGGCTACCTGCTGGGCGCCGCCGCCAGTCTTCTCGCCGGGGAACCG
Source organism: Streptomyces sp. NPDC001728 (assembly GCF_040297565.1). Classification (NCBI taxonomy): domain Bacteria; kingdom Bacillati; phylum Actinomycetota; class Actinomycetes; order Kitasatosporales; family Streptomycetaceae; genus Streptomyces; species Streptomyces sp. NPDC001728. Next base: position 230,428 of record NZ_JBEOZK010000003.1, read on the forward strand.
GCCCGCTCACGGATCACCGTCGATCACGCCGGGCTCATCCAGCAGCTGCGCCAGCGCGCCGAGGCGGAGACCGCGCTGCCCCTGCTGCGGATCTACTGGTTCGACGGCGCGCCCGACCGGGTGCCCCAGCCCGAGCACCGCAGACTGCGGGTGATGCCCCGGGTCACCGTGCGGCTCGGCGCCCTGACGAGGAGCGACGGACGCTGGGCCCAGAAGGGCGTCGACGCGGCCATGCACACCGAGCTCACCGAGCTGGCCAGGAACCGGGCCTGCTCCGACATCGTGCTGGTCACCGGCGACGGCGACCTGCTGCCCGGTCTGATGTCGGCCAAGGAGCACGGCGTAGCCGTCCACCTCTGGGCCGTCCAGGCCGCCGACGGCGACTACAACCAGTCCGAGGACCTGGTCGCCGAGGCCGACGAGCGGCGGGTCCTCGACCGGGCCTGGATCACCCGCGCCATCCGAGCCAGGGACCTCAGCGGCCTCTGTTCGCCCGCTCCGGCCCCTCGCCCCGAGATCGCCGCCATCCTCTCGGCGCCGCTCCCGGAAGCCGCCCTCGCCGCCTCCGCCGAACGGGCCGCCGAGGCCGCCGCAGCCGCCGCCTCGGCGGAGGGCTCCACCGCCGACGGAAACCGCGTCCACGGCAACGGCCACGTCCATCCCAACGGCCACCTCCGCGCCGACGAGCACGTCCACGGCGGTCCCCACATCCACGACGGCGCCGGCCACGTCCGGGACGACGAGCACACCCATGGCGACGGCGGCCCCGTCCCGGCCCCCGGCAAGGGCGTCCCCACCCCCAAGGACCTCGCGGGCCTGCGCGGCCCCGGAAGCCCCGGGAGCGCCTCCGTCCCGCAGGGCGCGAGCGCGCTCCGCTGGTCCTCCGACCGGGGCTGGGTCGAGCGCCCGGCCGCCCCCCTCGGCGAACCGGCCGAGACCGCCTCCCTGCCCACCCTCGCCGCCCTCACCAGCGCCGAGCAGCGCTGGGCGGACCGCGAGGAGGACATCACCACCGTCGGCGGTGACCCGTTCGAGGTCGGACAGGTGTTCGCCCGCCGGTGGATGGAACGGCTCCCCGAGCAGACCCACGTCCAGAAGCTGTCCACCCTCTACCCCCGCATCCCGCACCGCATCGACGGCGAACTCCTCCGCTACGCGGCACGGTTCGGCCTGCTCGCCCACAAGGACGACCAGATCGACGAGCACGACCGGTACGCGATCCGGGCCGGATTCTGGCGCGAGATCGACGTCCGCGCCGCCGCCGAACACGCCCCCGCGCCCGGAGCGGGCCCGGCGACCCCGTAGGCTCTTCCCCCGTGAGTACGGTGTGCGTGGTGCGGGATCTGGTCAAGACGTACCCCGCCACGCGCGGCGGGCGCGGTGCGCCCGCGACACCCGAGGTGCGGGCCACCGACGGGATCGACCTCGATGTGCGTGGCGGCGAGATCTTCGGCCTGCTCGGACCCAACGGAGCCGGCAAGTCCACCCTCGTCCGTCAGCTCACCGGCCTCATGCGCCCCGACTCCGGCACCGTCCGCCTCCTCGGCCACGACCTCGTCCGCCACCCCGAGCGGGCGGCCCGGCTCCTCGCCCACCTCGGCCAGGAGTCCACCGCCCTCGACGAGCTGACCGTCTCCCTCGCCGCCGAGACCACCGGACGGCTGCGCGGCCTTACCGCCGCCGACGCCCGCGCCGAGCGCGACGCCGTCCTGGACGAGCTGGGCCTCGGCCCCATCGCCTCCCGGCCCCTCAAGAAGCTCTCCGGCGGACAGCGGCGGCTCGCCTGCTTCGCCGCCGCGCTCGTCGGCCACCGCCCCGTCCTCGTCCTCGACGAACCCACCACCGGCATGGACCCCGTCGCCCGCCGCGCCGTCTGGGCGGCCGTCGACCGGCGGCGCGCCGAGCACGGCGCCACCGTGCTGCTCGTCACCCACAACGTCATCGAGGCCGAGACCGTCCTCGACCGGGTCGCCGTCCTCGAACGCGGCCGGGTGATCGCCTGCGACACCCCCGCCGGACTCAAGGAACGCGTCGCGGGCGAGGTGCGCGTCGAACTGGTCTGGCGCGAGTCCGCCCCGCTCCACCTCCCCGAGGTCGCCGCCCTGCGCGGACGCGCCCAGGAGACCGGCCGGCGCTGGATCCTCCGCCTCGCCCCCGACGCGGCCCGCGCCGCCGTCGCCACCGTCACCGGCGGCGCCGCCTTCGCCGCACTCGACGACTTCACCCTGGCCACCCCCAGCCTGGAGGACGTGTACCTCGCCCTGGGCGGCGCGGCCGAGGGACTGGTGAAGGCGTGACCCGCCACGACCCGCCCATGACCGTCAGGAGCTGTACGCAGTGAGCACCGTGCCCGCCGAGGTCCTGCCGACCGGCGCGCCCACCGTCCAGGCCCGCGCCGACGAGGACGCCGCCGCGCCCCTCGCCCCGCGCGCCCGGCTGCTGCCGTCCCTGGCCGCCGTCTACCGGGCGCAGCTCTCCCGCGCCCGGGTCGCCCGCATCCCGCTGCTCTTCGTCGCCACCTTCCAGTCCGTCGGGATCATGGTCCTGATGCGCGGGGTCGTCGACGGAGGCTCCGAGGCGCGGGCCGTCGTGGCCGGCTCCACCGTCCTCGTCGTCGCCTTCGTCGCCCTCAACCTGCTCGCCCAGTACTTCGGGCAGCTGCGGGCCACCGGCGGCCTCGACCACTACGCCACGCTGCCCGTGCCACCCGCCGCCGTCGTGCTCGGCGCGGCCGGCGCGTACGCCTCCTTCACCGTGCCCGGCACCGCCGTCACCGCCGTCATCGGCTCCGTGCTCTTCGGGCTGCCGCTCGGCAACCTGTGGATCCTCGCCGCCGTCGTACCGCTCGCCGGAGCGGCCCTCGCCGGCCTCGGCGCGGCCCTCGGCCTCCTCGCGCCCCGCCCGGAGCTCGCCACCCTCCTCGGCCAGCTGGGCATGTCGGCCGCGCTGCTCCTCGGCGTGCTCCCGGCCGAGCGGCTGCCCGAGCCCATCGGCTGGGCCCGGGACCTGCTGCCGTCGACGTACGGCGTGGAGGCCCTGGCCCGCACCTTCGCCCCCCATCCCGACTGGGCCGCCGTCGTCCTCGACCTCGGTGTGTGCGCGGCGGTCGGCGTGGTCTCCCTGGCGGTCGCCACCGGGGCCTACCGGCGGGCCGCCGTCCGCTGAGGCGGGCCACAGGGACACCTGGCACGATGGCGGGGTGACCGCACCCCTGACTCCGCCTCACCAGCCGACACCGCACGATCCCGGCGGGCCCCCGCCGCCCCCGCCGCCGCACGTTCCGGCCGGCGACCCGATCACGGCGGCCGAGGTCCTGCAGGGTGTCCTGGTGACCGTCGCCTCGGCCCTCGCGGGCGCGCTGCTCGGAGTGCTCTGGCTGAACCTGGCCCCCCGCGTCCTGCTCGTCTCGGACGGCAGGGGCGTCTACCTCAGCAACTCCGAGGGAGAGGCGGCCATCGGCGCCGACGGAACGTTCGTCCTGCTCGCCCTGGCCTTCGGGGCGGTCGCCGCGATCGTCGTCTTCCTGTTGCGCCGCAAGGGCGGCGTCCCGCTGGTGCTCGGGCTCGCGATCGGTGGCGTCCTCGGCTCCCTGCTCGCCTGGGGCCTCGGCGTCTCCTTCGGGCCGACCAGCGATGTCGTCGCCCACGCCAAGGCGGTCGGGCCCCGTGTCGCCTTCGAGGCGCCCCTCGAACTGAACCTGGCGGCTGCCGCCATGCTGGCCTGGCCGCTCGCCGCGATGATCGTGCACCTGGCGCTCACGGCCGTCTTCGGCCCGCGCGACCCGGAGCCGGACCCCTGGGACCAGCCGAAGCCGTACACCCAGGGTCCGAGCCCCAGCTGACGGACCCGGCCCGCACCTCGGCCGCGCCGTACGTCAGACGCGGCCGATGGGGGCCACGACCGCCGAGGTGAGGGCGGCCAGGTCGGCGGGGGAGAGCTCCACCTCCAGGCCGCGCCGCCCCGCCGACACGCAGATGGACGCGTGGTCCGAGGCCGAGGCGTCCAGAACCGTACGGAGCCGCCTGCGCTGCCCGAGCGGGGAGATGCCGCCGCGGACGTACCCCGTGGTCCGCTCCGCCGCCGCCGGGTCGGCCATCGCCGCCCGCTTGCCGCCGACCGCCGAGGCCAGCGCCTTCAGGTCCAGCTGGCCCGCGACCGGGACCACCGCGACGGTCAGCTCGCCGTCGACGTCCGCGACCAGCGTCTTGAAGACGCGGTCGGGGGAGACGCCCAGGGCCTCCGCCGCCTCCTCGCCGTACGACGGGGAGGCCGGGTCGTGCTCGTACGCGTGCAGGGTGAACGGAGTGCCGGCCGCCGTCAGGGCCACCGTCGCCGGGGTGCCGCCGCTGTTCTTCTTCTGCTTCTTCGCCACGCGCGCTCTTCCTCGGGATCCCGGGGGACCGGCAAGGTCCCCCGGCTCAGTTCGGGTACGTCGGGGCCTGCGTCAGGTCGACCACCGGCAGCGACGGCAGATGCCGGATGACCGCCGTCTCCGCGCGCAGCAGCGCCAGCTCCTCGCGCAGCCGGGTCGCCGTGTCCGGGGCCTGGAGCAGCCGCTGCTTCGAGGGGATGTCCAGCACGGCCGCAGCCGCGACCAGGTACGACACCACCGAGGGGTCGTCCGGCAGCTCGCTCGTCGTCAGCGAACGCTCCCGGGCCCCCGCCAGCCGCTTCTGGTAGCTGCGGAAGGCCCGCAGCACCCCCTCGGAGAGGGTGCCGGCCTCCTCGCCCTGCTCCTCCGGGATCTCCTCGACCTCGCCGACCAGGAACGGCCCGCTCGCGTCGACCGACAGCAGCTTCACCCGGGTCGTGCCGGTGGCCATCACCTCGAAGCTGCCGTCCGCGCGCTCCCTGATCGAGGCCGCGTCGGCGATGCAGCCGACCTGGTGGAAGGCCTGGGCGGGGTCGGGTCCGAAGCCCGCGGCCGGGCCCTTCTCCGGCAGCGCCGTCCGGTCGGGCATGCCCGGGGCGGTCGGCGCGACCTCGCGGCCGTCGCGGATGGCGACCACGGCGAAGCGGCGGGGCTCCGAGTCGTCGATCGTGAGCAGCTCGCGCATCATGGCGCGATAACGCTCCTCGAAGACGTTCAGCGGCAGCACGAGGCCGGGGAACAGCACCGTGTTGAGCGGGAACAGAGGCAGGCGAGCGGTGGTCACAGCGGTCAAGACTAATGGCCGCCGGGCGCTCCCCGTCCTGCCCGTCCACCTCCGGTGCCCCGGAACGGCCCGCGGCGGGCCGCGCCGCCCCCGACCCGGTCCCGCGCGGCGAGGAAGCTCCGCAGCGGATCCTCCCGTACGGCTTCCGGTCCGGCGCCCGGAGCGGAGCCCCCGGTGGCCCCGGGCCCGGCTCCCGGCCCGGCCCCCCGGCCGGCTCCCCAGGGGAACGAGGTGGCGTGGGCGCCGATCCTCCGGAACTCCTCCCGCGCCTCCTCCCAGCGCGCCCGCTCCATCAGCACGTACGCCAGCAGGTTGCGGACCTCGGCCGGCCACGGGTCGCCCGCCGGGAAGGCCGCCGACAGCGCCAGCGCGCGGTCCGCCGCCCGGTCGACCCGCGCCTCCGGCACCGCCGGGTCCCGCAGCGGCGGCACCCGGAGCCGGTCGTAGGCCGCGCGGACCGGCAGCGCCCGTACGAGCGAGTGCGGGGCGGCGTCGTCGGCCGCCTGCTCGGCGAAGTCGAAGGCGGCCCGGTGCGAGCCGTACCACTGCGCGGAGAGGTACTTCACGGCCGCGACATGACTGCCGTAGTGGTGCGGGGAGCGGCGCACGGCCTGCTCCCAGAGCGACTCGAAGACCCCGTGCCCCGCGTGCGCCCCGCGCGCGTGGTCGAGGGCGAGGCGCCACGGCACCGGGTCGTGCGGCGCGTTCTCCGCGACGGCGTGGACCAGCGGGCCCAGCTCGCGCAGCCGCTCGGCCCGCGCGGGGGAGTCCCAGGCCCTGCGCACGGCGAGCTGGGCCGTGACGAGCAGGGCGTCGGGGTCGCGGGGCGCCGCCGACAGCCAGTGGGTCAGCCACTCGCCCCTGCTGTACGCGAAGGTGGCCAGCCGGGTGACGTACCGGTCGCGGTCCTCCCACTCGCCGGCGTCCCGGGTGGTGGCGAGCAGTTTCGCGGCGGGCTCCGGGTCGGCGAGCGCGGCGGCGACCAGGGCGGGCGCGAGGCGCTCGTCCGGGGCGTCGAGGAGCACGTCGTCGTCCGGCACGAACCCGGCGGCGGGCCGCGGGGTGTACCGGGCCGAGCGGACGACCCCCATCAGGGCGCGGAGCAAGCACATGGTGCGACATATTCTCTCCCGGCCCCTCCCGCTACGGCAGCACTTCTCACCCCTGTGGCACACGTCCCTCACACCGTCGGCACCCGTCGGCACGCCGTCCACACCGGCCCGGCACCCCGGGCGGCACCGGCCCGCCGCCGGGCCGGCTCACCCCCTGCTCAGCAGGCGTGTCGCGCCCGCCGCCACCGTCGTCGCCAGGATCCAGCCGAGCATGATCAGCACCGCCGCCACCCACTGCCAGACGCCTTCGAGGCGCCAGTAGCCGTCCTGCCCGAGGTTGATCACCGGGAGCAGCAGGTCCAGGGCGTACAGCGTGCCGTTCCACTCGGGTGCCTCGTCCGCCTTCAGCGGTATCGGCCGGTAGTGGGAGAAGGCCACCGTGCCCGCCGCCCACAGGACCGCCATCCACAGCGCAGCCCGGCCCGGCCGGTAGCCGTAGGCCACCGTCCAGTCCTGGAGGTACCCCCACAGCTTCCCCGCGATCGGCAGGGTCTCCCGTCTGCGCCGCTGCTTGGCGAGCAGCACCTCGCGGGCGTCGGCGTCCTCGCCGCTGCCGCGCAGGACCGTCGCGAGCCGCTCGTACGGCTCGGGGGCGTACTCCGGGGTCGCGGCGGCCACCCACTCCAGCCGCCGGGCCAGCGGGAAGTGGCCGTACGGCACGAGGTTCTCGTAGGCGAAGCCGCCCATCGCGAGCCCGCCGGGGCCCGGCCAGCTCGTCGACAGGTCGATCAGGGTGACGACCTTGGCGCCGTTGAGCACGACCCGGCCCTCCTCCGGCCGCTCGCTGTTGAACCGGAGCTCCGGGGTGACGATCCGGCGCAGCGAGACCTCCTCCCGGCGCGCCCCGCTCAGCAGGAAGCGGGCGTGGTGGAGGTCGACCGCGTCACCGAACCGGCCGTCGTCGAGCCGCACCCCGCCGTGGCACTCCACCGGCTTGCGCCGGGCGCCGTGGCCGGGCGCCACGCCGTACGGCGGGGTGGCCGTCGAGCCGCCGCTCGGGTACGAGGAGCCGCCCGGGTACTCGGAGTCCGCCTGGGGGCCCGGGTCCTCGTACACCCACGCCGCGTTCAGATAGAGCGAGCGCTCCACCGTCAGCTGCGGTGCGTTGAGCGCGCGGCGGCCCTGCGCGCCGCGCAGCACGCTGCCCCGGAGGCTGAGCGACACGCCGACCTTCGCCCCGCGCAGGCTCAGTTCCCCGTGCGTCTCGATCAGCTCGGCCTGGAGGTCCTGGGCGACCACCATCCCGTCCGCCGTGATGGCCCGGCCGCTCCGGTCCGGCCACACCTGGATCTGGTTGACGAGCAGGTCCGTGCCGATCTGGGCGTCGGTGAGTCGGATGCCGTGCCGTACCCGGCAGCGCGGCAGGTGCAGGTCGCCCTCGGTGTGCAGCCGGGCCGCCTCCAGGCGCGGCAGCGCGCACCCGACCATCCGCAGGGTGCCGAAGCGGGCCTCCGGCAGCACCACCTCGTCGTCGAAGCGGCAGCCGTGCAGCTCGACGTACGGCCCTATCGTCCCGCCCGCCAGATTCAGCACGCCGGTGATCCGGACACCGCGCAGCTTCAGCGCGGCGACGCGCCCGGAGCGGGCCGGCGGCCCGGCGAGCAGCAGCAGCGCCACCACGTCCGCGCGGACGGTCCGCGCCTCTCCCCACTCCCGTACCCCGAAGGGGTCGTCCCGCTCCGCGACCCCCTCCGTCAGATCGCACGTCCTGCCGATGCGGAACGCCCGCCACATGGCCCGCTCCGGACCTGTGAGACCGTCCGGCATCCCGTCCTCGTGCGGCTCGGTCAATGCCGCCCCCTCGCTTTCCACGATCCGTTCCCACGACTCCGCGATCCCGTCTCCCCGGTTCCTGTCTCCGGTTCCCGACGGCCCTCGCGGATTCGTACAGCCGTTCTTCCCGCTGAGTGACGGGCTGAACGCTAACGGTCAGGAGTGGCGACAAGACGCCAGTGGGGTGCGTATCGGTCAGTGATTGGCATGTATCAGCTGTTGATACGGGCGACCGGCGTTGTAGGCCGTCTGCGAGAATTGACCCGTGATCTCTCGAATCGATCTGCGCGGCGAGGCCCTCCCCGAGGGTTCCGCCCTGCGCGACCTGCTGCCCCGTGCCGAGTTCGACGTGGAAGCCGCCCTGGAGACGGTGCGGCCCATCTGCGAGGACGTCCGGCATCATGGCGCGGCAGCGGTGATCGAGTACGGGGAGAAATTCGACGGCGTCCGCGTCCCCAGCCTCCGCGTCCCCGCCGAGGCGATCGGCCGCGCCCTCGACGAACTCGACCCGGCCGTCCGCGCCGCCCTGGAGGAGTCCATCCGGCGCACCCGGCTCGTCCACCGCGAGCAGCGCCGCACCACCCACACCACCCAGGTCGTCCCCGGCGGCACGGTCACCGAGAAGTGGATCCCGGTCGAGCGCGTCGGGCTCTACGTGCCGGGCGGACGCTCCGTCTACCCGTCCTCCGTCGTGATGAACGTCGTCCCGGCCCAGGAGGCCGGTGTCGAGGGCGTGGCCATCGCCTCGCCCCCGCAGAAGGACTTCGGCGGCCTGCCGCACCCGGCGATCCTCGCCGCCTGCGCCCTGCTCGGCGTGGACGAGGTGTACGCCGCCGGCGGCGCCCAGGCCATCGCCATGTTCGCGTACGGCACGGAGGGCGGCGAGGGCGCCGACGGCGAGCCCGGCTGCGCCCCCGTCAACCTGGTCACCGGCCCCGGCAACATCTACGTGGCCGCCGCCAAGCGCCTCCTCAAGGGCCGCATCGGCATCGACGCCGAGGCCGGCCCGACGGAGATCGCGATCCTCGCGGACTCCACCGCCGACCCCGTGCACGTCGCCGCCGACCTCATCAGCCAGGCCGAGCACGACCCGATGGCCGCCTCCGTCCTCGTCACCGACTCGGACGAACTGGCCGCCGCCACCGAGGCCGAGCTGAAGACCCAGGTCGCCGCCTCCAAGCACGTCGACGACCGGATCGTCCCGGCCCTCGCCGGCCGCCAGTCCGCGATCGTCCTCGTCCGCGACCTGGCCGACGGCCTCAAGGTCGTCGACGCCTACGGCGCCGAGCACCTGGAGATCCAGACCGCCGACGCCGCCGCCGTCGCCGACCGCGTACGCAACGCCGGCGCGATCTTCGTCGGCCCCTGGGCGCCGGTCTCGCTCGGCGACTACTGCGCCGGCTCCAACCACGTCCTGCCCACCGGCGGCTGCGCCTGCCACTCCTCGGGTCTCTCCGTGCAGTCCTTCCTGCGCGGGGTGCACATCGTGGACTACACGCGCGACGCCCTCGCCGACGTCGCCCACCACGTCGTGACCCTCGCCGAGGCCGAGGACCTGCCCGCGCACGGCGCGGCGGTCAAGGCCCGGTTCGGCTGGAAGGTGCCGTAGAGCAAGTGAGCGAGATCAGGATCGACGACCTGCCCGTCCGCGACGAGCTGCGCGGCATGTCCCCCTACGGCGCGCCCCAGCTCGACGTTCCCGTCCAGCTGAACACCAACGAGAACCCCTACCCGCTGCCCGAGCCCCTGGTGGCCCGGATCGCGGAGCGGGTCGCCGAGGCCGCCCGCCACCTCAACCGCTACCCCGACCGGGACGCGGTCGAGCTGCGCACCGAGCTGGCCGCGTACCTCACCCGCACCGCGAAGCACCCGGTCGCCGCCGAGAACGTCTGGGCGGCCAACGGCTCCAACGAGGTCCTCCAGCAGCTGCTGCAGACCTTCGGCGGCCCCGGCCGTACGGCGATCGGCTTCGAGCCCTCGTACTCGATGCACGCCCTGATCGCCCGCGGCACCGGCACCGGCTGGATCTCCGGCCCGCGCCGCGAGGACTTCACGATCGACCTCGCGGCGGCGGAGCGGGCCATCGCCGAGCACCGCCCGGACGTCGTGTTCGTCACCAGCCCCAACAACCCCACCGGCACCGCCGTCGCCGCCGACACCGTCGTCGCCCTGTACGAGGCGGCCCAGGCGGCCAGGCCCTCGATGGTGGTCGTCGACGAGGCCTATGTGGAGTTCAGCCACCGGGACTCGCTGCTGCCCCTCATCAAGGGCCGCCCGAACCTGGTGGTCTCCCGGACCATGTCCAAGGCCTTCGGCGCCGCCGGACTCCGTCTCGGCTACCTCGCCGCGCACCCGGCCGTGATCGAGGCCGTCCAGCTGGTCCGGCTGCCCTACCACCTCTCCGCCGTCACCCAGGCGACCGCGCTCGCCGCCCTGGAGCACACCGACACCCTCCTCGGGTACGTCGAGCAGCTCAAGGCCGAGCGCGACCGGCTCGTCACCGAGCTGCGCGGGATCGGCTACGAGGTCACCGAGTCGGACGCCAACTTCGTGCAGTTCGGGAAGTTCCCCGACACGCACGCGACCTGGCAGCGGATCCTCGACCGGGGCGTCCTGGTCCGGGACAACGGCGTACCGGGATGGCTGCGGGTCACCGCGGGCACCCCCGAAGAGAACGACGCGTTCCTCGACGCGGTTCGTGAATTGATGAAGGAGCAGGAGCGATGAGCCGCGTAGGCCGCGTTGAGCGCACCACCAAGGAGACCTCCGTCGTCGTCGAGATCGACCTCGACGGCACCGGAAAGGTCGATGTGTCGACCGGGGTCGGGTTCTACGACCACATGCTCGACCAGCTCGGCCGGCACGGTCTGTTCGACCTCACCGTCAAGACCGACGGCGACCTGCACATCGACTCGCACCACACCATCGAGGACACCGCCCTCGCCCTCGGTGCCGCCTTCAAGCAGGCCCTCGGCGACAAGGTCGGCATCTACCGCTTCGGCAACTGCACGGTGCCGCTGGACGAGTCGCTCGCCCAGGTCACCGTCGACCTCTCCGGCCGCCCCTACCTCGTGCACACCGAGCCCGAGACCATGGCGCCGATGATCGGTTCGTACGACACGACGATGACCCGGCACATCCTGGAGTCCTTCGTCGCGCAGGCCCAGATCGCGCTGCACGTCCACGTCCCGTACGGGCGCAACGCCCACCACATCGTGGAGTGCCAGTTCAAGGCCCTTGCCCGCGCGCTCCGCTACGCCTCCGAGCGCGACCCGCGCGCCGCCGGAATCCTCCCCTCCACGAAGGGCGCGCTCTAACCGTGACCGGCCTCTCCTCCATCCTGATCGTCGTCGGCCTCTTCCTGCTCGGCGGCGTCTACTCCTTCGTCAAGCAGAAGCTGCCCAAGGGCCTCATCGTGCTCGTCGCCATCGGCTCCGCGATGTGCCTGTCCGCCGGCGTGCTGCGGCTGAGCGTGTGGTCATGAGCGCGGCCACCTCCAAGAAGGTCGTCGTCTTCGACTACGGCTTCGGCAATGTGCGCTCCGCCGAGCGGGCCCTCGCCCGGGTCGGCGCCGAGGTCGAGATCACCCGCGACTACGACCGTGCGATGAACGCCGACGGACTGCTCGTCCCCGGCGTCGGTGCCTTCTCCGCCTGCATGCGGGGCCTCAAGGAGGCCCGCGGCGAGTGGATCATCGGCCGCCGCCTCGCCGGCGGCCGGCCCGTGATGGGCATCTGCGTCGGCATGCAGGTGCTCTTCGCCCACGGCATCGAGCACGGCGTGGACACCGAGGGCCTCGACGAGTGGCCCGGCACGGTCGAACCGCTGAACGCCCCCGTCGTCCCCCACATGGGCTGGAACACCGTCGACGCGCCCGCGGACACCGAGCTGTTCGCAGGACTCGACGCCGACACCCGGTACTACTTCGTGCACTCCTACGCGGTGCGCGAGTGGACCCTGGAGGTCGGCAACGCCAACATCCGCGCCCCCAAGGTCACCTGGGCCACCCACGGCGAGCCCTTCGTCGCGGCCGTCGAGAACGGCGCCCTGTGGGCGACCCAGTTCCACCCCGAGAAGTCCGGCGACGCCGGAGCCCAGCTCCTCACCAACTGGATCGGAACCCTGTGACTGTGTCGTCTCGAAGCGTGCTCGAACTCCTCCCCGCCGTCGACGTCCGCGACGGCCAGGCCGTCCGCCTCGTGCACGGCGAGTCCGGCACCGAGACCTCGTACGGCTCCCCGCTCGAAGCGGCCCTCGCCTGGCAGAACTCCGGCGCCGAGTGGCTGCACCTGGTCGACCTCGACGCCGCCTTCGGCACCGGGGACAACCGGCTGCTGATCGCCGAGGTCGCCCAGGCCATGGACATCAAGGTCGAGCTCTCCGGCGGCATCCGCGACGACGCCTCGCTGGCCGCCGCCCTCGCCACCGGCTGCACCCGCGTCAACCTCGGCACCGCCGCCCTGGAGACCCCCGAGTGGGTCGCCAAGGTCATCGCGGAGTACGGCGACAAGATCGCCGTCGGCCTCGACGTCCGCGGCACCACCCTGCGCGGGCGCGGCTGGACCCGCGACGGCGGCGACCTCTACGAGACGCTGGCCCGTCTCGACTCCGAGGGCTGCTCCCGCTACGTCGTCACCGACATCGCCAAGGACGGCACCCTCCAGGGTCCCAACCTGGAGCTCCTGAGGAACGTCTGCGCGGCCACCGACAAGCCCGTCGTCGCCTCCGGCGGCGTGTCGTCCCTGGACGACCTGCGGGCCCTGTCCGGTCTGGTCCCGCTGGGCGTCGAGGGCGCGATCGTCGGCAAGGCACTCTACGCCAAGGCGTTCACCCTGGAAGAGGCGCTCGAAGTGGTGGCCCCGGCATGACGGACGCGGTGCGCAAGGTCGTCACCGGAGCCCCCTGGGAGGAGCAGGTCGGCTACTCCCGTGCGGTCGAGCTCCCCAACGGCCTGGTCCTGGTCGCCGGCTGTACGTCGGTGGTCGACGGCCAGATCGCCGACGGCGGTCCGTACGACCAGACGGTCAACTCCTTCGACGTCGCCCTCGACGCGCTGAAGCAGCTGGGCCTGGGCCCGGAGCACGTCGTGCGGACCCGGATGTACATCACCCACGCCCGTGACGTGGACGAGGTCGGCCGCGCCCACAAGAAGCTGTTCGACGCCGTCCGCCCCGCCGCGTCGATGATCATCGTCTCCGGCTTCATCGACCCCCGGCTGGTCGTCGAGGTCGAGGTCGAGGCGTACCGGGGGAGTGCCGCATGAGCCTCGCCGTACGAGTGATCCCCTGCCTGGACGTGGACAACGGCCGGGTCGTCAAGGGCGTCAACTTCCAGAACCTCAGGGACGCGGGCGACCCCGTCGAGATGGCCAGGCTGTACGACGCCGAGGGCGCCGACGAGCTGACCTTCCTGGACATCACCGCCTCCTCCGGGAACCGGGAGACGACCTACGACGTGGTGCGCCGCACCGCGGAGCAGGTCTTCATCCCGCTCACCGTCGGCGGCGGCGTCCGCTCGGCGGACGACGTCGACAAGCTGCTGCGGGCCGGGGCCGACAAGGTGGGCGTCAACACCGCCGCCATCGTCCGCCCCGACCTGATCCGGGAGATCGCGGAGCGCTTCGGCCGCCAGGTGCTCGTCCTGTCGGTCGACGCCCGGCGCACCGCCTCCGGCTCCTTCGAGGTGACGACGCACGGCGGTCGCGAGCGCACCGGCATCGACGCCGTCGAGTGGGCGCACCGGGCCGCCGAGCTGGGCGCGGGCGAGCTCCTGCTCAACTCGATGGACGCGGACGGCACCAAGGACGGCTACGACACCGAGATGATCGCGGCCGTGCGCAAGCACGTGACGGTCCCGGTGATCGCCTCCGGCGGCGCCGGCCGGCTCGCCGACTTCCCGCCGGCCGTGGCGGCGGGCGCGGACGCGGTGCTCGCGGCCTCCGTCTTCCACTTCGGCGACCTGCGGATCTCGCAGGTCAAGGAGGCGCTGCGGGAGGCGGGCCACCCGGTCCGCTGAGCCGCCCGCCTTTCGCGAAGAAGAAGGGCCCCGCTCCCGGGGCCCTTCTTCTTCGTCCATATACACAAGTTCTGTTGCGCAAATTCTATTGCGCAAGTTTTCCTTCCTGTCTACGGTCAGGGGCATGACCTCGCCCGACTCCCGCCGGATCACCGAACTCGGCACCCTCAAGGCGCTCTCACACCCGCTGCGGATGCGCCTCTACCGCGCCCTCTTCGTGGCTCGTACCGCCACCGCCTCCCAGCTCGCCGACCAGGTCGACGAGGCCGTCTCGCTCATCAGCTACCACCTGCGCAAGCTCGCCGAGCACGGCCTCATCGAGGAGGCCGAGGGCCACTCCACGGACGGCCGCGAACGCTGGTGGCAGCCCTCCTCGTACGGGATCGCCATCCGCGACGAGGACGTGCGCGGCACCCCCGAACTGGCCGCCGCGAGCGACGCGCTCAGCCGCACCATCAACGAGCAGCGCACCGACCTCCACCGCCGCTTCCTCGACGAGCGCCTCAGCTGGCCCGACGCCTGGCGCTCCGCCGCGATCAGCTCCGAGTGGCTGCCCCGCCTCACCGCCGCCGAACTCGCCGCGCTCGGCGAGGAACTCGACGCCGTCCTCAGGAAGTACGACCAGCGGGCCCGCGCCGCCGAAGCCGCCGGTGACACCGAGGGCCGCGAGAAGGTCGCCGTCCACCTCCACGGCTTCCCCTACCGCTCATGACGGCCACCGCCGCCGCCCCGGCCGCCACCGCGGGCCGCCCCGCCCACCGCGACCCCCAGGTCCTGACCTGGCTCGGCGCCCACACCGCCTCCACCCTCGGCAACAGCGTCTACTACCTCGCCCTCTCCTGGACCGCCGTCAGCCACGGCACCCCCGCCCAGGCCGGGCTCGTCATGGCCGTCTCCGCCGTACCCCGCGCGCTGCTCATGCTCGGCGGGGGAGTCGTCGCCGACCGGCTCGGCCCCCGCCGGGTCGTCATCGCCTCCGACACCGTCCGCTGCCTGGTCGTCCTCGGCCTCGCCGGGACCCTGGTCCTCGCCTCGCCCGGCCTGTGGGCGCTCGCCGCCGTCGCCCTCGTCTTCGGCGTCGTCGACGCCCTGTTCCTGCCGGCCGTCGGCGCCCTGCCGCCCCGGATCACCGAGCGCGACCAGCTCGCCCGGGTGCAGGGCATGCGCGGCCTCTCCTCCCGCCTCGGACCCGTGCTCGGCGGCCCGCTCGGCGGTCTCGCCGTCGCCCTCGGCGGCCCGGCCGCGGCCTTCGGAGCCGCCGGAGTGCTCTTCGCCCTCTCGCTGCCCCTGCTGTACGCGCTCCGCCTCCGCCCGCTGCCCGACACGCACGAGGCCCGCACCGGCACCGCCCTGCGCGACCTCGCCGACGGACTGCGTTATCTGCGCGGACACCGTGTCCTGGGCCCGCTGATGATCGTCGTGCTGCTCAGCGACCTCGGCTTCGCCGGCCCCTTCAACGTCGGGCTCGCCGTCCTGGCCGAGCAGCGCGGCTGGGGCGCCTCCGGCATCGGCTGGATCCTCGCCGGCTTCGGCACCGGCGCGGGCGCCGCCTCGCTGCTCCTGACCCTCCGGGGACGCGTCCCGCGCGCGGGAGCCGTCAGCGGCTGGACCATGACGGCGGGCGCCGTCGCCATCGCCGCCCTCGCCGCCACCTCACGGCTGCCCGTCGCGGTCGCCGTCGCCCTGGCCGTCGGCCTGCTCGCCGGACTCTCCGGGGCGCTGTGCAACGCCCTCGTCCAGACCGAGTGCGACCCCGCCTACCTCGGCCGCGTCTCCGCCGTCGCCGCCCTCTGCTCGCTCGGCATCGCGCCGCTCGGCTTCCCGCTCACCGGCGCGGCGATCGAGCTGTGGGGCGTCGGACCGGTGTACGCCGTGAGCGCGGCGGTCTGCGCCCTCGCGGGCGTCTACAGCCTGGTGGTCCCCGCCGTCCGGCGGGCCGAGCTGCCCCGCTGACGGCTCAGATCCCCAGCTGCCTGGTCTCCCGCAGCCGCTCGATGGCCTCCGGCTCCCCGTCCAGCTCCACCTTGGCCGCGTCCTGGCGCCCGTACAGGTACATCGTCAGCTCGCCCGGCTCCCCGGAGACCGTCACCACCGGAGTGCCGCGGTGGGCGACCGCCGTCTGGCCGTTCGGCCGGCGCAGCACCAGGCCCACCGGCACCTTGCGGCCGAGGAGCCGGGCGGTGCGCTCCAGCCGGGACCAGAGGGCGTCCGCGAAGACGGGGTCGAGCTCGCGCGCCGACCAGTCGGGCTGGGCCCGGCGCACGTCCTCGGCGTGTACGTAGAACTCGACGACGTTCGCCCCCTCGTCCACCTGCTTGATGGTGAACGGCGAGAACCGCGGCGGCCCCGTCCGGACGAGCTGGACCAGCTCCTCGTACGGCTTCTCGGCGAACTCCGCCTGCACCCGCTCCTGCCGGTCCTTCAGCGCCGGTACGAGCGAACCGGCCGCCGCGTCCGGGCGCCGCTCGCGCACCACCACATGGGCCGCGAGGTCCCGGGCCCGCCAGCCCTCGCAGAGCGTCGGTGCGTCCGGGCCCGCGGCCTCCAACAGGTCGGCGAGCAGAAGCCGTTCACGTTTGGCATGGGTCGACATGACCGCCAGCGTACGGCCGCCGCCGCCCGTCCGCCCAGTGGACGCCCATCCGGACCACCGTCCGTGGCGCGGCACAATGGCGCCATGAGCAGCAATCTCGACCCGGCCCTCTCCGCCCGGCTCAAGCGCGGCCCCGACGGGCTCGTCCCCGCCATCGCCCAGCAGTACGACACCGGCGAGGTGCTGATGCTCGGCTGGATGGACGACGAGGCCCTGCACCGCACCCTCACCACCGGCCGCTGCACCTACTGGTCCCGCAGCCGCCAGGAGTACTGGGTCAAGGGTGACACCTCCGGTCACGTCCAGCACGTCAAGTCCGTCGCCCTCGACTGCGACGCCGACACCCTCCTGGTCAAGGTCGACCAGGTCGGAGCCGCCTGCCACACCGGCGACCGGACCTGCTTCGACGCCGATGTGCTCCCCGTATCCACGTCCGACGTGAACCCCGTCTCCGAGTAGGGTCTGGCGCCATGGATCTCGACACCTTCCGCAAGCTGGCGGCCGACCGCCGCGTCATCCCCGTCAGCCGCCGGCTGCTCGCGGACGGCGACACCCCGGTCGGGCTCTACCGCAAGCTCGCCGCCGAACGGCCCGGCACCTTCCTCCTCGAATCCGCGGAGAACGGCCGCAGCTGGTCCCGGTACTCCTTCATCGGCGTCCGCAGCGACGCCACCCTGACGGTGAAGGACGGCGAGGCGCACTGGCTGGGCACCCCGCCCGTCGGCGTCCCCACCGACGGCGACCCGCTCCAGGCCCTGCGCGCCACCGTCGAGACCCTCCACACTCCGCGCGACCTCGACCGAGTGCTCGGTGGCGGTCTGCCGCCGTTCACCGGCGGCATGGTCGGCTACCTCGGCTACGACATCGTCCGCCGCCTGGAGAGGATCGGTGACTCCACCCGGGACGACCTGGAGCTCCCCGAGCTGACCATGCTCCTCACCAGCGACCTCGCCGTCCTCGACCACTGGGACGGCTCGGTCCTGCTGATCGCCAACGCGATCAACCACAACGACCTGGAGACCGGCGTCGAGGAGGCGTACGCGCACGCCGTCGCCCGCCTCGACGCCATGGAGGCCGACCTGGCCCGCCCGGTCGCCACCGTCCCCGCCGCCCTCCCGGCCTCGGAACTGCCGGAGTTCTCGGCGCTCTGGGGCGGCCCGGCCTACCAGGACGCCGTCGAGGACATCAAGGAGCGCATCCGGGCCGGCGAGGCCTTCCAGGTCGTGCCCTCCCAGCGCTTCGAGACCGCCTGCACCGCCTCCGCGCTCGACGTCTACCGGGTCCTGCGGGCCACCAACCCGTCGCCGTACATGTACCTCTTCCGCTTCGAGAACGGCTTCGACGTCGTCGGCTCCAGCCCCGAGGCCCTCGTCAAGGTCGAGGACGGGCGGGCGATGCTCCACCCCATCGCCGGCACCCGGCACCGGGGCGCCACCCCGCAGGAGGACCACGACCTCGCGGAGGAACTGCTCGCCGACCCCAAGGAGCGCGCCGAGCACCTGATGCTCGTCGACCTCGGCCGCAACGACCTCGGCCGGGTCTGCGCGCCCGGCTCCGTCGAGGTCGTCGACTTCATGTCCGTCGAGCGCTACTCGCACGTCATGCACATCGTCTCCACCGTGACCGGCGAGGTCGCCGAGGGCCGGACCGCCTTCGACGTCCTCACCGCCTGCTTCCCCGCCGGCACCCTCTCCGGAGCCCCCAAGCCGCGCGCGATGCAGATCATCGAGGAGCTCGAACCCTCCCGGCGCGGCCTCTACGGCGGATGTGTCGGTTATCTCGATTTCGCCGGCGACGCCGACACCGCCATCGCCATCCGCACCGCCCTGCTCCGTGACGGAACCGCGTACGTGCAGGCCGGAGCGGGTGTCGTCGCCGACTCCGACCCCGTCGCCGAGGACAACGAGTGCCGC
Source organism: Streptomyces sp. NPDC001728 (assembly GCF_040297565.1). Taxonomy (NCBI): domain Bacteria; kingdom Bacillati; phylum Actinomycetota; class Actinomycetes; order Kitasatosporales; family Streptomycetaceae; genus Streptomyces; species Streptomyces sp. NPDC001728. The sequence continues at coordinate 248,990 of NZ_JBEOZK010000003.1, forward strand.
AACAAGGCCGCGGCCGTCCTCCGCGCCGTCCACACCGCCAACCGGATGAACGACAACTGAGCACGTAGGGGATAGTGGGGTACGTGAGCGCCGTACCCGTACCCCAGCCCCGGGCCGCCCGAGTGGCCGTCCCCGGCAACAGCCGCCGCAGCCTGGCCGCGGCCCTCCTGCTCGGCGCCCTCGGCGCCACCGTCGTGCTGCTGTCCGCCGGTCAGATCTGGGCGGAGGGAACCGCCTCCGTCGGCGGCGGCACCGTCCCCGTCGAGGCCGACGGCGGCACCGTCACCGGTGTGCCCACCGCCCTCGCGATCGTCGGCCTCGCGGCGCTCTTCGCCGTCTTCGCCGTCCGCCGCACCGGCCGCACCCTCGTCGCCGCGCTCCTCGCGCTGAGCGGCGCGGGCGCCGCGCTCGCCGCCGTCCTCGGCGCCTCCGACCGCACCGCGCTGGACGCCGAGGCCGCCCGCATCAGCGGCGACACCGCCGCCGCCGTCGCGGACCTGACCCACACCGTCTGGCCGTACGTGACCGCCGCGGGCGCCGTCCTGATCCTGTTCGCCGGCCTCTTCGCGCTGCGCTTCGGCAAGACCTGGCCCGCGATGGGCGGCCGTTACGAGCGCTCCGGCGCCCCCCGCGCCACCCGCAAGGCCCCCACGACCGACCCCGACCGGCCCGAGGACCTGTGGAAGGCCCTGGACCGCGGCGAGGACCCCACCCACGGCGCCTGACCCGGGGCGGCGCGGGCCGTGCACCGACGGCCGCGCCGGTGGGCCGGCGGGGGGTCCGGACGCGACGCGTGATCGTCCCGGTACCCCCGATTCATCCTCGCGCGCCCGCGTGCGGGACAATGAACGCAGAGTGTCCGCGCACGCGAGACCTCACCATCGAGCAACTGCAACGAGGAGCAACTCATGGCGGGCAGCGCCCACGGACACACCCCGGCCGCCTGGACCGGTGTCATCATCTCCTTCATCGGCTTCTGCGTCGCCGGCGTCTTCATGGTGGCCGCCAACCTGCCCGGTTTCTGGGCCGGCGTGGGTGTCATCGTGCTCGGCGGCGTCGTCGGCGGCGTGATGAAGGTGGCGGGGCTCGGCATGCCGAAGGAGTCGGCGGCCGTCACCGCCGCCCGCGAGGCCGCGACCGCGACCGCGCAGGCCCGTTACTGACACGACACGACGCATCCGAGAGCGCAGTCCGGCCGTGCCGGGCTGCGCTCCCGCGCGTCCGGGGCGAGAATCACCGAGTGGACACGCAGCCGACGGCGGGAGCCGCGACCGAGGATTCCCCCACCCGACCGGGTGAACCCGGGAAGGGACCAGCGGCGCCAGGGGGGTGGCCGCCGGCCGGACCCGTACCGCCGTCCGGGGAGGGGTGGCCGTCGGCCGGACCCGTACCGCCGTCCGGGGAGGGGTGGCCATCGGCCGGGCCCGTACCGCCGCACCCGGACGTACGGCCGCCGGGTGGGCCCGGCATGCCGACCCACGCGCACGCGTGGCCCGGTGGGCCGTTCGGGCCGCCGCCCGCGCCGCCCCGTTCCGCCGTGCGGCGGCTGCTCGTGCCCGTCGGCGTCCTCGCCGGGGTCGCCGCCGCCTTCGCCTACGTCGGGACCGTCGACCCCAACGAACCCGGCCACTACCCCGTCTGCCCGCTGCTCCGCTTCACCGGGATCTACTGCCCCGGCTGCGGCGGACTCCGCAGCGCCCACGCCTTCGTCCACGGCGACCTCCCCGCCGCCCTCGGCGCCAACGCCCTCGCCGTCATCGGCTACGGCGTCTTCGCCGTCGTCATGGCCCTCTGGCTGATTCGCGCCGCCCGCGGGGTGCCCATGCGCCTCGCCCTCTCCCCGGCCTGGTCGTGGGGCATCGGGGCCGTCCTCGCCCTCTTCACCCTGGTCCGGAACCTTCCCTTCGGCTCCGCACTGGCCCCCTGAGGGTCCCGTGCGGCCCCGAGGGGAGCCCGGAGGGAGTCCCAGCAAATGGGACGCCACTCCGGCCGATGCGAGTCCGGAGCCGTCCTGCGGATAGGATCGATGTGGCTGAACCTGGTTCCTCATCACCATCACCGTCCCGGAAGGGGGCCCCTCGCGTGAGTGTGCTCGACGAGATCATCGAAGGCGTACGCGCCGACCTCGCAGAGCGGCAGGCGCGGGTCACCCTCGACGAGCTCAAGGAGCGCGCCGCCAAGGCCCCGCAGGCCAAGGACGGGGTCGCCGCACTGCGCGGCGACAGCGTCAAGGTGATCTGCGAGGTCAAGCGCTCCAGCCCGTCCAAGGGCGCGCTCGCCGCGATCGCCGACCCGGCCGGACTCGCCGCGGACTACGAGGCCGGCGGCGCCGCCGTCATCTCCGTCCTCACCGAGCAGCGCCGCTTCGGCGGCTCCCTCGCGGACCTGGAGGCCGTCCGGGCCAAGGTCGACATCCCCGTCCTGCGCAAGGACTTCATCGTCACCGCGTACCAGCTCTGGGAAGCGCGCGCGTACGGAGCGGATCTCGCCCTCCTCATCGTCGCCGCCCTGGAGCAGGAGGCCCTGGTCTCCCTCATCGAGCGCGCCGAGTCCATCGGGCTCACCCCGCTCGTCGAGGTGCACGACGAGGAAGAGGTCGAGCGGGCCGTCGACGCGGGCGCCCGGATCATCGGCGTCAACGCGCGGAACCTCAAGGACCTCAAGGTCGACCGCTCCACCTTCGAGCGCGTCGCCCCGGAGATCCCGGCGCACATCGTCAAGATCGCCGAGTCCGGCGTGCGCGGCCCGCACGACCTGATCGCCTACGCCAACGCGGGCGCCGACGCGGTCCTGGTCGGCGAGTCCCTCGTCACCGGCCGCGACCCGAAGGCCGCCGTCGCCGATCTCGTCGCCGCCGGTGCCCACCCCGCCCTGCGGCACGGCCGGAGCTGACCGCGCCATGACCCCGCGCCACGACACGCCGACACCTCCGGGCAGCGCCCGGGGGGCCGTCGCCGTGCCGTCGGCGCCCGGCCGCCGCGGCAGGCTCCGTACCGTGGCCGCCCCCGTCTCCAAGCACGCCCCGCTGGCCCGCGGCTGCCGGCCGCGGGGCTGCCGGGCGCCGGCCCGCCGGATCCACGGCCGCCGGGTGCGGTACGTGATCGGCTCCGAGCCGGGCCAGGTCAACGGCATGCGATGGCGCCCGCGCCTCGCGCGCACCTTCACGAACAGCACAGCCGCCTAGCCCCTGCGCGGGCCGGCCGCGTGCACCGACCGCCGGCTTCCCGCCGTCGCGTCCGCCTCGTCGTGGGCCGCACGCCCGCCTCGTTGTGGGCGGCCGGGCGCGCCGTCCCGTGTGCCCACCCGTCCCTCCCCCAAGGACTTCGTCCAGGGGGGACCCCCAAGCGGGACGACTGCCCACACGGCGGTGGGCGGCGGCGCGGCTCGGCGGCCGTTCGTGAGGGGTCCGGGCGCATACCGTGACCATCACCCGCACGTCACCCGGGGCACCCGCCCCGCGAGGAGCAACCGCATGTCCAGCGAGTTCTTCATTCCCGACCCGGAGGGTCAGGTCCCCACCGCCGAGGGCTACTTCGGCGCCTACGGCGGCAAGTTCATCCCGGAGGCCCTCGTCGCCGCCGTGGACGAGGTCGCCGTCGAGTACGACAAGGCCAAGTCCGACCCCGAGTTCGCCCGCGAGCTCAACGACCTGATGGTCAACTACACCGGCCGGCCGAGCGCCCTCACCGAGGTGTCCCGGTTCGCCGAGCACGCCGGCGGCGCCCGGATCTTCCTCAAGCGCGAGGACCTGAACCACACCGGCTCGCACAAGATCAACAACGTGCTCGGCCAGGCCCTCCTGACCAAGCGCATGGGTAAGACCCGGGTCATCGCGGAGACCGGCGCGGGCCAGCACGGCGTGGCCACCGCCACGGCCTGCGCCCTGTTCGGCCTCGAATGCACCATCTACATGGGCGAGATCGACACCCAGCGCCAGGCCCTCAACGTGGCCCGGATGCGGATGCTCGGCGCCGAGGTCGTGGCCGTGAAGTCCGGCAGCCGCACCCTCAAGGACGCCATCAACGAGGCCTTCCGCGACTGGGTCGCCAACGTGGACAGGACGCACTACCTGTTCGGCACGGTCGCGGGACCGCACCCCTTCCCCGCGATGGTCCGCGACTTCCACCGGGTCATCGGCGTCGAGGCCCGCCGCCAGATCCTGGAGCGCGCCGGACGCCTCCCCGACGCGGCGATCGCCTGCGTCGGCGGCGGCTCCAACGCCATCGGCCTCTTCCACGCCTTCGTCCCGGACGCCGACGTGCGCCTGATCGGCTGCGAGCCGGCCGGCCACGGCGTCGAGACCGGCGAGCACGCGGCAACCCTCACCGCGGGCGAGCCCGGCATCCTGCACGGCTCGCGGTCGTACGTCCTCCAGGACGAGGAGGGCCAGATCACCGAGCCGTACTCGATCTCGGCGGGCCTCGACTACCCGGGCATCGGCCCGGAGCACGCGTACCTCAAGGACAGCGGCCGGGGCGAGTACCGCGCCGTCACCGACGACGCCGCCATGCGGGCGCTGCGGCTGCTCTCCCGTACCGAGGGCATCATCCCGGCGATCGAGTCGGCGCACGCCCTCGCCGGGGCCCTGGAGGTCGGCAGGGAACTCGGCAAGGACGCCCTGCTCCTGGTGAACCTCTCCGGGCGCGGCGACAAGGACATGGACACGGCCGCCCGCTACTTCGGCCTGTACGACGGGGAGGGCTCCAAGTGACGACCGGGAACATCCAGCTGCTCAGTGACACCCTCGCCAAGACGAAGGCGGAGAACCGGGCCGCGCTCATCGCGTACCTCCCGGCCGGCTTCCCGACCGTCGACGGCGGCATCGCGGCGATCAAGGCCGTCTTCGACGGCGGCGCGGACGTGGTCGAGGTCGGCCTCCCGCACAGCGACCCGGTCCTCGACGGACCGGTCATCCAGACCGCCGACGACATCGCGCTGCGCGGCGGCGTCAAGATCGCCGACGTGATGCGCACGGTCCGCGAGGCCCACGAGGCCACCGGGAAGCCGGTCCTCGTCATGACGTACTGGAACCCGATCGACCGGTACGGCATCGAGCGCTTCACCGAGGAGCTCGCCGCGGCCGGCGGCGCGGGCTGCATCCTGCCCGACCTCCCGGTCCAGGAGTCCGCCGTCTGGCGCGAGCACGCCGACAAGCACGGTCTGGCCACCGTCTTCGTCGTCGCGCCCAGCAGCAGGGACGCGCGGCTCGCCACCATCACGGCGGCCGGCTCCGGCTTCGTCTACGCGGCCTCCCTCATGGGCGTCACCGGCACCCGCGTGTCGGTCGGCGAGCAGGCCGCCGACCTGGTCCGCCGTACCCGGGCGACCTCCGAGCTGCCGGTGTGCGTCGGCCTCGGGGTCTCCGACGCCGCCCAGGCGAAGGAGGTCGCGGCCTTCGCCGACGGCGTCATCGTCGGCTCCGCCTTCGTGAAGCGGATCCTCGACGCCGACGGCGACGAGGCCGCGGGACTCGCCGCCGTAAGGGAACTGGCGGCCGAACTCGCCGAGGGCGTACGGCGCCTTCCGTAACCCATTTGGGTGGATCTGCAACCGGGGAGGCACGTACGTGCCTCCCCGGTTCGTTCCTGGGGGGTGAGCGAGAACAACCGTGGTGACGGTAACCGGAGCGCGCGGGAGCGCCTCCAGCAGCAGCGTGAGCGTGACAAGGCCCGCGAGAAGCAGCGGCGCGTCCTGATCGTGTCGGCGGCGGTGGTCGGTGTCCTCGGCCTGGCCGCGATCGTCGGCGTGATCGCGGCCGGCGGCGACAAGAACGGCGGGTCCGACAAGGCGGGCCCGGTGGTCGCGCCGACCGGGGCGATCGAGGAGGACGGGAAGCCCGCCATCCCCACCGGGAAGACGGACGCGCCGTCGACGCTCGCGGTCTGGGAGGACTTCCGCTGCCCGGCGTGCGCCCAGTTCGAGAACGTCATGCGGGCCACCATCCACGAGCTGGAGGCCTCGGGCGCGCTCAAGGTCGAGTACCACCTCGCCACCCTCATCGACGGGAACATGGGCGGCAGCGGCTCGCTGCGCGCGGCGAACGCGGCGGCGTGCGCCCAGGACGCGGGGAAGTTCACCGCGTACCACGACACCCTCTACCTCAACCAGCCGCCGGAGACGGACGACGCCTTCGGCAAGAACGACAAGCTGATCGAGCTGGCCGCGAAGGTCCCGGGGCTCGACACGCCCGCCTTCCGCAGCTGTGTGAACGACGGGACGCACGACAGCTGGGTGACCAAGTCGAACGAGGCCTTCCAGAACGGCGGCTTCCGGGGCACCCCGACCGTCCTGCTCAACGGCGAGTCGATCTTCCCGACGAAGGGGAACGAGCAGATCTCCCCGGAGAACCTCAAGAAGTGGGTCGCCGAGGCCAACAAGGGCAAGAAGGCGGGCTCGGCCGCTCCGGTCTCGCCCTCGGCCGGCTGAGACCCCCTCCGGCGGCGTTAGTTACCCAGAAGTTGCCGGGCGGGCTGCCGTCCCGCCCGCCCGGCAGGGTAGCGTCGGACATGCCATGGACCTTGCCTATATTCCCAGCCCGTCGACCGGCGTGATCAACCTCGGACCGATCCCGCTGCGCGGCTATGCCTTCTGCATCATCATCGGTGTCTTCGTCGCCGTCTGGTACGGCAACAAGCGCTGGATCGCCCGGGGCGGCACTGCCGGCACCGTGGCCGACATCGCCGTCTGGGCGGTGCCCTTCGGCCTCGTCGGCGGACGCCTCTACCACGTGATCACCGACTACCAGCTGTACTTCAGCGAGGGTGAGAACTGGGTCGACGCCTTCAAGATCTGGGAGGGCGGCCTCGGTATCTGGGGCGCCATCGCGCTCGGCGCGGTGGGTGCCTGGATCGGCTGCCGCCGACGGGGCATCCCGCTCCCGGCGTGGGCCGACGCCCTCGCTCCCGGTATCGCCTTCGCCCAGGCCATCGGCCGCTGGGGCAACTGGTTCAACCAGGAGCTCTACGGCCGGCCGACCGATCTGCCCTGGGCCCTCAAGATCACCGAGGGTGCGAACCGCGAGGCCGGGCTCTACCACCCGACCTTCCTGTACGAATCGCTGTGGTGCGTCGGCGTCGGTTTCCTGGTCATCTGGGCCGACCGCCGCTTCAAGCTCGGCCACGGGCGCGCCTTCGCGCTGTACGTCGCCGCGTACTGCTCCGGCCGGGCCTGGATCGAGTACATGCGGGTGGACGAGGCGCACCACATCCTCGGTGTCCGGCTGAACGTGTGGACGGCGATCATCGTCTTCCTGCTCGCGGTGCTCTACATGGTGATCTCGGCGCGGATCCGTCCGGGCCGCGAGGAGGTCGTGGAGCCCAGGCCCGTCGCGAAGGACGGCGACGACGCGAAGGGCGACGACGCCGCGGACGACACCGTGAAGGGTGAGACCGGGGAGAAGGCCGGGGACGCCGATCCCGGGGCCGCCGACGCCGGGCCGGACCTCGTCAAGGGCAAGGGCAAGGGCAAGGACAAGGGTAAGGACACCGACGGCTCCGACGCCGACGCCTCGGACGCCGACGGCTCCGGCACGGACGTGGAGCACGGGGCCGACAACGGCGCCGGGTCCGCCGCCAAGAGCTGAACTTCCACAGCCGTTCGAAGGGCCGCGGGAACCGAGGGGTTCCGGCGGCCCTTCCGCATGCCGGGGTACGAGAGCGCCCGCCGGGGTCCGGGCGTCAGGCCGTGCGGGCGGCGAGGGCGAGGACCCGGTGGGCGCCAGCGACCACCGCCGCGTCGACGAAGCGGCCGTCCGGGAGGGCCAGCGCGCCCTGCCCGGTCCCCGCCGCCACGATTTCCCGCGCCGCGTCGATCTCCGCCGGGGTGGGCAGATAGGCCCGCTCGATGACCGGGAGCTGGCGGGGGTGGATGGCCGCCCGGCCGAAGAAGCCCAGGGCCCGGCCCCGGGCGCAGCCGGTGGCCAGCGCGTCCAGGTCGCCGATGTCCGGATGGACCGACTGGGCCGGCGGCGGGAGGGCGGCGGCGCGGGCCGCCACCACCACGCGTCCGCGTGGCCAGTCGAGGCCGCTGTCCTCCTGTACGCCCAGGTCGGCGCGGAGGTCGGCCTCGCCGAGCGCGATGCCGCGCACGGCGGGGTGGGCGGTGGCGATGGCGTAGGCGTGCTCCACGGCGAGGGCGTTCTCCAGGAGCGGATAGAGGGGGAGGCCCGGGGCCAGCCGGGCGATCCGGTGGATGTCAGTGGCGTGTGTCACCTTGGGTACACGGAGAGCGTGGAGGCCGGGGAGGGGGGCCAGGGTGGGGATGTCGTACGGGGTGTGGACGCGGACGTGGACCGGGACGGGGTGGGAGTCCGCGAGGAGATCCGCCGTGGCGTCCAGGGCGTACGCCTTGCGGTGCGGGGCGACGGCGTCCTCCAGATCGACGATCACCACATCGGCGCCGGCGAGCAGTGCCTTGGCGACGACATGGGGGCGGTCGCCGGGCGCGTACAGCCAGGTGAGAGGGGTGAAGGGCGGCGGGGCCGGGGGACGTTCCGTGCCGTTCGCGCGGGTCATGGCCTCGCTCATACCGCCCCCTGTTCACGGAGGGCGCCGATCTCGGCGGGGGTGAGGCCGAGTTCGGAGAGGACGGCGGTGGTGTCGGCGCCGTGCGGGCGGCCGGACCAACGGATGGCTCCGGGGGTCTCGGAGAGGCGGAAGAGGACGTTCTGCATCTTGATCGGGCCGAGTTCGGGGTCCTGCACCTCGGTGACGGTGCCGAGCGCCTGGTACTGCGGGTCGGCGACCACGTCCCGGACGTCGTAGACCGGGGCGATCGCCGCCTCCGCCTTCTCGAAGGCCGCCATGGCCTCGTCCCGGGTGTGGCGGGCGATCCACGAGCCGACCGCCTCGTCCAGGACGTCCGCGTGCTCGGCCCGTCCGCTGCCGTCGGCGAACCACGGCTCGTCGATCAGTTCGGGGCGGCCGACGAGCCGGAGGACCCGCTCGGCGATCGACTGGGCGGAGGTGGAGACGGCGACCCAGGAGCCGTCGGCGGTCCGATAGGTGTTGCGCGGGGCGTTGTTGCGGGAGCGGTTGCCCGTCCGGGGCTGGACGTAGCCGAGCTGGTCGTACCAGAGGGAGTGGGGTCCGATGACGGAGAGCATCGGTTCGATGATCGCCATGTCGACGACCTGGCCGCGGCCGGTCGTGTTCCTCGCGGTGAGCGCGGTCATCACGGCGTACGCGGTGGCGAGGGCCGCGATCGAGTCGGCGAGTCCGAAGGGGGGAAGGGTGGGCGGGCCATCGGGTTCGCCGGTGATGGCGGCGAAACCGCTCATCGCCTCGGCGAGGGTGCCGAAGCCGGGGCGGTGGGCGTACGGACCGAACTGGCCGAAGCCGGTGACCCGGGCGAGGACCAGCCGGGGGTTGACGGTGGACAGTTCCTCCCAGCCGAGACCCCATCGTTCCAGGGTGCCGGGGCGGAAGTTCTCCACGACGACGTCCGCGTCGGCGGCGAGCGCGAGCAGGGTGTCACGGCCGCCCGGGGAGGACAGATCGAGGGTGATCGTCCGCTTGTTCCGGCCGAGGACCTTCCACCAGAGGCCGACGCCGTCCTTCGCGGGGCCGTGGCCACGGGACGGGTCGGGCTTGCGGGGGTGCTCGACCTTGACGACATCGGCGCCGAAGTCCCCGAGCATCATGGCGGCGAGCGGGCCGGCGAAGAGGGTCGCGAGGTCCAGGACGCGCAGACCCTGGAGGGGAGTCGTGAGGGTGTGCGGTGCGGTGGTCATACGCGGTCGGTCTCCCTCGTGCCGAGGGAGCCGAAGGCCGCCTCGATCTCCGTGCGGAACGGCATCGACGTCGAGGCGCCCTCGCGCTGGACGGAGAGCGCGGCGGCGCTCTGCGCCCAGGCGAGCGCCTCGGGGACGGGGCGGCCCTCGCCGAGGGCGACCGCGAGCGCGCCGACGAAGGTGTCGCCCGCGCCGGTGGTGTCCACGGCCCGGACCCGGGGGGCGGGCACCGCGATCGGGTCGGCGCCCCGCGCCGCGTACAGGCTGCCGGCCGCTCCCAGGGTGACGACGACCTCGGGCACGTCCCGGAGCAGGGCGAGGGCGGCATCGCGCGGGTCGGTGAGGCCGGTGAGCGCGGCGGCCTCGTGCTCGTTGGGCACCAACAGGTCGGTGGCGGCAAGGAGTTCGGGAGGGAGCGGTTGGGCGGGAGCGGGGGTGAGGACGGTGCGGACGCCGAGCCTGCGGGCGGTCGTGGCGCCCTCCACGACGACGGAGAGGGGAAGTTCCAGCTGGAGCAGCAGGGCGTCGGCGGTGCCGAGGAGTGCTTCGTCGCCGTGGGTGAGGGAGGTGACGGTGCCGTTGGCGCCGGGGACGACGACGATCGCGTTGCCGCCCTCGTCGTCGACGACGATGTGGGCCGTGCCCGAGGCGCCCTCGGAGGTGCGCAGGAGGTCGGTGTCCACCCCGCAGTGTTCGAGCGTGGACCGGAGCCGTGTCCCGAAGTCGTCCGCGCCGACCGCTCCGATCATCGACACCTCTGCGCCGGCGCGGGCGGCGGCGACGGCCTGGTTGGCGCCCTTGCCGCCGGGGATCGTACGGAAGGAGCGGCCGGTGACCGTCTCGCCGAGGGCGGGGGCCCTCGGTACGTAGGCGACGAGATCCATGTTCGTACTGCCGAGTACGACGATGCTGGTCATGGGCGTACGGCCTCCAGACGGGTCAGTTCGGCCAGGGTGTCGAAACCGATGCCGTCGAAGGACGGCACCGAGGTCGACAGCCGGTTCTTGAGGGGTGCGGTCCAGCGCTCGGGCAGCCGGTCGGGGTGCCCGGCGAGGAGCCCGGCGACCGAACCGGCGGTGGCGCCGTTGGAATCGGTGTCCCAGCCGCCCGAGACCGCCGCGCAGACGGAGCGGGAGAAGTCGCCGTCGGCGTGGGTGAGGGCGGCGGCGAGCAGCGCGGAGTTCGGGACGGCATGGACCCAGTGGTACCCGCCGAGTTCGGCGTGCAGCCGGTCGACGACCGGGTCGAAGCCCTCGCGGTGGCCGGCCGCCTCGCGGGCGTACCCGATGCCCCGGCGGACGGCCTCGGCGAGGCGGGAGCGCGGCGGGATCACGTCGAGACCGGCGGCGAGGGCCCGGTGGACATCGGCGGTGCCGGTGGCGGCGGTGGCGAGGGTGGCGGCGACGAACATGGCGCCGTAGACGCCGTTCGCGGTGTGGGTGAGCACCGCGTCCCGGTGTGCCTGCGCGGCGGCGGCCACCGGGTCGCCCGGGTGGGTCCAGCCGTGGACGTCGGCGCGGATCTGGGCGCCGATCCACTCGCGGAAGGGATTGCGGCGGACGGCGGTCAGCGGGGGTTCCACGCCGTCGAGGAGGTTGCGGTAGGCGACGCGCTCGGCCGTGAAGGTGCGGCCGGCGGGCAGTTCGTCGAGCCAGAGGCGGGCGACGTCGGAGGTGGTGAAGTCGCGGCCGTGCCGCTGGAGGAGCAGCAGGTTGAGCAGGGCGTAGTTGAGGTCGTCGTCCTCGGGCATGCCGTCGATGTTCTCGGCGAGGGAGGTGGGGGCGGAGCGACGGTTCCAGGGGTGGGCGGCGAGCAGCTCGGGCGGGACGCCGCGGGCGGTGAACCAGGTGGAGAGGGGCCAGTTGCCGGTGGCGCGGGCGAGGGCGCGGAGGGCGGGGAGGGGCAGTTTCTCGACGGGCTTGCCGAGCAGACACCCGGCGGCCCGGCCGAGCCAGGCCGCGTGGAGCCGGTCGCGGAGGGCGTCCTCCTCGCCCGGCGGGAGGACGGCACGACCGCCTGCGGAGGTGGTGGCGGCCGTGCCGGGGGCTGTCAGGGCCCGGATCCCGGGGAGGAGGGTCGGCTCCAGGGGTGCCAGGGGGCTGGGGAGGGACCCCAGGGCGTCGAGGAGTTCCTCCGCCAGGGGGCGGAGGTCCGGGCGGGGGGCCTCGGAGGCGCCGGCCGTGTCCGGGGCGGGCGGGCCGCCCGCCGTGGCCCAGCGGGCCGCGAGGGCGCGGGCGTCGCGGCCGTCCTCCGCCGCCTGGCGGAGCTCGTGTCCCACCAGGTCCTCCGGCTGGACCCAGGTCAGCCGGAGGCTCACCTGGCCGCGCTCGTCAGCGTGGCGAACGCGGCCTCGTGCGCCCGGCGGCGTGCGGCGTCCTCCGCGAAGACCTCGTGGGCCACCTCGGTCAGGGCCCGTGCCGGGGCGTGCAGATCGAGACGGCTGGCCTCCGCCACCCGCTTCGCCCAGTCGGCGGGCACCGCGGACTCGCCGTGCAGCGCGCCCACGATCGCCCCGGCCATCGTCGCGATGGAGTCGCAGTCACGGCCGTAGTTCACCGCGCCGAGCACCGTACGCCGGAAGTCGCCCTCGCCGACCAGCAGCATCCCCAGGGCGACCGGCAGTTCCTCGATCGCGTGGAGCCGGGAGGGACGGCGGGCGCCGAGGGACGGAGCGCGGTAGTCGGGGCCGACCGAGTCGAAGGGCGCGACCGCCCTGCGCAGCGGGGTGAGGGCCGACTCGAAGTCCCGGTGCCCGGAGGCCACTTCCGCCACCGCCTCGATCGCCGACCGGGTGCCGTCCTTCGCCAGCGCCAGGGCCGTCGCCACCACCGAGGAGTGGGTGGCGCCCGGTGCGCAGGCCGCCGCCACGGCCGCCGCGAACACGCCCGCCGCCTCACGGCCGTACGAGGACTGGTGGGCGCCCGCGATGTCGAGGGCCTCGGTGTACGCGGCCTCCGGGTGGGCCGCGTTGACGAGTCCGACGGGCGCCATGTACATCGCGGCGCCGCAGTTCACGATGTTGCCGTTGCCCGCCTCGCGCGGGTCCGCGTGGGCGTAGTGGAGCCGGGTGACGATCCACTTCTCGGCGAGGAAGATCCGCTGGAGCGGCAGCGCCTCCGCCTCCAGCTCCGGGATCCAGACGGGGGAGCCCATGAGTTCGGGGACCAGGTGGTCCGCGACCGCGTACGCGTCGAGATGGCCGCGGACCTTCTCGTAGACCCTGATAAGGGCGTGGGTCATCAAGGTGTCGTCGGTGACGTGCCCGTCGCCCTTGTGGTACGGGGCGATGGGGCGGGCCGTGCGCCAGTCGTCGCCGTTCCAGGGGCCGACGATCCCGGTGACGTGGCCGCCGTGGCGCTCCGCGATCTGCTCGGGGGTGTAGCCCTCGACGGGGCCGCCGAGCGCGTCGCCGACGGCGGCCCCGAGGAGACTGCCGGTGATCCGGTCATCCAGTGTGGGTGTCATGTCGGAATTGTCCACCTGGGGTGGCCGGTTCCGTGGTTGTCAGCAGCCCGGCGAGTTCCACCAGGTCCGTCCCGGCCAGCCGGGGCAGCGCGCAGCCCGCGAGCGTCCGGCACGCGTCCCGCCAGGTCGCCGGCACCGAACGGCCGCCGCCGAGCGCGCCGGTGAGGGCGCCCACGAGGGCGGGGGCGGAGTCGGCGACCCGGGAGAGACAGGCCGCGGCCGGTACGGCGGACGTCATCTCGCCCCGGGAGGCGGTCGCCAGGGCCAGGGCCACCGGGACGGTCTCGGCGGCGGCGATGCCGTAGCTGTAGACGTGGTCGACGATCTGGTGCTCGAGGAGCGGCACCAGTTCGAAGGCCGAACCGGCGGTCCGGGCGAGCTTCACCGCGTACCGGGCGTTGCGGCCGATCTCGGTGACCGGCGGGAGTTCGGCGACGGCCGCCGCGACGGCCCCGTCGACCGTCGCCCCGCCGAGGGCCGCGGCGACGGCCGCCGCCGTGGCGCGGGCGCCGTGGACGCCGTCGCCGTCCTGGGTGTACCGGGCGTCGAACTCGGCGAGTTCGGCGGCGGCGCGCGGGTCGCCGGGGTGGACGAGGGCCAGCACGGCGGCCCGGACGCAGGCGGCGTCGTCGAAGTAGTGCGGGTTGTCGTGGCCGGTGGCCGGCGGGCGCAGACCGGTGGCGAGGTTGCCGAGACCCGCGCGGACGGAGATCCGGGCGCGGAGGGGGAGTACGGCGGACTCGACCTCGGGGGCGCGGTCGGCCGCCGCCGCGACCTGGCCCGCCAGGGCGTTCCAGGCCAGGTCCACGGCGGCGCGGAGCCGACGCTCCGGGGGCAGCGTCGCGAACACCGGGCCGGTGGAGGCGAGTACCGCCTCGGCGGTGAACACCGCCCACTCGGCGTCGTCCGAAGGGCCGAGCCTGAGGGGCTCGGGCGGCTGGTTGAGGGCGATGGGGACGGGGAGGGTCGTCGTGGCGTTCTGCTCGGCGAAGGTGTCGAGTTCACGGGTGAGACGGCGGGTCCACTCGGGCATGCGGGCGGCGCGGTGACGGGCGGCGGGCCAGCCGGCGGCGTCGCCCGAGGCGATCCCGAGGAGCAGGCCTTCGACGGCGTCGCGGGTGGGGCCGAGGGGGGCGTCGCGCTGCGGGGGCCTACGGGTGAGACGCCATGAACCGGTGGCGTGGTGCGGGGTGGCGGGCTCCGCCAGGTCCTGGGGGGTACCGAGGAGGGGGCCGGAACCCGGCGTTGTGGGCTGTGCCCACCCCTCCCGCCCTGCGGGACGATGGCCCACAGCGGTGGTGGCGGTGTCCGGCCCCGTGGCTGTGCCCACAGCGGTGGTGGCGTCCGGGGCCTGGGCTCCGCCTCTGGCGGTGCCGATGTCCGGCCCCGTGGCTGTGCCCGCAGGGTCGGCCGTCGTCGTCAGGTCCGCGCTCATCAGGAGTCTCCCTCCGGGGTCAGCAGGTCCGCCACGTCCAGGACGTGGTAGCCGCGCATCGACGGGAGGCAGCTGCCCGTCACCGGGGTGATGGCCGAGGCCCAGTCCGCCGGGATCGAGCCGACGCCGCCCGCCGCGCCGGCCAGCGCGCCCGCCACCGCCGCCGTCGTGTCCGCGTCGCGGCCCATGTTGACGGCCGTCAGGACCGCCGTACGGAAGTCGCCCCGCGCGGCGGCGAACGCGCCGAACGCCAGGCCCACCGCCTCCGGGGCCAGGTCCGTCCAGGGGTAGCCGCCGATGACGACCGCCGAGCGGACCTGGCGTTCGCGGGTGAGCGGGTCCGGCTGGACGCGCTGCGCCGCGACGACCGCGCGGCGCAGTGAGCGGGCCGTCCAGGAGTCCATCGGGACGACCGAGAGCGCCGCCGCGATGACCGAGGTGACGGTCGCTCCCGTCATCGCCGCCGCCACGCCCGCCGCCACCGCCTGGCCGCCGTAGATGCCCTCGCCGTCGTGGCTGACGCTGCCGTCGATGGCGACGAGCCTGGCCGCCTCCGCCGGCCGTCCCGCCGCGAACACCCCGAACGGCGCCGCGCGCATCGCGAGGCCGTCGCTCCAGGCGTGCCGGTGCTGGGCGGAGATGGGCGCGGCGAGGCCCCGGCGGAGGTTCTCCAGGGTGCCGCGCTCCGAGAAGCCCGCGCCCCGGAAGGGGCCTTCGTCGAGGTCGGCGATCCAGTGGTGCCAGGCCCGTTCGACATGGTGGACGGTGAGGGCCGAGCCGTGCCGGGCGAGGAGGAGCGCCGAGAAGATCGCGTACTCGGTGTCGTCGGTGCCCGCCGGGCTCTCCGTCACGAATCCCTCGATCCGGCCCCAGCGGCGGCGGATCTCGGAGGGCCGCATGTTCTCGGCGGGCGCGCCGAGCGCGTCGCCGACGGCGAGGCCGAGCAGGGCACCTCTCGCCCGTTCGCGCGTGTCGCGTGCCGTGGTGGTCACCATCTCCGTGGCCCCTTCCTCGGTGGGGGCGCGTCGATGGCGCCCCGATGCCTGGATCTGTGCCACCCCAGGCCGCGAACTCGCCGAAGAAACGTCTCTGTCACCCGCCTGACACCCCGCCAGGTTGCGGTGCCCTCAGTGAGGCGGGCCTTAGTAAGTACGGCCTGGCTTGCTGGCGCGCCCCTTACATCGCGCGTATTTTCGAGGACGTTGGGGGCGGCGGGTGCAACCCGGCCCGCCGGAACGAGGGGAGAGCCATGTCCATCATCGAAGCTCAGGCGCCACTGCACGAGGCCCACCGAGACAACCACACCCACCGTGACGTCAACGGCGGTTGGCTGCGTCCGGCGGTCTTCGGCGCGATGGACGGACTGGTGTCCAACCTCGCCCTGATGACCGGTGTCGCCGGTGGCGCGGTCACCTCGCAGACCGTCGTCATCACCGGCCTCGCCGGCCTCGCGGCCGGCGCCTTCTCGATGGCCGCCGGCGAATACACCTCCGTCGCCTCGCAGCGCGAACTCGTCCAGGCGGAACTGGACGTCGAGCGCCGCCAGTTGCGCAAGCACCCCGTCGACGAGATGGAGGAGCTCGCCGCGCTCTACGTCTCCCGCGGCGTCGAGCCCGCGCTCGCCCGCGAGGTCGCGATGCAGCTGTCGAAGGACCCCGAGCAGGCTCTTGAGATCCACGCCCGCGAGGAGCTGGGCATCGACCCGGACGACCTGCCGTCGCCCATGGTCGCCGCGGTCTCCTCCTTCGGCTCCTTCGCGCTCGGCGCGCTGCTCCCCGTACTGCCGTACCTGCTCGGCGCGACCTCGCTCTGGCCCGCCGTGCTGCTCGCCCTCCTCGGGCTGTTCGCCTGCGGCGCGCTCGTGGCCCGGGTGACCGCGCGCGGCTGGCTCTTCAGCGGCATGCGGCAGCTCGTCCTCGGCGGCGCCGCCGCAGCCGTCACGTACGGACTCGGCATGCTCTTCGGGGCGGCTCTGTAACCCGGGGCGGCTGCGCGTTCCGTCCGCCCGAAGGACCTGGCGGCTGCGGATTCCGTACCGCGCCAGGCGCCTGACGGCTACGGATTCCGTACCGTCCGGAAGGCGCGACGGAATCCGTACCCACCCAGAAGACCGAGAGGCCCCCATAGGGGGCCTTTCCGGCATTTCTGGGCAGTAATTCGGGACATAAGCTCCGGATCGGCTGTGACGTATCTCCCTGGTCCGATCCGCCGCAGCGGTGAGACACTATGCGGGACGCCACATAAGTAGCCGGTTACTCGGCGGTTTCGAACCCGTGACCAACGGGAATGAGGCATGAGCGTCGCTGGGCAATGAAGCCCACACAGTGACGGGTCGCCGGAGACCCGGAGATCTTCCGGATCACCCTCGATCCGCCCCCGCGGGACAGTCCTTGTCGCCGCACCCCCAGGTGAACCTCACAGGTGAACCCACATCACCGCTCCGTGTCGGCGGTGTCCGCATGCTGGAATGAACTATCCGCTTCGTGAGAACTCAGCCATCATGTAACCTGCACGAAATTTCGCGGAGGGCCAACGTCGTCCCTCGGTATCTGCATATGCCACGACGACGACGGGAGAGCCGATGCGTTCCGACGCCTGGTCGCCCATGGACGGTCGCCCCGCTCCGCAGGGGATGTACGACCCCCGTAACGAACACGACGCCTGTGGTGTCGGGTTCGTGGCCACCCTCACCGGTGTAGCCAGCCACGCGCTGGTCGAGCAGGCGCTGACCGTACTGCGCAACCTCGAGCACCGCGGCGCCACCGGCTCCGAGCCCGACTCCGGCGACGGCGCCGGCATCCTGCTCCAGGTCCCGGACGCCTTCCTCCGCGAGGTCGCCGGATTCGAGCTTCCCGAGGCCGGCGCGTACGCCGTCGGCATCGCGTTCCTCCCCGAGGACGACACCGACGGGACCGCCGCCAGGATCGAGGCGATCGCCGCCGAAGAGGGCCTGGACGTCCTCGGCTGGCGCGAGGTCCCCGTCGCCCCCGAGCTGCTCGGCGCCTCCGCCCGCTCCACCATGCCGGTCTTCCGCCAGCTCTTCGTGGCGGACACCGAAGGCGCCACCACGGGCATCGCGCTCGACCGCAAGGCCTTCGTCCTGCGCAAGCGCGCCGAGCGCGAGGCCGCGACGTACTTCCCGTCGCTCTCCGCCCGCACCATCGTCTACAAGGGCATGCTGACCACCGGCCAGCTGGAGCCCTTCTTCCCGGACCTGTCGGACCGCCGCTGCGCCACCGCCGTGGCCCTGGTCCACTCCCGGTTCTCCACCAACACCTTCCCGAGCTGGCCGCTGGCCCACCCGTACCGCTTCGTCGCCCACAACGGTGAGATCAACACCGTCAAGGGCAACCGGAACTGGATGACCGCCCGCGAGGCGCAGCTCGGCTCCGAGGCCTTCGGCGAGGGCTCGCTGGACCGGATCTTCCCGATCTGCACCCCGGACGCCTCCGACTCGGCCTCCTTCGACGAGGTCCTGGAGCTGCTCCACCTCGGCGGCCGTTCGCTGCCGCACGCGGTCCTGATGATGGTCCCGGAGGCGTGGGAGAACCACGAGACCATGGACCCCGCCCGCCGCGCCTTCTACCAGTACCACTCCACGATGATGGAGCCCTGGGACGGCCCGGCCTGCGTCACCTTCACCGACGGCGTCCAGGTCGGCGCGGTCCTCGACCGCAACGGACTGCGCCCCGGCCGCTACTGGGTCACCGACGAGGGCCTCGTCGTCCTCTCCTCCGAGGTCGGCGTCCTCGACATCGACCCCGCCAGGGTCGTCCGCAAGGGCCGCCTCCAGCCCGGCAAGATGTTCCTCGTCGACACCGCCGAGCACCGCATCGTCGAGGACGACGAGATCAAGGCCGCCCTCGCCGCCGAGAACCCGTACGAGGAGTGGCTGGAGACCGGCGAGATCGAGCTCTCCGACCTCCCCGAGCGCGAGCACATCGTGCACACCCACGCCTCGGTCACCCGCCGCCAGCAGACCTTCGGCTACACCGAGGAAGAGCTGCGCGTCATCCTCGCCCCGATGGCCACCACCGCCGGCGAGCCCCTCGGCTCCATGGGCACGGACTCGCCCATCGCGGCCCTCTCCGCCCGCCCGCGGCTGCTCTTCGACTACTTCACCCAGCTGTTCGCGCAGGTCACGAACCCGCCGCTGGACGCCATCCGCGAAGAGCTGGTGACGAGCCTGCGCTCCTCGCTGGGCCCCCAGGGCAACCTGCTCGAGCCGACCCCCGTGTCGTGCCGCAGCGTCACCCTGCCCTTCCCGGTGATCGACAACGACGAGCTGGCCAAGCTCATCCACATCAACGCCGACGGCGACATGCCCGGCATGAAGGCCGCGACCCTCTCCGGCCTCTACCGGGTCTCCGGCGGCGGCGAGGCCCTCGCCGCCCGCATCGACGCGATCTGCGCCGAGGCCGACACCGCCATCGAGGGCGGCGCCCGCCTCATCGTGCTCTCCGACCGGCACTCCGACGCCGAGCACGCGCCGATCCCCTCGCTGCTGCTCACCGCGGCCGTCCACCACCACCTCATCCGCACCAAGCAGCGCACCAAGGTGGGTCTGCTCGTCGAGGCCGGTGACGTCCGCGAGGTCCACCACGTCGCCCTGCTCATCGGCTACGGCGCCGCCGCGGTCAACCCGTACCTCGCCATGGAGTCCGTCGAGGACCTGGTCCGCGCCGGCACCTTCATCGAGGGCCTGGAGCCCGAGCAGGCCATCCGGAACCTGATCTACGCCCTCGGCAAGGGCGTCCTCAAGGTCATGTCCAAGATGGGCATCTCCACCGTCGCCTCCTACCGCGGCGCCCAGGTCTTCGAGGCCGTCGGCCTCGACGAGACCTTCGTCGCCACGTACTTCAACGGCACGGCCACCAAGATCGGCGGCGCCGGTCTCGACGTCGTCGCCAAGGAGGTCGCCGCCCGGCACACCAAGGCGTACCCCGTCTCCGGAGTCCCCTCGGCGCACCGCGCCCTGGACATCGGCGGCGAGTACCAGTGGCGCCGCGAGGGCGAGCCGCACCTGTTCGACCCGGAGACCGTCTTCCGCCTGCAGCACGCCACGCGCACCAAGCGGTACGACATCTTCAAGAAGTACACGGACCGGGTCAACGAGCAGTCCGAGCGCCTCATGACGCTCCGCGGCCTCTTCGGCTTCACCTCCGACCGCCCGTCGATCCCCCTCGACGAGGTCGAGCCGGTCTCCGAGATCGTCAGGCGCTTCTCCACCGGCGCCATGTCGTACGGCTCCATCTCCCGCGAGGCGCACGAGACCCTCGCCGTCGCGATGAACCAGCTGGGCGCCAAGTCCAACACCGGTGAGGGCGGCGAGGACCCGGACCGCCTCTACGACCCGGCCCGCCGCTCCGCGATCAAGCAGGTCGCCTCCGGCCGCTTCGGCGTCACCAGCGAGTACCTGGTCAACGCCGACGACATCCAGATCAAGATGGCGCAGGGCGCCAAGCCCGGCGAGGGCGGCCAGCTGCCCGGCCACAAGGTCTACCCGTGGGTCGCCAGGACGCGTCACTCGACGCCCGGTGTCGGCCTCATCTCGCCGCCGCCGCACCACGACATCTACTCCATCGAGGATCTGGCCCAGCTGATCCACGACCTCAAGAACGCCAACCCGGTCGCCCGCATCCATGTGAAGCTGGTCTCCGAGGTCGGCGTCGGCACGGTCGCCGCCGGTGTCTCCAAGGCCCACGCGGACGTCGTCCTGATCTCCGGCCACGACGGCGGTACGGGCGCCAGCCCGCTCACCTCCCTCAAGCACGCGGGCGGCCCCTGGGAGCTCGGCCTCGCCGAGACCCAGCAGACCCTGCTGCTCAACGGCCTGCGCGACCGGATCGTCGTCCAGACCGACGGCCAGCTCAAGACCGGCCGTGACGTGATCATCGCCGCTCTGCTCGGCGCCGAGGAGTTCGGTTTCGCGACCGCGCCGCTCGTCGTCTCCGGCTGCGTCATGATGCGCGTCTGTCACCTGGACACCTGCCCGGTCGGCATCGCCACCCAGAACCCGGTCCTGCGCGACCGCTTCTCCGGCAAGCCCGAGTTCGTCGTCAACTTCTTCGAGTTCATCGCCGAGGAGGTCCGCGAGCTCCTCGCCGAGCTGGGCTTCCGCACCCTCGAAGAGGCCGTCGGCCACGCCGAGCTGCTGGACACCAGCCGCGCGGTCACCCACTGGAAGGCGCAGGGTCTCGACCTGGAGCCGCTCTTCTACGTGCCCGAGCTGCCCGAGGGCGCGGTCCGCCACGCCCTGATCGAGCAGGACCACGGACTGGAGAAGGCCCTCGACAACGAGCTGATCGAGCTCGCCGCCGAGGCCCTGAACGCCGCCTCCGCCGAGGAGGCCCAGCCGGTCCGCGCCCAGGTCGCCATCCGCAACATCAACCGCACGGTCGGCACCATGCTCGGCCACCGGGTGACGAAGAGGTTCGGCGGCGCGGGCCTCCCGGCCGACACCATCGACATCACCTTCACCGGCTCCGCCGGCCAGTCCTTCGGCGCCTTCCTGCCGAGCGGTGTCACCCTCCGCCTGGAGGGCGACGCGAACGACTACGTCGGCAAGGGCCTCTCCGGCGGCCGGGTCGTCGTCCGCCCCGACCGGGGCGCCGACCACCTCGCCGAGTACTCGACCATCGCGGGCAACACCATCGGATACGGCGCGACCGGCGGCGAACTGTTCCTCCGGGGTCGCACCGGCGAGCGCTTCTGCGTCCGCAACTCCGGCGCCCTGGTCGTCTCGGAGGGCGTGGGCGACCACGGCTGCGAGTACATGACCGGCGGTACGGCGGTCGTCCTCGGCGAGACCGGACGCAACTTCGCGGCCGGCATGTCGGGCGGTGTCGCCTATGTCGTCGACCTCGACCGGGACAACGTCAACTCCGGCAACCTGGGCGCGATCGAGGCCCTGTCGGACGCCGACAAGGCGTGGCTGCACGATGTCGTGCGCCGCCACCAGGAGGAGACCGGCTCCACCGTCGCCGAGAAGCTGCTCGCCGACTGGACCGCGAGCGCGGACCGGTTCAGCAAGATCATCCCCACCACGTACAAGGCAGTGCTCGCCGCCAAGGACGCCGCTGAGCTCGCCGGTCTCTCCGAGTCCGAGACCACCGAGAAGATGATGGAGGCTGCGTCCCATGGCTGACCCCAAGGGCTTCCTGACCACCGGGCGCGAAGTCGCCCAGACCCGTCCGGTGGGCGAGCGCGTCAGGGACTGGAACGAGGTCTACGTCCCCGGCTCCCTCCTGCCGATCATCAGCAAGCAGGCCGGCCGCTGCATGGACTGCGGCATCCCGTTCTGCCACAACGGCTGTCCGCTCGGGAACCTGATCCCCGAGTGGAACGACTACGCCTACCGCGAGGACTGGTCGGCGGCGCAGGAGCGTCTGCACGCCACCAACAACTTCCCGGAGTTCACCGGCCGACTCTGCCCGGCTCCCTGCGAGTCCGCGTGTGTGCTCGGCATCAACCAGCCGGCCGTCACCATCAAGAACGTCGAAGTCTCCATCATCGACAAGGCCTGGGACGGAGGCGACGTCAAGCCGCAGGTGCCCGAGCGCCTGTCCGGCAAGACCGCCGCCGTCATCGGCTCGGGCCCGGCGGGTCTCGCCGCCGCCCAGCAGCTGACCCGGGCCGGCCACACCGTGGTCGTGTACGAGCGCGCCGACCGCATCGGCGGACTGCTGCGCTACGGCATCCCCGAGTTCAAGATGGAGAAGCGGCACATCAACCGCCGCATCGAGCAGATGCGCGCGGAGGGCACCAAGTTCCGCACCGGCATCGAGATCGGCCGTGACATGACGGCGACGGACCTGCGCAAGCGGTTCGACGCCGTGGTCATCGCCGCCGGTGCCACCACCGCCCGCGACCTGCCGGTCCCCGGCCGGGAGCTGAACGGCATCCACCAGGCGATGGAGTACCTGCCGCTGGCCAACAAGGTCGTCGAGGGCGACTTCGTGGCCCCGCCGATCACCGCCGAGGGCAAGCACGTCGTGGTCATCGGCGGCGGCGACACGGGCGCGGACTGCGTCGGCACCGCCCACCGCCAGGGCGCGGCCTCGGTCACCCAGCTGGAGATCATGCCGAAGCCGGGCGAGGACCGGAACGCCGGCCAGCCCTGGCCGACCTTCCCCATGCTCTACAAGGTCACCTCCGCGCACGAGGAGGGCGGCGAGCGGGTCTACTCCGTCTCCACCACCCACTTCGAGGGCGACGAGGACGGCAACGTCCAGTTCCTCCACCTCGTCGAGGTCGAGTTCGTCGAGGGCAGGCTGACCCAGAAGCCGGGCACGGAACGGAGGATCCCCGCCCAGCTGGTCACGCTCGCGATGGGCTTCACCGGCACGGACGTGGAGAACGGCCTGGTCGCGCAGTTCGGTCTGGACCTGGACGAGCGGGGCAACATCGCCCGTGACGCGGACTTCGCCACCAACGTCGACGGCGTGTACGTCGCCGGTGACGCCGGGCGGGGCCAGTCCCTCATCGTCTGGGCCATCGCCGAGGGCCGCTCCGCCGCCCGTGGCGTGGACCGCTTCCTGACGGGTGCCAGCTCCCTGCCGGCCCCGATCCGTCCGACGGACCGTTCACTGATGGTCTGATCCGACCGGATCACCCCGGAGACGTCCCGTACAACGACGTGCGGAACTGAGCGCGGCACCCCCCGAAGGTCCCCGACCGGACGACCGGGGGGTGCTGCGGCGCGTTTCCGGGACTCTCAGCCCGGTGGTTCAGCCACGCGGCGGCCCCGTCCAGGGCCCCGGCGCGCTCCCGAGCACCGCTTCCCGGCGGCCGAGGACGACCTGTGTACGGCCCTGGCCTGGGCGGCGGAGGCGTATCCGGGGCGTCCCCTGGGCCTGTTCGACGCAGTCGTGGATCACGCGGCGCTCGCGTGCGGGGGTCGGGTCGACGAGCTGTGCTTCGAAGATCACGGAGAACTTCACGGGACGCTCTCCCGCAGACACGGCGGATATGCCTAGTCGAAATACTTCTAGCGGACATGGAGAGGGGAGGGAAGGGCCGTAGACTGCCGACCGTGGCGGACGAAGAGACCGTGCCGGCGCTTCCGGCGACGAGCTGGACCGTGCTCGGACTGCTCTCCTTCGGGCGGGAGCTGTCCGGCTACGACCTCAAGAAGTGGTCGGACCGGTCCCTGGGCCTCTTCTACTGGAGCCCGTCCTTCAGCCAGATCTACAGCGAGCTCAAGCGCCTGGAGAAGGCCGGATACGCCGACTCCCGCCTGGTCGCCCCCGAGGCCGGCTCCCGCGACAAACGCGTCTACCGCATCACCGGCGAAGGCCTCGCCGCCGTCCGCGCCTGGGCCGCCGGGGGCCCCCTCGACCCGCCCGTCCTCAAGCACGGGCCGATGCTCCGGCTCTGGCTCGGCCACCTCCTCGCACCCGAGCGGATGCGGGAGGTCCTCGCCGCGCACCGGGAGTACGCCGAGACCATGCGGCTGCGGGCCGAGGCGGACGTCGCCGACGCGGCGGCCGACGAGGCCTGGGCGTTCCCCCGGCTGACCCTCACCTGGGCCGAGCGGTACTACGCCGCCGAGCGCGACCTGGCCGACGCCATGCTCGCGGACATCGAGGAGCTGGAGAGGGAACGTCCATGCCCATGAGCCTGCGGAAGGTCGAGGAGACCGCGCCCGCGCTGGTGAACCTCTACAAGGAGGCCGGTGCGTCGCTGCGGCGGCACGGGATCGAGGGGCAGCGGGTCGCCGTCCACCTCGTCGTCGACTACTCCGGGTCGATGAAGCCGTACTACCGGAGCGGCGCCGTCCAGGCCCTGGCCGACCGGGTGCTCGGTCTCTCCGCCCATCTCGACGACGACGGACGCGTCCCCGTCGTCTTCTTCTCCACCGACATCGACGCCGAGACCGACATCCGGCTCGACGACCACGCAGGGCGGATCGACCGGATCGTCGCCGGGCTCGGCCACATGGGGAAGACCAGCTACCACCTGGCCATGGACGCCGTCATCGACCGGTACCTGGACAGCGGCTCTACCGCCCCCGCGCTCGTCGTCTTCCAGACGGACGGCGGTCCGATCAACAAGGTCGCGGCCGAGCGGTACGTGTGCAAGGCGGCCCGGCTCCCGATCTTCTGGCAGTTCATCGGCTTCGGCGACCCGGACAGCCGCCAGTTCGACTTCCTGCGGCGGCTCGACGAGCTGGACGTGCCGGGGAAGCGGCCCGTCGACAACGCGGGCTTCTTCCACGCGGGGCAGGACCCGAGCCGGATGCCGGACACGGAGCTGTACGACCGGCTGGTCTCCGAGTTCCCGAAGTGGCTCGCGGAGGCACGGCGGCAGGGCATCGTCCGGTCGTCCTGAACCCGCCGTGCGGACACGTGTGAACGGCCCTCCGGGTGCTGGAAAAAGGGTGGCCCCCGGCAGGGACCCCGGGCGATCATGCGGCCATGAGTTCTCTCGTACGACACGTGACCATCGACTGCGCCGACGCCTACGCGCTCGCCACCTTCTGGGCCGGGGCCCTGGAGGTCAAGCTCTCCGACGACGACCGGCCCGGTGACCCGGAGGCGCTGGTGGAGTCGCCCGGTGCGAACCTCCTCTTCATCCGGGTCCCCGAGCCGAAGGCGGTCAAGAACCGCGTCCACCTCGACCTCCAGCCGCAGGACCGCAGCCGTGACGAGGAGGTCGAGCGGCTGCTCGGCCTCGGCGCCACCCTGTTCGAGGACCACCGCAACCCGGACGGCACCGGCTGGGCGACCCTCACGGACCCCGAGGGCAACGAGTTCTGCGTGGAGCGCAGCCAGGCGGAGCGGGACGCGACCGCCGCGGTCTGACGCGCTCCGGCGGGACGCCGCGGTCCGGCGACATCCGGAGTAACCCGGACAGTGGATGTCGGGTATCCGGTGTTTCCTGGGAGGTATGGGAGACACCGATGACCCGACGACCGGCTGGTCGGCCTTCGAGACCGCCGAACCCGGACTCGCCGCGACCGTCCGCGAGCGCTTCGGGCAGTACACCCACCACGCCCTCGCCACCGTGCGCAAGGACGGCTCGCCCCGGCTCAGCGGCATCGAGGCGGACTTCCGCTTCGGTGAGCTGTGGCTCGGCATGATGCCGAACTCCCGCAAGGCCCTCGACCTGCGCCGCGACCCCCGCTTCGCGCTGCTCGCCAACCCCGGCGCGGGCACCGACATGGGCGGCGGGGACGTCCGCGTCTCCGGGCGGGCGGTGGAGGTCACCGACCCGGCGACCGTGGACCGGTACGCGACCGAGGCGGGCGCGCCCCGGCCGCTCCACCTCTTCCGGGTGGAGCCGACCGAGGTCGTACGGACCTGGGTGGACGGCGACGAGATCGTCCTCCACACCTGGACCGCCACCGGTCCGACGCGAGTCCTCCGGCGCGGCAACGACGAGAGCCCACCGCGCGAGGACATGTAGGGCCTGTCGTCACGCTCCCGCCTGCCCTGCGGGCGACGACGGGAGTGTGACGACAGGCCCTGGCCCCGCCGCGCCCGGCCTCAGGAGTACGCGTCGAGGACCGCCGCCCGGCAGGCCGCCGGGCTTCCCCACGCGTCCCTCAGCGGCCGGGCCTTGCGCAGCCAGAGGGACAGGTCCAGTTCCTCCGTGTAGCCGACGGCGCCGTGGATCTGGAGGGCCGCGCGGGCCGCCGTGTAGCCGGCCTCGCCCGTCGTGACCTTCGCGGCGGCCAGGGCGCCGTCGGCCCCCCGTACGTCCGCGTCCTCCCCGGCCGCCAGCGCCACCGCCGCCCCGAACAGCAGCGGCCGGGCGAACTCCAGGGCCAGCAGTGTGTCGGCCAGCCGGTGCTTGACCGCCTGGAAGGCGCCGATCGGGGTGCCGAACTGGGTGCGCTGCCGGGCGTACGCCACCGTCCGGTCGAGCAGCGCCAGGCCCACGCCCAGCGACTGCGCCGCCGTCGCCAGCATCGCCCAGCGCCGGGCCCGCGCCGCCGCGACGGCCACCGCCGGTCCCTCGGCGAGCAGTTCCCCGCCGGGCGCCGGGCGCGCCAGGCGCCGGGCGGGGTCGGCGGAGACCCGGACCGGCCCGTGGCCGGGCGCCAGCCACAGTTCCTCGCCCCGTACGACGAGCACCGCGTCCGCCCGGTCGGCGTCGAGGGCGTACGGCACACAGCCCCGTACCGACTCCGTCCCGTGCCCGGTCATCGCCAGTGTCGCCGTCCGTTCGCCGCTCGCCAGGCCGGGCAGCAGTCGTTTCGCCGGGCCCGGCTCGCCGAGCCCGGCCAGTTCGCCGAGGAGGACCGCCGACGCGACCGTCTCGACCACCGGACCCGGCACCGCGTGGCGGCCCGACTCGACCAGGGCGTGGGCGAGTTCGACCGGGAGCGGCCCCACTCCCTCGTACGCCTCCGGCACCGCGAGGGCGAACACCCCCGCCTCCGCGAGCCGCCCCCACAGCGCCCGCCCCGGCCCCGGGTCGCCGTCCGCCCAGGCCCGTACCACCGCCGGGGTGCCGGCGGCCGTCAGCATCGCGTCCAGGGAGCGGGCGAAGGCCCGCTGCTCCTCGGTCGGCAGGAAGGCCATCAGCGGCGCCCCTTCGGGAGGCCGAGCAGCCGCTCGGCGATGATGTCGCGCTGGATCTCGTTGGTGCCCGCGTAGAGGGGGCCCGCGAGGGAGAAGACGTATCCCTCGGCCCACGCGGTGTCCGTCAGCTCGCCGTCCGCGCCCAGGAGATCGAGTGCGGTCTCGTGCAGGGCGAGGTCGTACTCCGACCAGAAGACCTTGTTGAGACTCGACTCGGCCCCCGCGGAGGCCCCCGGGCCGCCCGCCGCCAGCCGGGCCGCCGCCCCCGCCGTGAACAGCCGGTACGCGCGCGCCCCGATCACCGCGTCCGCGACCCGGTCCCGCAGTGCGGTGTCCTCCGGGTCGGCCTCCGCCCGCCAGAGCCCCACGAGCCGGTCGGCGGCGGCGAGGAAGCGGCCGGGGGAGCGGAGCATCAGGCCCCGCTCGTTGCCGGTGGTGGACATCGCGATGCGCCAGCCCTGGCCGGGCTCGCCGATCACGTCCTCGTCGGGGACGAAGACCTCGTCGAGGAACAGCTCGGCGAAGGCCGGCTTCCCGTCGAGCCGTCCGATGGGCCGTACGGTCACCCCCGGCGCCCGCAGGTCGAACATCAGATAGGTGAGCCCCCGGTGGGGCCGGTCCGCCGTCGGGTCGCTGCGGAAGATGCCGAAGGCCCGGTCGGCGAAGGCGGCCCGGGACGACCAGGTCTTCTGCCCGGAGAGCAGCCAGCCGCCGTCGGCGCGGACCGCGCGGGAGGTGAGCGACGCCAGGTCGGAGCCGGCCTCGGGCTCCGACCAGGCCTGCGCCCAGATCGTCTCCCCGGTCGCCATCGACGGCAGGATCCGGGCCCGCTGCTCCTGGGTGCCGTGGTCGAAGAGGGTGGGGGCGAGCAGCTGGACGCCGTTCTGGGAGACCCGTCCCGGCGCCCCCGCGGCCCAGTACTCCTCCTCGAAGACCAGCCACCGGGCCAGGTCGACGCCCCGCCCCCCGTACTCCTCGGGCCAGGAGACCACCGACCAGCGGGCGGCGGCCAGTTCGGCCTCCCAGGCGCGGTGGGCGGCGAAGCCCTCGGCCGTTTCGAGGGAGGGCGGCGGCGTCGCGGGGACGTGCTCCCGCAGCCACTCCCGGGCCTCCGCCCGGAAGGCCTCCTCGGTCCGTGTGTACGAGAGATCCATCGGTCACCCCGCCCTCACCCGTTCCCTAACAAGTGTTTGGTAGGTTAACGTACGGCCATGAGCAGCGTCGAGGAGTTCCGGGCGGAGATACGGAGCTGGCTGAAGACCCACCTCAGCGGTTCCTTCGCCGCCCTCAAGGGCCGGGGAGGACCCGGCCGCGAACACGAGGCATTCACCGAACGGCTCGCCTGGGAAAGGCACTTGGCCGCCCACGGCTGGACCTGCGTCGGCTGGCCGAAGGAGTACGGCGGACGCGGCGCGGGCATCGAGGAACAGATCGCCTTCCACGAGGAGTACGCGCTCGCCGACGCCCCCGCCCGCGTCAACCACATCGGCGAACAACTCCTCGGCCCCACCCTCATCGACCACGGCACCGAGGAGCAGAAGGCCCGCTTCCTGCCCCCCATCCGCGCTGTCGAGGAACTCTGGTGCCAGGGCTACAGCGAACCCGGCGCCGGATCCGACCTCGCCGCCGTCCGCACCCGCGCGAGCCTGGAGGACGGGCGGTGGGTGGTGAACGGCCAGAAGATCTGGACCTCCCTCGCCCACGAGTCCCAGTGGTGCTTCGTCCTCGCCCGCACCGAACCCCTCGCCGGGCCCGGCGCACGCCGCCACGCCGGACTCTCCTACCTCCTCGTCCCCCTCGACCAGCCCGGCGTCGACATCCGGCCCATCGTCCAGCTCACCGGCACCAGCGAGTTCAACGAGGTCTTCTTCGACGGCGCCACCGCCGACGCCGCGCACGTCGTCGGCCCCCCCGGCGACGGCTGGCGCATCGCCATGGCCACCCTCGGCTACGAGCGCGGCGTCTCCACCCTCGGCCAGCAGGTCGGCTTCCGACGCGAACTCGACGCCCTCGTCGCCCTCGCCCGGCGCAACGGCGCCGCCGCCGACCCCGACATCCGCGACCGGCTCGTCCGCGCCTGGGCCGAACTGGAAGCCCTGCGCGCCGGCGCCCTGCGCGGCACCGACCCCTCCGCCGCCAAGCTCTACTGGTCCCACTGGCACCGCGGACTCGGCGAACTCGCCATGGAGGTGTGCGGGCCCGCCGCCACCCTCGCCGCGGGAGCCCCGTACGAACTCGACGACTGGCAGCGGCTGTTCCTCTTCTCCCGCGCCGACACCGTCTACGCCGGATCCAGCGAGATCCAGCGCAACATCATCGCCGAGCGGGTGCTCGGCCTCCCGAAGGAGCCGCGACCGTGACCGGGAAGCAGCCACCGCCCCCCTACGTGCCGGGCCACGGCCTGCTGGCCGGCCGGACCGCCGTCGTCACCGCCGCCGCCGGAGCCGGCATCGGCGGCGCCACCGCCCGCCGCTTCCTCGAGGAGGGCGCCCGCGTCCTCGTCAGCGACGCCCACGCCCGGCGCCTCAAGGAGACCGAGACCGCGCTCGCCGCCGAGTTCGGCGCCGGCGCCGTCGCCTCCCAGCCCTGCGACGTCACCGACGAGAACCAGGTCCAGGCGCTCTACGACACCGCCGAACGCCTCCACGGCCGCCTGGACGTCATCGTCAACAACGCCGGCCTCGGCGGCACCGCCGAACTGGCCGACATGACCGACGACCAGTGGAACCGCGTCCTCGACGTCACCCTCGGCGGCACCTTCCGCTCCACCCGCGCCGCGCTGCGCCGCTTCCGCGACGCCGGCACCGGCGGGGTGATCGTCAACAACGCCTCCGTCGTCGGCTGGCGCGCCCAGACCGGACAGGCCCACTACGCCGCCGCCAAGGCCGGGGTCATGGCCCTCACCCGCTGCGCGGCCGTCGAGGCCGCCGCCTACGGCGTCCGCGTCAACGCCGTCGCCCCGTCCCTCGCCATGCACCCCCACCTCGCCAAGGTCACCACCACCGAACTCCTCGACGAACTCACCGCCCGCGAGGCCTTCGGCCGCTACGCCGAACCCTGGGAGATCGCCAACGTCATCGTCTTCCTCGCGGGCGACTACTCCTCCTACATGACCGGGGAGACCGTCTCCGTCAGCAGCCAGCGCGCGTAGCACCACAATGGAAACGTGCCGACGACCAAGAAGAAGAACCAGGTGAACGCCGCCGCGCCCGAGCGGCGCCGCGAACTGCTCGACACGGCGGCCGAGGTGTTCGCCGCCCAGGGGTACAACGCCACCACCGTCCGCAAGATCGCGGACGCCGCCGGCATGCTCGCCGGCAGCCTCTACTACCACTTCGACTCCAAGGAGTCGATGCTCGACGAGATCCTCTCCACCTTCCTGCACGAGCTGTGGGAGGGATACGACGCCGTCCTCGCCGCCGGGCTCGACCCCCGCGAGACCATCGAGGCCCTCGTCACCGAGTCCTTCCGCGAGATCGACCGGCACCGCGCCGCCGTCGCGATCTACCAGAAGGAGTCCCGGCACCTCACCGACCAGCCCCGCTTCCACTACCTCACCGACTCGCAGCTCAAGTTCGAGAAGGCCTGGCTCGGCACCCTGGAGCGCGGCGTCGCCGCCGGGGTGTTCCGCGCCGACCTCGACGTCCGCCTCACCTACCGGTTCGTCCGTGACACCGTCTGGGTCGCCGCGTCCTGGTACCGGCCCGGCGGACTGCACAGCCCCGAGGAGATCGCCCGCCAGTACCTGTCGATGGTCCTGGACGGCATCGCCGTACGTACCTAGGGCCTGTCCGGCGATTTCCGCCGGATCCGGCCCGCCCGGCACGCACGCTCGCCGCACGGCCGCAACGCCCAAGCAGCTCCGCTACGAGGGCGCCCCGACCGCGCACCGATCGCACGCACCGAACGCCCCGGCCTGATCCGACGCGCATGGTCAGACAGGCCCTAGCCGTCTGGAGGATCTGTCATGGCCGAGGCCTACATCGTCGAAGCGGTCCGCACCCCGGTGGGCCGCCGCAAGGGAGGACTGGCCTCCGTCCACCCGGCGGACCTCGGCGCGCACGTCCTCAAGGCCCTCGTCGCACGCTCGGGCATCGACCCCGCCGCCGTCGAGGACGTCGTCTTCGGCTGCCTCGACACCGTGGGCCCGCAGGCCGGCGACATCGCCCGGACGGCCTGGCTCGCGGCCGGCCTCCCCGAGGAGGTCCCCGGCGTCACCATCGACCGCCAGTGCGGCTCCTCCCAGCAGGCCGTGCACTTCGCGGCCCAGGGAGTCCTGTCCGGCACCCAGGACCTGGTCGTGGCCGGCGGCACCCAGAACATGTCGATGATCCCGATCGCCTTCGCCTCCCGGCAGGCCGGCGAACCCCTCGGCCTGACCGAGGGCCCCTACGCGGGCTCCGAGGGCTGGCGCGCCCGGTACGGCGACGCGCCCGTCAACCAGTTCCACGGCGCCGAACTGATCGCGAAGAAATGGGGCATCACCCGCCGCGACCAGGAGGAATTCGCCCTCCGCTCGCACGAGCGGGCACTGCGCGCCGTCGACGAGGGCCGCTTCGAGCGGGAGACCGTGCCCTACGGCGACGTGACCGCCGACGAGGGCCCGCGCCGGGACACCACCCTGGAGAAGATGGCCGGCCTGAAGACCGTCGTCGAGGGCGGCACGATCACCGCGGCCTGCTCCTCCCAGGTCTCCGACGGCGCCGCGGCGATGCTGCTCGCGAGCGAGCGGGCCGTACGGGAGCACGGGCTGACCCCCAGGGCCCGGATCCACCACCTCTCCGTACGGGGCGAGGACCCGATCCGGATGCTCTCCGCCCCCATCCCGGCCACCGCGTACGCCCTGAAGAAGACCGGTCTGAGCATCGACGACATGGACCTCGTCGAGATCAACGAGGCCTTCGCGCCCGTCGTCCTCGCCTGGCTCAAGGAGACCGGCGCGGACCCGGCCCGGGTCAACGTCAACGGCGGCGCCATCGCCCTCGGCCACCCCCTCGGCGCGACCGGGGTGAAGTTGATGACGACCCTTCTCCACGAGCTCGAACGGACCGGGGGCCGCTACGGCCTCCAGACGATGTGCGAGGGCGGCGGACAGGCGAACGTGACGATCATCGAACGGCTGTGACGGCCGTCGCGGGCGCCCCCCACGGCCGCCGGGAGCTGTGAGGTCGCCCACGTCGCACGTCGCTGGTCAGGCCGGATCCGTCCTGGCATCGGTCGGGCGGGGCGGGAAGGTTCCGAGGCGCACTATTGTTCCTTGGAAACAGCGAGAAGACAGCCGGGGCCCGTATCGCGTGTTCCGGGTAGAGCAGCCGGGGCCCGCACCGTGCAGGTGCGGGCCCCCGCTGTGCCGCGAGCACCGGCCAGAAAGGCACGCATGACCCGCTCCGAGCGCCCCCACAAGCGCAGCCCCCGCACCTCCCAGGCGAAGTCCTCGTCACAGCCGAAGGCCTCCCGCGGTGGCCGTCGTCCCACCGCACCCCCGCCCCCGAGCGAGTTCACGCCGCCGGAGACGGTGACCCCCGCGCTCCCCGCGGTGGAGTCCTTCGCCGACCTCGACATGCCCGAGGGCCTGCTGCGGATCCTGGGCGAGCAGGGTGTCACGGAGCCGTTCCCGATCCAGGCCGCGACCCTGCCGAACTCCCTCGCGGGCCGCGACGTGCTCGGCCGGGGGCGTACCGGCTCCGGCAAGACCCTCGCCTTCGGGCTCGCGATCCTGGCCCGCTCGGCCGGCCGCCGCGCCGAGCCCGGCGCGCCGCTCGCGCTGGTCCTGGTGCCCACCCGCGAGCTCGCCCAGCAGGTGACCGACGCGCTCACCCCGTACGCCTCCGCGCTGCGGCTCCGCATCACCACGGTCGTCGGCGGCATGTCGATCAGCCGGCAGTCCTCCGCCCTGCGGCGCGGCGCCGAGATCCTCATCGCCACCCCGGGCCGGCTCCACGACCTCATCGACCGGGGCGACTGCCGCCTCGACCAGGTCGCCGTCACCGTCCTCGACGAGGCCGACCAGATGGCCGACATGGGCTTCCTGCCGCAGGTCACCAAGCTGCTGAAGCAGGTCGAGCCGGGCGGGCAGCGGCTGCTGTTCTCGGCCACCCTGGACCGGAACATCGACCGGCTGGTCAAGATGTTCCTGGACGACCCGGTCGTGCACTCCGTCGACCCCTCGGCCGGCGCCGTCACCACGATGGAGCACCACGTCCTGTACGTGGCCGACGAGACCGACAAGAAGGCCGTCACACTGCGGATCGCGGCCCGCGACGGCCGGACGATCCTCTTCATGGACACGAAGCGGTCCGTGGACCGGCTGGTCAAGCGGCTCCTCGCCAACGGCGTACGGGCCTCCGGACTGCACGGTGGCCGCTCGCAGCCGCAGCGCAACCGGACCCTGGACCAGTTCAAGACCGGCCAGGTCACCACGCTCGTCGCGACGAACGTCGCGGCCCGCGGCATCCACGTCGACGACCTCGACATGGTCGTGAACGTCGACCCGCCGATCGACCACAAGGACTACCTGCACCGCGGTGGCCGCACCGCCCGCGCCGGTGAGTCCGGCAGCGTCTTCACGCTGGTCCTGCCCGAGCAGAAGCGCGACATGGGCCGGCTGATGACGAACGCGGGCATCAGCCCCCGTACGGCGCAGATCAAGTCCAGCGACGAGCAGCTCGTCGAGCTGACCGGCGCGCGGGAGCCCTCGGGCGTCCCGGTCGTCGTCGAGACGCCGCAGCCGACCCCGCCGCGCAAGGCGGCGGGCGGCGGCGCGGGCTCGGGCAGTGGCAACCGCCGTCGACGCCGTCCGGCTCCGGCCGGCGGGACGACGGGCACGGGCTCCGGCTCCGGGCGCTCCGGCGCCTCGGGCTCGGGCACGGGCGGTCGCTCCGCCGGTGCCGGTGCGGGCCGCGCCGCCGGTTCCGCCGCGGGTACGGGCCGTGGCTCCGGCTCCGGCCGTGGCTCCGGCACGGGCGGCGGGCGGGGTGCCGCCGCCGGTGCGGGTGCGGGTGCGGGTCGCGCCGGGCGTCAGGCCACGGGCGCCAGCCGTTCGCGCAGCGCCAGCAGCTCGCGGAACTCCAGGCCGAGGCCGACCGACACGTAACGGAGCACGCTCCCGTAGGAGCTGCGCAGCTGCTCCAGGGCGGTGTCGAGGTATTCCGCCCGCACCTCCTGGAGCGGCACGATCAGCTCGGGGTTCTGCATCAGCCCGCCCTGCCTCAGCCCCTCCCGCAGCCGCGCGTCGTACGCGGCGCGGAAGGTGTTGGAGGCCAGGTAGTCCGCGCGGGCGAGCCTCTCGGGGACTCCCAGCAGGGTGAGCAGCAGCCAGCCGGTCCAGCCGGTGCGGTCCTTGCCCGAGGTGCAGTGCACGAGCAGCGGCCCCCGGCGGGGGTCGGCGAGGTCCCGCAGGGTCGCCGCGAAGGCGGCCCGGTTCGCGGGGTCGGTGACGAAGGTGCGGTACACCTCGCACATGAAGGCGGCGGCGCGTCCGCCGCCGAGCATCTCCTCCTGGCGCACCGGGTCCCGGGAGCCGATCGCGGCGAGCAGCTGTCCGAACAGGCCCTTGTCGGTGATCGGCCGGGAGACCGGGACCGGTCCCGCGGGCAGCCGGTCGGCGCCGTCGTAGCCGACCTCCGTGGGGATCCGCAGATCGACCACGGTGCCGAGGCCCAGCCCGGCGAGCGTGGTCAGGTCGGCGTCGGTGAGCTTCGCGAGATGGTCGCCCCGGTAGGCGAGCCCGTACCGGACACGGTTTCCGTCGTACGTGGGGTATCCGCCCAGGTCACGGACGTTGACGGCACCCTGGAGCGGGATCTGCCGGATGGCGGGCACGGACCGTGGACGGCCCTTGGGCAGGGGCCGGGGACGGGCGAGCGCCTCCGTCGGCAGGGCGGTCAGCAGGGCGATGGCCCCGGTGGCGGTGAGCAGAGCGCGTCGAGACGGGTGCACGGCCGGACTCCTTTGCGGCTCAGGGGTGCGGAGAGCGTCGAGCGGGGTTACGACTCGGGGCGGGGGAGCGTGCGGAGCACCTGCGCGGCCTCCGCCATGATCCGGCTGACCAGCTCCTCGCAGCTGGGCAGGTCCTCGATGACCCCCGCCACCTGGCCCGCGGCCATCACACCGAGGTCGGTGCGGCCCTCGACCATGGACGCCCGCAGGAGCATCGGGGTGTTCGCGGCGAGCAGCACCTGACTCCAGGACAGCTCCTTGCCGTGCCGCATGGCGAGGCCGTCGCGGACCATCGCCGGCCAGGAGAGCCCGGACAGCCGCCGGAATCCGGCGGCCCTGCGGACGGCCTGGGCCAGCGCCCGGACCCGGCCGGCGTCCTCCAGGGACGCGACGAGTTCGGTGCGGAGCATCCGGTGCGGCAGCCCGTCGACGGCGGTGGTGACGGTGACGTCCTTGACCGTGGCGGCCAGATAGCGGGCCTTGACCGCGTCCGGCACGGTCGAGTCGGAGGTCAGCAGGAAGCGGGTGCCCATGGCGATGCCGGCGGCCCCGTGGGCGAGGGCGGCGACCAGGCCCCGTCCGTCGTGGAAGCCGCCGGCCGCGATCACCGGGATGCCGACGGCGTCCACCACCTGCGGCAGCAGCACGCTCGTGGCGACCTCCCCGGTGTGCCCGCCGCCCTCGCCGCCCTGCACCAGGACGGCGTCCGCGCCCCAGCCCGCGACCTTCTCGGCGTGCCGCCGGGCGCCCACGGAGGGGATCACGACGACCCCGGCGTCCTTCAGCTCGGCGATCAGGTCGCGGGACGGGGCGAGGGCGAAGGAGGCCACCCGTACGCCCTCGTCGATGATGATCCGGACCCGTTCGCGGGCGTCCCCCGCGTCGGCGCGCAGGTTCACGCCGAAGGGCCGGTCGGTGCGGGACCTCACCTCGCGGACGGCGGCGCGCAGTTCGTCCACGGTCATGGTGGCGGAGGCGAGGATCCCGAGGGCGCCCGCGTTCGCGGTGGCGGAGACGAGCCGGGGACCGGCGACCCAGCCCATCCCGGTCTGCACGACGGGGTGGCGGACACCGGTCAGCTCGGTGAGGGCGGTCCTCATCGGGGCGAGACCTCGCGGTCCCGCAGCCCGCGCGGGTCGATGACCTCGCGGATCAGCCGCAGCTCCTCGGCCGTGGGGTCCCGGGTGTACGGCACCTCGTCGCCGGTCACCAGCTCGAAGCCGGTGGCCGCGCGGACCTCGTCGACGGTGACGCCCGGGTGGACGGAGGCGAGCCGCATCGCGTGGCCGGGGGTCTCGAAGTCGAGGACGGCGAGGTCGGTGACGACCCGGGGGAGACGGTGGTAGGGCCCGACGGCATGGTCGTAACCCACGCCGCTGATCATGTCGACACGCTCGACGAAGACCCGGGGCGAGTGCTTGGGGATCCAGTAACTCACCGGGTTGTTCAGGGTGTTGACCGGTGCCCCGCGCACTCCTAGGAGCTGGCGGGTGGGGCGCTCCCAGTCGCCGATGCAGGAGATGTTCTGGTTGCCGTACCGGTCGATCTGGCTGGCGCCCATCATCACGTGCCGCTTGCCGCCGGTGACCATGGTGAGGTGCCTCCGGTACGGCAGCCAGCCCTCGGGCTGCCCGTCCAGGCCGACGAGCAGGGCCTCGCCGTCGGTGAGGAGGAGGTCGGGGGAGAAGGTGCGCTTGGCGAGGCGGGCGCCGAAGGAGGGGATCAGGCCCATCGGGCTGGCGAGCACCTCGCCGTTGTCGCGCCAGGCCTCGGCACAGGCGATCAGACAGTGTTCGGCCCGGCTGACCGCCGTCGTCGTCGTTTCCGTCGTCACGTCCGCTGCTCCTCGCGCTCTTCGTGCCAGGCCCGTACGGCCGCCTGGTAGTCGTTCTCGCTCTTGCCCGAGAGGAAGCGCTCGGCGAACTCGGGCCAGGGAGTGGTCGCGTAGAGCTTCTGGAAGGGCTCGTCGCGGTCGTGGTCGGGGGCGCAGGAGGTGAAGTGCGCCCCGTTCGGGGTCTCGACGACGCCGGTGACGCTGTGGCGGCCGATCAGGAGGGTCTGGGGCACGGTGTCGGGCCCGAAGCCGTCGACGATCGCCTCGCACGAGACGTACGCGGTGTCGGCGGCCTCGCAGAAGAGGTCGTCGAAGTAGGGGTCGGGGCCGAGGTACTGGCCGTTGCCGAGCCGGTCGGCGCGGTTGACGTGGACGAGGGCCGCGTCGAGCCGCAGGCCGGGGACGGCGACGAACTCCTCGCCGTCCCCGTAGGGCGAGGTGACGGTCCGCAGGCCCGGGTTGACCCGCATCACGTCGGAGCCGAGTCCGGCGCGCACCGGCAGGAAGGGCAGCCGGTTGGCGGCGGCGTGCAGGCCCCACATGAACATCGCCTCGTCGTACTCGGTGAGTTCGAGGGAGCCGCGCTCACGGGCCGCCCTGAAGTGGGGTTCGAGCGGGATGGAGTCCAGGGTCACGAAGGGGGCGACGAGCCGCCGGATCCGGCCGGCGGCGGCGAGCAGGCCGATGTCGGGGCCGCCGTAGGAGACCACCGTGAGATCGGTGATCTCGGACCGGAGCAGCGCTCTGACCAGGGCCATCGGCTTGCGCCGGGAGCCCCAGCCGCCGATCCCGATCGTCATGCCGGAGCGGAGCCGGCCCACCACGTCCTCGGGGGTCATGGTCTTGTCCGTCACGGGGAGTTCTCCTTCCCGAAGGTGTCGCGGACCCGGTCGGCGACCCCGCTCAGATTGGCCTCGAAGGTGAAGCCCTGCTCGAAGCGGTAGCTGCGCCGTACGTCCACGGGGTCGATGCCGTTGAGCGCGGCCTTGGCGAGCCGCAGCAGGCTGCCGTCCTTCGCCGCGATCTCCCCGGCGAGCCCGAGGGCGGCGTCCAGGAGACCGGCGCGGGGGACCACCTGCCACACCGAGCCGTGGGCGTGCAGTTCGGCGGCGGTCGCGGTCCGCGAGGTGTAGTAGAGCGTCCGCATCAGATGCTGGGGGACCAGCCGGGCGAGATGGGTGGCGGCGCCGAGCGCGCCCCGGTCCAGCTCGGGCAGCCCGAAGACGGCGTCCTCGGCGGCGACGATCGCGTCGGCGTTGCCGACGAGTCCGATGCCGCCGCCCAGGCAGTGCCCGGCGACCGCGGCCACCACGGGCACCTCGCACTCGTAGACGGCGGCGAAGGCCTCGGCGCAGCCGCTGTTGGCGCCGATCAGGGAGGTGTGCCCGGGGTCGCGCTGCAACTCCTTGATGTCGACGCCCGCGTTGAAGCCGCGGCCCTCGGCGGTGAGGACGACACAGCGGACCTCGGGGTCGCGGCCGGCCGTGCGGACGGCGTCGGCGAGTGCGTACCAGCCCTTGACGGGCAGGGCGTTGACGGGGGGGAAGTCGACGGTGACCAGGGCCACGCCCGGAGCGGGGCGCGAGGTGCAGACACCCATGAGTGGATCAGCTACCTTTCCACCAAACGTTTGTTAGGTAACCTCTTGAGGAGGAAGGTAGCAGCCGATGGAGCTGGACGGGAGGGTCGTGCTCGTCACCGGCGGAACCCGAGGCGTCGGAGCGGGCATCGCACGCGCCTTTCTGCGGGCCGGCGCCCGGGTCGCCGTCTGCGCCCGCAGACCCCCGGACACACTGGTCGCGGCGGAGGGCCGCACCGCCGACTTCCACCCGCTCGACCTGCGGGAACCCACCGCCGTACGGGAGTTCTTCACCGCCTTCGCCGAGCGGTACGGACGGCTCGACGCCCTCGTCAACAACGCGGGCGGCACGCCGTACCGACTCCTCGGCGAGGGCGAGGCCGAACGCCACGCGCGGGTCGTCGAACTCAACCTCACCGCCCCGCTCGCCGTCAGCCTCGCCGCCCGCCCACTGCTCCGCGCCTCGCGCGGCGCGGTCGTCATGATCGGCAGCGTCAGCGGCGCCCGGCCCTCCCCGGGGACCGCCGCCTACGGCGCGGCCAAGGCGGGCCTGGAGAACCTGGCCCGCTCCATGGCCGTCGAATGGGCCCCCGAGATACGGGTCAACACCCTCGTCCTCGGCATGGTCAGGACCGAACTGTCCCATCTGCACTACGGCGACGAGGACGGGATCGCCGCCGTCGGCCGGACCGTACCGCTGGGCCGGCTCGCCGAACCGGACGAGATCGGGGAGGCGGCCGTCTTCCTCGCCTCCGGCCGGGCCGGCTACGTCTCGGGGGCCTCGCTCCTCGTGCACGGCGGCGGCGAACGCCCCGCCTTCCTGGACGCCGCAACCGCCAACAAGGAGAGCTGACATGGGGATCTGCGAGGGTCGCGTGGTCATCGTGACGGGAGCCGGACGCGGGCTCGGGCGGGCGCACGCGCTCGCCTTCGCCGCCGAGGGCGCCCGGGTCGTCGTCAACGACCTGGGGGTCGGCCTCGACGGCCGCCCCGGGCCCGACAGCCCGGCGGCGGCGGTCGTCGCGGAGATCAGGGCCGCGGGCGGCGAGGCCGTCGCGCACGGCGGCGACATCGCCACCACCGAGGGCGCCGCCTCCCTCGTCGCGACCGCCCTCGACACCTACGGGCGGCTTGACACCCTCGTCAGCAACGCCGGCTTCCTGCGCGACCGGATGCTCGTCAACCTCGACGAGGAGGACTGGGACGCCGTCATGCGGGTCCACGGCAAGGGCCACTTCCTGCCGCTGCGGCACGCCGCCGCGCACTGGCGGGCCGAGGCGAAGGCCGGACGGACACCGGTGGCGCGGATCGTCCACACCACCTCGGGCGCCGGGCTCCTGGGCAGCGTCGGGCAGGGCAACTACGCGGCGGCCAAGGCCGCGATCGTCGGCCTCACCCTGGTCGCGGCGGCGGAACTGGCCCGCTACGGGGTCCAGGTCAACGCCATCGCCCCGTCGGCCAGGACACGGATGACCGAGCAGGTCTTCGACGGGCTCGAAGCGCTGCCCGAGGACGTGTCACCGCTGGTGGTGTGGCTGGGCTCGGCCGCCTCCGAGGGCGTGACCGGCAGGGTCTTCGAGTCCGAGGGCGGCCGGCTCACCGTCATGGAGGGCTGGCGCCCGGGCCCGACGGCGGACAAGGGCGGACGCCGGACCCCGGCGGAGGCGGGGGAGACGGCCCGCGAACTCCTCGCGGAGGCGGAGCCGCCGGGCAAGGTGTACGGGGCCTAGGGACTGCCTCCCGGGTCATGCCGGGGGTGTCCGGGCCTTCTTCGGTGAGGCGCCCGGTCGCGGGCCGGCGGTCGGTCGCCGGGCGCCCGGCGGTCGGTCGCCCCGGCCGGGAGACGGGTGACCGTCGCCGGCTCCCCGCCACCTCCGGCATGCGTGGCTTCCTCGCGATCCACGCGGTCCCCGCGCCGTACACGGGATCTCCACGTTCGCGGGGAAGGCGTTGACGTCCGGAGAATTGAGGACCGTCGGGCTTCCCGGCGGGATCTACGCGCGTCATCGTCGTAGGCATGCGAATCCCCCCTCGACTCACCCTCGCCGGCGGTGTCGCCACCGCCCTCCTGTCCTCCCTCCTCCTCGGCGCCCCCGCCACCGCCGCGCCGGCCCCCGCCCCCGCCGCCGTCGTGACCACCGTCGCGGCGACCGCCTCCGTCGGGGACATCTGCTACTCCGCCCTGCCGAGCCAGGCGTACACGACGCTGCGCCTCATCGACGCGGGCGGGCCCTTCCCGTACAGCCAGGACGGCGCCGTCTTCCAGAACCGGGAAGGCGTCCTGCCCTCCCACACGCTGGGCTACTACCACGAGTACACGGTCAAGACCCCGAACGTCTCCACCCGGGGCGCCCGTCGGATCGTGACCGGGAACGCGACGGACGAGGACTACTACACCTCCGACCACTACGCGTCGTTCGACCTGATCGACTACGGCTGCTGACGCCCCTCCGCGCGCTCAGGCGCGGCGTGGGTGCATCCACTCCAGCCGGGTCCTGACCCGGGGGTCGTGGACGTACTCCAGGGCGGCCAGCGCCGTCTCCCGCGCCGCCCCCTCCGGGTCGCCGTCCGCCAGGACCGCGGCCAGCGCGTCGACGGCGCGCGGGTCCTGACGGATCGCCAGCCCGCGCGCCGCCTCCGCCGCCGTCTCCGGATCGCTGTCGCCGAGCCGCTCCGCGAGCCCCTCCCGTACGAGCGGGGTGTCGTCGGGCAGTTCGGCGAGGGCGAGCGTCGCCCAGTCCCGTACCCGCGCGTCACCCTCCCGGCTCAGCGCGAGCAGCACCCCGAGCGCCTCCACGTGCCCGGCCGGCACGATCCCGGCGAGCGCCCCCGCGACGGCCCGCCGCACCACCGGGTCGGGATGCTCCGCCACCGCGAGGAGTTCGGGCACGGCCGACGGCTCCGCGCACTCCCCGAGCGCCCACACCACCGAGAGCGCCGGTTCGCGCGCGGTGCCCGTCGCCCCCGCCGCCACCCTCCGCAGCACCGGCACCGCGCTCGGCCCGAAGCCGGGCAGGGCGCCGAGGACCCGCGCGCCGAGCGCCCGGCGCAGCGGATCGCGGTACGCGCACCAGGCCGCCGCCGCCACGAAGGTCTCCTCGTCGGCCCGGCCGGCCAGTTCGGCCACCGCCGTCGTCCAGTCGTCCAGCTCCGGATCGCCGCAGCGCAGCGCCCGCGCGGCCAGCTCCTCGTGCGAGGTGTGCAGTCCGAGCGAGGTCTCCAGGAGGGTGGAGACCGCCGCGTGCCCGGTTCCCCGGTCGTCGCCGCGCCCCGGGGCGCCGTCCTCCCGCAGCAGTTCGACGACCACCGTCACCCCGCCGCCCTCCCGGACCCGGCGCACCACCGCCTCGTACGTCTCCCCGCCCTCGTTCCCGGCCACGAGCCCGCGCCGCAGCTCGGCCGCGATGTCCACGCCGATCCAGCGCCGCGCCTCCCGGAGCGCGGCCTCCCGCGCGTCCGCCCCGTGGTCCAGGAGCGCCCGCACACAGCCGGTGGAGCCGCGCCGGGCGGCGGCCACCAGGGGGAGCAGCCCGTCGGGCCCGCGCCGGTCCGGGTCGGCCCCGTACTCCAGGAGGACCCTGGCCGTGTCGGCGTGCCCGAGGCGCAGCGCCCAGGCGAGTGCCGTGAAGCCGTAGGCCTCCTCCTGGTCCGCCGGCGCGCCCGCCGAGAGCAGCGCCCGCACCACTCCGGCGTGCCCGCCGCAGGCGGCCCCGCACAGCGGCAGGTCGCCGTCGTCCTCGCCGCTGCCCCGGCCGGGGTCCGCCCCGGCGGCCAACAGGATCCGTACGATTCCGGCCTCGTCGCTGACGGCCGCCCGGTAGAGGGCGGTCTCCTCGTCCTCCC
Source organism: Streptomyces sp. NPDC001728 (assembly GCF_040297565.1). Taxonomy (NCBI): domain Bacteria; kingdom Bacillati; phylum Actinomycetota; class Actinomycetes; order Kitasatosporales; family Streptomycetaceae; genus Streptomyces; species Streptomyces sp. NPDC001728. The sequence goes on from NZ_JBEOZK010000003.1 coordinate 291,344, forward strand.
GGTCCTCGGGGTCGGCCCCGTCCCGCAGGGCGCGTACGGCCCCGTCCTCGTCCCCGTCCCGGATGGCGTCGAACAACGTGCTCATGCCCCGACCCTGACCCCCCGTCCGGTCCTGGCGCAAATCGATTGCCCGCCGGGCGGGGCGCGCCCCCGGGGCCCCACGCCCTACCCCGCGCACTCCAGGACCGTCCGGCACACCCCGCACCGGGCCCGCAGCGCCCGGCCCGCCGGGACGCGGAGGCGCTGGCGGCAGACCGGGCAGCGGAAGGAGACGCCCGTGGCGGGTGCTCCGCCGTCGAAGCGGTACGGGGCGCCCTCACCCGCCCGGCCCCGCCGGCGCTCCCAGCCGTACCGGCGGCGCTCGGCCCAGCCCGCTCCGACGAGCGGCGGCGGCGTCCGCTCCCGGTCGGCCTCGGCCCGGCCGCGTACCCATGCCTCGTAGGCCACGTCGCTGGTGAACCAGGGCGAGGGGTCCTCGCCGAAGACCTCGGCCCGTTTGGCGAGGACGTAGCCGAACTCCTCCGGGGTCAGATAGCCGAGCTTCTGGCTCTCCACGCCGTCCTGCCGGAACGCGTCGAGCAGCAGCCAGCCCGCGCCCAGATAGGTGGTGACGACATCGGTGAGGATCTCGTTCTCCGCGGTGCCGGGGAAGCCGAGGCCGAGCCGGTGCAGCAGGACATGGGTGATCTCGTGGGCGAGGGCCGCGCCGATGTCCCGGCGGCGGCTCCGGAAGCGGTCGTTCAGCTCCACGAAGTACTCGGGTCCCGCCGCGAGTTCGACGGCCGCCGCGTGTTCCATCGGCCGGAAGCTGACCACCATGCGCGCCTCGGGCAGCCGCAGGTGCCGGACGAGGGCGCGGGCCACCCGCTGGGTGCCGAGGTGGAGGTCCTCGTCGTCGCCGAGGGCCACGTCGGCGGCCGGCACGCTCGCCGGGTAGCGGTGCACGCCGTCGGGGGAGAGGCGTCGGTAGAGCGCGGTGACGGAGTCCCCGACCGCGGCGCGGTGCGGGAAGCCGTGGGCGACGCGAGCGCCCTCCTGGCGGTGCGGCATACCGGTACCCCCCTTCCGTCCACTGTACGGTCCCCTTGCGGGGCCTGGCCGAAAACGCTTCCTTGTGGGGCCAGTTGGCCGATGTCCATAATCCGGACATGCCTTGACGGGCGCATGTCATCGCCTGTGGAGGCCAACCCCCCATGAGAGAAGGCAGGCACATGAAGCAGCACCGCATGGTCCGCGCACTCCAGAAGCTGGCCGCCGCAGGCGCCGTCGTCCTGGCGGCCGTCAGCCTCCAGCCCACCACCGCCTCCGCCGCCCCCGCCCCCGTCGTCGGCGGCACCCGCGCCGCCCAGGGCGAGTTCCCCTGGATGGTCAGGCTCTCCATGGGCTGCGGCGGCTCGCTGATCAGCCCCCAGGTCGTGCTCACCGCCGCGCACTGCGTCAGCGGCTCCGGCAACAACACCAGCATCACCGCCACCGCCGGTGTCGTCGACCTGCAGAGCTCCAGCGCCGTCAAGGTCAAGTCCACCAAGGTGCTCCAGGCCCCGGGCTACAACGGCAAGGGCAAGGACTGGGCGCTGATCAAGCTCGCCAGCCCCATCACCTCGGTGCCCAACCTGAAGATCGCCGACACCACCGCGTACAACAGCGGCACCTTCACCGTCGCCGGCTGGGGCGCCGCGACCGAGGGCGGCGGCCAGCAGCGCTACCTGCGCAAGGCGAACGTGCCGTTCGTCTCCGACGCCTCCTGCCAGTCCTCGTACGGCACCGACCTCGTCCCCGCCGAGGAGATCTGTGCCGGCTACAGCCAGGGCGGCGTCGACACCTGCCAGGGCGACTCCGGCGGCCCGATGTTCCGCAAGGACGACGCCGGCGCCTGGGTCCAGGTCGGCATCGTGAGCTGGGGCGAGGGCTGCGCGCGGGCCGGCTACCCCGGCGTCTACACGGAGGTCTCGACCTTCGCCGCCGCGATCAACTCGGCGGCGGCCACGCTGTAGCGGCCCCGTGAAGCAGGTGCCCCGGAGCGGCCTCGGCTCCGGGGCACCGTCGCGTCCGGGCGGGGCACCCGTTCACGGGAGACACGTCACGTCCACGCGGGCTCCCGGGCGCCGTCGCGTCTACGCCGGCCCCAGCTCCACCGACGGAGCCGCGTCCCCCTCCAGCTCCAGCACCCACACCTCGTTCACGCCCTCCCGCAGCACCGGACCCGGCACGAACAGCGCGTCCTGCGGCCCGGCCGCCGCCCAGTAGCGGCCCAGGCAGAAGCCGTTCACCCACACGAAGCCCCGGGTCGCGCCCGGCAGCCGCAGCACCGCGTCCCCGGCCCCGGTCACCTCCAGCGTCCCCCGGTGGAGACCCGGCCCGTACACCTCCGCCGCCGCCTCGAACGGCAGCTTGTCCACCGCCGCCGCCTCGAACGCGTCGAGCCGCAGCCCCCGGGACCGGAACCCGTGCAGATACTGCCGCTCGTGCCGTACGCCCCCGGTGATCCCCTTCGGCTCCGCGAGGCGCGGCCCGTAGTTGACCCGGCCGAGGGACTCCACCCACAGATCCACGACCGCGGGACCCGCCACGCGCTCGGGCAGGACCGAGTCCTCCCCGTCCAGCACCCCCGCCGGCATCCCGTCGACCCGAACCACCGCCCGGTCCCGCAGCCCCGTCACGCCCAGCGGATACGGCTGCCGGGGACCCGGCACCGCCACCCGGTAGCGGACCAGACCCCGGTCCACGCCCAGTTCCTCGAAGGTCGGCGGCACCGGCGTCACCGTCTCCTCCCCGCCGAGCGCCCCCAGGACCCCGTCCAGCGCCACCCAGCCGTCGAGCGTCCCGGAGACCGGCGCCGCGAGCCGCGCCGGCGGCTCCGGAAGCTCCGGCAGCGGCCCCTCCGCGTACGCCGCGAGCACCTCGCGGAAGGCCCGGAACTTCTCCGTCGGCCGCCCCGCCTCGTCGATGGGAGCGTCGTAGTCGTACGAGGTCACCGTCGCCCGCAGCGGCCCGTCATGCAGCTCACCGTCCCGGTTCGCCCCCGCCCAGCCGCCGAAGTTCGTCCCGCCGTGCGCCATGTAGACGTTGACCGAGGCCCCGCACTCCAGGATCTCCCGCAGCGCCTCCGCCGCGTCCGCCGCGCCCCGCACCGCGTGCTCGGTGCCCCAGTGGTCGAACCAGCCGCACCAGAACTCCATGCACATCAGCGGCCCCGACGGCTGATGCCGCCGCAGCGTCGCGAAGCCCTCCCGCGCCCCCGAACCGAAGTTCGCCGTGGCGAGCGCCCCCGGCACCGAACCACCCGTCAGCATGTGGTCCTCGGGACCGTCCGAGGTGAACAGCGGCACGCTCACCCCGCAGTCCCGCAGCAGCCGCGCCAGCCACTCCAGATAGTCCCGGTCGCTGCCGTAACTCCCGTACTCGTTCTCCACCTGCACGAGGACCACCGGGCCGCCGCGGTCCACCTGCCGCTCCACCACCTGCGGAAGGAGCCGCCGGAACCAGGCCTCCACCGGGGCCAGGAACTCCGGGTCGAGGGTCCGCACCCGTCGGCCGAGCGGCCCGGTCACCCAGTGCGGCAGCCCGCCGTTCTCCCACTCGGCGCAGATGTACGGCCCCGGGCGCACGATCGCGCGCATCCCGGCCCGCGCCACCACGTCAAGGAACCGGCCGAGCGCCTCCACGTCCGCGAACCGGCCAGGCTCGGGCTCGTGCAGATTCCAGGGGACGTACGTCTCCACGCAGTCGAGGCCCATCGCACGCAGCATCCCGAGCCGGTGCTCCCAGTGGCCCTCGTGCACCCGGAAGTAGTGCAGCGCCCCCGAGAGCAGCCGCACCGGCCGCCCGTCGAGCAGAAAGTCCTCGTCACCCACAGCGAACGTGCTCATGGCCTCACCCTCACCCCCTGGCGGCGAACCGGTCCATGGACAAAGATCGTCGAAGTTTGGACGTTCAGGGTCCGCCGATGCCGGCCCCGACGTCAGGGCCCGACGGGGCCCGCCCGACCACGTGCCGGCCCGGGGAGGGCAACCACCGCATGTACCACACCTGGATGCGCTACTTCACGCCCAGCCCCGTCCACCACCGCCTCGGCCTCGTCTGCCTCGGCGTCGGACTCCAGCACGGCACCCTGCCCACGGTGGGCCCCCGCACCCTCGACCACCACGTGGCCGTCGTCGTCTCCGCCGGCAGCGGCTGGTACCGGGGCGCCGACGGGCGCCGCACCACCGTCACCGCCCCCGCCCTCCTCTGGCTCACCCCCGGCGTCCCCCACCACTACGGGGCCGACCCCGGCACCGGCTGGGACGAGGCCTTCGTCGACTTCTCGGGACCGGCCACCACCACCTACACCGAACTCGGCTACATCGAACCCGACCGGCCCGTCGTCCCCCTCTCCGACGCCGCGCCCGCCCGCTCCGCCATCGCCCGGATCGCCCGCGCCGCCCGCCCCGGCAACCCCCTCCTGGAGGTCGAGACCGGCGCCGCCGTCCACGAACTCCTCGTCGCGCTGCGCCGCGCCCGCGCCGACAGCAACGCCGACGGCGACCCCGTCCTCGCCGCCCTCGCCCGCGACGCCTTCCAGCCGCTCTCCGTCGCCGAGCACGCCGCCCGGCACGGCATGACCGCCGCCGAACTGCGCACCGCCGTCCGCCGGGCCGCCGGGTGCAGCCCCAAGGACTACCTGCTCACCGTCCGCCTCGGCCGCGCCAAGGAACTGCTCGCCGCCACCGAACTGCCCGTCGCCGCCGTCGCCCGCCGCGTCGGCTACGACGACCCCGCCTACTTCTCCCGGCTCTTCACCCGCCGGGTAGGCACCGCCCCCATCCGCTTCCGCGAGCAGCAGGGACGGTCCGTGCACGGGGGCTGGAGCAACCGCGTTCCGGATCCCGAACACCCGCCCACGATCCTCCCGAGATCCGTCTAAGCTCGCAGATCATGAGCGACTCCCGCGCGAATGACCCCACCGTCCCCGCAGACGCGATCGACCCGACCGTCACCGCCGAACTGACCCGCCTGCGCGAAAGCATCGACAACATCGACGCGGCGGTCGTCCACATGCTCGCCGAGCGCTTCAAGTGCACCCAGCAGGTCGGTGTCCTCAAGGCCCGCCACCAGCTGCCGCCCGCCGACCCCGCACGCGAGGCCCGCCAGATCGCCCGGCTGCGGGAACTCGCCGGGAGCGCGAAACTGGACCCGGCCTTCGCGGAGAAACTCCTCAACTTCATCATCGCCGAGGTCATCCGCCACCACGAGACGATTGCGGACGGAGCACGCTGATGGCCCGCGTGACGGTCTTCACCCTCGGAGGGACGATCTCCGCCCGCGGCGGCGACGCGGCCCGGATGAGCGGACAGGAGGTCCTCGCCGAGCTCGGCGGCGACCTCGACGTGGTCCTCAAGGACTTCCGCCGCGTCCCCAGCTCCTCCCTCAGCCACGAGGACCTCGCCGCCCTCGCCGCCGAGGTGCGCGCCACCGTCGCCGACGGCTCCGGCGTGGTCGTCGTCCAGGGCACCGACACCCTGGAGGAGACCGCCTTCGTCCTCGACCTGCTCTGCACCACCGAGCAGCCGATCGCCGTCACCGGCGCCATGCGCCGCCCCGACCTGCCGGGCGCCGACGGCCCCGCCAACCTGGCCGCCGCGCTGGCCGTCGCCGCCGCCCCCGCCTGTCGCGGCCTCGGCGTCCTCGTCGTCCTCGCCGACGAGATCCACGCCGCCCGGTTCGCCCGGAAGACCCACACGACCTCCGTCGCCACCTTCGCCTCGCCCGGCGCCGGGCCGATCGGCTCGATCGTCGAGGGGGAGCCCCGCGTCCTGCTCCGCCCCGCCGTCCCGCCCGCCCTCTGCCGGCTGAAACTCGACCCCGAGGTACGGGTGGCCCTGGTGACCCTCTCCCAGGGCGACCGCGGCGAACTCCTCGAAGCCGTCGACCACCGCTTCCAGGGCCTCGTCGTCGCCGCCTTCGGCGCCGGACACGTCCCCACCTGGCTGGTCGAACCCCTCGAAGAGCTCGCCCACCGCATCCCGGTCGTCCTCGCCTCCCGTACCGGCGGCGGAGCGACCCTCTCGCACACCTACCGCGGCCCAGGCTCCGAGTACGACCTGCTGCACCGCGGACTGATCCCGGCCGGCCCGCTCGACCCCGCCAAGGCCCGGATCCTGCTCCACACCCTGCTCTCCAGCGGCGCGGCCGGCCCGGCCGGCTACGACCGCCCCAGGATCGCCGCCGCCTTCGCCCACCTGAACGGCTCCGGACTCGCCTGAGCGGGATTGTCCGACCACCCCTGCCCGTCGCCGCGAGCATCGGGCAGCATAGGGCCATGTCCGTACTGACGCGCGACGAAGCGCAGACCCGTGCCCAGCTCCTCGACGTCCACCACTACCGCGTGGACCTCGACCTCACCACCGGCGACGAGACCTTCCACTCACGGAGCCTCATCCGCTTCACGGCCCGCGCCGCGGGGGACACCTTCGTCGAGCTCAAGCCCGAGGCACTGCACTCCGCCCTCCTCGACGACGTTCCCCTCGACATCACCGCCCTCGACGGCAACCGCCTGCCGCTGAGCGTCACCGAGGGCGAGCACACACTGCGGATCAGCACCACCATGCGGTACTCCCGTACCGGCGAGGGCATGCACCGCTTCACCGACCCCACGGACGGCGAGTCGTACGCCTACACCCAGCTCTTCATGGAGGACGTCCAGCGCGTCTTCGCCGCCTTCGACCAGCCCGACCTGAAGGCCGTCTTCGAGCTGTCCGTCACCGCCCCCGAGGGCTGGACCGTCCTCTCCAACGGCATCACCGAGCGGCAGCCCGACGGCCGCTGGCAGGCCGCCCCCACCCCGCTGCTCTCCACCTACTTCGTCTGCGTCGCCGCCGGCCCCTGGCACAGCGTCCGCACCGAGCACGCCGGGCTGCCGTTCGGCATCCACTGCCGCCGCTCCCTCGCCGCCCACCTCGACGCCGACGCCGACGAGATCCTCGCCGTCACCAGGGCCTGCTACGACCGCTACCACGAGAAGTTCGACGAGCCGTATCCCTTCGACTCGTACGACCAGGCCTTCGTCCCCGAGTTCAACGCGGGCGCCATGGAGAATCCCGGCCTCGTCACCTTCCGCGACGAGTTCGTCTTCCGCTCCGCCGTCACCGTCACCGAGCGCCAGAGCCGCGCCATGGTCATCGCCCACGAGATGGCCCACATGTGGTTCGGCGACCTCGTCACCCTGCGCTGGTGGGACGACATCTGGCTGAACGAGTCCTTCGCCGAGTACATGGGCTTCCAGACCGTCAACGAAGCCTGCGCCGACCTCTTCCCCGACACCTGGGTCGACTTCGGCGTCACCCGGAAGGCCTGGGGTTACGAGGCCGACCAGCGGCCCTCCACCCACCCCGTGGCCCCCGACCCGGAGTCCGTCCCCGACACCGCCTCCGCACTCCTCAACTTCGACGGCATCTCCTACGCCAAGGGCGCCTCCGCCCTCCGCCAGCTCGTCACCTGGCTCGGCGAGAAGGACTTCCTCGCCGGCATCAACATCCACTTCAAGCGCCACAAGTTCGGCAACGCCACCCTCGCCGACTTCATCGACAACCTCGCCGCCGCCACCGACCGCGACGTCCACGCCTGGGCCGAGCAGTGGCTGCGCACCACCGGCGTCGACACCCTCACCCCCCGCCTCGAAGGCGAGGGAAGCCAGTGGCGGCTGCACGTCGACCGCGACGGCAGCCGTCCGCACCGCATCCGGGCGGGGATCTACGACCGGCAGCCCGACGGCGCGCTCTCCCTGCGCGAGCGCCGCGAGCTCGACGTCCCGCAGGAGGCGCCCGCCGAGCTGACCGGCCCGCGCCCCGCGCTCGTCGTCCTCAACGACGGCGACCTCACCTACACCAAGCTCCGCTTCGACGAGGTCTCCGAGGAGTCCGCCCTGCGCGGCCTCTCCCGTATCCCCGACGCCCTCACCCGGGCCGTCGTCTGGAACAGCCTGCGCGACATGGTCCGCGACGGGCAGCTGGAACCCGCCGCCTATCTGGAGGCCGCGCGGGCGCACCTCGCCGAGGAGACCGAACTCGCCCTCGTCCAGGGCGTCCTCGGCTTCGCCCGCCACCAGATCGCCGACCGGTACGTCACGGAGGCCGAGCGTCCGGCCGCCCTCGCCGTGATCGGCGAGATCGCCCGCGCGCTGCTCCGCCGCACCGAGGACGGGGAGGAGCCCGGACTGCGCCTCACCGCCGTCCGCGCCTGCGTCGACAGCGCCACCACCCCCGACAAGATCGCCTCCTGGCTCGACGAGGACACCGTCCACGGCGGCCCGGAACTCGACCCGGAGCTGCGCTGGCGCATCCTCGCCAGGCTCGCCGTCCTCGGCGCCACCGACGAGACCGTGATCGCCGCCGAGCTCGAGCGGGACCGGAGCGCCACCGGCCAGGAGGGCGCCGCCCGCTGCCGGGCCTCGCTCCCCACGGCGGAGGCCAAGGCGGCGGCCTGGTCGGCCCTCTTCGACACGGACGAGCTGTCCAACTACCTGTTCACCGCGACCGCCGTGGGCTTCTGGCAGCCCGAACAGGCGGAGCTGGTACGGGAGTACGTGCCGCGCTTCTACCCGGCGGCCATCGCGCTGGCCGACCGCCGGGGCCCGGCGATGGCGGAGGCGGCGGGGCGCTACGCGTTCCCGTCGTACGCGATCGACGCGGACGCCCTGGCCCTGGGAGAGTCCCACCTCGCGCAGGACACGATGATCCCGGCCCTCCACCGCAAGCTGGTGGACCAACTGGACGACCTGCGCCGCGCACTGACGGCCCGAACGGCCTGACCCGGTCGCGGGGCCGTTCCACCGGGACTGCTCCCACCCAGCCCGCACGCCTGCCGCGTGCGGGGCCGGGCGCCCCGCCGCCTCCGTGTGGGCAGTCGTCCCGCTCGGGGGTCCCCTGGACGAAGTCCTTGGGGGAGGGACGGGTGGGCACACGGGACGGCGCACTTGGCCGTGCCTCGGCCCCTTGTGCCCTGACCCGCACCACCAGCGCGGTGCACAGGTGGTGCGGGTCCAGGCGCGGAAGCCTAGGCCCGGCAAGGGGCGACGTCCGTTGTGCCCACCCGTTCCGCCCCAGCGGAACGAAGGCCCACAACGAGGCGGGCGTGCGGCCCACAACGGGGCGGGCGCAGCCCGGGTGGGGCGGAGACCACAACGCGGCGGACGCAGCCCGGGGCGGGGCTCGGCCCGCAACGCGGTGGGCGTGCGGCCCGCGACCCGGCGGGCGTGAGGCCGCAGCGGGGTTTCCTGCCGCCCCGCGTCCCATCCCCCGTTCGGGTCACAGCGACCCCACTCCCCGGACAAACCCCGACAACCCCCGGCACCCTGTCGTCCATGCGTGCCGCACCCCCACCTCTCGCCGGAGGCGCCCCCGGCGCCGACGCCCTCCGCCCCCTCCTCGACACCGTCCTCGACGCCCTCCGGGAAGGGGCGCACAGCAGGGGCGGCCCCCTCCCGGCCGGCGGTCCGGAGGCGGCGGCACGGCGGGTCCGCGAGGCCCTCGGGGAGCCGCTCCCGGAGACGGGCCGGGGCGCCGGTGAAGCCCTCCGCACCCTCGTGCACGCCCTGGCGGAAGGCGCCGCCGACCCCGCCCACCCCCTCTGCGCCGCCCACCTCCACACCCCGCCCCTCGCCCTCGCCGCCGCCGCCGATCTGGCGGCCTCCGCGCTGAACCCGTCCATGGACTCCTGGGACCAGGCGCCCGCCGCCTCCGCCCTGGAGGCCCTGGTGACGGCCGCGCTCGCCGCCGAGGTCTTCCCCGCCGCAGACCGGCCCGACGCCCTCGTCACGACCGGCGGCACCGAGTCCAACCAGCTGGCCCTGCTCCTCGCCAGGGAGCGCCACGGCCCGGCCCTCCGTACCGTCGTCGGAGCCAACGCCCACCACTCCTTCCACCGCGCCGCCTGGCTCCTCGGCCTGCCCGAGCCGGTCGTCGTGCCCACGCCCCGGGGGACGCTCGACCCGGCCGCCCTCGACACGACACTGGCGGTCCTCCGGGGCCCCGTCCTCGTCGCCGCCACCGCCGGCACCACCGACGAGGGCCTGATCGACCCGCTCCCGGACCTCGCCGAGCTCTGCGAGGCGCGGCACGCCGTGTTCCACGTGGACGCGGCCTACGGCGGCCCCACCCTCTTCAGCCGTACCCACCGGCACCTCCTGGACGGCCTGGCCCGCGCCCGTACCGTCACCGTCGACCTGCACAAACTCGGCTGGCAGCCGGCCGCCGCCGGACTCCTCGCCGTGCGCGACGCCGACGACCTCGCCGTCCTCGGGCACACCGCCGACTACCTCAACGCCGACGACGACACCGACGCGGGCCTGCCCGACCTGCTCGGGCGCTCCCTGCGCACCACCCGCCGCCCGGACGTCCTCAAGACCGCCGTGACCCTCCGGGCCCTCGGCCGCGAGGGGCTCGGCGCCCTCGTCGACGCCTGTTTCGACCGGGCCCGGGACCTCGCCGACCTGGTGGAGAAGGCGCCGGGGCTCGACCTGCGCGCCCGGCCGACGCTCACCACCGTCCTGTTCCGGCCGAGCGGCGCCGAGGACACCACGGTCGCCGCGATCCGCCGCACCCTCCTCACCGAGGGCCGCGCCGTTCTCGGCCGCGCCGAGGCCGACGGCCGGCTCTGGCTCAAGGCCACCCTGCTCAACCCCCACGCCACCCCCGGCGACCTGGCTCAGCTCATCACCCTCGTGGAAGGCAGTGCGCACCGATGACCGGCAGCACCCCCAAGGACGACCTCGACCGCCCCCACGATCTGGTGGGCGTCGGCATCGGCCCCTTCAACCTCTCGCTCGCGGCGCTCGCGCACGGCGTCCCCGGCGGACTCGCCGCCACCTTCTACGAGCAGAAGCCGGCCTTCCGGTGGCACCCGGGGCTCCTCATCGAGGGCGCCACCCTCCAGGTCCCCTTCCTCGCCGACCTGGTGACCCTGGCCGACCCGGCCAGCCCGTGGACCTTCCTCAACTACCTGAAGAGCCGTGAGCGCCTCTTCCCCTTCTACTTCGCCGAGAAGTTCCACATCCAGCGAGCCGAGTACGACGCCTACTGCCGCTGGGTCAGCGAGCGGCTGCCCGGACTGCACTTCGGCCACCAGGTCGACTCGGTCCGCTGGAACCCCGAACGGCGTCTGTTCGAGGTCGACTTCACCCAGATCGACCCGGACGGCGAGGCGGAGGCCCTGGGCCGCGCCTACACCCGGAACGTCGTCCTGGGCGTCGGCACCGCACCGTACGTCCCCGAGCCGCTGAGGCCGCTCGCCGATGCCCCCGGCGTCCCGGTGATCCACTCCGCCGACTACCTCACCCACCGCGAGACCCTGCTGCGCGCCGGGCACGTCACCGTCATCGGCTCCGGCCAGTCCGGCGCCGAGATCTTCCTCGACCTGCTCAGGGCCCGCCCCGCCGGAGCCGAGCGCGTCCACTGGCTGACCCGCACCGAGGCCTTCGCCCCGATGGAGTACTCCAAGCTGGGCCTGGAGCACTTCACCCCCGACTACACCCGCTACTTCCACGCCCTGCCCGAGCCGGTACGGGCCGAACTCATGCCCCGGCAGTGGCAGCTGCACAAGGGCATCGACGCCGAGACGATCGCGGCCATCCACGACGAGCTGTACCGCCGCACCCTGCACGGCGGCTGGCCGGACGCCGTCCTCACCCCCGGCGTCCGGGTCCGCACGGCGGGCCGCGTCGCCACCACCCGGGTCGAACTGCACCTGGAGCACCTCCAGCAGGGCAGCCGCTCGCGGCTCACCACCGACGCAGTCGTCCTCGCTACCGGCTACCGGGAGCGCCCGGTGGACCGGATGCTGGCCGGGCTCGACCCGTACCTGCGGCACGATTCCGCGGGGCGCGCCCGGATCGACGAGCACTACCGGCTGGTCCTGGACCCCTCCGTCACCGGCTCCGTGTACGTCCAGAACGCCGAGCGGCACACCCACGGCGTCGGTGCCCCCGACCTCGGCCTCGCGGCCTGGCGCAGCGCGACCATCCTCAACGCGGTCACCGGCAAGGAGCCGTACCCGCTGCCCCGCAGGACCGCCTTCACCCGCTTCGGCCTGGAGGCGCGAGAGGCGCCGAGCATCCCGTCCCAGGACCGGAAGCTGACGCCCCTCACACAGATCGTCTAGCCGGGGCTAGAACACCGGCACGCCGTCCCGGGTCAGCTTCCAGTCCACCGACGCGAAGGTGCCCGGGTCGACCGTCCCCTTCGTCTTCACCCACTGGATGATGGTGTTGCGGATCTCGTCCGAGTTCGCCCACAGCTGCTGGGCGCCCGCGACGTGCGGGAACGCGCCGCCGCCGCTCGCCCGGTAGTTGTTCACCGCGAGGACGAACTTCGCCGCCGGGTCGAGCGGCTCGCCCTCGAAGGCCAGGTTCACGATCCGGGAGCCGGTCGGCTTCGCGATGTCGATCTCGTAGGTCAGACCGGACACGGCGTCGTAGTTGTAGTCCGGGGTGTTGTCCGCGTTCGTCAGCTTCGCGGTGTCGACGGGCGCGCCCGCCGGGGTCTGGACGTAGTACCTCGCCGAGTACTCCAGGTAGTCCTTCAGCTGGGCGCCCGTCATCAGCCGGGCTTCCATGGTGTTCTCGAAGGGGTACAGGCCGGCGGCGTCCTTGATGGTGATCTCACCGGACGGGATGCGGGCCGTACGCGAGAAGCAGGAGGCCTGCGAGAGCACCGGCAGGGCCGCGTACGCGCCGCCCGCGAGGGCCGCCTTCACCGTCTCGGCCTGGACGACGTTGATCAGGTCGATGATCGGCTCGTCCTTCCACGGCGCGTCGGCCGTGGTCATGGCGGCGGTGGAGGTGCCGATGACCTGGTTGACGTACGCGACGACCTTCTTGTGCTCGTCCGCGAGCAGCCCGGTGATCTCCGGGTCCTCCGCCACCGTGTTGGAGTTGAGGACCTGCGCGCCGACCTTCTCGACGACCCAGCGGCCCTTCTCCCACACCAGGTCGAAGTCGAAGAGGGTGAGGCGCTGGCCCCACTTGAGCGGCTCGGACAGGACGACGTCCTTGCCGGTCTCCTTGTTCTTCACCCGGTACTCGGGGATCTCGCTGTGCGCGTGGCCGACGAGGATCGCGTCGATGCCCGGCACCTGCTCGGCGACGAGCCCGGCCGCGTTCTCGACGTACGGGAGCTGGTCACCGTACGAGGAGGTGCCGCTGGACCCGGAGTGCGCGGAGACGACGACCACGTCGGCGCCCATCGAGCGCAGCTTCGGCACCCACTTCGCGGCCTGCTCCTCGAGGCCGGGGAAGACCATCTTCCCGCTGACGTTCGCCTTGTCCCAGATGGCGATGCCGGGGTTGGTCAGGCCGAGCACGGCGACCGTGACGTCCTTGCCGTGCGGGGTGCGCAGGCGGTGCATGCTGTACGGGGCGAAGGCCGGGCGCAGCGTCTTGGCGTCGAGGGCGTTGGCGCCGAGCAGCGGGAAGTCGCACTGCTCCTCGAACTTCCGCAGCACCGGGATGCCGTAGTTGAACTCGTGGTTGCCGAGCGCGGCGGCGTCGTAGCCGATGGCGTTCATGGCCTGGGCCATCGGGTGGACCGGGCCGCGGCGGGCGGTGATCGGGTCGACCTTGGCGTAGTAGTACGACAGCTGGGTGCCCTGGATGGTGTCACCGGCGTCGATGAGCAGGGTGTTGCGGCGGCCCTTGGCCGCGCGGACCTGGTCGACGAGGGTGGAGATCTTGGCGAGGCCGACGTCGTTGTGGGCCTTGTCGTCGAACTCCTTGTCCGTGAAGTAGTCCCAGTTGAAGACGTTGCCGTGCAGGTCGGTCGTGCCCATCACGGTGAAGGAGTACCGCTTCTGCGGACGCGGGCGGCCGGGCCCGTGGGCCTCGGCGGGAACGGCTACGGCTCCGGCGACGGCCACTCCGGCCCCGGCGGCGGCGGTGCGCTCCAGGAACGTCCTGCGGTTCAGCGGCATGTTCTTCTCTCCCCTTGGTTCAGTGACATCGGCGCCGACTGCGGCACACAACGCGCGTAGATTCTGGCTCAGGAGTCACCTCGGCAACAGACCTTTCGGGTTACGGAGTGGGAAAGTGTTCGGTGACACCGCCGAAGCCGTACCTGGAGGAGCCCGCGATGACGCAGGAACACCCGACCCCCGAGGCGCCCCAGGTGACGGTCCGTGGGGAGGGCCGCCTGGAGGTCGATCCCGAGCTGGCCCAGGTCTGGGTGACGGTCGCCGTGCGCGGGACGGACCGGGCGGCGGCGCTCGCCGATCTGACCGGGCGCAACGCCCGGGTGCTCGATCTGCTCAAGGCGCAGGGCACGTCGGTGGAGAAGGTGGAGACGGGCAGCCTGTCGATCGCCCCGGACCTCGGCAGGCGCGGGCGCGGCGAGCGGGTGCAGAGTTATCGGGGCCGGGTCCTGGTGAAGGCCGAGCTGACCGACTTCACGGTGCTCGGGGAGTTGGTGGCGCGGCTGGCCGATCTGGAGATGACGAGCGTGGAGGGCCCGTGGTGGGCGCTGCGGCCGGACTCCCCGGCGTACGCGGAGGCGCGCCGGCTCGCGGTGACGGAGGCGGTGCAGCGGGCGCGGGCGTACGCCGAGGCGCTCGGCACCTCACTGGCCTCACTCCTCGAACTGTCGGACGCCGGCGCGGACCGGGGCCCGATGTCGAGGGACATGGGGTACGGCGGGGGGCCGGTCGCCTTCGCGGCGGAGGCGGCCGGGGTGGCCCCGGCGCTCGACCTGGAGCCGCAGCGGCAGACGGTCACGGCGGAGGTCGTGGCACGGTTCACGATGCGGCCGCCCGCGCTCTGAGACGGGGGGCGCGGGGGCGCGGAAATCGCTCATCGGAGCACCCCGGTGCACAGATTCAAGACTTGTCAACAGCCTTTCACGGAAAGGTTGTTGAGTAGTCATGTCCCGCCAACTCGCTACTGGTGGGTAAGGCCTAGGCTCGACCCATGCGCCGAGCGAAAATCGTTTGTACCCTTGGGCCCGCCACCGAAACATACGACCAGATCAAGGCGTTGGTCGAGGCCGGAATGGACGTGGCCCGCCTCAATCTCAGCCACGGTTCGTACGTCGAGCACGAGGAGCGCTACCGGCACGTCCGCAAGGCCTCCGACGAGACCGGCCGGAGTGTCGGCGTCCTCGCCGACCTTCAAGGCCCGAAGATCCGCCTCGGCCGCTTCCGTGAAGGTCCCGTACTCCTTGAACGCGGTGACGAGTTCGCCATCACCGTCGAGCCGATGGAGGGTGACCGCCACTGCTGCGGGACGACCTACTCGGGCCTCGCCGAGGACGTGACCGCCGGGGAGCGCATCCTCGTCGACGACGGCCGCGTCACCCTGGAGGTCACCTCCGTGGAGGGCCCCCGGGTGAACACCCTGGTCATCGAGGGCGGCATGGTCTCCGACCACAAGGGCCTCAACCTCCCCGGTGTCTCCGTCTCCGTCCCCGCCCTCTCCGAGAAGGACATCGAGGACCTGCGGTGGGCGCTGCGCGTCGGCGCCGACGTCATCGCCCTGTCCTTCGTCCGCAGCGCCCGTGACATCGACGACGTGCACCGGATCATGGACGAGGAGGACCGCCGGCTGCCCGTCATCGCCAAGATCGAGAAGCCGCAGGCCGTCGAGAACATCGAGGAGATCGTCGCCGCCTTCGACGGCATCATGGTCGCCCGCGGCGACCTGGGCGTCGAAATGCCCCTGGAGCAGGTGCCGATCGTCCAGAAGCGCGCCGTCAAGCTGGCCAAGCGCAACGCCAAGCCGGTCATCGTCGCCACCCAGATGCTCGACTCGATGATCGACAACTCCCGCCCCACCCGCGCGGAGGCGAGCGATGTCGCCAACGCCGTCATCGACGGCACCGACGCGGTGATGCTCTCCGGCGAGACCAGCGTCGGCCGCCACCCGATCGAGACCGTGCGCACCATGAGCCGGATCGTCCAGGCCGCCGAGGAGGACGTCCTCGCCAAGGGTCTGCCGCCGCTGACCGAGCGGAACAAGCCCCGGACCCAGGGCGGCGCGGTGGCCCGCGCGGCGGCCGAGATGGGCGACTTCCTCGGCGCGAAGTTCCTGGTGGCCTTCACGCAGTCCGGCGACACGGTCAAGCGGCTGTCCCGCTACCGCTCGCCGATCCCGCTGCTTGCCTTCACCCCGGAGCCGGAGACCCGCTCCCAGCTCAATCTGACCTGGGGCGTCGAGACCTTCCTCGGCCCGCACGTCGACTCGACGGACGCGATGGTGGCCCAGGTGGACGAGGAACTGCTGCGGATCGGCCGCTGCCGGAAGGGCGACATCGTGGTCATCACGGCGGGCTCCCCGCCGGGTGTCGCGGGGTCGACGAACCTGGTCCGGGTGCACCACATCGGAGAGGCTCTGACGTAGGACGGGCTATTCGTCTCAAACCTTGGAATCAAAGGTAAAGTGCCCCGGGTGGGATTCGAACCCACGCTGTATGGTGTTTGAGACCACTGCCTCTTCCGCTGGGCTACCGGGGCATCCTTCGAAACGAAGGTCGGTGATCACCCGCCGTGTCCCTACCTTACAGGAGGTGGGTAGGCTCATGGGGAGCTGTATCCGCCTCGGAACGAGGCCATCGAACGAGGAGCCCGCGTGACCGCCCCCGAGTCGCCCCAGCCCGCCGACGACGCCGACACGTCGCACGTCCCGCCGCTGACGACCCGCGTCGTCATCGCCGAGGACGAGGCCCTCATCCGCCTCGACCTCAAAGAGATGCTGGAGGAAGAGGGCTACACGGTCGTCGGTGAGGCAGGCGACGGCGCCACCGCCGTCGAGCTCGCCCGCGAGCACCGCCCCGACCTCGTCATCCTCGATGTGAAGATGCCCGTCCTCGACGGCATCTCGGCCGCCGAGAAGATCGCGGGCGAGTCCATCGCCCCGGTCCTCATGCTCACCGCCTTCTCGCAGCGCGAGCTCGTCGAGCGGGCCCGGGACGCCGGCGCCATGGCGTACCTGGTGAAGCCGTTCAGCAAGAGCGACGTCGTGCCCGCCATCGAGATGGCCGTCTCCCGCTTCTCCGAACTGCGCGCCCTGGAGCAGGAGGTCGCGGACCTCTCCCAGCGCCTGGAGACCCGCAAGCTGGTGGACCGTGCCAAGTCGGTCCTGCAGACCCAGTACGGGCTGACGGAGCCGGCCGCGTTCCGCTGGATCCAGAAGACCTCCATGGACCGCCGCATGTCGATGCAGCAGGTCGCCGAGGCGGTCATCGAGGACGCCGAGGAGAAGAAGGCGGCCAAGGGTCAGTAGCCGGCCCCGCGCCCCGAACACGAGAAGGCCCGCCCCACAGCACGGAAGCACTGTGGGGCGGGCCTTCGGTTCGTGGTGCTCAGTCCTCGCCGAGGTACGCCTTGCGGACGGACTCGTCGTGGAGCAGGTTCTGCCCCGTGCCCGAGAGCACGATCCTGCCGATCTCCATCACATGACCCTGGTCCGCCAGGGCCAGCGCCGCCTGGGCGTTCTGCTCGACGAGCAGGATGGTGGTGCCCTGGGACTTCAGCTCGGCGATGGTCGCCATGATCTTCTGCATCATGATCGGCGAGAGACCCATCGAGGGCTCGTCGAGCATGAGCAGCTTCGGCTGGGACATCAGCGCCCGGCCCATGGCGAGCATCTGCTGCTCACCGCCGGAGAGCGTGCCGGCCGCCTGCTTGCGACGCTCGCCCAGGATCGGGAAGAGGTCGTAGGCGCGCTGGACGTCCTTGGCGATGCCCGCGGTGTCCTTCCGGAGGAAGGCGCCGAGGAGCAGGTTCTCCTCGATCGACATCCGGGGGAAGATGTGGCGGCCCTCGGGGGAGTGGGCCAGACCCAGCGAGACGATCTTGTGCGCGGGGATCTTGCGGAGGGACTTGCCCTCGAACTTGATCTGGCCGCCGACCGGCTTGAGGAGCCCGGAGAGGGTCCGCAGGGTGGTGGTCTTCCCGGCGCCGTTGGTGCCGATGAGGGTGACGACCTCACCGGCGTCGACGGAGAAGGAGATGCCCTTGACGGCCTCGATCTTTCCGTAGGCGACGCGCAGGTCCTCGACTTCGAGCAGTGCGGTCATGCGTCGTTCTCCTTGCCCGAAGCAGGGTCGTGCGGGGTGTCCTCCGAGGACTCTTCGGCGGCGGCCCCGGGGGCGTCCTCGCTCGCGCCGGCCTCGGCGGTCTCGTCGTCGGCGGGGGCCTCGTCAGCCTCTTCGGCCGCGGGGGCCTCCGGGGCGTCGGGCTCCGCGACCGGGGGCTTCTCCGACTCGACCGGCTCGCCCAGGTACGCGGCGATGACCCGCTCGTCGCTCTGCACGGTCTGGCTGTCGCCCTCGATCAGCTTCTGGCCCTGGACGAGCACGGCGACCCGGTCGCAGAGGTTGAAGATGAACCGCATGTCGTGCTCGATGACGAGCACGGCGACGCCCATGTCCCGGATGGCGAAGATGAGTTCCTCCGCCGCCCGCGTCTCCTGCGGGTTCATGCCGGCGGTGGGCTCGTCGAGCAGGATCAGACCGGGGTCGCTCGCGAGGGCGCGGGCGATCTCCAGCTTGCGCTGCTCGCCGTACGGGAGGTTCTTCGCGAGGTGCTGCGCCTTGTCCTGGAGGCCGATGAACTCCAGCAGCTCCATCGCCCGCTTCGACGCCTCGGCCTCGGTCTTCCGGAAGCCGGGCAGCCGGAGCAGCGCGGACCAGAGGCCCTGCTTCATCCGGGTGTGGCGTCCGACGAGCACGTTCTCCAGGACCGTCATGTTGTGGAAGAGACGGATGTTCTGGAAGGTACGGGCGATGCCGGCGTCGGTGACCTTGAAGGACGTGGGCGGCAGGACCGTGCCCTTGTACCGGACTTCACCCTCGGTCGGGATGTAGAGACCGGTGAGACAGTTGAAGAAGGTGGTCTTGCCGGCGCCGTTGGGGCCGATGAGACCGACGATCTCGCCGCTGTTCACGGTGAGGTTCACATCGCGCACGGCGGTGAGGCCGCCGAACCGCATGGTGACCCCGCGCGCGTCGAGCACGGTCTCGCGGGCGGCCGGCTCGGCGGTGGCCTCGGCCTTGGTGGTGGTGGTCGTCATGGTTCAGGCACCTGCCTTGGCGAGCGTGGCGGGCGTCTCGTCCTTCTCGTGGAACTCCAGCTGGTTGCGCCGGTTGGCGATCATGCCCTCCGGGCGGAAGCGCATGAGCAGGATCAGCGCGACGCCGAAGAGCAGCAGCTGGTACTCGCCCATGAACTGGAGCTTGTTCGGGATGAGGAAGAGCAGGGACGCGCCGACCAGGGGACCGCTCATGGTGCCCATGCCGCCGAGGACGACGGCCGCGAGCAGGAAGGCGGAGTTGGGCGGGATGGGACCGGCGAAGAGGTACTGCTCCGGGGTCACCGTGTAGGTGACGTGCGCCTGCACCGTGCCCGCGAGACCGGCCAGCGAGGCGCCGAGCGCGAAGGCGATGAGCTTGACCCGGAAGCCGTTGATGCCCATGGCGAGCGCGGCGGTCTCGTCCTCGCGGATGGCGACCCAGGCACGGCCGATACGGGAGTCGCCGCTGCGCCGGAAGACCAGCACGACGACCGCCATGATCAGCAGCATCAGGAAGAAGTAGTTCGCGAAGCGGCCGATGGTGAAGCCGCCGATCACGTGCTCGGCGCCGAAGTCGAACCCGAACATGCTCAGGTTCGGGATGGACGCGATGCCGTTGGAGCCGTTGGTGATGTCGGGACCGGAGGTGCCGTCGGTGTTGTTCACCGTGATCCGGAAGATCTCACCGAAACCGAGCGTGACGATCGCGAGGTAGTCGCCGCGCAGCCGCAGGGTCGGGGCGCCGATGAGGACACCGAAGACCAGGGAGGCCGCCGCACCGACCAGGATGGCCGCCCAGAAGGGGAAGTGCAGGCCGAACGGGGAGGTCGGGGCGCCCGAGACGAGGGCGGCGGCGTAGGCGCCGACGCCGAGGAAGGCGACGTAACCGAGGTCGAGGAGACCGGCGAGGCCGACGACGATGTTCAGGCCCAGGGCGACCGTGGCGAAGATCAGGATGTAGACGCCGAGCGTCGCGTACTGGTCGTCGGTCTGGGTGAAGGGGAAGAGCGCCGCGGCGGTGAACGCGCCCGCGATGGACAGGTTCTGGTGCTTGCCGGTGAGCTGCGTGGCCTGCGCGACGAGGCCCGACTTGTTGAGCGCGGCGAAGCCGAGGCCGGCCGTGATCAGGAAGCCGAGGAACAGCTCGTCGTACTCCGTGCCGACACCGTAGGTGAAGACACCGAGCGCCACGGCGAGCACGCCCGCGATGATCAGGATCTCCAGGGAGGAGTGCATCGTGGGCAGCCGGCGCACCGAACCGGTGGTGGCGAAGGCCGCCTTGAAGGTGGCCCAGTTGTTGCTCATGTCGTGCTTGAACTGGTCCCAGCCGGAGTCCTCGGGGTCCACGGGCAGCAGCTTCGGCCGCTCGAAGGGGAGGGCGAGGGCGCCGAGGAGGCCGAGCAGGGTGGCGAGTGCGAGGATCGCGCCACCCGGTTCCAGGTTGACCGGGCCGCCGAGCTCGATGCTGATGGCGCCGACCGTGAACCAGGCGGTGCCGAAGGAGGCGAGCGCGGCGAGCTTGAGGGCCGCGTCACCGCCGGCCGGGGTCAGCCAGCGGGTGCCCTTGACGCCGTACGACGAGAGGGCGAAGAGGACGGTGAGCAGGCCCAGGACCAGGACCTGCATCTGCAGGCCGGCGGGGGAGCCGTAGAACGTGAGGTCGCCGGGGAAGCGGGGCGTCCAGGTCCAGGAGAGGAAGCAGCTGGCGACCGTGAGGACGCCGCCGCCGAGGGCGAGGGCGCGGGCGGCCTTGGCCGGCACGAAGCCGATGAGGCCGGTCGCGTCGGTGGTGGGAGCCGTTGCCGCCGTGGTGTTCTCGGAGATGGTGGTCATGGTGCTCACGCCCTGTCCGCGACGCGCTCGCCGAGGAGGCCTTGTGGCCGGGCGAGGAGTACGACGATGAGGAGTACGAAGGCCCAGACGTCGGCCCAGGACTGGCCGCCGAGCTGATCCATACCGGGGATGTGGCTGATGTACGCCGTCGCCATGGTCTCCGCGACGCCGAGGACGACACCGCCGATCATGGCCCCGTAGATGTTGCCGATGCCGCCGAGGACGGCGGCGGTGAACGCCTTGAGTCCGAGGAGGAAGCCCATCTTGTAGTCGACGACGCCGTACTTGAGGCCGTAGGCGACGGCGCCGACCGCGGCGAACGCGGCGCCGAGGGCGAACGCGATCACGATGATCCGGTCGGTGTTGACGCCCATG
Organism: Streptomyces sp. NPDC001728; assembly: GCF_040297565.1. Classification (NCBI taxonomy): domain Bacteria; kingdom Bacillati; phylum Actinomycetota; class Actinomycetes; order Kitasatosporales; family Streptomycetaceae; genus Streptomyces; species Streptomyces sp. NPDC001728. The sequence goes on from NZ_JBEOZK010000003.1 coordinate 312,582, forward strand.
AGCTTCGCGGTGTCCGGGTCCTGCGCCGTGGCCTGCATGCCGCGGCCGACGCGGGTGCGCATCACGAAGAAGGCGAGGACGGCCATGCAGATGGGGGCGGCGATCAGGAGGAAGACGTCGCCGGTCTGGATGGTGACCGGGCCGAGCTCGATCGGACCGCCGGGGATCTGCGGGAAGGTCCGGGCGGACTTCGCCTCCGGGTAGAAGGTCCAGACGGCCTGCTGGAGGGCGAGCGAGAGACCGATCGCGGTGATGAGCGGGGCGAGGCGGGGGCCACCGCGCAACGGGCGGTAGGCCAGGCGCTCGGCCCCGACGGCTATCGTCGTCGCGACGAGCACGGCACCGATGATCATGAGGGGCAGCGCGACCCACATCGTGGTGCCGCCGGGCAGGATGAGCCAGACCGTGAGCGCCCCGAAGCCGCCGGTCATGAAGATCTCGCCATGGGCGAAGTTGATGAGCTGGACGATGCCGTAGACCATCGTGTAGCCGACGGCGACCAGCCCGTACATGGATCCCAGTAGCAGGCCGTTGACCAGCTGCTGCGGCAGTTCGTTCACCGCATTGTCCTCCGAGACTTTCGACGGATGTGACACCGCGCGGGGCGCCTGGTGCGGCCCCCCGCGCGATGAAGGTGGTGCTGAGAGTGGGACTGCTGAGGATCAGCCGCCGAAGGTGCCGGACTCGACCGGCTTGTACGCGCCGCCCGTGACCTTGTAGACGGTCAGCTGCTTGTTGGTGGTGTCACCGAACTCGTCGAAGGAGACCTTGCCGGTCACACCCTCGAAGGAGACGCCCTGCATGGCCTCGACGACCTTGGCGCGCTCCGGGACCTTGCCGCCGTTGCCCTCGGTGGCCTTCTTGACGGCCTCGATGACCGCCCAGGTCGAGTCGTAGGCGTAGCCGCCGTAGGCCTCGTAGGCCTCCTTGTAGCCCTTGGCCTTGTAGTTGGCCAGGAACTCCTTGGCGGACGGCAGGGACTCGATCGGCGAACCGACGGAGGTGGCGATGTCGCCCTCGGCCGCCGCGGCGCCCGCCAGCTTCACGTACTCGGGGCTGTAGATCGCGTCGCCGCCGACGACGGTGACCTTCGCGCCGGCCTCCTTGATCTGCTTGGCCAGCGGGCCGGCGGCCGGGTACTCGCCACCGTAGTAGACGACGTCGGCGCCGGAGCTCTTCACCTTGGTCGCGACCGCGGAGAAGTCCTTGGTGTCCGGGTTGATGTGCTCGGTGCCGAGGACCTTGCCGCCGAGCTTCTCGAACTCGCCCTTGAAGGTGCCCGCGAGGCCGGCGCCGTAGGTCTTCTTGTCGTCGATGATGAAGGCCTTGGTCTTCTTGGCCTTGTTGAAGACGTACTGCGCGGCGAACGGGCCCTGGATGGCGTCCGTGGTCGCGGTACGGAAGTACGACTTGTAGCCGCGCTTCTTGTCACCGGTGGACCAGTTGGGGCCCTGGCTCAGGGACGGGTTGGTGTTGGCCGGGGAGACCTGCACCAGCTTGGCGTCGTCGAAGACCTTCTGCATCGACTCGGACACCGAGGAGTTCAGCGGGCCCACGACGCCGAGGACGCCCTTGTCGGCGACGAACTTCGTGGCGTTCTGCTGGCCGGCGGAGGGCTGCGCCTGGTCGTCCAGGGTCTCCAGCTTGAAGGTCACGCCCTTGACGTAGGCCTTCTCGTTGGCCGTCTTGACCGCGAGGTCGGCCGAGTTCTTGATGCCGAGGCCGAGGGCGGACAGCTCACCCGTGAGGGGCGCGTCGAGACCGATGGTCACGGTGACGTTGCCGCCGTCACCGTTCTCGGCCGCGCCACCCTTGTCGTCGCGAGAACCACAGGCGGTGAGCGTGAGCGCTCCCGCGGTGACCGCGGTGGTGAGTATGAGCAACGAACGGTTTCGCACGAAGGGTCCTTTCCCTGGCGCGGCCCCCTCGGAAGAGGCGGTGCCGTGAAGCTGCGGAGCGAGGGGTGCCGTTTTGGAACGCCGGGCCGTACTGGGTTTGGTACAGGGCCGTGCAGTAGAACGCGCCCGGCGGCGCGGTGACTGGCGGTGACTCTAAGCGCAGGTGGGGAGGGTCGGGGAGCGGCGAGGTCAGGATGTGACTGTCTTGTTATGCCGAGGGGGGAAGAGTGTGCGCGGCGCCTGGGAATACCGGGGCATAGGGGTCGCTAACGCGGTGTTCACATACTGAGAACGCCCAGTTCCGCTAAGGGGCTTGAGCGATTCTTGGTACTGACGGTCCGCTCAGCGGACTCTCCGGATATCGGACAACGGCAGAAACCTGAGCGGACGAACCGGCCCTTCCGCTTCTGGTCGGGGCCCCTCGTGTGCATGTGACACAGCGTGACGAGCGGGCGGGCGGGGGACGGGCGGGGGACGGGCGGGAACGCCGAAGGGGGCGGCACCTACGGGTGCCGCCCCCTTCGTGGTCCGTCGCTGGTCAGGCGCCCGGGGTCACCGCGGCGCCCGCGCCGGAGCCCGGCTCCCCGCCCGCGGCGGGGCCGCCGCCGGCCGGCATCGCGGCGTCCTTCGCGGTGACCTCGCGCAGCAGACAGGTCAGTCGCGCCGAGCAGACCCGGTTGCCCTGCTCGTCACTGATCACGATCTCGTACGTGGCCGTCGTCCGACCCCGATGCACCGGGGTCGCCACACCGGTCACCAGCCCGCTGCGCACCCCGCGGTGATGGGTGCAGTTCAGGTCGACGCCCACGGCGATCCGGGAGGACCCGCCGTGCAGCATCGAGCCGACCGAGCCCAGCGTCTCGGCGAGCACCGCCGACGCGCCGCCGTGCAGCAGACCGTACGGCTGGGTGTTCCCCTCCACGGGCATCGTGCCGACCACCCGCTCGGCGGACGCCTCCACGATCTGGACACCCATCCGGTTCCCCAGGTGCCCGGCGGAGAAGAGCGCCGGGAGGTCGACGCCCAGCGCCGCGTACTCGTCGATGACCTCCTGCGGGAACGTCACGTGCTGCTGCTCACCCATGGGCCGGCTCCGTTCGTCTTCGTACGGCGACTGCTCTTCGTACGGCTGCTGATACCGCCTGAGCAAACGCTTAGGCGGAAGGGGATTGTTCCAGACGGACGACCACGGACTTGCTCGCGGGGGTGTTGCTGACGTCCGCCGTCGACTCCAGCGGCACCAGCACGTTCGTCTCCGGGTAATAGGCCGCGGCGCACCCCCGTGACGTCGGGTAGTGCACCACCCGGAAGCCGGGCGCCCGCCGCTCGCTGCCGTCCGTCCACTCGCTCACCAGATCCGCGTACGCGCCGTCGGCGAAGCCCAGCGCCGCCGCGTCCTCCGGATGCACCAGCACCACCCGGCGGCCCCCCTTGATGCCCCGGTAGCGGTCGTCCAGACCGTAGATGGTGGTGTTGTACTGATCGTGCGAGCGCAGCGTCTGGAGCAGCAGCCGCCCCTCCGGCACCCGCGGGTACTCCACGGGCGCCGCCGTGAAGTTGGCCTTGCCCGTCTTCGTCGGGAAACGGCGCTCGTCACGCGGCCCGTGCGGCAGCGCGAAGCCGCCGGGGTTCGCCGCGAGCCGTGCGTTGAAGTCCTCGAAACCGGGCACCACGCGCGCGATGCGGTCCCTGATCGTCGCGTAGTCCGCCTCGAACTCCTCCCAGGGCGTGGCCGATCCGGCTCCGAGGACGGCGCGCGCCAGCCGCGCCACGATCGCCGGCTCCGACAGCAGACGCGGGCCCGCCGGCGGCAGATTGCCGCGCGAGGCGTGCACCAGGCTCATCGAGTCCTCGACCGTCACGAACTGCTTGCCGCTCTTCTGCACGTCCTTGTCGGTACGCCCGAGCGTGGGCAGGATGAGCGCGCGCGTGCCCGTGACCGTGTGCGAGCGGTTCAGCTTCGTCGACACGTGCACGGTCAGCCGGGCGTTCCGCATCGCGGCCTCGGTGACCTCGGTGTCCGGGGTCGCGCCGACGAAGTTCCCGCCCATCGCGAAGAACACCTTCGCCTCGCCGTCCCGCAGCGCCTGGATCGACCGCACCACGTCGAAGCCGTGGTGGCGCGGCGAGACGATCCCGAACTCCTTGTCCAGCGCGTCCAGGAAGGCGGGCGCGGGCCGCTCGAAGATCCCCATCGTGCGGTCGCCCTGCACGTTCGAATGGCCGCGCACCGGGCACACCCCGGCGCCCGGCCGGCCGATGTTCCCGCGCAGCAGCAGGAAGTTGACCACCTCGCGGATGGTCGGCACGGAGTGCTTGTGCTGGGTGAGCCCCATCGCCCAGCAGACCACCGTCCGCTCCGAGGCGAGCACCAGCTCGAGAGCCCGCTCGATCTCGGCGCGCGTCAGACCGGTCGCGGTGAGCGTCTCGTCCCAGTCGGCCGCCTTCGCCGCCTCGGCGAACTCCTCGTACCCATGGGTGTGTTCGCGGACGAACGCCTCGTCGACCGCCCCGGCCGTCTCCAGGACCAGCTTGTTGAGCAGCCGGAAGAGGGCCTGGTCGCCGCCGATCCTGATCTGGAGGAAGAGATCGGTGAGCGCGGCGCCCTTGAGCATGCCCTGCGGGTTCTTGAAGCGTTCGAGCCCCGCCTCCGGCAGCGGGTTCACCGAGATGATCCGCGCGCCCGCCGACTTCGCCTTCTCCAGGGCGGAGAGCATCCGGGGATGGTTCGTCCCCGGGTTCTGCCCGGCCACGATGATCAGGTCCGCCCGGTGCAGGTCCTCCAGGGAGACGCTGCCCTTTCCTATGCCGATGGTCTCCGTCAGCGCCGAGCCCGAGGACTCGTGGCACATGTTGGAGCAGTCCGGCAGGTTGTTCGTGCCGAACTCGCGGGCGAAGAGCTGGAGCAGGAACGCGGCCTCGTTGCTCGTACGCCCCGAGGTGTAGAAGAGCGCCTCGTCGGGGGAGCCGAGCGCCCGGAGCTCCTCCGCGAGGATCGCGAAGGCCCGCTCCCAGGTCACCGGCTCGTACCGGTCGCCGCCCTCGGGCAGCAGCATCGGCTCCGTGATCCGGCCCTGCTGCCCCAGCCAGTACCCGCTGCGGGTCGCCAGGTCCGCCACCGGGTGCGCGGCGAAGAACTCCGGGGTCACCCGGCGCAGCGTCGCCTCCTCGGCGACCGCCTTCGCGCCGTTCTCGCAGAACTCCGCCACATGCCTCTTGTCGCCCTCCGGCCAGGCGCAGCCGGGACAGTCGAAACCGTCCTTCTGATTGACCTTGAGCAGGGTCCGGGCGGTGCGCAGCGTGCCCATCTGCTCCTGCGCGATCCGCAGCGTGTGACCGACCGCGGGCAGGCCGGCGGCGGCGTGCTGCGGCGGCGTGACCTGCGGTGCGTCCTGGACCGGGTCGCCGACCGGCGGCTTGCTGACCATCGCGCTCTCCCTTGAGCGGTAATCCTGTGTCGTACGTCTCCGATCCTGTCACGCGGCACCGACAGCCCGGGACCCCACCGGTGTGGACGGGATTGTCAGCGGTCCGTGGCAGGATCGTCGTGTGGCCGAGACAGCATCGAAGAACCCCGCAGACACCCGCCCCCGCCTGCTCCTCATGGACGGGCACTCGCTCGCGTACCGGGCGTTCTTCGCGCTGCCCGCGGAGAACTTCACCACCGCGACCGGACAGCCGACGAACGCGATCTACGGGTTCGCCTCGATGCTGGCGAACACGCTCCGCGACGAGGCCCCCACGCACTTCGCGGTCGCCTTCGACGTGTCCCGCAAGACCTGGCGGTCCGAGGAGTTCCCGGAGTACAAGGCGAACCGTTCCAAGACCCCCGACGAGTTCAGGGGGCAGGTCGAGCTGATCGGCGAGCTGCTCGACGCGATGCACGCGCCGCGCTTCGCCGTCGACGGCTTCGAGGCGGACGACGTCATCGCGACCCTCGCCACCCAGGCCGAGGCCGAGGGCTTCGACGTCCTCATCGTGACCGGCGACCGGGACTCCTTCCAGCTGGTCTCCGACCGCACGACCGTGCTCTACCCCACCAAGGGCGTCTCCGAGCTGACCCGCTTCACCCCGGAGAAGGTCCAGGAGAAGTACGGCCTCACGCCCTCGCAGTACCCCGACTTCGCGGCCCTGCGCGGCGACCCGTCCGACAACCTCCCCGGCATCCCCGGCGTCGGCGAGAAGACCGCCGCCAAGTGGATCAACCAGTTCGGCTCCTTCGCCGAGCTCGTCGAGCGCGCCGAGGAGGTCAAGGGCAAGGCCGGACAGAACTTCCGCGACCACCTGGAAGCGGTCAAGCTCAACCGCCGGCTCACCGAGATGTCCAAGGACGTCGAGCTGCCGAAGACGGTGACCGACCTCGCCCGCGAGCCGTACGACCGCGGGGCCGTCGCCCTCGTCCTCGACACCCTGGAGATCCGCAACCCCTCGCTGCGCGAGCGGCTCCTCGCCGTCGACCCGGGCGCCGCCGAGGAGGCCGCCCCGGCCCCCGCCGCCGGGGTCGAGATCGACGGCACCGTCCTCGGCGCCGGCGAGCTGGCCCCCTGGCTCGCCGAGCACGGCACCGAGCCCCTCGGCGTCGCCACCGTCGACAGCTGGGCCCTCGGCACGGGGAACGTGAGCGAGATCGCCCTCGCCGCCGCCGGCGGCGCCGCCGCCTGGTTCGAGCCCAGCGCGCTCGACGAGACCGACGAGCGCGCCTGGGCCGAGTGGATCTCCGACGCCGGCCGCCCCAAGGCCCTGCACAACGCCAAGGGCGCCATGCGGGTCTTCCCCGAGCACGGCTGGAGCATCGCGGGCGTCACCATGGACACCGCCCTCGCCGCCTACCTCGTCAAGCCCGGCCGCCGCTCCTTCGCCCTCGACGCGCTCTCCGTCGAGTACCTCGGCCGTGAGCTGGCCCCGGCCGCCGCCGCCGACGGACAGCTCGCCTTCGGCGCCGACGACACCGCCGAGGCCGAGGCCCTCATGACCCAGGCGAGGGCCGTCCTCGACCTGGCGGGCGCCTTCGAGGAGCGGCTCGGCGAGGTCGGCGCCCGCGAGCTGCTCCACGAGGTCGAGCTGCCGACCTCCGCCCTCCTCGCCCGCCTGGAGCGGCACGGCATCGCCGCCGACCGCGACCATCTGGAGGCCATGGAGCAGCAGTTCGCCGGGGCCGTGCAGCAGGCCGTGAAGGAGGCGCACGCCTCCGTCGGCCACGAGTTCAACCTCGGCTCGCCCAAGCAGCTCCAGGAGGTCTTCTTCGGCGAGCTGAACCTGCCGAAGACCAAGAAGACCAAGACCGGGTACACCACGGACGCCGACGCGCTCGCCTGGCTGGCCGGCCAGACCGAGCACGACCTGCCGGTGATCATGCTCCGCCACCGCGAGCAGGCACGACTGCGCTCCACGGTCGAGGGCCTGATCAAGACCGTCGCCGCCGACGGCCGGATCCACACCACCTTCAGCCAGACCGTCGCCGCCACCGGCCGCCTCTCCTCCACCGACCCCAACCTGCAGAACGTGCCGGTGCGGACGGACGAGGGCCGCGCCATCCGGCACGGCTTCGTCGTCGGCGAGGGCTTCGAGGCCCTCATGACCGCCGACTACAGCCAGATCGAGCTGCGCGTCATGGCCCACCTCTCCGAGGACGAGGGGCTCATCGAGGCCTTCACCTCCGGTGAGGACCTGCACACCACCGTCGCCTCTCAGGTCTTCGGCGTCGAGCGGTCCGCCGTCGACGCCGAGATGCGCCGCAAGATCAAGGCCATGTCGTACGGCCTGGCCTACGGCCTCTCCGCCTTCGGCCTCTCGCAGCAGCTGAACATCGACCCGGGCGAGGCCCGCGGCCTGATGGACACCTACTTCGAGCGCTTCGGAGGGGTACGGGACTACCTGCGCCGCGTCGTCGACGAGGCCCGCGCCACCGGGTACACCGAGACGATGCTCGGCCGCCGCCGCTACCTCCCCGACCTCAACAGCGACAACCGGCAGCGCCGCGAGGCCGCCGAGCGGATGGCGCTCAACGCCCCGATCCAGGGCACGGCCGCCGACATCGTCAAGGTCGCCATGCTCAAGGTCGACCGGGCGCTGACCGAGGCGGGCCTCGCCTCCCGGATGCTCCTCCAGGTCCACGACGAAATCGTGCTCGAACTCGCCCCCGGCGAGCGCGAGCGGGTCGAGGCCCTGCTCCGCGAACAGATGTCGGCCGCGGCCGACCTGCGCGCCCCGCTGGACGTCTCGGTAGGCGTGGGCCCGAACTGGGACTCGGCGGCGCACTGACACCGGCCGGCGCGGGTGCCCCCACCCGCGCCGGCCGCCCCGCCGCCGTGTGGGCAATCGTCCCGCTGGGGCGTGGGGGTCCCCCCGGACGAAGTCTGGGGGAGGGTGGGCACACGGGACGTCGCCCCTTGCCGGGCCGAGGCTCCTACGCCCGTACCCGCACCACACGTGCACCGCACCGGTAGTGCGGGCCAAGGCGCAGGGGCGTAGCGGCAGTACGGATCCGGCCCCGCCGCCTGTGCGCCAGTCGGACCAGTCAGAAGGCGGCCCACCACCCCCGCTCCCGAAACTGGGCAGCATGATCCCGCGCCGCCGCCCCCACCTCCCCACCTGGGCCTTGCTCGGCGCCCTCCTCGGCGCGTCCGCCACCGCCTGGTCCTGGCCCGCGGCGGCACACCGCGCCCCCGCCCTGTGTACCTCGGCCCGCGAACCCGCCCTCGCCGCCCGGCTCTCCCAGGACATCGAGGCCGCCCTCAAGGGCCGCGACGGCACGGTCTCCGTCGCCGTCCACGACCCCGGACGCGGACTGCGCTGCCGGCTCGGCGACACCCTGGCCTACGACTCCGCCAGCATCGCCAAGGTCCTCATCCTGCAGGCCGTCCTCGGCCGCGCGGAGGAACTGGGCCGGGCGCCCACCGCCGTGGAATCCCGGCGGATGAAGGCGATGATCACCCGCTCCGACAACACCGCCGCATCCGAGCTGTGGGAGGGGCTCTCCCGCGCCCGGCTGAACAGGGTGCTGCGGGAGGCCGGCGCCCAGGACACCGTCCTCGGCCGCGACCGCTACTGGGGACTCACCCGCACCACCGCCCGCGACCAACTGGCCCTGCTCGCCGCCGTCTCCCGCCGCGCCGTGGCGATGGACCTGATGGGCCAGGTCGTCCGCGGCCAGGCCTGGGGCGTCTCCGCGGGAGCCCCCTCCACGGTCAAGGTCCACCTCAAGAACGGCTGGCTGTCCCGCGACGCCCACGCCTGGCGCGTCCACAGCATCGGCTTCGCGCGCCCGGCCGCCCCCGCCCCGGGCGGTGCGATCGACTACCGGATCGCCCTCCTCAGCCACGACAACCCCACCAAGCGGTACGGCGTACGGACCCTGGAGGGGGTCGCCCTCGTCGTGCACCGCGCCCTCTCCGGCGGCGCCGAGGCCCGGGGCTTCACGCCGCCGGAGAAGATCAGCGATACCCCTGACGGGAGCGCCCCGCACGAGACGCCGGGCCCGCGCCCTCCGGAACGGGCCGACCCGACGGAACAGCTTCCTCCGACAGGGCGGCTTCCCCCGAAGGAACAGGGGTGGCCCGGCCCGGCCGGGCGGACAGCCGTACCCACGTCCCGTACAGCACGAGCCCGACGGCGAGCCCCGCGCCGGCGCCGAAGCAGGCCGTCGGAATGACGTCCAGGGGCGTCTCGATCCGGTCCCAGCCCCAGTACGCGGCCCAGCGCAGCACCCGGTGCGCGATCCCGGCGAGGACGCAGCCGCCGATCAGCCCGACGGCCAGGAGCCGCCCCCGCCGGTCCGGGACCGGCACCCCCGCGGGCAGCTCGGGGCCGGGAGCGGCGGAGCGCAGCGCCCGCGCGAGGAACCACCCGAGGAGTCCCAGGGCCAGCGCCGAACTCCCGTACTGCGTGTAGAGGTAGACCGGGAACCCGGCGACGACGTCGCCGAGCACCGGGATCGCCCGCGTGCCCCAGCGGTCGATATGGGTGAAGGAGTCCCACACGACGTGTGTGGTCGCGCCGAGCGCCGCGGAGAGGACGAACCACCCGGCGAGCACGGCGGGGTGCCGGTCACGCCAGGGCAGGCCCCGGACCAGCCCGTACACCCGCCCGCGCCGTCCGGTGGGCAGCAGCGCCACGAGCGGCTCGCGCACGGTCAGCCACAGGCCCACGAGCAGGGTCGTGATCAGCACGTCGGCGGTGACGATGCCGACGGGGGAGTGGGTGACGTCCCCGAAGGTCATCGCTCCGGGGAAGGCCGTGGCGGCGAAGTAGGTCATGTCGGGCGCGAAGGAGCCCGCGAGCAGCGCGGACGCCACCAGCGGCCCGCGCGCGGTCCCGTTCCGGCGCAGTCCGGGCAGCACGGCAGCGGCATGACTCAGCGTGAACGGCAACGGGACGTCCCCCAGGCTCCGGTGGTGACGGCCGAGGCACCTCGTCGGCCGCAGAGGAAGAGGCCCCGGACCCGCCCCCCGGTTCCCGTACGCCTCCGGTGCCGTACGCCTTCGGTCCCGCCCGCGCCCGTTCCGGTACGCGTCCGGTCCGGAAGCGGCCGAGAGGTGACGAAAGCGTGAAACAGGGTCAGGCGCCGGTGCCCGGTGGGCTGGAGTTGGCATAGGGTCGCCAGGGGTCGCACGCGGGGAGTGTGGGGCCGGAGTCGAGGGGGAAGGGACCACGGACATGTCAGCGACGCACTTGGGCCGCAGGCTGCGCAGGGGAGCCACCAGCGGTGCGGTGGTGGCCGCGGCGGTCGCCGCGCTCGCCGCCTCGCAGGCTCCGGAGACGGTCTCTCCGCCCACGGACAACGCCGGAGGCGACCGTTCCGTCGGCGCCGGGGACACCGCGACGCCGTCCGGCGACGGTTCCGCCACCGGTGACTCGCCGTACTACACGGACCTCCCGCCGCTGAACACCCCGAACAAGCCCGGGGCGATGCCCACCCTTCCGCCGGTCTTCACCGGGCCCGCCGAAGCCGGCATACCCGCGTCCGTGTTCTCCGCCTACCAGCGCGCCGAGCAGTCGATCCGCTCCACCGACCCCGGCTGCAACCTGCCCTGGCAGCTGCTCGCCGGCATCGGCAAGGTCGAGTCCGGCCAGGCGCGCGGCGGCCGGGTCGACGCCAACGGCACGACGCTCTCGCCGATCCTCGGCCCCGTCCTCGACGGCGTCGGATTCGCCAACATCTCCGACACCGACGGCGGCGCCTACGACGGCGACAAGACCCACGACCGCGCCGTCGGCCCGATGCAGTTCATCCCGTCCACCTGGGCTACCTGGGGCCAGGACGCCAACAGCGACGGGAAGAAGGACCCGAACAACATCTACGACGCCGCCCAGGCCGCCGGTCTGTACCTCTGCGCCAACGACCGCAACCTGGCGCTCAAGGCCGACCTCGACCGGGCGATCCTCAGCTACAACCGCTCGACGGAGTACCTGAACACGGTCCTGTCCTGGTTCACGTACTACCAGCGCGGCACCCACCAGGTCCCGGACGGCACGGGCGTGCTCCCGGTCGACCGCAGCGACGGCCGGGGCCAGGGCAACCGTCCCGCCCCCACCTCGCCGCCGCCGCGGATCCCGGCGACCCCCTCGCCGAAGCCGAAGCCGAAGCCGGGCACCCCGGGCGATGCCACCGCGCCGCCGACCAAGCCCCCGACCCCCGTCAAGCCCCCGGTCACCACGCCGACCAAGCCGCCGACCGTCCCGGCCGCCGCCAAGGTCACCCGGCTCTCGCCCGTCGCGACGGGCCCGTTGACCGCGACCACCGGGAGCGCCTTCGTCAAGGCCCCCGCAGTCGCCGCGCTCGACGGCGTCGGCGCCCCGGTCAGCGGGGTCGACATCCGCTTCGAGATCACCGGGACCACCGACACCCGCTTCCCCGGCGGCTCGACCACCGCGACCGTCACCACGGGCTCCACCGGCATCGCGACGGCCCCCCTGCCGAAGGCCGGCGAGAAGACCGGGTCGTTCACGATCAAGGCCACCGTCGTGGGCCGCACCCTGGGCGCGACCGAGTTCACCGCGACCGTCACCGAGCGGCGGGCGGACACCCTCGCCCGGGTCGCGGGTGACCCCCTCTCCGCCGTCACCGGCACCGCCTACGCCCAGCGGGTGCAGGTCAAGGCCACCGACGGAGGCGCGCTCGCCCCCGGAGTCGTCGTCACCGCCGTGGTCGTCGCCTCGGCGGCGGACACCCAGGAGAGCGCCGACGGTCCGTACTTCAAGGACGCGGCGGGCAAGCCCCTGCGCACCCTCACCCTCACGACCGACGAGAGCGGTCTGATCTCCCTCCCCGAGCTCTTCGCGGGCGACAAGGCCGGCGACTACGTGCTGCGCCTCACCGCGCCCGGCGGAGGCAGCGCGGAGATCAAGCTGACGGTCACGGCACCGGCCACACCTTCCCCGGACCCGTCCCCGTCCGGCAGCGGCTCGCCCGAGGCCACCCCCTCCGCCTCCCCTTCCTCCCCCTCCTCCTCGCCCTCGGCCTGACCCCGGGCCCTCGGCCGGACACCACCCGCGCTCAGCGCCGCCTCCCCGCGCCGCTTCTCCGCCCACCGGGCGGAGGGGCGGCGCTCCGCGTTCCCCGGGTACAACGTGTTCTCATCTCGCGGTCACGTTGCTACGGTGCCCCCGCCCTGACGACTCATCAGATCGCATACCGGGAGGCCGACCATGCGTGCCCTCGTCGCCGCCGCCATCGGACTCGCACCAGTCCTCCTCTTCGTCCTGCTCATCTCGGTGGTCGATCTGCCGCCCGACGGCCCCACCTCGCCCAAGCCCCTGCTGACCGCCGATCCCGGCCCCAAGAAGTAGGGGGCGACCGTGCGCCGCCGAGCCAGTCTCGTCCTGCTCTCCCTCGCCGTCTTCTGCGCCGCGATGGCCCCGACCCTGCGCTGGTACGCCTTCCCCAGGCTGGCGAAGATCCCGTCGAACCAGTACCAGGAGACCGTCCTGGAGGCGAAGCCCGCGACCCTCCTCAACTACTCCACGCTCAAGTCGGAGCAGGTCGACAAGATCACGATCGTCCAGACCCTCAAGGGCAACGTGGAGGAGTCGCGACGCATCGAGCGGGACGCCGGCCGGGACGTCGTCGTCTGGGACGCCCTCGCCTACGTCATGGGCCCCGACGGGAAGATGGTCTCCAAGGTCCCCGAGCGGTACATCTTCGACGCCCACTCCCAGGACCCCGTCCACGTCACCGGCGAATCCGTCGACGGCGACGCCGTCCGGCGCGAGGGCATCGAGTTCAAGTTCCCCTTCCTCACCGAGAAGCGTGACTACCAGTACTTCGACGCCCAGACCCGCACCTCGGCCCCCATCCACTTCGTGGGCACCCGCACCTTCCGGGGCATGGAGGTCTACTACTTCGAGCAGACCATTCCGTGGACCCAGGTCCCCATGCCCAAGACCATGCCGGTGAAGATCCCGCCGGAGGTCATCACCGAATCCGGTCTCACCCGCTGGTACTCGACCAAGCGGATGTTCTGGATCGAGCCGGTCACCGGCGCCCCCGTCAACGGCGAGGAGATCCACAAGGAGGAGCTCCGCAACGCCAAGACGCTGATGGGCCAGGACACCCTCACGGTCTTCGAGGGGCACGTGAAGATGCGCGAGGACTACCTCAAGAGCATCGGCGACATGGTCTCCTCCAACCGTCTGATGGTGCTGATGCTCGTCTCCTACCTGCCCTGGAGCTTCACCGTCCTGGCTCTCCTTCTCCTCGCCCTCTCCCTCTGGCTCGAAGCCCGCTCCCGCCGTCCGGCCGACGACGCGCCCACCGACACCTTCACGACCGGGGCCCCGGTCGCCCCTCCCGTCTGAGCCGCGCGCTCGTGTGCCGGGTCGGCTCCGCCGTCGCGGGGTCCTCCGGCCACGGGTGCTTCGGGTACCGCCCCCTCAGCTCCGCCCGCACCGCGCGGTAGCCGTCCCTCCAGAACGACGCCAGGTCGGCGGTCACGGCCGCCGGCCGTCCGGCGGGGGAGAGAAGATGGACAAGGACCGGGACCCCCGCCACCCGGGGCGTCTCGGCCAGCCCGAACATCTCCTGGAGCTTCACCGCGAGCACCGGCCGCTCACCCCCGTACTCGACCCGGATCCTCGAACCGCTCGGCACCTCGATCCGCTCCGGTGCGAGCTCGCCCAGCCGGCCCGCCTCGCCCGACGCCCACGGCAACAGCCGCCGCAGGGTCTCCCCGGCGTCGATCCGCCCCAGATCGGCGCGCCGCGCGGCCCGGGAGAGCTCCGGCTCCAGCCACTCCCCGGCCCGGTCGACCAGCGTCCCGTCCGCCATGTCCGGCCAGGGCTCACCCAGCTCCCGGTGCAGGAAGGCCAGCCGCTCGCGCAGTTCCCCGGCCTCCCGGCTCCACCGCAGCAGCCCGAGCCCCTCCCGCCGCAGACCGTCGAGCAGTGCCTCCCTCACGAGCGCCGGATCGGCCTTCGCCCCCAGCGGACGGACCGTCAGCTCGACCGCTCCCAGCCGGTCGACCGAGCGGGCGACCACGTCTCCCTCCTCCCAGTGCACCTCCTCACCGGTGGAGCGCAGGTGCCCCGCCGCCCACCGGGCCATCTCCCCGTCCACCACGGCCGCCAGACGCACCCGGGCCGTCGCGTCCCGCGCCGTACGGTCCGCCACCGCCACGGCCAGCCAGGGGGAGGTCCGCAGCGCGGAGCCCTCGGCGAGCCGGGCCCCGCTCCCCGACACCATCAGATACCCGCCCTGCTCCCGGGCCCGAGCCACCCGCTCGGGAAAGGCCAGCGCCGTCACCAGCCCGACCACCGCGTCGTCCCCGACCACACCCCCCGCCACCGCGCCGGGCACCCAGGCCGACACCGCCCCCTTCCCGGCGTCGCCCCCTCCCGCACCGCCAGAACCAGCATCGCCAGAACCGGCACCGCCAGAACCGGCACCGCCAGAACCGGCACCGCCAGAACCGGCACCGCCAGTGCCGGCACCGCCAGTACGAGCACCGCCAGTACCAGCACCGCCCCTCTCCGCACCGGCCGTGCCCGCACCGTCCCGTCCCCCACCGCCGGGCCCGACACCCTCCTTCCTCGTACCGCCCGCTCCCGCTCCGCCCGTCGCCTCCCCGGCCGAGCGCTCCAGGCGGCGCGCCTCCGTCCTCCAGCGGGCGCCGTATCCGTCGGCGCCCCGGCGGGCCGTCCGCCAGGCCGCCGCCAGGTCGTCCCCGTAGTCGCGCGGCGGTTCCTCGCTGAGCAGTGCCACCACCTCCGCCGCCCGCCGTGCCCCGACCTCCGGCGCGCCGTCCAGAAGCGCGCGCCCCAGCCGGGGGTGGAGCCCCAGACGGGACATGCGTACCCCGCGCACGGTGGCCCGGCCCGCCGCGTCCACGGCGCCGATCGACCCGAGGACCGAGCGCGCCGCCGCCATCGCCCCGGCGGGCGGCGGGTCGAGCAGGGCGAGCCCCCGCGCCGTCGGATCGCCCCAGCAGGCGACCCGGAGGGCGAAGTCCGCCAGGTCGGCGACCTTGATCTCCGGAGACGGGAACCGCGGCCTGCCCCCGTCGTTCGCCTCGTCCCAGCACCGGTACACCTGCCCGAAGGCCTCACGGCCCGCCCTGCCCAGGCGCTGGGTCGCTGTCGCCTCGGAGACCGTCACCGTCGCCAGCGAGCCCAGCCCCCTGGCGTGGTCCGTCCGCGGCTCCCGCGCCAGCCCCGAGTCCACGACGATCCGCACCCCCGGCACCGTCAGGCTCGACTCGGCCACCGAGGTCGTGAGCACCACCCTGCGCCCACCGCCGGGTTCGGTGCCGCGCAGCACCGCGTCCTGTATTGGCGCGGCGGCCCGCCCGTGCAGTTGGAGCACCTCCGCGTCGACGCCGGCCAGCAGTCCGGCCGTCCGGGCGATCTCCCCCGTACCCGGAAGGAAACAGAGGACGTCCCCCTCGTGCCGCTCCATCGCCAGCCGGACCGTCGCGGCGACGTGCCGCAGCAGCGCCGGGTCCACCCAGGTGCCGTGCGCGGGCCGGATGCCGGCGGGCGGAGCCGCGTAGTGGACCCGGCAGCCGTGACCCTCGCCCTTGCTCCACACCACCGGCGCCGGGCCCGAACCCTCCAGGACCGTGAGCAGATCCGCCCAGGCCACCGCGTCGCTCGTCGCCGAGGCGGCGATCAGTGCCAGCTCCGGCCGCAGCGTGGCCCGCACGTCCACGAGGAAGGCCATCGCCGTGTCGGCGTCCAGATGCCGTTCATGGCACTCGTCGAGCAGGACCACGTCCACGCCCGCCAGCTCGGGGTCCCGCTGGAGCCGCTGGAGCAGGATGCCCGTGGTCACCACCTCGACCCTGGTCGCGGGCCCGGTCCGGCGCTCGCCGCGCACGGAGAAGCCGACCGTGCCGCCGACCTCCTCGCCCAGCAGCCACGCCATCCGGCGCGCCGCCGCCCGCACCGCCATCCGGCGCGGCTCGGCCACCAGGACCCGCCGCCCCGGTCCCTCCCCTATGAGGCCCGCGAGCGCGAGCGGCACCAGGGTCGTCTTGCCCGTGCCGGGAGGCGCGGAAAGCACGGCCGTACCGCGCCGGTCGAGCGCGTCGAGCAGCTCGGGGACGGCATGGCGGACGGGGAGACGGTCGAGTGCGTCATTTCGGATCACGCACTCAGTCTCGTACGCGAAGAAAAAAGGTGGGCCCCGTTGTCCACAGGACCCACCTATAAGTACGAAAAGCGTAACGATTCAGATGGGTGCGCCGGTGCCGTACGGCCGCGTCCCGGCCGTACGACTACCCCACCGCTACTCCGCGCGCTCGCAGACGAAGATCGCCGTTCCCGGGATCAGGTTCCCCCGCAGCGGGGACCAGCCGCCCCACTCCTGGCTGTTCCACGCCGGCCACTCCGGCTCGACCAGGTCCACCAGCCGGAAGCCGCCGGCCACCACGTCCCGCACCCGGTCGCCGATCGTCCGGTGGTGCTCCACGTACACAGCCCGCCCCTGCTCGTCCTGCTCCACATAAGGGGTGCGGTCGAAATAGGAGGCCGCGACCGAAAGGCCCTCGGGGCCCGGCTCGTCCGGGAACGCCCAGCGGATCGGGTGGGTCACCGAGAAGACCCACCGGCTGCCCGGCCGCAGCACCCGCCGCACCTCACGGAACACCCGCACCGGGTCGGCGACGAACGGCACCGCGCCGTACGCCGAGCACGCCAGGTCGAAGGAGGCGTCCCGGAAGGGCAGCGCCCCCGCGTCGCCCTCCACGAGCGGCACCTCCCCGCCGATCCGCAGCGCGTGCTGGAGCTGCCGGTGCGAGAGGTCGAGGGCCACCGGCCGCGCCCCCTGCGCCGCCAGCCACCGCGAGCACTGGGCCGCGCCCGCGCCGATCTCCAGGACGTCGAGGCCCTTCAGTGACGCGGCCGGCCCGAGGAGGCCGGCCTCCGCCTCGTCGAGCCCCTCCGGACCCCAGACGAACCGGTCGTCGCCCAGGAACGATCCGTGGTCGCTCTGGTACTCGTCGGCGTTCCTGTCCCACCAGCCACGGCTGGCCCGGCTGCTCTCCGCGTCCCCCGCGTCACGCCGGGTCGCCTCCGCCTCGTCCTCGGCCGAGTCGGAGGGGACTTCGTGTTCGTACTCTTGGTTCATCTCGCCCGCCGATGTAGTTTGCGCTCAGTGCCGCTGTGCGCGGATCCCGCCGATGAGGCGTGGAAGGACACAAGTTGGTGCCGGAGTTGAGGGGATCTGCCCCGGGTGTGCGCTTCGCGCATTGACCCTGTCCGGCCGCCCCCGTATGCTAAAGGTTGCGCTGCGGGCCTGCGCGCCTCAGACGGAGCAGGCCGCGCTCGTACCTGTTGTATGTCCCCTCGGTTTTCGAGGCTCCTCCCGTCCTCGGGAAGGCTGCTTCATTGGCTGTCCGGCTTCTTGGTGCGATACGGGCTCTCGGCGTAGCAGTACCTACGACTTTCTGTCCGTAACCGGAGCCCTTTCCCACATGACGAGCAGCACCGAGACCACCGCCACCAGCACCACCCCGCAGGTTGCGGTCAACGACATCGGTAACGAGGAAGCCTTCCTCGCCGCGATCGACGAGACGATCAAGTACTTCAACGACGGCGACATCGTCGACGGCGTCATCGTGAAGGTCGACCGGGACGAGGTCCTGCTCGACATCGGTTACAAGACCGAAGGCGTGATCCCGAGCCGTGAGCTCTCGATCAAGCACGATGTCGACCCGAACGAGGTCGTCAAGGTCGGCGACGAGATCGAGGCCCTGGTTCTCCAGAAGGAGGACAAGGAAGGCCGCCTGATCCTGTCCAAGAAGCGCGCTCAGTACGAGCGTGCCTGGGGCACGATCGAGAAGATCAAGGAAGAAGACGGCATCGTCACCGGTACCGTCATCGAGGTCGTCAAGGGTGGTCTCATCCTCGACATCGGCCTCCGTGGCTTCCTGCCGGCCTCCCTCGTCGAGATGCGTCGCGTCCGCGACCTCCAGCCCTACGTGGGCAAGGAGCTCGAGGCGAAGATCATCGAGCTGGACAAGAACCGCAACAACGTGGTCCTGTCCCGCCGCGCCTGGCTCGAGCAGACCCAGTCCGAGGTTCGCCAGACGTTCCTCACCACCCTGCAGAAGGGTCAGGTCCGCTCCGGCGTCGTTTCCTCGATCGTCAACTTCGGTGCCTTCGTGGACCTGGGTGGCGTCGACGGTCTCGTGCACGTCTCCGAGCTGTCCTGGAAGCACATCGACCACCCGTCCGAGGTTGTCGAGGTCGGCCAGGAGGTCACCGTCGAGGTTCTCGACGTGGACATGGACCGCGAGCGTGTCTCCCTGTCGCTGAAGGCGACGCAGGAGGACCCGTGGCAGCAGTTCGCCCGGACCCACCAGATCGGTCAGGTCGTCCCGGGTAAGGTCACCAAGCTGGTTCCGTTCGGTGCGTTCGTCCGCGTGGACGAGGGCATCGAGGGTCTGGTCCACATCTCCGAGCTGGCCGAGCGCCACGTGGAGATCCCGGAGCAGGTCGTCCAGGTCAACGACGAGATCTTCGTCAAGGTCATCGACATCGACCTCGAGCGTCGTCGCATCAGCCTCTCGCTGAAGCAGGCCAACGAGTCCTTCGGTGCCGACCCGGCCTCGGTCGAGTTCGACCCGACCCTGTACGGCATGGCCGCGTCGTACGACGACCAGGGCAACTACATCTACCCCGAGGGCTTCGACCCCGAGACCAACGACTGGCTCGAGGGCTTCGAGACCCAGCGCGAGGCCTGGGAGACCCAGTACGCCGAGGCGCAGACTCGCTTCGAGCAGCACCAGGCTCAGGTCATCAAGTCCCGCGAGGCCGACGAGGCCGCTGCTGCCGAGGGCGCTGCCGCCCCGGCCGCCGGTGGCAACGCCGGTGCGGGCATCTCGGGTGGTTCGTACTCCTCGGAGTCGGACGACAACTCCGGCGCCCTGGCGTCGGACGAGGCGCTTGCCGCCCTGCGCGAGAAGCTGGCCGGCGGCCAGAGCTGAACAGGCTCTCCGCTGAGCGCTAGCCGCTAGCGAATCGAGGCCCGCTTCCCTTCGGGGAAGCGGGCCTCGGTCATGTTCCGGCGCTGTTCCCCGGCGGAGACCGTCCTTCGGATCAGGGCGTGACGGGGATGTTCGTCAGGCCGTTCCCGCCGGTCACCGTGTTCGAGGCGTACACCGTGGTCGCACAGCTCCCGCTCCGGTTGGTGACGTTGATCGCCAGCCGCTGCGCTCCGGTGGCCCCGGTCAGATCCGAGCGGTTGCCGCGGAAGACGGTCCCGCAGCCCCAGCCGCTCTGCTGGGTGTGGGTCTCGTAGCCGTTGTTGGTCGTGTTCACTCCGGTGTTGTTCTCGATGAGGACGTTGTTGCCCTTCACGTCGACCCAGGAGTCGTCGTAGTTGGCGCCGGTCAGCCCGCGCCCGTCGAAGGTGTTGCCGACGATCCGCGCCCCGGTCGTACCCTCCTTGATGTCGACGCTCTCGCCGCCGACGCCCGGACCGATGACGTTGTTCAGGATCTGCGCGTTGTCGCTGCGGTCGGCGAGCGTGTTGGCGGTGCCGACGTACACCCCCTCGCCCATGCCCCGGCCGTCGTTCCCGGTGTCGTAGATCCGCGAGTTCCTGATCACCCCGTTCCTGCTGGAGTTGCGGAAGTGCACGCCCTCCATGTCCAGGTCGTGCACGGTCACCCCGTCGATCACCACGCTCTCCGCGGCGTCGGCCATGATCCCCTTCTGGCCGCCCCTCACCGTGAGGCCCTCGACCGTCCAGTACGAGGCGCCGTTCAGATGCAGCCCGTAGCCGCCGCCGGCGGTCAGCACCGCGCGCGAGGAGCCGGTCAGGGTGATCCGGGCCGAGGAGGTGCCCTGGGCCGTGGCCTTGAAGTTCCCCGTGTACGTGCCGTCCGCGAGGTGGATCGTGTCGCCGGGGCGGGCATGGGTGAGCGCGGTCTTCAGCTGCGCCGCCGTCGAGACCTCGACGGTCGCGGCGAAGGTGGAGGTGAGGGTGGCGGAGGCCGGGGCGGTGGCGAGGGGGACGGCGAGGAGCGCCGGGATCAGGGGGAGGAGCAGCGTCCGGGTGCGCATGGGGATGCCTTCCGTGCGGAGTGGGGGAGTTCCTGTATGTGCACGATGGTCGAAATGCTGAACGCGATGCTGTCCCGAGACGGTAGGGAGTGGTGCTGGACGTGTCAAGGTCTGGACCAGTGGCCGGAGTTCGCGGGGTCACGGCCGGAGGACCGCCCGCCGGAAGGCGGCGCGTCACGGGAATGGTCGCGAGGCGCGAGACGTTTTCAGTGAGAACACGAGGAGGAGCGGTAATCGTGCTTGATCCCCAGGATTTGTACGAATGGGACGCGAAGGGCCTGGCGGTCGTCGATCTGGCCCTGGCGCAGGAGTCGGCCGGGCTGGTCATGCTCTACCACTTCGAGGGCTACATCGACGCGGGCGAGACCGGCGAGCAGATCATCGAGGGACTGCTCGACACCCTGCCCCACCAGCTGGTGGCCCGCTTCGACCACGACCGGCTCGTGGACTACCGCGCCCGCCGCCCGCTGCTCACCTTCCGGCGTGACCGCTGGACCGCGTACGAGACGCCGTCCATCGAGGTCCGCCTCGTCCAGGACGCCACCGGAGCCCCCTTCCTCCTACTGTCAGGCCCCGAGCCCGACGTGGAGTGGGAGCGGTTCGCCGCCGCCGTCCGGCAGATCATCGAGCGTCTCGGTGTGCGCCTCTCCGTGAACTTCCACGGCATCCCGATGGGCGTGCCGCACACCCGCCCCGTGGGACTCACCCCGCACGGCAGCCGCACCGACCTCATGCCCGGCCACCGCAGCCCCTTCGACGAGGCCCAGGTGCCCGGCAGCGCCGAGTCCCTCGTCGAGTACCGGCTGACCGAGTCCGGTCACGACACCCTCGGTGTGGCCGCGCACGTCCCGCACTACGTCGCGCGATCCCCGTACCCGGACGCGGCCCTGACCGCCCTGGAGGCCGTCACCGCCGCCACCGGCCTCGTCCTCCCCGGGGTCGCCCACTCCCTGCGGACCGAGGCCCGCCGCACCCAGACCGAGATCGACCGCCAGATCGGCGAGGGCGACGAGGAACTGGTCGCGCTCGTGCAGGGCCTTGAGCACCAGTACGACGCGGTGGCCGGGGCCGAGACCCGCGGCAGCCTGGTCGCGGAGCCGGTCGACCTGCCGTCGGCGGACGAGCTCGGCCGTGAGTTCGAGCGTTTCCTCGCGGAGCGCGAGGGCGACGCCTAGCCACGCCGGGGCAGGCCCTAAGCTGCCGCTCATGCTGAAGGTGGGCCTGACCGGCGGGATCGGCGCCGGCAAGAGCGAAGTGTCACGGCTGCTCGTTTCGTACGGGGCCGTGCTGATCGATGCGGACCGGATCGCCCGCGAGGTCGTCGAACCCGGTACGCCGGGGCTCGCGGCCGTCGTCGAGGCCTTCGGGGACGGCGTACTCACCGGGGAAGGGGCGCTCGACCGGCCGAAGCTCGGCTCCATCGTGTTCGCCGACCCCGACCGCCTCGCCACCCTCAACGCCATCGTGCACCCCCTGGTCGGGGCCCGGTCGGCGGAGCTGGAGGGCCGGGCGGGGAGCGGAGACGTCGTCGTCCACGACGTACCCCTGCTCGCCGAGAACGGCCTCGCACCCCTGTACGACCTGGTCGTGGTCGTCGACGCGTCCCCCGAGACCCAGCTCGACCGGCTCGTACGGCTCCGGGGCATGGCCGAGTCCGAGGCGCGCAACCGGATGGCGGCCCAGGTCACGCGTGCGCGGCGGCTGGAGGTGGCGGACGTGGTCATCGACAACGACGGGCCGCTCGACGCGCTGGAACCGCAGGTGCGGAAGGTGTGGGAGGAGCTGGAGAGCAGAGCGGCCGGCACCGCCTAGGAGCCGCTGGGGAGCGGCCTGCCCGGCGGCGGAATGAGGGTGCCGGGTCCGGTGTTCAACCACCGGATCGAGGGGAAGGATGCCATGGTGGCCGACAGAAACCCGGAAACGCACGTCATCGATTTCCGCGCCGCCGAGCACCTGCTGGCCGCGCGGGACCCTCGGGGCGCCGTCAAGCTGCTGGACTCGGTGATCGCCGCCCATCCCGAGAACACGGCCGCCCGGCTGTTGCGCGCCCGGGCGTTCTTCGCCGCCGCGCAGCTGCGTCCCGCCCAGCTGGAATTCGAACTGGTCCTGGAGCGCGAGCCGGACAACGCGTTCGCGCACTTCGCGCTCGCCCGCACCTTCGAGCGCTCCGGCCTGACCGCCCAGGCCACCCGGCACTTCCGGCTCGCCGCCGCGCTCGACCCCAAGCCGGAGTACCTCCAGGCGGCGGGCTTCGACTCGGAGAAGTAGGCGCGGCCGGCCGTTGACGCGGAGCGCGGGCCTCGGCACGCCACAACGGCTCTCAGCGGCGGGTGCCGCCGTGGTCGGGTTCGTACGGGGGGACGTTCCGGCCCGGCTGCCAGTGCGGACCCTGGTGGATGTGGTGCAGCACCATCGTCATGTCGACCAGGACCACCAGGAACAGCACACCGCAGGCCGTGGCCCAGCCGACGCGGTCGAGAAGCGAGAACACGGTCGTGCCGAAGGCCGCCCAGAGCAGCCCCCACACACTCAGCCAGAACCTCAGACGCAGGGCGCTGCGCGCGTTCGCCGGTTCGTTCCCGGTCCGCATGACGGTCACCGTCTCCCGTCGGAGCCCATGGAAGGGCACTTCCAGGATGGACCCGATGGCCGGGGAAGGGAACCGGCGCCGGGACCGGCCGGTCCCGGCGAGGACGGACGCCCGGGAGCGGCGCCGTGTCGTGGCTAGTGGATGACGCTGTAGCTGCGCCACGGCAGGGTGCCCGGCGCGATCCGGTTGGAGCTGTTGGTGGGGACGTAGATGGAGTTCTCGCCCTTGCAGTCGCGCGTCCGGTACATCACGACGTCGACCAGGGTGTTGTTCACGACGGTGGTCACACCGCTGGGCGCGAGGCGGTGGCAGCCCCTCACCGAGGGGCTCGTCAAGGTCACCGCCAGCTCGCGCTGCGTCTCGTAGGAGAGTGTGCCCACGGCGGTGCGGCCCAGGCCCGAACAACCGGCGACGGCGAGGGTGAGCAGCACGGCCCCGGTGGCGGTCGTGAGACGCCGGCGTACGGACATGGCGGATCCTCTTCTGTCGTGGTCGATCTCGGTCGTGGCGGAGCTCCGGCGCGGCCGGTCCCTGGCACGGTCGACGCGCTGCTCGCCACCCTTCCGCCCCCGGAGTCCGCTGTCATCCGGGGCTGGGCCGCTCGGGCGACCCCGCCTGGCGGGCGTTGTCAGACCTCACCCGTAAGGTCGGAGGTCCAGTCGGAAGTTCCGCCGTACGGGCTTCCGCCACCCGATCGAACCCGTCCGGCGGGAAGGAGAGCGAAGCAGTGGCACACACCTGGATCGGCAGCGCCGCCGTCTTCCTGCCCGCCGCCCTGCCCCGCGAGGGGCGGGTCGCGTTCTGGGCACCCGACGGCGCGGCCCTCCCGGACCCGGCGGACAGCGGCGCGGAGCGCGTCGAGCTGACCGTGGTCCGGCGGCACGGCGGCGGGGCCCGAAGCCTTACCGTGCCCGCCCTGACACTCCCCGTCGACGCCGCCCTGCCCCATCTCGTCGAGGCCCGGCACCATCCGGCCGCGCACCCCGCCACGGCCGGCTGGGGCGCCGCCGCCCTACACGCTCTGCACCTCCTGGCACGGGGTCGGCTGCTGCCCGGTCTGACCCCCGAGGACCTGGACGCCTGGCGGGCCGGACCGCTGGACGCCGACGACATCGCCCATCTGCGGGCCGTCGCCGCGGCCCTGCCCTACGAGGCGCACGCCGTGCCCGTCCCCGGGAGCGGACCGCTGCGGCTGCCCGACCCCGAGGCCCTGGTGCGCGCCTTCCTCGACGCGGTCGCCGACATCCTGCCCCGCAGCCCGGCAGCCGCGTACGCCGTCGGGGCGCCGTTCGCGGCACGCGCCCCGCAGCACCTGCCCCGCGCGCGGGCCTGGGCCGCCGAGGCGGCGGCAGGCATGGACGCGGGCGTCCGCGTCTCGCTCCGCCTCGACCTGTCGGCGTCGGAGCTCTTCGACTCGGCCGCGGGGGAGGACCCGACCGGAGGCGGTACCGGCCCGGACGACCGGGTGGGCGACGACCGGAGGGAAAGGGCTGACCGCGGACGGCACGCCGCCGCCGCGATCCTCCAGATCCACAGCCTCGCCGACCCCACCCTCGTCATCGACGCCACCGCCCTGTGGGCCGGGGACGGCGAGCACTTCGGCCCCCGCGCCCGGATCGACGCCGTCCTCGCCCTGCGCCGGGCCGCCCGCGTCTGGCCCCCGCTCGCCCGTCTCCTGGAGCGGGACGTGCCCGACGTCCTCGCCGTCGCCGAGGACGAGCTGTACGAACTGCTCGGCCCGGCCGCCGCCCGCCTCGCCGACGCCGGGGTCGCCGTCCACTGGCCGCGCGAGCTCGCCCGCTCGCTCAGCGCCTCCGCCGTCGTGCGCCCCGCCCAGGCGGCGCCCGGCTCCGCGACCGACGGCACCGCCTTCTTCGACAGCGAGGAACTGCTGCGGTTCAACTGGCAGCTCGCCCTCGACGGCGATCCGCTCACCGACCGAGAGATGGACCTCCTGGCCGAAGCGCACCGGCCCGTCGTACGGCTCCGCGACCAGTGGGTCGTCATCGACCCGGCCCTCGTCCGCAAGGCCCGCAAGCGGGAACTCGGCCTGCTCGAACCGGTCGACGCCCTCGCCGTCGCCCTCACCGGCACCGCCGAGGTGGACGGCGAGACCGTGCCCGCCGTCCCCGTCGGGGCGCTCGCCACGCTCCGCGACCGGCTCCTCGCCGGTCCCGAGGACGTACAGCCCCCGCCCGGCCTGACCGCCACCCTCCGCGACTACCAGCTCCGCGGTCTGGCCTGGCTCGACCTGATGACCTCGCTCGGCCTGGGTGGCTGCCTCGCCGACGACATGGGCCTCGGCAAGACCGTCACCCTGATCGCCCTCCATCTGCGCCGCGCTCGCCGCGCCCCCACCCTCGTCGTCTGCCCCGCCTCCCTGCTCGGCAACTGGCAGCGGGAAGTGGGGAGGTTCGCCCCCGACGTGCCCGTACGCCGCTTCCACGGCGCCGAGCGCGATCTCGCGGGCGCCGAGGGCGGCTTCGTCCTCACCACCTACGGCACCCTGCGCACCAGCGCCGCCGAACTCGCCGCGCGGGAATGGGGGATGGTCGTCGCCGACGAGGCCCAGCACGTCAAGAACCCCTTCTCCGCGACCGCGAAGGCGCTGCGCGAGATCCCCGCGCCCGCCCGGGTCGCCCTCACCGGCACCCCCGTCGAGAACAACCTCTCCGAACTCTGGGCGCTGCTCGACTGGACCACCCCCGGCCTCCTCGGCCCGCTGAAGGCCTTCCGCGCGCGCCACGCCCGCGCCGTGGAGAACCACGAGGAGATCGAGCACGCCGAGGCCGTCGAGCGGCTCGCCCGGCTCGTGCGGCCCTTCCTGCTGCGCCGCCGCAAGTCCGACCCCGGCATCGTCCCCGAGCTGCCACCCAAGACCGAGTCCGACCACCCCGTCTCCCTCACCCGGGAACAGGCCTCGCTGTACGAGGCGGTCGTCCGGGAGGCCATGGGGCAGATCGAGGAGGCCGAGGGCATGGCCCGGCGCGGCCTCGTCATGAAGCTGCTGACCTCCCTCAAGCAGATCTGCAACCATCCCGCGCAGTACCTGAAGGAACAGGCGCCACGCGGCAGCGGCACCGCGCGGCTCGCCGGCCGCTCGGGGAAGCTCGCGCTGCTCGACGAACTGCTCGACACGATCCTCGCCGAGGACGGATCGGTGCTCGTCTTCACGCAGTACGTGTCGATGGCCCGGCTGCTCGCCGACCACCTGGCCGCGCGCGGCGTCCCCGCCCAACTCCTGCACGGCGGCACCCCGGTGGCCGAGCGGGAGCGGATGGTCGACCACTTCCAGGCGGGCGAGGTGCCCGTCTTCCTGCTCTCCCTGAAGGCGGCGGGCACCGGCCTCAACCTCACCCGGGCCGGCCATGTCGTCCACTACGACCGCTGGTGGAACCCCGCCGTGGAGGAGCAGGCCACCGACCGGGCCTACCGCATCGGGCAGACCCAGCCGGTGCAGGTCCACCGGCTCGTCGCCGAGGGCACCGTCGAGGACCGGATCGCCGAGATGCTCCGGGCCAAGCGGGCGCTCGCCGACGCCGTCCTCGGCTCGGGCGAGGCGGCCCTCACCGAACTGACCGACCGGGAGCTGGCCGACCTGGTGTCCTTGAGGAGGTCCTCGTGAACAGCGCACGCGGCGCGCGCGGAGCCGTCCCCCGCCACGACGACCGCCGCCGCAGCTTCCCCCAGGTCGCGCCCCGCGAGGCCCCCGACGGGCGGTTCGCCGCCACCTGGTGGGGGAACGCGTGGGTGGAAGCCCTGGAGGACGCCGCCCTCGACCCGGCGCGCCTCGCCCGGGGCAAGGCGTACGCAGGCCGTGGCCATGTCGACGCGATCACCGTCACCCCCGGCCGGGTCGTCGCGTACGTCCACGGCAGCCGCCCCCGCCCGTACCGCACCGAGATCAGGATGCGGACCCTCGGCGACGACGGCTGGGAGCGGTTCCTCGACGAGGCCACCGCCCGCCCCGACCACATCGCGGCCCTGCTCGACAAGGACGTGCCGCACGCCCTTGAGGCGGTCACCGGACTGCTGCCCGCGCCCGGCGACCTCGTCCCCGACTGCTCCTGCCCGGACGACGGTTACCCCTGCAAGCATGCCGCCGCCCTCTGCTACCAGGCCGCGCGCCTCCTCGACGAGGACCCGTTCGTCCTCTTCCTGATGAGAGGCCGTGGCGAGCAGGAACTCCTCGCCGAACTCACCCGGCGCAACGCCGCGAGGTCCGCCGCCGAGACCACCGCCGCGGCGCCCCCGATGCCCACCGTCCCCGCCCGTGCCGTGCTCAGCGCCACCGGGCCCGCGCTGCCGCTGCCGCCCGAGCTGCCCGTCCCGGACCGTCCCGGCCGCCCCGCCGTCTTCCCGCCCGATCCCGACGCCCCCGATCCGCTCGCCCTCGACCTGCTCGCCACCGAGGCCGCCGCCCGGGCCCTCGCCTTCCTCGCCACCGGCCACGACCCGGTCGCCGCGCTCACCCCCTGGCAGGACGCCGTCCGGCTGGCCGCCGCCCACCCCGGCTCCGGACTCACCGCCTCGACCCGCGCGCTCTACCGGGACCTGGCGTACGCGCTCGACCGCACGCCCACGGACCTCGCCCGCGCCGTCGCCGCCTGGCGGCAGGGCGGCGCAGCCGGCCTCGCCGTACTGGAGGAGCCCTGGGATCCGCCGGCGGGCCCGTTCGACCGCGCAAGGCCCGCGTTGATCGCCGCCGACTTCCCCGCCTTCCGCCCCTGGCGCAACCGGCTGTCCACCGAGTCCCTCCAGCTCCGTCTGGGCCGGGACGGCCTCTGGTACGGGTACGAGTCGGACGCCGGACGGGAGGACTGGTGGCCGCGCGGCGCCCCCGATCCGGACCCGGTCGGCGCCCTCACCGACCTTCTGGGGCACTGACGGAACGTTCGAACGGATTCCCACTCGTTGGAGTGAAACCCCTCAATGGGCGGATCCGGGAGGCGCGTTTGTCGCGTTGATTCCGGTACGGGCACTTGCCCGTGCACAACTCCGGAAGGCAGGAAGCCATGAGGCAGATTCGCCGAAGTGGTCTGGCCACACTGTTGGTCACGGGTGGAGCGCTCGCGCTCTCGGCGGGCGCCGCGCACGCCGACTCCGGCGCGCAGGGCGCCGCGGTCGGTTCGCCGGGCGTCGGTTCCGGCAACACGGTTCAGCTGCCGGTGCACGTGCCGGTCAATGTCTGCGGGAACACGGTCAACGTCGTCGGGCTCCTCAACCCGGCCTTCGGCAACGGCTGTGCGAACCGCTCGGCCGCGCCCGAGTCCGGGGGGCACAAGTCGTCGAAGGGCGGCGACCGGTCCCACAAGGACCAGCCCGGCACCCCGCGCGGCGGCGAGCAGGCGGGCGGCTCCGGCAGGGGCGGCTCCCAGAGCGGCGGTTCGTCGAACGGCGGCGGTTCCACGGCCGAGACCCATGTCGCGGGATCTCCCGGCGTGCTCTCCGGGAACGGCCTCCAGCTGCCCATCGACCTGCCCGTGAACCTCAGCGGCAACTCGGTCAACGTGGTCGGTGTCGGCAACCCGGTCTTCGGCAACACCTCGGTCAACGGCCCGGGCAAGCCCCAGCAGCCGATCGAGAAGCCGACCCCGCGCCCGGGGACCCCCGTGCGCCACGTGCCGGTTCCGCAGGCCGAGACCGAGACCCCCGCTCCGGCGCCCGCGCCGCAGGGCGAGTCGAGCTCCGCCTCGCTGGCCGCCACCGGTTCGGACACCATCGGGTACGCCGCCCCCGCGAGCGCCGCCCTGCTGCTCGGCGGCGCCCTGCTGTACCGTCGCGCGCGCCGCGCCGGAGACCGCGCCTGACGATCCCCGTCTCAGCGGCCGACACGCGCTGACGCCCGAGCCGTCAGCCGTGTCCCCGGCCGAGGGCGTTCTCGGCGCCGTGACGCCAGGCCCGGAGCACCGCCTCGATGGCGGGAGCGACCCTCGTCCGGGCCTGGTGCCGAGGAACCCCCCGCATCAGCAGGGTGTCGTACGGCGTGTCCACGTGCCGCACGGAGGCCCGCACCGCGGCCGTGACGGCGCCGCGGTCGAGCGCGCGGCCAGC
Organism: Streptomyces sp. NPDC001728; assembly: GCF_040297565.1. NCBI lineage: Bacteria > Bacillati > Actinomycetota > Actinomycetes > Kitasatosporales > Streptomycetaceae > Streptomyces > Streptomyces sp. NPDC001728. The sequence goes on from NZ_JBEOZK010000003.1 coordinate 341,628, forward strand.
GGCCGTGCGCCCGACCCGTCCACTGCCCTTCGCCGAGGCGTGGACGGCGACCTCCGTGGCCCGGTCCGCCGGGCAGGACGGGAAGAGTCGCAGGATCTCCGCCCGGAGGACCTCGGTGACCTCGGCGTCGAGCGCCGCGCGCCGTACGGCGTCCCTGGCCCGCCGCCTGGCCCGCGCGTCCGCGTCCGCCAGACAGGCGCGCTCCGCCCCGGCGAGCGCCGCCTCCTCGACGAGCAGACCCTGTCGTTCGTACCGGGTGCGGCGCCGGTTGTGCCGTACGACCACGGCCCAGAGGGTGCTGTTCTCGCGGGCCCGCCGGGTGAGCGCGGTGTCCCCGCGCCGCAGGAAGACGAGATGCCCGAGGTCCGCGCAGTCCAGACAGACCGGCGCGTTGAACTCGACGATCATCCGCTCCAGCGGGCCCTGCCCGCACTCCGAGCAGCGGCGGCGCTTCAGCGGCTCGACGACGACCGGCGCGACGAGGTCCATGTGCCGCCCCCCCGCTCAGCGGATGCCGGGCGCGGCGGCGGCGATGAACACGGCGAGTGCCTCCTTCGCCTGCGCGGAGCGGCGGGCGCGCTCGGACTCGCCCTCCGCGTCGTGCATGCAGTGGGTCTCCTCGAAGGCGGCCTCCGCCAGCCGGCGCAGAGCCGGGTCGTCGCACACCAACTGGACGCGGAACAGAGCCTGTCGTGCGGCGGTGCGCTGCCGGTAGGAGGCGTGCCGGGACTCCTCCGCCTCCTCCGAGCCGGGCTGCTTGAACGCCCGGAACCAGCGGTCGTTCTGGCTGTGCCGGTAGTCGACGACCGCGCCGGCGTAGGCGCTGTAGGTCGCGATCCGCTCCTGTCGGAGCTGCTCGGTCCGGGCGAGCGAGGCCGTGCGTTCGCTGGCCCGCCCTTGGAACCAGTGCGTGGCGATGACGCCCAACAGGGTCCCCGCCACGGCTATCAGCGCCACATCCATGACCCGCCGCCCCTCCGTCCGTTCGTCGGTCCGAAGGATCTTCGGACTCTCAGATCATGACAGCAGACGGGGTGTCACGTCACTGCCGGTAGCCGCTCAGGAAGCGGCCGATGCGGCTGATGGCGGCGTCGAGGTCGTCGGCGTACGGCAGGGTCAGGATGCGGAAGTGGTCGGGGCGCGGCCAGTTGAAGCCGGTTCCCTGGACGACCTGGATCTTCTCGCGCAGAAGCAGGTCGAGGACGAACTTCTCGTCGTCGTGGATCTTGTGCACCTTCGGGTCGAGGCGCGGGAAGGCGTACAGCGCGCCCTTCGGTTTCACGCAGGAGACGCCCGGGATCTCGTTGAGCTTCTCCCAGGCCCGGTCGCGCTGTTCGCGCAGCCGGCCGCCGGGGGCGGTCAGCTCGTGGATGGACTGCCGGCCGCCTAGCGCGGCCTGGATGGCGTACTGGGCGGGGGCGTTGGGGCAGAGCCGCATGGAGGCCAGCATGGTGAGGCCCTCCAGATAGTTCCTGGCGTGCTGCTTCGGGCCGGTGACGACCAGCCAGCCGGAGCGGAAGCCCGCCACCCGGTAGGTCTTGGAGAGCCCGCCGAAGGTGAGGACGACCAGGTCGGGGGCGAGGGAGGCGGCCGGGTGGTGGACGGCCCCGTCGTAGACGATCTGGTCGTAGATCTCGTCGGCGAGGACCATCAGGCCGTGGCGCCGGGCGAGTTCGAAGATTCCCTCCAGGATCTCCTTCGGGTAGACGGCGCCCGTGGGGTTGTTGGGGTTGATGACGACGATGGCCTTGGTGCGGTCGGTGATCTTCGACGCCATGTCGTCGAGGTCCGGGTACCAGTCGGCGGACTCGTCGCACAGGTAGTGCACGGGCTTGCCGCCGGCGAGCGTGACCACCGCCGTCCACAGCGGGTAGTCCGGGGCGGGTACGAGGACCTCGTCACCGTCCTCCAGGAGGGCCTGCACGGCCATCGAGATCAGCTCGGACACGCCGTTGCCGAGGAAGATGTCGTCGACGTCCACGTCCGGCAGGCCCATGGACTGGTAGCGCTGGGCGACCGCGCGGCGGGCGGAGAGGATGCCGCGCGAGTCGGTGTAGCCATGGGCCCTGGGGAGCATCCGGATCATGTCCTGGACGATCTCCTCGGGCGCCTCGAAGCCGAAGAGCGCCGGATTGCCGGTGTTGAGGCGCAGGACGCTGTGGCCCGCCTCCTCCAGCGCGTTGGCGTGCTCGATGACCGGGCCCCGGATCTCGTAACAGACCTCGCTCAGCTTGCTCGACTGCCGGAACTCCATGTCCGACCTCCCCAGGTCCCCGGAATCAGTGGTGCGTGTTGCTTGGTTTTACCAAGTCCGAGCTTGGAAAGTCCAACAACATGTCTAGACTGCGTCGCATGCCACGTCAGCCACGCCGCCGCAGCTACGACCAGCACTGCGCCGCCGCGCGCGCCCTCGACCTCGTCGGCGACCGCTGGACCCTGCTCGTCGTCCGCGAACTCCTCGCCGGACCGCGCCGCTACACCGACCTCCACGCCGACCTCCCCGGCGTCAGCACGGACATGCTCGCCGGCCGCCTCAAGGACATGGAGGCGGCCGAGCTGGTCACCCGCCGCCGACTGCCCCCGCCCGCCTCGGCGTTCGTCTACGAGCTCACCGCGCGCGGACGCGAGCTGCTGCCCGTGCTGCGCAGCCTCGCCGCCTGGGGGGCGCCGGAGCTGGGCGAACCGCGCCCCACCGACGCCGTCCGCGCGCACTGGTACGCGATCCCGCTGCTCGGCGCGCTGGCCGGGCTGGGTGCCGGGGTCGTCCAGGTGACCCTGGACGAGGGCGAGTTCCACGTACGCGTCGGAGCGGACGGAAGCGTGGCGTACGGGGACGGCGTCTATGGCGACGGTACGACGGAGCTGCCCGACGCAAGGCTGCGGACGGACGCGGCGACCTGCCGGGCCCTCGCGGGCGGGGAACTGACGCTGGCCGAGGCGGTCGCGTCGGGGCGCGCGGCGCTGGACAGGACGCTACGGGCCGCCGGGGCCCACTGACCGCGCCGACAGGGCGCGTGCCAGCCGGTCCCGGGCCTCGGTCTGCGCCGCGATGCGCGCGTCGAGCACGGCCAGCCGCTCGCGGGCGATCTCCAGGCCCCGGGCGGACGGCGGGGCCGAGGGCATGTCCCCGTCCAGACAGGAACGGAACGCGGACACGTCGTCCAGCGTGAGCCCCGCGTCGAGGAGGTACCGGATGTTCGCCACCCGGGTGGCCGCGCCCTCGCCGTACACCCGGTAGCCGTTCTCCGCACGGGCCGACGCGATCAGCCCGGCCGTCTCGTAGTGGCGCAGCGCCCGGGGCGACACCCCGGTCCGCCGCGCCAGTTCACCGATCCGCACGGCCGCCACCTCCTCGCGCAGTCCTATCACGCGAGCGGCGCGCACCCGTCGGCTCGGGCGAGCGGTGCGCCCGGCCTCCGGCTCATGCGACCAGTGCGCCCCCGTCGACGGGCAGTACGGTGCCGGTCAGGAAGGAGGCGTCCGGCGCGGCGAGCGAGGTGATCGCCCAGGCGACCTCCTCGGGCCTACCGATCCGGCCCAGCGGGGTGTGCGCCAGCTGCCAGGCCCGCAGTGCCTTCGACTGCTGGGGGGAGAGGCCCATGTGGTCCGCGATCGGGGTCTCGACCGCACCGGGCGCGACCGCCACCACCCGTACGCCGTCCGGTGCGAGCTCCACCGCCCAGCAGCGGGTCAGGGTCTCCAGGGCGCTCTTGGTCGCCGGATAGACGGAGTTGGCGGGCCAGCCGCGCTGACCGATCGTCGTGGTCACGTTCACCACGACGCCCCGGGACTCCCGGAGCGCCGGGACCGCGGCCTGGGTGAGCAGTATCGGGGCGACGAGGTTCGTCTCCAGGAGCGGGGTGATCACGGAGCGGTCGAGGCCGCCGAGCGGGCCGCCCGCGGAGATCCCGGCGTTGTTGACGAGCACGTCGAGGCGGCCGTGACCGGTCAGGGCGGCGTGGACGATCTCCTCGGCCGCGTCCTCCGCCGTGATGTCGGCGGCGAACGGATGGATCGTGGGGTGCCCCTCGGCCGTCTCCCGCAGCGGCTCGGGCCGACGGCCGACGGCGACGACCGTCGCCCCCTGCCCGGCGAAGGCGCGGGCGGTGGCCCGGCCGATGCCGGTGCCCGCGCCCGTGACGACGACCCTGGTGGGTGTGGTGGTGTCCGTGCATTCCTTGACCATGGGACCGATGGTGAAACAGTGACGCCAGTGACAAGGTCAAGCCGTGGCCGGGCGGGTCCACCGGGGCAGAAGAATTCGATCCGGCTCCCGTGGCAGTCCGTGGTGCAGAGGCGCCGGTGGCCCGGGAAGTCGTCGTCCCACGTCACCGTGACGCCCAAGCCCGGTGAGCCGCGCGGCCGGGTCGCCGCAGTGCCGGGGGTGTCGGCCGGTACACGTCAGGGGAGCGACGGGCAGGATGAGCGGGATGCGATACGAGGCGATCACCTGGGAACGGCTGGCCGAGACGCTCGCCGGACACGTCGACGCGGCCACCCCCGGTGACGGCGGCGAGTGGCTCAAGGTCGGCATCGACGGGCCGCCCGCCGCACCCGGCGGCGAACTGGCCGGGCTGCTCGCCGAGGCACTGCGGACGCGCGGACGCTCCGCCCACGTCGTGGGGACCCGTGGGTTCCTGCGGCCCGCGTCCCTCCGGTACGAGTACGGGAAGCGGGACCCGGACGCGTACTACGACGGGTGGACCGACATCAAGGCCCTGTGGCGGGAGGTCTTCGGCCCGCTGGAACCCGGCGGCACCGGCCGCGTGCTGCCCGATCTGTGGGACCCGGTGCGGGACCGCGCGACCCGCAGCCCGTACGTGACGCTGCCGCCGGGCGCGGTCCTCGTGGTGCACGGGCCCTTCCTGCTCGGCCACTGGTTCCCCTTCGACCTCACCACGCACCTGAGACTCTCGCCCGCCGCGCTCGCCCGGCGCACCGAGGAAGCCTGGACCCTGCCGGCCTTCGCCCGCTACGACACGGAGGTCGACCCGGCCGGGGCGGCGGACGTCGTCGTACGGGCGGACGACCCGCGCCACCCGGCCTGGACGGGACTGCGGGGGTAGCTCAGATCCGGACGGCGCGTCCGTCCGGTGGTCTGCCGCCCATCACGGTGACCGCCTCCGCGCCGGCGCGGCAGCCCGCCTCGGCGGCGTGTGCCGGGTCCGCGCCCGCGAGCAGGGCCGCCAGGAACGCCCCCGTGAACGCGTCCCCCGCGCCCGTCGAGTCCATCGGCCGCACCCGGGGCGCGGTCACGCGTGCGGTGATTTCGCCGCCCCGGGCGACCAGCGCGCCGGCCGCCCCCAGGGTGACCACGACCGACGGGAACCGGCGGCTCAACTCCGCCGCCGCGGGCTCCGGTTCGGTGTGGCCGGTGAGCAGCCGGGCCTCGTCCGCGTTGGGCAGCAGGATCTCCGCGCCCTCCGTGGCCGCCAGGAACCGATCCGGCCCCAGCTCCGTCAGGAAGCCCGCCGAAGCCGGGTCCACGCTCACCGGAATCCCCGCCTCCCGCGCGTCCCGCAGCGCCCGCCGGGCCGTCGCCCGGCTCGTACCGGAGAAGTACAGATAGCCGGACAGGTGCAGCCGGGCCACGCCGTCGAGCAGCCGGGCGGACCAGTCGTCGGGGGAGAGGCGCAGGGCGGCGCCGCTGTCGGTCAGGAACGTGCGCTCCGCCGAGGGGTCCACCAGTGCGATCACGGTGGCCGTCGCCGCCTCCGGGTCGGGGACGAGCAGGGGGCGCACGCCCGCGCGCCGCAGCGCCCGGTCGTGCCAGCCCGCCGTGTCGGTGCCGACCCGGCCGAGGAGTCGTACCTCCCCGGGCCAGGAACGCGCCGCCCAGCAGGCGGCGTTGGCCCCGGCGCCGCCCGGGAGGGTACGGATGCGCGCCGCCGTGTCCGTGGCCGTGGCGAGCGGGGTCCGGTGCAGGGCGACGACGTCCGTCACCACGTCCCCGACGACGAGCAGCGCACCCGGGGCCCGCGTCACCGGCCGCCCGCGCCGGGCGCCGCGCCCGTGTCGGGACCCGCGCCCGTGTCGGGACCCGCGCCCGTCTCAGGACCCGCTCCCGCGCCGCCGGCCTCCCTCGCGTACGCCCCCGCGATGCTCGCCGCGAGCCGTACGTTGCCCCGTACCGCCGCCAGATTGGCCTCCAGCGACGCCCCTTCCGTATGCGTCGTCAGGTACTCCAGCAGGAACGGTGTCACCGCCTGTCCCGCGATCCCCTTCTCCCTCGCCGCCGCCAGGCCCCCCGCGAGCACCCGGTCGTGCAGCGCCGGATCCAGCTGCTCCGCCACCGGCACCGGGTTGGCCACGACCAGCGCCGCGCGCGGTCCGCCGAGGCGGTCCTGCGCCCGTATCACCTCCGCGACCTCCCCGGGGGTCCGCAGGGTCCAGTCCACGGGCTGCCCCGACGAGGCGAGGTAGAAGCCGGGGAAGTGCTCGGTGCCGTACCCGACGACCGTCACCCCCAGCGTTTCCAGGCGCTGGAGCGTCGCTGGCACGTCGAGGATCGACTTGACCCCGGCGCACACGACGGTGACGCCGACCCGGGAGAGCAGTCGCAGATCGGCGGACTCGTCCTGCGTCTCGCTCCACTCCCGGTGCACCCCGCCGAGGCCGCCGGTCGCGAACACCCGTATGCCCGCCGCGTCCGCGAGCCATGCCGTGGCCGAGACGGTGGTCGCTCCGGTCGCTCCGGCCGCCAGGGCCGGCGCGAGGTCGCGGTGCCCCAGCTTGCGTACGGCCGGGTCCTCGGCGATACGGGTCAGCGCCGCGCCGTCCAGGCCGACTCTGGCCGTGCCGTCGACCACCGCGATCGTGGCGGGCACGCCGCCCCCGGCCCGTACCAGCTCTTCCAGCTCCACGGCCACGGCCAGGTTGCGCGGGCGCGGCAGACCGTGGGCGATGATCGTCGATTCCAGAGCGACGACGGGCCGCCCCTCGTGGAGGGCCTCCCGTACCTCTTCGGACACCTGTGTGGACATGTCCCATTCCTGGCGCGGCCACGGGCCCCGCAAACCTCGTTGGCGACCACCTGCCACACGGTGGGTGCCCCTGCGGAATCCGTCCCCGAGCGCCGGGTGCGGCCCCGAGCGGGGCGCGCCACCCGTCCGGCGTCGCGCCGGAGGGGTGGTGCGGATTTCGTCGCCGTCGGTCAATTCGGCTATCACGCCTGGTGGGAGGCGAAGCGGACGAGGTCATTCCAGCCGGTCCCGGCCTCGGGTCGGTCCCGGAGCCCGGCTACAGTCACCGCCCATGACCACACATGACCAGCCTTCCTTCGCCGTCCGCATTCCCGACGCCGAGCTCGAGGCGGACCCCCTCGACCCCGCCCAGATCGTCTCCGGTACGCCCGAGGTGACGGGCAAGGTGCTGTGGGAGTCGGCCGACGGCAAGCAGCTGCGCGGCATCTGGCAGATCACCCCCGGCGTCGTCACCGACACCGAGGCCAACGAGCTCTTCGTGGTGGTGTCCGGGCGCGCGACCGTCGCCGTCGAGGGCGGCGAGACCCTGGAGATCGGCCCGGGGGACGCCTGTGTGCTGCGCGAGGGCGACCGGACGACCTGGACCGTGCACGAGACCCTGCGCAAGGCGTACCACATCAGCCTCTGAGGCCCGGAGGGGACCTCCAGGAGAACCCCCGGCAAACCCCGGAAGGCCCCGGGCGCAACCCCGAACTCCCTGGTTCCGGTCACCCGTTGGGAGTCTGGTAGGAAACCTTCCTATCCGCTAGCATCCCCGGCAGCGGCTTGGCGCGGCGGCCCGTCCCCGGGGCGTGACGCGCTCAGTGAGAGCTCTGACCCGGCCGCCAGCACCACCGCGCCGCGCGGCGCCCCGAATCGTCGCGCGGCCGGTCGTCCGTGTCCGCGACCCCGCGGCACGGGCGGCCCGGTCCGTGCCGCGTGCCCGGTCCGTGGTGCGCCGCACCGGTGTCCAGCTCTAGCCCACCCCACAGGCCAGGGAGCCAGGTATGCGCCTGAACGTCTCCGCCCCACCACACCGCACCACCACCCCTCTCCCCTTCGTCCTCGCCGCCGTGCTGCTGCTCGTCGGAGGGCTTCTGCTCGCCCTCCCGGAACGGGCCGGAGCCGCCGCCGACGTACTCATCTCACAAGGCCGCCCGGCGACCGCCTCCTCCGTCGAGGACGGCACCTTCGGCCCGGAGAAGGCCTTCGACGGCGTCTCCACCACCCGTTGGGCCAGCGCCGAGGGCGTCGACCCGCAATGGATCAAGGTCGACCTCGGCCCCTCGGCGACCGTCTCCCGCGTCAAGCTCGTCTGGGAGGCCGCCTACGCCAAGGCCTACCGCGTCGAGATCTCCGTCGACGGCACCACCTGGACCGCCCTCGCCAACGAGACCGCGGGCAACGGCGCCACGGACGACTGGACCGGACTCACCGGCCAGGGCCGCTACCTGCGCGTGTACGGGACCGCCCGCGGCACCTCGTACGGCTACTCCCTCTACTCGGTCGAGGTCTACGGCACCACCGGCGGCACCACCACCCCGCCCACCGGTTCCTTCACGGTCGTCGCGGCCGGTGACATCGCCGCCCAGTGCACCGCCTCCAGCAGCTCCTGCGCGCACCCCAAGACCGCGGCCCTCGCCCAGCGGATCGCGCCGTCCTTCTATCTGACGATGGGCGACAACCAGTACGACGACGCCCTGCTCTCCGACTTCCGTAACTACTACGACAAGAGCTGGGGCGCCTTCAAGGCCAAGACCCGGCCCGTCCCCGGCAACCACGAGACCTACGACCCGGCAGGCGCGCTCGCCGGCTACAAGTCGTACTTCGGCGCCATCGCCTACCCGCAGGGCAAGTCGTACTACAGCTACGACCAGGGCAACTGGCACTTCGTCGCCCTCGACTCCAACTCCTTCGACGACGCCGCGCAGATCCAGTGGCTCAAGGACGACCTCGCACGGAACACCAAGGGCTGTATCGCCGCCTACTTCCACCACCCGCTGTACTCCTCCGGCGGCCACGGCAACGACCCCGTCTCCAAGCCCGTCTGGCAGATCCTCTACGGGGCCAAGGCCGACCTCGTGCTCAACGGCCACGACCACCACTACGAGCGCTTCGCCCCGCAGAACCCGAGCGGCCAGGCCACCGCGGACGGCATCGTCGAGATCGTCGGCGGCATGGGCGGCGCCGAGCCGTACGACATCGAGACGGTCCAGCCCAACAGCCAGAAGAGGATCAGCGGCACCTACGGCGTCCTGAAGCTGGACCTCACCGACACCACCTACACCTGGCAGTACGTCGGCACCGACGACCAGGTCAAGGACTCCGGCCCGACCTACACCTGCCACTGATGTACCTCGCGACCACCGGTCGCCGGGACGCGCCGCCCGCCCCCTCGGGGGTCCGGCGGCGCGTCCCGGGGACCGTCCTCGCCCTCGGCGCGGTCAGCCTCGTCACCGACGTCTCCTCGGAGATGGTGACGGCCGTCCTGCCGCTCTACCTGGTCCTCGGACTCGGCCTGTCCCCCCTCCAGTTCGGGCTGCTCGACGGCCTCTCGACCGGCGCCACCGCGCTCGTACGGCTCCTCGGCGGCGCCACCGCCGACCGCGACGGCCGACACAAGCAGGTCGGCGGGCTCGGCTACGCCCTCTCCGCCTGCTCCCGCCTCGGCCTCCTCCTCGCCGGCGGCGCGACCGGCTGGATCGCCGGCGCGATCACCGCCGACCGGCTCGGCAAAGGCGTCCGCACCGCCCCGCGCGACGCCCTCATCACGCTGCACAGCCCGCCCGAGGACCTGGGCCGCGCCTTCGGCACGCACCGCGCCATGGACACCACCGGCGCCCTCCTCGGCCCGCTGGCCGCCTTCGCCCTGCTGTGGGCGACGGCCGACGCGTACGACGCGGTCTTCGCCGTCAGCTTCTGCGTCGGAGCGTTCGGCGTCCTCCTGTGGGTGCTGCTCGTCCCCGGCCGTGCCCGCGCGGACGGGGGCGCACGAGCGCTCCCCGACCGGGCGCGGCCGGACGTCCAGGCGGCGCCACGCGCGCGTGGCGGGCTCTTCGCCGGGCTGCGCTCGCCCGCGTACCGCCGGATCGTGCTCTGCGCCGGACTCCTCGGGGCCGCCACCGTCGGCGACTCCTTCCTCTACCTGCTGCTCCAGCGACGGCTCGACTTCGACGCCACCTGGTTCCCGTTCCTGCCGCTCGGCGCCGCCGGCGTCTATCTGCTGCTCGCCGTCCCGGCCGGCCGCCTCGCCGACCGCGTGGGCCGACGCGGACCCCTCCTGTACGGCCACGGGGCCCTGCTCCTCGCCTACGGACTGCTCCTGACCTCCCTGCCCGACCCGGTGGTCCTGCTGGGCGTCCTCGCCCTGCTCGGGATCTTCTACGCCACCACCGACGGCGTCCTCATGGCCCTGACCGGCCCCTTCCTGACCGAGGGGCGGCAGGCGGGCGGCCTCGCCCTCGTCCAGACCGCCCAGGCGCTCGCCCGGCTCGGAGCCGCCGTCGCCTTCGGCGCCGTCTGGACCGCGAGCGGGCCCGAGACCGCGCTCGTCGCGGCGCTCCTGGCCCTCGCGGTGGCCGTCGGCTGTTCCGCGCGCCTGCTGCCCAGGGGTCTTCCCGCCCCCTCGGGGCGCCCCGTCCCCGAGCCCTCCGAGAGGACCGACTGACCCATGCCCGCACTGAACGGCGCCCGCCCGTCCACCCGTACGCGCGCGTGGATCATCGTCCTCGCGCTGCTGCTGCTCGGCGGCGGAGCCACCGCCTACACCCTCCGTGCCGCCTCCGGACGCGAGGCCGCGGCCACCGGCACCGCCGATCCCGGCTTCACCCTCGACGACGGCGCCGGCACGCTCTACGCCCGGGACACCACGAGCGGGCGCGTCGCGCGCGTGGACCCGGCCGCACCCGGCGGGCGGGTGGCGGGCGGTCCCGCCTGCGACCGCTTCCACGCGGCCGGCGGCACCGCGCTCTGCCTCCAGCGCAGGCCGGGCGTGCCGGCCCGCTCGTACGCCCTGGTGCTCGACCGGCGGCTGCGCGAGGTGCGCCGGATCGGGCTGCCGGGCATCCCCAGCCGGGCCCGGGTCTCCGCCTCGGGGAACATGCTGGCCTGGACGATGTTCGCCACCGGCGACTCCTACGCCCGCTCGGCGTTCTCCACCCGCACCTCGATCCTCGACCTGCGCACCGGCTATCTGGTCAAGAACATCGAGCAGCTCCCGCTCACCCTCGGCGGGCGCCGCTACCACGCCCCCGACGTCAACTACTGGGGCGTCAGCTTCGCCGCCGACGACAACCGCTTCTACGCCACCGTCGCGACCGGCGGCCGTACCCACCTCGTCGAGGGGGACATGCGGAACTGGTCGGCCAGGACCCTCCGCGAGAACGTCGAATGCCCGTCGCTCTCCCCGGACGGCACCAGGATCGCCTTCAAGAAGCGGGTGTCCGACGGCCCGAGCGAGCCGTGGCGGCTGTACGTGTACGACCTGGCCACCGGGCGCGAACACGCGGTCGCCGAGCCGCACGGCATCGACGACCAGGCGCTGTGGACGGACCGGGAGACCCTCGCGTACGGGTACGGGGGAGACGTGTGGTCGGTCCCGGCCGACGGGACGGGAGCCCCACGCCGACTGGCCCGCGGCGCCTCCTCCCCGACGGTGACGAACTGACCGCGCGCATTCCGGCGAAGCCCGGCGGAGGACCGCCTCCGCGTCAGACGGTCTTCCGCAGCGAGCCGCGGACCGCCAGCGCCGCCATCGGCAGCAGAAGAAGGGCGGCGATGGCGTTGAGCGGGCCGTAGCCCAGCTGGGAGACGATCAGGCCGGCGGCGAGACCGCCGACACCGGCGGCGGTGTTCATCACGAAGTCGGAGACGCCCTGGACCGCCGCACGCGCGGCCTGCGGCACCGAGTCCGTGAGCAGCGCCGAGCCGGACACCAGCCCCGCCGACCAGCCCAGGCCCAGCACGAACAGGCCCAGTGCGGTCCGGCCGTGGCTGGCTCCCGCCGTGCCCGCGATGAGGGCCGCCGCGCCGATGAGCCCGACCGCGAGCCCGATCACCGACAGCCTTCCCAGCCGGTCGGACAGCCAGCCCATCAGTGGAGAGAAGGCGTACATGCCCGCGATGTGTCCGCTGATCACGAGCCCGATCAGCTGGATGTCCGCGCCGTGGTGGGTGAGTGCCACCGGAGTCATCGACATGATCGACACCATGGCGGTGTGCGAACCGGCGACGGTGACCAGGGCGAGGCGGGCCCGGGGGGACTCCCGTACGGCCCGCATCCCGGCCTTCAGGGAGCGGTCCTCCGCCGCTTCGCCCGGCGTCCGGGCGTCGGCCAGTGCCCGCGCGGTCAGGAGCGGGTCGGGGCGCAGCAGGACGGCCACGACGACCGCCGCGATCACGAAGACACCGGCGGCCCACACGAACGGGCCCGCCGTGGCCGGTATGCCCAGGCCCGAGACGCTCCGCCCGGCGGGCGCGGCGATGTTCGGGCCGAGCACCGCGCCGATCGTGGTCGCCCACACGACCGTGGAGATGGCCCTGGCCCTGCGGTCCGGTTCGGCGAGGTCGGCGGCGGCGAACCGGGCCGCGAGGTTCGCGGAGGAACCGGCGCCGAAGCAGACGAGCCCGAGGAGGAGCAGGGGGAAGCTGTCCGCGACGGCCCCGAGCACCGCGACACCGGCGCCGAGCGCCCCGATCAGGTACGCGAGGACCAGACCGGCCCGGCGCCCCCGCGAGGCCATCAGGGAGGCCAGCGGCATGGCGAGCAGCGCGGGACCGGCCACGGTCGCCGTGGACGCGAGCCCCGACAGCGCCTCGGAGCCGCTGACGTCCCTGGCGAGGACGGCGGCGAGCGCGACACCGGTGGCGATGCCGAGGCCGCCGAGGATCTGGGTGGCGATCAGCACGGCCTGGACGCGACGCCGCAGCGTCGGCAGCTCCGCCTCGTCGAGGGGGGCGGCGAGGGGTGCGGGCAGGGTCGAGTCAGGGGCATCGGGGGTGTTGGTCACTTACGTGAGTGTGCCAGCCGTCCCATCTGATGGGAACGGCCACCCATCTCGTACGGACTGGTCACCTGTCCGCGAGGGGCCCGCCACCTGTCCGGGACAGGCACGCCACCTGTCCCCGACGGGCACGTCACCCCTGTCCGCGACGGGCACGGCCGCCCCTCTCCGAGAGCCCGGACTCCCTCGTCCCCCGGCGACCGTCCCCCGTCAGAACAGCGGTTCCGGCAGCACCCCCTCCAGTGCGAGCAGCTGCCGCTTGGTCTCCAGGCCGCCCCCGAACCCGCCGAGACCGCCGTCGCTCTCCACCACCCGGTGGCACGGCACCACCACCGGCAGCGGGTTGGAACCCATCGCCGCTCCCACCGCCTGCGCCGCCCCCGGCTGCCCCACGCGTCTGGCCAGCTCCCCGTACCCGACGACCGTGCCGTACGGGACGGTCGCCGCCAGCTCGCGCAGCACCTGCCGGTTGAACCCGGCCGAGAGGCTCCAGTCCAGGGGCAGGCCGATGTCGCCCGGCTCGCCCTCGAAGTACCGGTCGAGCCTGCGTATCGCCCCCGCGAGCAGTCCCGAGGCGCGCTCCACCGGCTCCGCGCCGAGCCGGCCCGCCAGGCGGGCGAGCATCCGCTCGCGCCGCGCCGCGTCGGCGTGGAACTCGACCCGCACGAGCCCCTGCTCGGTGGCCGCGAGGAACAGCGGCCCGATGCCGCTCTCCATGACCGTCCACTCCACCGGCACGGCCCGCCCGCCGCCCGTCGCCCCCGCTTCGATGTCCATGCCGCCCACGGTACGACCCGCCACCGACAACCCGGTCGGAAACGGCCCCGGGACGCCCTCCAAGATCACGGACCGGTCTCGCTCCGGTCTCGCGACCGCCAAATCCCCGGGCACGTGGTCGCGGGGCCCCCGGCGCGCCATAATCTCGCCCCGGTAGCACTACCCAGCGGTACCGACTGTTTTCGGACGACGTTGCACCAGGGGTGGAGGACACACGCTCATGCAGGGCACGGTCGACGGATTCAGCTACGGGCTCGTCACGCCGGTGGCCGCCTTTCTCATGGCCTGCCTCGGCGGCGCGCTCGGACTGAGGTGCACCACGAGGTCGCTCCGCCACCGCGACAGCTTCAAGGCGGGCTGGCTCGCCCTCGGCGCCACCTCGATCGGCACCGGCATCTGGACCATGCACTTCATCGCGATGATGGGCTTCTCCGTCCAGCAGGCGCCCATCGACTACGACCGCCCCATCACCTTCGCCAGCCTGGGCGTCGCCGTCCTCATGGTCGGCATCGGCATCTTCATCGTCGGCTACCGGGGCGCGACCGCGCTCACCCTGGTCACCGGCGGCACCATCACCGGCCTCGGCGTCGCCACCATGCACTACCTGGGCATGGCCGGGATGCGTCTCCAGGGCCGTATCGAGTACGACACCCTCACCGTCGCCCTGTCCGTGGTGATAGCCGTCGTGGCCGCGACAGCGGCCCTCTGGGCGGCCGTCTCCATCCATGGGTTTCTGGCCAGCCTCGGTGCGAGCCTGGTGATGGGCGTCGCCGTCAGTGGTATGCACTACACCGCCATGACGGCGGTCAGCGTCCACCTGCACGGCACCACGGCCTCGACCTCCACCGGCGACAACGGCGGCTCGCTGCTCCTGCCGATGCTGATCGGCCCGGCGGTCTTCCTCATCCTCGCCGCCGTCGTCGTCATGTTCGACCCGCTCCTGGTGATGGGCGACCCCGACTGGCAGGGGTCCCCCCGGGCCGTGCACCGGCCGGGCGTGCCCGCCCCGCGCCATGTGCCGTCGTACGGCGAGCCCGCGAACTGGACGGCCCGCCCCCGTACCCGCGGCGCCCGCAGAGCCGTCCCCCGGGGTGGCCACCGCTCCCAGGACTGGTGATCAGCCCCCGACTGTCAGTGCCGGGTCGTACGGTGGTTCCATGCGGCCCGTTTCCAAGATCGAACGTTCGGTGGCGCCCTTCGAGGTCGTCAGCGAGTACCAGCCCAGCGGTGACCAGCCGGCGGCCATCGCCGACCTGGAGCGGCGTATCCGCGCGGGCGAGAAGGACGTCGTGCTCCTCGGCGCCACCGGTACCGGCAAGTCGGCCACCACCGCCTGGATGATCGAGAAGCTCCAGCGCCCCACCCTGGTGATGGCGCCGAACAAGACGCTGGCCGCCCAGCTGGCGAACGAGTTCCGGGAGCTCCTCCCGAACAACGCGGTGGAGTACTTCGTCTCGTACTACGACTACTACCAGCCCGAGGCGTACGTCCCGCAGTCGGACACGTACATCGAGAAGGACTCCTCCATCAACGAGGAGGTGGAGCGGCTCCGCCACTCCGCGACGAACTCCCTGCTCACCCGCAGGGACGTCATCGTGGTCGCCTCCGTCTCCTGCATCTACGGCCTCGGCACGCCCCAGGAGTACGTGGACCGGATGGTCCCGCTCAAGGTCGGCGAGGAGATCGACCGCGACCAGCTGCTGCGCCGCTTCGTCGACATCCAGTACACGCGCAACGACCTGGCGTTCACCCGAGGCACCTTCCGCGTCCGCGGCGACACCATCGAGATCTTCCCGGTGTACGAGGAGCTCGCCGTCCGCATCGAGATGTTCGGCGACGAGATCGAGGCCCTCTCCACCCTCCACCCGCTCACCGGCGAGATCATCAGCGAGGACCGCGAGCTGTACGTGTTCCCCGCCAGCCACTACGTCGCGGGCCCCGAGCGCATGGAGCGCGCGGTCAACGACATCGAGCGGGAGCTGGAGGTGCGCCTCGCCGAACTCGACAAGCAGGGCAAGCACCTGGAGTCCCAGCGCCTGCGGATGCGGACCACGTACGACATCGAGATGATGCGGCAGATCGGTTCCTGCTCCGGCATCGAGAACTACTCGATGCACTTCGACGGCCGCGAGCCCGGCTCCGCCCCCAACACCCTCATCGACTACTTTCCCGAGGACTTCCTGCTCGTCATCGACGAGTCGCACGTGACCGTGCCGCAGATCGGCGCCATGTACGAGGGCGACGCCTCCCGCAAGCGGACCCTCGTCGACCACGGCTTCCGGCTCCCGTCCGCGCTCGACAACCGCCCGCTGAAGTGGGAGGAGTTCCAGGAGCGGATCGGCCAGACCGTCTACCTCTCCGCGACCCCGGGCACGTACGAACTGTCCCGCGGCGACGGCTTCGTCGAGCAGATCATCCGTCCCACCGGCCTCGTCGACCCCGAGGTCGTCGTCAAGCCCACCGAGGGCCAGATCGACGACCTGGTCCACGAGATCCGGCTGCGCACCGAGCGCGACGAGCGGGTCCTCGTCACCACGCTCACCAAGAAGATGTCCGAGGACCTCACCGACTACTTCCTGGAGCTCGGCATCCAGGTGCGCTACCTGCACAGCGACGTCGACACCCTCCGCCGCATCGAGCTGCTGCGCGAGCTGCGCGCCGGGGAGTACGACGTCCTGGTCGGCATCAACCTCCTCCGCGAGGGCCTCGACCTGCCCGAGGTGTCCCTCGTCGCCATCCTCGACGCCGACAAGCAGGGCTTCCTGCGCTCCGGGACCTCCCTGATCCAGACGATCGGCCGCGCCGCCCGAAACGTCTCGGGACAGGTCCACATGTATGCGGACCGGATCACCCCCGCGATGGAGCAGGCCATCGACGAGACCAACCGCCGCCGCGAGAAGCAGATCGCGTACAACACGGAGCACGGCATCGACCCGCAGCCGCTCCGCAAGAAGATCAACGACATCGTCGCGACTATCGCGCGCGAGGAGATCGACACCGAGGAACTGCTCGGCTCCGGCTACCGCCAGAGCAAGGAGGGCAAGGGCGCCAAGGCACCCGTCCCCGCGCTCGCCGCGCACGGCACCAAGGGCAAGACCAAGGCCAAGGCCGGCAAGGCCGGAACGACGCTGGACCTCGGCGACCGGCCCGCCGCCGAACTCGCCTCGATCATCGAGGAGATGACCGACCGGATGCGCGCCGCCGCCGCCGACCTGCAGTTCGAGGTGGCGGCCAGGCTCCGCGACGAGGTGGGGGAGCTGAAGAAGGAACTGCGCCAGATGAAGGAGGCCGGACTCGCCTGACCGGGCGGGGACGGGCGCCGAAGGACGGGCGGTCCGATGTGTTGCAAGACCGACACAAAACCGGACCGCGCCTCCGCGCTGTCAGTGGCGCTGCGTAGGGTGCTGGACAACCGCACGCACGGGAACAGCGGTCGCGGGGAACGCCAACGAGAGGGGCAGACGCGTGTCGGTCAACATGACCAAGGGTCAGGCCATCAGCCTGGAGAAGAAGGGCGGGGGCAACCTCACCCAGGTGCGGATGGGCCTCGGTTGGCAGGCCGCGCCGCGCCGCGGTCTCTTCGGCTCGCGCACCCGGGAGATCGACCTGGACGCCTCGGCCGTCCTCTTCGCCGAGAAGCAGCCGGTCGACGTGGTGTTCTTCCGCCACCTGGTCAGCGACGACGGCTCGGTCAAGCACACCGGTGACAACCTCGTGGGCGGCGCCGGCCAGGGCGGCGACGACGAGGCGATCCTCGTCGACCTGGAGCGGGTCCCGGTCCACATCGACCAGATCGTCTTCACGGTGAACTCCTTCACCGGCCAGACGTTCCAGGAGGTGCAGAACGCGTTCTGCCGCATCGTCGACGAGACGAACGGCCAGGAGCTCGCGCGCTACACCCTCGACGGCGGCGGCAACTACACCGCGCAGATCATGGCGAAGGTGCACCGCGTCGGTACCGGCTGGCAGATGACCGCCCTGGGCAACCCGGCCAACGGCCGCACCTTCCAGGACCTGATGCCGTCGATCCTGCCGCACCTGTAGGCAGGCCCGCGCGGCGGACACCCACAGCTCCCGGAGGCGGCGGACGCCCCCGGGAGCTGTCCCGCATGAACCAGACGACGTGCTCCAACCGAGCCGAGCAACGCTGAGGGGACAGAGCCGATGACGGCCGAGCTGGTCCGGGGACAGAACCACCCCCTGCCCGACACCCGACTGGAGATCCGGGTGTCGGCCGGTCATCCCGTCCTGGCCGGCGCCACCCTCGGCGACGAGCGGGGCCGGGTCCCCGGCATGGAGTGGATCGCGCACCCCGGCTCCCCCTCGCTCCCCGGCGTCGACGTCCCCGGAAGGACCGCCGCCGACCACCGCGTCACCGTCGACCTGGCGGCCGTCCCCGAGGCCGTCCACCGCGTCTCGGTCCTCCTCGCGCTGCCCGTCGCCGCCACCCGGTTCGGAACCGTCGCCGCGCCCTTCGTCGCCGTCGCCGGCCCCGACGGCACGGACGTCGCCAGCTACACCATCACCGGCCTGGACCGCGAGTCCGCCGTCGTCGCCCTGGAGCTGTACCGGCGCCAGGGCACCTGGAAGGTCCGCGCCATGGGCCAGGGGTACGAGGGCGGGCTGGCCGCGCTCCTCGGCGACCAGGGCCTGGAGCGCCCCGCCGAGCTGGCCGCGGCCATCCTGGAGACGGCGATGCCCGGCGCCGTCCCGGTGACCGCGCCGCAGCAGCGCGCTCCCGAGGCGGAGCGCGTACGCCACACGGCGCCGGTGACCACCTCGGACCCGACGGCCGCGCAGACCCCGACGGCGAGCCAGGCGGGCACCACCGCCCCGCCGCCGACCACGGCCCCGCCGACACCCACGCCCACGCCGATGTCGAGCGGGCCGGTGGTACCGCCGCCGTCCACCCCGCCTCCGTCCACCCCGTCGCCGTCCACCCCGTCGACGGGGAACAGCACGGGTGCGTCCGTCCCCGGGCCCACCCCCGCCATGGGGACCCCCGCCGGTGGCCCCATCAACTACTCCCACCCCCGCCGCCAGGCGCCGCCGCCCCCCGCTTCGGCTCCCGCTTCCGCCGCCGCCTCCGCCGCCTCCGAGCCGCGGCAGGCGCCGCCCGCGCCGGTCGCCGGGGACGCCTCGGGCTGGTCCATGGACGAGCGCCTGTACAACCAGGTGTGGGGCATGTTCGAGGATCTGGCCCGGACCGCCGCCGCCTACCGCAGCGCCTGCGACTTCGCCGAGTCCCGGCTCGACCGCGAACTCGACCAGTCGCTCTCCGACTACCGCTCCCGGGTCGGGGGCGCGAACGACGCCGCGCGGGCCGCAGCCCGCGCCCGGCACGACGAGCTCGTCGAGCGGGCCCGGGTGGTCCTGGACCGGGACCTCGCGCAGCTCGCGGCGGAGTCCGAGGTCGTCGAACCGGCCCTGCCGCCCGCCTACGCCCGCTGGGACAACCCCGTCTGGCACGCCTACCGCGTCCCGGCCGAGGAACCGATGGCCGTCCGCCTGGGCGATCTCCACCTCCCCGAGCGCACGGATCTGCGCATCCCCATGCTGATCAGGCTGCCGCTGGAGCGCGGGCTGTGGGTGGACAGCGGGCGGGGTCATTCCGAGGCCGCCTCCCTGCTCGACGGGACCGAGCTGCGGCGGCTCGCGCTGGACAGCGCCGTCGCGCACGCGGCGCGACTGCTCGCGGCGCACCCGGCCGGCCAGTTCACCCTTCATGCCGTCGACGCGGCGGGTGCGGGCGCTGCCGCGCTCGCGCCGCTGGTGGAGACGGGGGTGCTCGCCGCCCCGCCGGCCCGGGGCGCGGCCGGGGTCACGGCCGTCCTCGAGCAGCTCACCGAGCGGGTCGACCTGTTGCAGATGGCCCTGCGGAACGGCGCGGCCGACTCCCTGCCGCCGGGCCTGGACGCGTCCAGGCAGCTGTTGCTCGTGCACGACTTCCCGCACGGCTTCGACGACCGGGCGGTGACCCGGCTGCGGTACCTGGCCGACGAGGGCCCCTCGGTCGGCGTCCACCTCCTGATGGTCGCGGACCGGGAGGACGCCGCCGCGTACGGGCCGCTGCTCGACCCGCTGTGGCGCTCGCTGCTGCGCCTGACGCCCGTGGCCGACGACCATCTCGCCGATCCCTGGGTGGGCCACTCCTGGTCGTACGAGCCGCCGACGCTGCCGCCGGGCAGCGGGATCCTGCGGCAGGTGCTCGCGCAGGTGGCGGCCTCGCCCTCCGGAAAGAGGCTCTGACCAGCGCTTTTGGTGGCCCTTTACCCATTCCTTTACCTCCTCTTGGTCTTTCGGGTACTCTTCTTCCTGCGGAGGGGAGTACTCCCCATGCGCGGCGTACCCGTCAATACGGACGGATCCTCGGTGATCCGATCCCGGGGCGTCGGCCCGGCGATGATCGTCCGTCACCGGGTGGAAGAGACCTCCGGCAGCGACGACGCTGATCAGTAGCCGTACGACGCCGGAGGCGCAGTGGACGTTTCAATGACCCTGTGGGTGCTGACCATTCTCGGTCTGGGTGCCCTCATCGGAGCCGACTTCTTCATCGGGCGCAAACCCCATGTCGTGTCGGTGAAGGAAGCCGGAATCTGGACGATCGTCTGGATCGTGCTCGCCGCCCTCTTCGGGCTCGGCCTGCTGCTCTTCGGCAACAGCCAGGCCTCCGGAGAGTTCTTCGCCGGCTACATCACCGAGAAGTCGCTGAGTGTCGACAACCTCTTCGTCTTCGTCCTGATCATGGCGAAGTTCTCGGTGCCCTCCCACCTCCAGCAGCGCGTGCTGCTCGTGGGCGTGCTGATCGCCCTGGTGCTTCGCGCGATCTTCATCGCCGCCGGCGCCGCGATCATCGCGAGCTTCTCGTGGGTCTTCTACATCTTCGGCGCGTTCCTGATCTACACCGCCTGGAAGCTCATCCAGGAGGCGCGCTCCGACGACGACGAGGAGGACTGGGAGGAGAACCGCCTCCTCAAGACCGTCGAGAAGAGGTTCGGCGTCGCCGACCGGTACCACGGCACCAAGCTGTTCATCCGGAACAACGGCAAGCGGATCATGACCCCGCTGATGGTCGTCATGCTCGCCATCGGCACCACCGACATCCTCTTCGCCCTCGACTCCATCCCGGCGATCTTCGGCCTCACCCAGGACCCGTACATCGTCTTCACGGCCAACGCCTTCGCCCTCATGGGTCTGCGTCAGCTGTACTTCCTGATCGGCGGCCTGCTCAGGAAGCTGGTCCACCTCAGCTACGGCCTGTCGGTGATCCTCGGATTCATCGGTGTGAAGCTCGTGCTGCACGCCCTGCACGAGTCCGGGGTGCACGTCCCCGAGATCTCCATCCCGTTCTCGCTCGCGGTCATCGGCGGTGTCCTGATCGTCACCACGATCACCAGCCTGATCGCTTCCAAGAGGCAGTCCGAGCGAGCTGCCGCCGAGAGCGTGGCCGACGCCGACGGTGCCGAGAAGGACAGCATCGGCGCCTGACGCGGCACACACGGCGACGGCCGGCCGGGGGACTTCCCCCGGCCGGCCGTCGCCGTTCCCGCCCTCAGGCCGTCACCGCCTCCTTCGTGTCCGCGCCCCGGCGCTCCGGAAGGGTCTCCGGGAGCAGCGCGAAGCAGCCGAGGCTGACGAGCGCGACCAGGGTCAGATAGGCCGCGACCCCCCAGGGTGGACCGGAGACGCCGTCGGACAGGGTCGTCGCGACGATCGGGGTCAGGGCGCCGCCCAGCACACCGGCCAGGTTGTAGCCGACGGCCGCGCCCGTGCAGCGGACGCGGGGCTCGTACAGCTCCGGCAGATACGCGGCCACCACCGCGAACATCGTGATGAACGCGAGCAGTGAGCCCAGGAACCCGAGGAACATCAGCAGCGGTCGCGCCGTGTACAGCAGCGCCACCATCGGGAACATCCACAGCGCCGAGGCCGCGCATCCCGCGAGGCAGAGCGGCCGGCGGCCCCAGCGGTCGGCCAGCAGCGCCACGAAGGGGGTGGCGGCGCCCTTGATCGCCACCGCCGCCATCACACAGGTCAGCATCACCGTGCTGCTCACCCCGAGATGCTCGGTGCCGTACGCCAGGGCCCAGGTGGAGACCGTGTAGAAGATGGCGTACCCGACGGCCAGCGCCCCCGCCGTGAGCAGGACGAGCCGCCAGTGGTCGCGGGCGACCTCGGCCAGCGGGGCGCCCGCGCGCTCGCCGGACGCGGACAACTCCTCGAACTGCGGGGTCTCCGCCAGCGAGGACCGCAGCAGCAGCCCGGCCGCCGCCAGCAGGCCCGCCGCCCAGAACGGCACCCGCCAGCCCCAGGAGCGGAACTCCGCGTCGCTCAGACCGGCGGTGAGAGCCAGCATCACCCCGTTCGCCAGGAGGAAGCCGATCGCCGGGCCGATCTGGGGGAAGCTCGACCACAGCGCGCGACGGTGCGCGGGGGCGTGTTCGGCGGTCAGCAGGACGGCGCCGCCCCACTCGCCGCCGAGGCCCAGGCCCTGGAGGAAGCGGAGCAGCAGCAGAAGCACGGGGGCGGCCATGCCGAGCGTGGCGTACGTGGGGACGCAGCCGACCGCGACCGTGGCACAGCCGGTCAGGAGCAGCGAGGCGAAGAGCACCGGCCGCCGGCCGTACCGGTCGCCGATGTGACCGAAGAGGACCGAGCCCAGCGGACGGGCCAGGAATCCGGCGGCGAAGGTGCCGAAGGCCGCCAGGGTCCCGGCGAGCGGGGAGAAGGTCGGGAAGAAGAGCGGCCCCAGGACGAGGGCGGCGGCGGTCCCGTAGACGAAGAAGTCGAAGAACTCGATGGCGGTGCCGACGAGCGAGGCGGCGGCGAGCCGGACCATCGAGGGGGTCCCGGGCGGCGACGGAGGGTGACTTTGGCGCATGTCGCGCCAACTACCCCGCCGCCGTCCCGGTTACGGGGGCGTGCGGAGGTGCGCAGCTCCGGGGCCGCGCGCCGGCCGTCACCAGCCGCGCTCGCGCCATCCCGCGAGCGACGGGCGCTCGTCACCGAGCGTGGTGTCCTTGCCGTGGCCGGGGTAGACCCAGGACTCGTCGGGCAGGACCGCGAAGAGCTTGGTCTCCACGTCGTGGATCAGGCTCGCGAAGGCCTCCGGGTCCTTCCAGGTGTTGCCCACGCCGCCCGGGAACAGGCAGTCGCCGGTGAAGACGTGGGGGTGGCCGTGCGGGTCGTCGTAGACGAGGGCGATCGAGCCCGGGGTGTGCCCCACCAGACGGCGTGCGGTCAGCTCGACGCGCCCCACCCGGATCGTGTCGCCGTCCTCGACGGACACGTCGGTCGCCACCGGGATGCCCTCCATGTCGTACGCGCCGGCGTAGGTCACGGCGCCGGTCGCGGCGACGACCTCGGCGAGCGCCTGCCAGTGGTCGCCGTGCCGGTGGGTGGTGACGACGGCCTTGATGCCGTCGTCACCGATCAGCGTGAGGAGCGTGGCCGCGTCGTTGGCGGCGTCGATCAGCAGCTGCTCGCCGGTGGCCCGGCAGCGCAGCAGGTACGCGTTGTTGTCCATCGGGCCGACCGCGACCTTCGAGATCATCAGGTCCGTCAGCTCGTGCACGTCCGCAGGTCCGCCGACCTTCACCACTCCGCTGTACGTCATGGGCTCAGACTAGCCCCGGGGAGTGACAGCGGGGGCTACAGCGCGGGGAGCACCGGCAGCGGGCCGCCCTCGGTGGTGAGGGCGGAGCCGTCACGGCGCCCGGAGAGCCAGCCGAGCAGCTCGGTGGCCGGGCCCATGACGGCGACGCCGCCGGACGTGCCGCCGGTCGTCCAGCCCCGCCCGTCGGTGGCCCGCAGGACGGTCTCCGGGACGCTCTCCAGGCCGGCGAAGCGCTCGGTGAGGAAGTCGATCTCGCGCTGTACGAACTCCTCCGGCAGGTCCTCCAGCTCGTAGCCGACGCCCAGGTCGACGTGGTGCAGGTCGACCTCCACCCAGCGGCGGAAGGGGATGCGGGAGGCGCTGTCGGTGACGCCGTTGCGGAGCTCGACCGTGCGGCTCCAGTCGGCGGGCTCGGCGCCCACGGCCGCGAAGCGGTCGGCGGTCGCGCGCACGTCGGCGAGCTGGACGTCGAGCGGGCGGCCGGAGTCGCGCTCGATGTCGGAGTCGCGGGTCGCGGCGTCGGGGTACATGGGGAGGCCCTTGAGGACGTTCACGAGGGCGTCGGCGTTGCGGGCGACGTGGGCGAGCACATGGCCACGTGTCCAGCCGGGCAGCCGTGACGGCTCGGCCACCGCCGCGTTGTCAAGGGAAGCGGCGGCGTTCAGCAGTCGTGCGGTCGCCTCGTGGACGTGGGCGAGGTCGCTTTCGTGGTCGATCATGGCGCCGACCCTAGTGCCAGCCGGGGAGTCGCCACTCGTCCGGGTGAAGAGGTCTCCGGGACGCCGGAAATCGAATGTGCGTGCTATAGGCTCGATGGAAGCATCCGGCATCCTTGAGTTGTTGGGTGTTCAGGCACATCCGCTCTCTGAAGAAAGGTGCGGACCGGCGTGGCCGACCGTCTCATCGTCCGTGGCGCTCGTGAGCACAACCTCAAGAACGTCTCGCTCGACCTTCCGCGCGACTCCCTGATCGTCTTCACCGGGCTCTCGGGGTCGGGCAAGTCCTCCCTCGCGTTCGACACGATCTTCGCCGAGGGGCAGCGCCGCTACGTCGAGTCGCTCTCCTCCTACGCCCGGCAGTTCCTCGGCCAGATGGACAAGCCGGACGTCGACTTCATCGAAGGTCTGTCGCCCGCCGTCTCCATCGACCAGAAGTCGACCTCGCGCAACCCGCGCTCCACGGTCGGCACCATCACGGAGGTCTACGACTACCTCCGGCTGCTCTTCGCCCGCATCGGCAAGCCGCACTGTCCCGAGTGCCGCCGACCGATCTCCCGCCAGTCCCCGCAAGCCATCGTCGACAAGGTCCTGGAGCTCCCCGAGGGCAGTCGCTTCCAGGTGCTGTCCCCGCTGGTGCGCGAGCGCAAGGGAGAGTTCGTCGACCTCTTCGCCGACCTCCAGACCAAGGGCTACAGCCGTGCCCGCGTCGACGGCGTGACCGTACAGCTGAGCGAACCGCCGACGCTGAAGAAGCAGGAGAAGCACACGATCGAGGTGGTCGTCGACCGCCTGACCGTGAAGGACGGCGCCAAGCGCCGGCTCACCGACTCCGTCGAGACCGCCCTCGGACTCTCAGGCGGCATGGTCGTGCTCGACTTCGTCGACCTCCCCGAGGACGACCCCGAGCGCGAGCGGATGTACTCGGAGCACCTCTACTGCCCGTACGACGACCTGTCCTTCGAGGAGCTGGAACCGCGCTCCTTCTCCTTCAACTCGCCCTTCGGCGCCTGCCCCGACTGCACCGGCATCGGCACCCGCATGGAGGTCGACCCCGAGCTGATCGTCCCCGACGAGGACAAGTCGCTCGACGAGGGCGCCATCCACCCCTGGTCGCACGGCCACACCAAGGAGTACTTCGGCCGGCTCATCGGCGGCCTCTCCCAGGCCCTCGGCTTCCGCACGGACATCCCGTACGCGGGACTTCCGCAGCGCGCCAAGAAGGCGCTGATGCACGGCCACAAGACCCAGGTCGAGGTCCGCTACCGCAACCGGTACGGACGGGAGCGGGCGTACACCACCCCGGCCTTCGAAGGCGCCGTCTCCTTCGTCAAGCGGCGCCACACCGAGGCCGAGAGCGACTCCAGCCGCGAGCGCTTCGAGGGCTACATGCGGGAGGTGCCCTGCCCCACCTGCGAGGGCACCCGCCTCAAGCCGATCGTCCTCGCGGTCACGGTCATGGACCGGTCCATCGCCGAGGTCTCCGCGATGTCCATCAGCGACTGCGCCGAGTTCCTCTCCCGCCTCACGCTCAACGCCCGGGACAAGCAGATCGCCGAGCGGGTCCTCAAGGAGGTCAACGAGCGGCTGCGCTTCCTCGTCGACGTCGGCCTCGACTACCTCTCGCTCAACCGCGCGGCCGGCACCCTCTCCGGCGGCGAGGCCCAGCGCATCCGGCTCGCCACCCAGATCGGCTCCGGCCTGGTCGGCGTGCTGTACGTGCTGGACGAGCCGTCCATCGGCCTCCACCAGCGCGACAACCACCGGCTCATCGAGACCCTCGTACGGCTCCGGGACATGGGCAACACGCTCATCGTCGTCGAGCACGACGAGGACACCATCAAGGTCGCCGACTGGGTCGTCGACATCGGCCCCGGCGCCGGTGAGCACGGCGGCAGGGTCGTCCACTCCGGCACGATGAAGGAGCTCCTCGCCAACGAGGAGTCGATCACCGGGCAGTACCTGTCCGGCCGCCGCGCGATCCCCACCCCGGACATCCGCCGCCCGGTCGACCCCGGACGCCGGCTCACCGTGCACGGGGCGCGCGAGAACAACCTGCGGGACATCGACGTGTCCTTCCCGCTGGGCGTCCTCACCGCCGTCACCGGCGTCTCCGGCTCCGGCAAGTCGACCCTGGTCAACGACATCCTCTACACCCACCTGGCGCGCGAGCTGAACGGCGCCAAGTCGGTGCCCGGCCGGCACACGCGGGTGGCCGGCGACGACCTCGTCGACAAGGTCGTGCACGTCGACCAGTCCCCGATCGGCCGCACCCCCCGGTCGAACCCGGCGACGTACACCGGCGTCTTCGACCACGTCCGCAAGCTCTTCGCCGAGACGATGGAGGCCAAGGTCCGGGGCTACCTGCCCGGCCGGTTCTCCTTCAACGTGAAGGGCGGACGCTGCGAGAACTGCTCCGGCGACGGCACGATCAAGATCGAGATGAACTTCCTCCCGGACGTCTACGTCCCGTGCGAGGTCTGCCACGGCGACCGGTACAACCGGGAGACCCTGGAGGTCCACTACAAGGGCAAGTCCATCGCCGAAGTCCTGAACATGCCGATCGAGGAGGCCCTCGACTTCTTCGAGGCCGTCCCGACCATCGCGCGCCATCTGCGCACGCTCAACGAGGTCGGACTCGGGTACGTACGGCTCGGGCAGTCCGCGCCGACGCTCTCCGGAGGTGAGGCGCAGCGCGTCAAGCTGGCCTCCGAGCTCCAGAAGCGGTCGACGGGCCGCACGGTCTACGTCCTGGACGAGCCGACCACCGGTCTGCACTTCGACGACATCTCGAAGCTGATCAAGGTCCTCTCCGGTCTGGTCGACAAGGGCAACTCGGTGATCGTCATCGAGCACAACCTCGATGTCATCAAGACCGCCGACTGGCTCATCGACATGGGCCCCGAGGGCGGCAACGGCGGCGGCCTGGTCGTCGCCGAGGGCACGCCCGAGGAGGTCGCCTCGGTCTCGACCAGCCACACCGGCAAGTTCCTCCGCGAGATCCTGGACGCGGACCGGGTCAGCGACGCGGGCGGGGCGGTACCGGCGGCGCGCGGGGCGAAGAAGGCGGCGGCGAGGAAGACGGCCCCGGCCAAGAAGGCCGCCGCCACCAAGGCCGCGACCAAGGCCGCCACTCCGGCGAAGAGGACGGCCACGAAGGCGACCGCGACGAAGGCCGCCGCGAAGAAGGCGACGACCCGGGCCCGCAAGGCCTGACGTCGACGGCAGGGCCCCCGGGAGGGGGGCCTGCCGTCCGGGCCCGACCGGAACTCCGGGGGCCTGCCGTCCGGCCGGGGCCCCGCCTCCGGCCCCACCCCGGGTATCCAGCCCGGGCCCGGAGGTCGGTGTCGGAAGCCGCGCCGGTATCGTCGGTTCGGTCACGCCTTGCCCCGATCCACCGTGGAGCGCACATGTCCGGCCAGTCCAGCCGCCGTACCGTCCTGAAAGGCGCCGCCCTCGCAGGTGCGGCCGGGCTGGGAGTCGCCGCCTGCTCCACCGAGTCCAAGCTCGGCCACGCCGGGGTGCCGACCCCGACCGCGCCGGTCGCTCTCGGCGCCCCGGACGAGATCCCGGTCGGCGGCTCCAAGCTCTACCGTGAGCAGCGCCTCGTGGTGAGCTGCCCGGCCAAGGGCCAGTACAAGGCGTTCAGCGCCCAGTGCACCCACGCCGGCTGCGTCCTGGACAAGGTCGAGGAGAACGAGGGCAACTGCCCCTGCCACGGCAGCCGCTTCGACGTGACGACCGGCAAGGCGCTCCGCGGCCCGGCCACCGTTCCGCTCCCCGAGGTCCCGATCCGCGTCGAGGGCGGCAAGCTGGTCGCCGGCCCGGAGGCCGCGCCCAAGGCCTGAGACGGGGCCCCGGGCCGAGCCGGGACCCCCGGCCCGCCCGAGCCGGGACCCTTCGGGACGGGCCCGGCTCAGGTCCAGTCCCAGTCGACCCCCAGGATTCCCGGGCGTACGCCCTGTTCCACGAGGTGCACCGTGCGGTGCCGGCCGCTCAGCGTCAGCTCCGCACGGCCGCCGCGCGGCGCACCCGCCGAGGCCTGAGCGAACCGCCGGCACCGTACCGGCAGCGCCGCCTCGTCGAAGCGCACCTGCAGCACGTACTGCCCGCCCGCGAAGCTGAACCCGCGCACGTACTCCCCGCTCGGGCCCGCCGTACCGTCCTCGAACCCGTACGAGAAGAGGTACGTGTCCCCGGCCCGCAGCCGCGCGTCGAAGAGCAGCTCCGCGACCAGCACCCCCGTCCCCGTGTGCCACCGCACCCGCCCGGTACGACAGTTCTCCAGCGCCCGCACCGCCACCCGCGACGGGTCGCAGCCCGGGTCCCCGTGGTGGATGGCCAGATAGCGGTCCACCCCGTCCCGGTGCGCCCGCACCACGTGCTGCGACTCGCGCTCCACCAGCTCCCGGCCCGCCCCGATCCGTACCCGCTCGTGGTGCCCCACCGTGTGCAGCCCGCCGTCCGTCGGTGACTCCAGGTCCGCGAGCAGCTCCTCGACCGAGCCGGAGGCCTCCACGAGGGAGCGGTACGAGCGGGCCGCCGGGCGCTCCACCTCGGACCGTGCGGAGGCGTCCTCCGTGAGCAGCCGCAGCAGCGAGTTCCCGGGCAGTTGGAGCACCTCCTCCAGGGCGCGGACCGCCTTCAGGGACTCCGGGCGCTGCGGGCGGCGGGCGCCCTGCTGCCAGTAGCTCAGACTCGTCACCCCGACCTTGACGCCCCGGTGCGCCAGATGGTGCTGGACCCGCTGGAGCGGCAGCCCGCGCACGGCGAGCGCGGTGCGCAGCGCCAGATGGAAGGGGCCGGTGTGCAGCAGCTGCACGAGATCGGCCTCGGTGTGGCTCACGAGGACTCCTCAGTGAACGTTCACGACGGGGGCGCGGACCGTCGCACCGCGCGGGGTGGGCGGGCAGGTGGGCCGAGGGCGTCCGTTCACACCCGGGACACACCGTTCACAGTCCGATGTCACCCCGCATTGAAGCGTGTTGACCGGATACGGACAACGGCAGATGCTCCTGACCAGCGTCCGGACGCGCTCCTCCACCCCACCCCCCCACCCCCCACCCCCCCACTCCCCACATCCCCACACCCCCCGTCCCAGGGAGGAACGCGATGCGCACCAGAAGGCTGAACCTCGCGGCACTCGCCGCAGCCGCCCTCTTCCTCGTCCCCACCACCTCCGCCTCCGCCGCACCCGCCGGCGAGGACGCCGCCGCGCTCGGCTCCAAGCGGCTGAACATCACCATGCAGGCCCAGCAGAAGACCAACTGGTGCTGGGCCGCCGGCGGCAACACGATCGCCACCTGGTTCGGCCGGAACTACAGCCAGAACCAGTTCTGCAACGCCGCCTTCAACCGGCAGCAGGGCTACGAGTGCCCCAACGACCAGGCCACCCTCGGCAACGTCCAGACCGGGCTGAGCTGGGCGGGCGTCAGCCCGGGCTCGTACGTGACCGGCTGGCTGCGGTACGCGACGCTCCAGACCGAGATCAACGCCGACCGGCCCGTCGAGACCCGCATCCAGTGGGCCGCCGGCGGCGGCCACATGCATGTGATCCACGGCTACGACGACGCGAACAGCTGGGTCTACTGGGGCGACCCCTGGCCCTCCAGCAACCGCTACAACTGGGCCTCGCACGCCTGGTACGTCAACAACAGCTCCTTCTCCTGGACCCACTCGCTCTACCGGATCGGGGCGTGACGACGATGAACGCACGTGCCATGGGAGCGGGGCTCCTCGCCACCGCCGCCCTCGTCCTCCTCGGGGCGCTGCCCGCCGACGCGGCCGAGGCGCTGCCGTCGGCGGCCACCCCCGAACGGGCCGCCTCCGCGCCGGGGACCCTGGACACGCTGTCCCGGTTCTTCGCCCGCGACGGGGCCGTCGCCCGCTCGGCGGCTGCGCCGCGCGTCGAGGGCGCCTCGGTGCCGGTACGGATCCTCTCCCCGGACTTCGTCGCCGGGAAGGCGGGGGCGCCGGTCGCCCGCGTCGAGTTCCGGGCCAGCCGGGCCGTGTCCTCGGACGGGCAGAAGGCCTCGCTGTGGACGGTGAAGCAGCCGGGCGGCGGCTGGCAGGTGGTGAACATCGCCACCGGCGACGACGAGGTCCGCTACGCGGAGATGGGCGGCGGCGGGCTGGTGTTCCGCGAGCCGCAGATCGACGCGTGGTACGTCCAGAAGGGAGCGAAGGTGCTGCCGCTGGACGAGGACGCGGTACGGGCGGTCGGGCGGAGCGGGACGAGCCTCGGCGCGTACCGGGAGCGGGTCGCCCGGGCGTACGGCGACAAGCTCCCGGGCTCGGCCTACGCGAGGAAGGGGGCGGCGGGCGGGTATGCGCCGGGGGAGCGGGGCGCGGGGCCTCGGCCGGGTGTGGTGACGGCCGGGGATGAGCGGCCGGCGGTCATGAACACGGCGACGGTGGCCGGGGCCGGGGCCGGGGCGGTGCTGGTGCTCGGTCTCGGGGCGACGGCGACGATACGGAGACGCAGGGCGAACTGAGCGGGCGGCGTCTGCGGCCCGCCCCCGCCGCACCGCGGACGCCGCGTCGCGGGCTGCTCCCCGCCCCGTTGTGGGCCGCGCCCCCCGCCAGGGCACACGGCGGTGGGCGGGGGCGGCCCGCACCGGCCGTCGGGCCCAGCCCCCCGCTGCCCGCCCGGTCAGCGGGCCAAGTACCCGCCGTCCACCGGCAGGATCGTGCCCGTGATGAAGGACGCTTCCGGGGACGACAGGAAGAGGATCGCCGACGCCACCTCCCCCGGTGTGCCGAAGCGGCCCATCGGGTGGGCGCGGACGATCTCCGCCAGGTACTCCGGGCCGCCGGGCTCCTCGCGCGCCGCGGCGACGCGTTCCGTCTCGATCGTGCCCGGCGCCACCGCGTTCACCCGGATCCCGTGCTCCGCCCACTCCACCGCCAGGTGCTTCGTCAGCCCGGTGGCCACGAACTTCGCGGGGCCGTGGACCGCCTGCCGGGCCTGTCCGGCCACGCCCGAGATCGACGAGGTGCACACGATCGAGCCGCCACCGGAGACGAGCATCGCCTCGATCGCGTACTTGCAGGTCAGGAACATGCCACGGCCGTCCACGGCCATCACCGCGTCGAAGTCCGACGCCTCCGCCTCCGTGACGGAGAGCAGCGGGATCACCCCCGCGTTCGCCACCAGGACGTCCAGCCGCCCGAAGCGGTCCACCGCCGTGGAGATCATCCGCCGTGCGTCGTCCTCCCGGGAGACGTCGCCGACGACCGGTACCACCCCTTCCAGTGTCGCGAGCCGCTCCCCGTCGAGGTCGGCGGCGACGACCCGCGCCCCCTCGCCGAGGAACCGTTCCGCCGTCGCCCGCCCGATCCCGCTCGCCGCGCCCGTGATCACACACACCCGGTCCGCCAGCCGTCCTGTCACCTGATTCGCCATGCTTCGCCAACGAGCGCGCGAGGCTGGAGTGTCGGTGCCCGCAAGTAGGGTGGGGAGCATGGCAGACCCCTCCAGCTACCGCCCCAAGCCGGGTCAGATCCCCGACTCCCCGGGGGTCTACAAGTTCCGCGACGAGCACCGCCGGGTGATCTACGTGGGGAAGGCGAAGTCCCTGCGTCAGCGGCTGGCGAACTACTTCCAGCCGCTCACGAGCCTGCACCCGCGCACGGCGACCATGGTGACCACGGCCGCCTCGGTGGAGTGGACCGTCGTGTCGACCGAGGTCGAGGCGCTCCAGCTGGAGTACTCCTGGATCAAGGAGTACGACCCCCGGTTCAACGTCAAGTACCGGGACGACAAGAGCTACCCGTACCTCGCGGTGACCATGAACGAGGAGTTCCCCCGCGTCCAGGTCATGCGCGGCCACAAGAAGAAGGGCGTCCGCTACTTCGGGCCGTACGCGCACGCGTGGGCGATCCGCGAGACCGTCGACCTGATGCTGCGGGTCTTCCCGGTGCGGACCTGCTCCGCGGGCGTCTTCAGGAACGCCGCGTCGGCCGGCCGCCCCTGCCTCCTCGGCTACATCGGCAAGTGCTCGGCGCCCTGCGTCGGCCGGGTCACCCCGGAGGAGCACCGCGAACTGGCCGAGGAGTTCAGCGACTTCATGGCCGGCCGCACCGGGACGTACATCCGCCGGCTGGAGAAGCAGATGATGCTCGCGGCCGAGGACATGGAGTACGAGAAGGCGGCCCGGCTCCGCGACGACATAGAGGCCCTGCGCCGCGCGATGGAGAAGAACGCGGTGGTGCTGGCCGACGCCACGGACGCCGACCTGATCGCCCTCGCCGAGGACGAGCTGGAGGCCGCCGTGCAGATCTTCCACGTGCGCGGTGGACGCGTCCGGGGCCAGCGCGGCTGGGTCACCGACAAGGTCGAGGCCGTCGACACCGCCGGGCTCGTCGAGCACGCCCTCCAGCAGTTGTACGGCGAGGAGACCGGCGACACGGTCCCCAAGGAGGTCCTGGTCCCCGCGCTGCCCGAGGACGCGGAGTCCGTGAGCGCCTGGCTGGCCGGCCGCCGCGGGTCCGGCGTCTCGCTGCGGATCCCGCAGCGCGGCGACAAGAAGGACCTGATGGAGACCGTCGCGCGCAACGCCCAGCAGGCGCTCGTGCTGCACAAGACGAAGCGCGCCAGCGACCTGACCACCCGCTCCCGGGCCCTGGAGGAGATCGCCGAGGCCCTGGACCTGGACTCGGCGCCGCTGCGGATCGAGTGCTTCGACATCTCGCACCTCCAGGGCGAGGACGTGGTGGCCTCGATGGTGGTCTTCGAGGACGGGCTGCCCCGCAAGAGCGAGTACCGCCGCTTCCAGATCAAGGGCCGGGTCGGAGACACACAGGTCTGGCACGGCGAGGGGCAGGACGACGTCCGGTCCATGCACGAGGTGATCAGCCGCCGCTTCCGCCGCTATCTCCTGGAGAAGGAGAAGACGGGGGAGTGGGACGCCGAGGGCGTCGTCGAGGACCCGGACGAGGCCGGGCGGCCCCGGCGCTTCGCGTACCCGCCGCAGCTCGTCGTGGTCGACGGCGGGCAGCCGCAGGTCGCGGCGGCCCGGCGGGCCCTCGACGAGTTGGGGATCGACGACATCGCGGTCTGCGGGCTCGCCAAACGCCTGGAGGAGGTCTGGCTGCCCGGCGATGACGACCCGGTGGTGCTGCCCCGCTCCAGCGAGGGCCTGTACCTCCTCCAGCGGGTACGTGACACGGCTCACGACTTCGCCATCCGCTACCAGCGGTCCAAGCGGACGAAACGTATCCGGACCAGCCCTCTCGACGCCGTCCCCGGACTGGGCGAGACACGGAAACAGGCGTTGGTCAAGCATTTCGGCTCGGTGAAGCGGCTCCGGCAGGCGACAATCGAGCAGATCTGCGAGGTCCCCGGCATGGGCCGGAAGACCGCGGAGGCGGTCGTCGTGGCCCTCGCCCAGGCGGGCCCGGCGGCACCCGCCGTGAACACGGCGACAGGAGAGATCATGGAAGACGACGGGGGCGGCACGGCATGACCGCGCACGGACAGCAGGACCCGCACGACCAGCAGGACCGGAAGGACCCGCGGGACGAGCACCACGAGCACGACCGAGAAGACGGAGCAGGACACGTGAGTACGGGCACGAAGGAGACCCCCGGCGACAACGGCGCCGAGGCGGCCATTCCCGAGCTGGTGATCATCTCCGGCATGTCCGGAGCGGGCCGGTCCACCGCGGCGAAGTGCCTGGAGGACCTCGGCTGGTTCGTCGTCGACAACCTGCCGCCCGCGCTGATCCCCACCATGGTGGAGCTCGGCGCCCGCTCCCAGGGCAATGTCGCCCGGATCGCGGTCGTCGTCGACGTCCGCGGCCGGCAGTTCTTCGACAACCTCCGCGAGTCCCTCGCCGACCTGGACGCCAAGCAGGTCACCCGCCGGATCGTCTTCCTGGAGTCGTCCGACGACGCCCTCGTCCGGCGCTTCGAGTCGGTCCGCAGGCCGCACCCGCTCCAGGGCGACGGCCGCATCACCGACGGCATCGCCGCCGAGCGCGACCTGCTGCGCGAGCTGCGCGGCGACGCCGACCTGGTCATCGACACCTCCAGCCTCAACGTCCACGAGCTGCGCGCCAAGATGGACGCCCAGTTCGCCGGCGACGAGGAGCCCGAGCTGCGGGCCACCGTCATGTCCTTCGGCTTCAAGTACGGCCTGCCGGTCGACGCCGACCTCGTCGTCGACATGCGCTTCCTGCCCAACCCGCACTGGGTCCCCGAGCTGCGCCCCTTCACCGGCCTCAATGAGGAGGTGTCGAACTACGTCTACAACCAGCCCGGCGCCAAGGAGTTCCTCGACCGCTACACCGAGCTGCTCCAGCTGATCGCCGCGGGCTACCGCCGCGAGGGCAAGCGGTACGTGACCATCGCCGTGGGCTGCACCGGCGGCAAGCACCGCTCCGTGGCCACCGCCGAGCGGCTCGCCGCCCGCATCGCCGCCGAAGGGGTCGAGACCGTCGTCGTGCACCGGGACATGGGGCGCGAGTGAGGCCGACCCGTCGGCGTGGCTCCACCCTCACGGTGCGGCGCGCGCTCCGCAGACGCGGCGCCCAGCCCAAGGTGGTCGCACTGGGCGGCGGCATGGGCCTGTCGGCCTCCCTCGCCGCCCTCCGCCGGATCACCGGCGACCTCACGGCCGTCGTCACCGTGGCCGACGACGGGGGCTCCAGCGGCCGGCTCCGCGAGGAGCTGGGCGTGCTGCCCCCCGGTGACCTGCGCAAGGCGCTCGCCGCGCTCTGCGGGGACGACGACTGGGGTCAGACCTGGGCCCGGGTCATCCAGCACCGCTTCCAGTCCAAGGGCGAGATCAACGGCCACGCCGTCGGCAACCTGCTGATCGTCGCCCTCTGGGAGCAGCTCGGCGACCCCGTGCAGGCCCTGGACCTGGTCGGCCGGCTGCTCGGCGCCCAGGGCCGGGTGCTGCCCATGTCCGCCGTACCCCTGGAGCTCCAGGCCCTGGTCAAGGGGCACGACCCGGAGCGGCCGGAGGACGTGGACACCGTGTGCGGGCAGGCGACCGTGGCCCTCACGCCGGGCGAGGTGCAGTCGGTGCACCTCGTGCCGCACGACCCGCCGGCGGTGCCCGAGGCGGTCGAGGCGGTCCTCGACGCGGACTGGGTGGTCCTCGGTCCCGGCTCCTGGTTCTCCTCGGTGATCCCGCATCTGCTCGTCCCCGAACTGCTGGACGCCCTGGCCGAGACGAGGGCCCGGAAGGTGCTCTCGCTGAACCTCGCGCCGCAGCCCGGAGAAACCGAGGGCTTCTCCCCGCAGCGTCATTTGGAGGTTTTGGGACGACACGCCCCTAAACTCGCCCTGGACGTGGTGCTGGCCGACGAGGCCGCCGTGCCCGACCGCGAATCCCTCGCCGATGCCGCCAAGCGGCTCGGCGCCGCGGTCGAGCTGGCGCCGGTGGCCGGGCCCGACGGCTCCGCGAAGCATGACCCGGAGCTGTTGGCCGCCGCGTACGACCGTATTTTTCGGATGCATGGAAGGATCGGCCCATGGCGATGACGGCAGCGGTGAAGGACGAGATCTCCCGGCTTCCCGTCACCCGGACCTGCTGCAGGAAGGCAGAGGTCTCGTCGATCCTGCGGTTCGCGGGCGGTCTGCACCTGGTGAGCGGCCGCATCGTGATCGAGGCGGAGCTCGACACCGCGATGGCGGCCCGCCGCCTCAAGCGGGACATCCTGGAGATCTTCGGGCACAGCTCGGAGCTGATCGTGATGGCCCCCGGCGGTCTGCGGCGCGGTTCGCGCTTCGTGGTGCGGGTGGTGGCCGGGGGAGACCAGCTGGCCCGGCAGACGGGACTGGTCGACGGCCGGGGGCGCCCCATCCGGGGCCTTCCCCCGCAGGTGGTCTCCGGGGCCACCTGCGACGCGGAGGCGGCCTGGCGGGGTGCGTTCCTCGCCCACGGTTCGCTGACCGAGCCCGGCCGGTCCTCCTCCCTTGAGGTGACCTGCCCCGGCCCGGAGGCCGCGCTCGCCCTGGTCGGCGCGGCGCGCCGGCTCTCCATCGCGGCGAAGGCCCGTGAGGTGCGGGGGGTGGACCGGGTCGTCGTCCGCGACGGCGACGCGATCGGCGCCCTCCTCACCCGGCTCGGCGCGCACGAGTCGGTGCTCGCCTGGGAGGAGCGGCGGATGCGGCGCGAGGTCCGCGCCACCGCCAACCGCCTGGCCAACTTCGACGACGCCAACCTGCGCCGCTCGGCCCGCGCCGCGGTGGCCGCCGGGGCCCGGGTGCAGCGCGCGCTGGAGATCCTCGCCGAGGAGGTGCCCGAGCACCTCGCGGCGGCCGGCCGGCTCCGCATGGAGCACAAGCAGGCCTCCCTGGAGGAGCTGGGCGCGCTCGCCGACCCGCCGCTGACGAAGGACGCGGTGGCCGGGCGGATCCGCCGGCTGCTCGCGATGGCCGACAAGCGGGCGCAGGACCTGGGCATTCCCGGGACCGAGTCCAACCTGACCGAGGAGCTCGACGACAGCCTGGTCGGCTGACCTCCTCCCCGCGTCAACTGTGAACTGCCGGTGCCTTTCCGAGGTACCGGCAGTTCCGTTTCCCGGCTGCCGCGACGCGCCGACAGGCACCCTTGACAGTCCCCTGGGCACCCATGAGCCTGGCGTCTGTTCACCTTCGGGGCAGACAACAGCAAGGGGGGCTCATGAGACGCAGAGCGAGATCGGTCCTCGCCGCGGCTTCACTGCTGATCGCGGGAGTGGCGGCGGCACCCGTCGCCGGGGCGCAGCCGAACGACCGGGACGGCGGTGACGCCCTCTCCGTATGGCGTGCCGAGGTCACCGCGGAGCAGGTACCGCTGCTCCTCGAAGCCGGTGCAGACGCCCATGAACTGACCGAGCAGGTGCCCGCGAAGGGCTCCGCGACGGTCGAGCTCTTCCTCACCGGCCGGCAGGCCGGGCGGCTGCGCGGCAAGGGCGTCGAGCTCGCCGAGCACAACCTGTCCGCCCAGGCCGAGAAGCGGGTCGCCGCCGCGGGCGACGGCGTGTTCCGCCCGTACGGAGGCCCGAACGGCCTCAAGCAGGAGATCCTGGACACCGCGCGGGCCAACCCCGGCCTCACCAAGGTCGTCTCCATCGGCAAGACCCTCAAGGGCCAGGACATCCTCGCCCTCAAGGTGAGCAAGGGCGCCCAGCGCGCCAAGGACGGCTCGAAGCCCGCCACGCTCTACATGTCCAACCAGCACGCGCGCGAGTGGATCACCCCCGAGATGACCCGGCGGCTGCTTCACCACTACCTCGACGGCTACGGCAAGGACGAGCGGATCACCCGGATCGTCGACTCCACCGAGCTGTGGTTCGTGCTCTCCGCCAACCCGGACGGCTACGACTACACGCACGCCGACCCCGCCAACCGGCAGTGGCGCAAGAACCTCCGCGACAACGACGGCGACGGCCGCTTCACGGCCGCCGACGGCGTCGACCTCAACCGCAACTTCGCCTACAAGTGGGGTTACGACAACGAGGGCTCGTCACCCGACCCGGCCGACGAGACCTTCCGCGGCAAG
Source organism: Streptomyces sp. NPDC001728 (assembly GCF_040297565.1). Taxonomy (NCBI): domain Bacteria; kingdom Bacillati; phylum Actinomycetota; class Actinomycetes; order Kitasatosporales; family Streptomycetaceae; genus Streptomyces; species Streptomyces sp. NPDC001728. The sequence continues at coordinate 379,199 of NZ_JBEOZK010000003.1, forward strand.
GGCCCCATGTCGGAGCCCGAGACCAAGGCCCTCGACGCCTTCCAGAAGCGCATCGGCTTCACGTACGGCATCAACTACCACTCGGCCGCCCAGCTCCTGCTGTACGGCGTGGGCTGGCAGATCGCCACGGACACCCCCGACGACGTGGCCCTCAAGGCCCTCGCCGGCACCCCGCAGAAATCGGCCGTCCCCGGCTACCGGCCCCAGGTCTCCTCCGAGCTGTACATCACCAACGGCGAGGCGGACGGACACGCCGCCAACGTCAACGGGATGCAGATGTTCACCCCGGAGATGTCGACCTGCGCCACCGCCTCCCGGATCGACCCGAACGACGCCTGGAACCCGGCCGACTGCGCCTCCGTCTTCACCTTCCCGGACGACGAGAAGCTGATCCAGGCCGAGTTCGCCAAGAACATCCCCTTCGCGCTCGCCGTCGCCGAGACCGCCGCCCACCCGGACCGGCCGGTCTCCCCGGTCGGCATCGACGCCCCCGACTTCACCCCGAAGTCCTTCACCGCCTCCTACGCCCGCGGCGAGGACCAGGAGGTCGCCGTCACCGCGCGCAAGTCGCTGCGCGGCAAGACCCTGAAGTACCGGATCAACGGCGGTCGCACCCACAGCGAGCAGCTCGACGCGTGGAAGGGCGGCGAGACCTACGGCGGCGAGGACAACCTCTACTTCGACGAGTACCGCGCCGAGGTCGAGGGCGCCGATCCCGGCGACTCCGTCGAGGTCTGGTTCGCCGCCCGCACCCGCGAGGGCCGGGCCACCGCCTCCGCCCCCTTCACCTACAAGGTGGCCGAGCGCCCCCGCGGCGACGTCCTCGTCCTCGCCGACGAGGGCGGCACCACCGCCGCCGAGCACACCGCCGAGTACGTGAAGGCGCTCGCCGACAACGGCCGCAGGGCCGCCGTCTGGGACGTCGCCACCCAGGGCGCCCCCGACGCCCTCGGCGTCCTCTCCCACTTCCGTACCGTCGTCTGGTACACCGGCGCCGAGAGGCCCTCCGGGACCACCCAGCTCGCCGTCCGCGCCTTCCTCAACGAGGGCGGGAAGCTGATCAACGCCGGCGAGAAGTCCGGCGGACTCACCCGGATCGGCCTCGCCGAGTCCAACGACTTCGCCCAGTACTACCTCGGCGCCTACCACCGCGCCGGACTCAAGAACCCGCCCGCCTTCGCGGGCGGCGGCGCCTTCGCGGGCGTCGGAGCCACCCTCGGTTCCGCCGCCGACAACCCGCTCGACAACGCGGGCGCGTACACCGTCACCTCGGACACCCTCAAGCCGAAGGACTTCCCGCAGTTCGCCAGCAGCGCGTCCGCCGGTGACTACCCGGGCATCCGCACCCCCTTCGAGCCCGCCGAGGGCGCGAGCTTCATGGCCGTCAAGCACGCCGACGACACCTGGGCCCGGCTCAGCAGGACCGTCGACCTCACCGGCGTCGCGGCGGCGGCCGGACCCCGGCTGGACTTCCAGGTCAGCTACGACACCGAGCCCGGCTACGACAACCTCGTCGTCGAGGCCCACACCGTCGGCCAGGACGACTGGACGACGCTGCCCGACACCAACGGCGGCACCTCCACCGAGCCGCCCGCCGACTGCGGCGAGGGCTACTACGTCCAGGGCCACCCCTTCCTCGCCCACTACCTCACCGTCGGCGAGGACGGCTGCGCCGCCACCGGCACCACCGGCGCCTGGAACGCCTTCACCGGCCCCTCCAACGGCTGGCGGCAGGCCTCCGTCGACCTGAGCGCCTGGGCCGGCAAGCAGGTCGAGCTCTCCGTCTCGTACATCTCCGACCCCGGTACGGGCGAGATGGGCGCCTTCGTCGACGACACCCGCCTCGTCACCGGGACCACCACCGAGAAGGAGGGCTTCGAGACCGCCCTCGGCGCCTGGACCGTCCCGGGCGCGCCCGCCGGCAGCCCCGGCAACGGCTCCGACTGGACGCGCTCCGCCGCGCTCTTCCACTCGCAGGCCGCGGTCGTCACCCGGGACACCGTCCTCCTCGGCTACGGCCTGGAGCACGTGCCCGGCGCGGCCGAGCGCGCACGGCTCGTCGGACGCGCCCTCGGGGTGCTCCGACGCTGACGGAGAGTAGTGGGGACAAAGGTCCCACGACGGCCCGTACCTGTTGGTAGGTGCGGGCCGTCGGCCGTTCTTCCTCACTTTCCGGGCACGTACGGATGCGCTCGATGTCACTCCCGCACGCCCGGGGGGGTAGGGTCGTAAGCGGTCGGGGACATCCCAGAAAACAAAAATCTCGCCGGCGTCGAGCACACCGGCGTACCTGACGAGGAGATCGGTTCGTGACGATCCGCGTAGGCATCAACGGCTTTGGCCGCATCGGCCGGAACTACTTCCGTGCGCTCCTTGAGCAGGGTGCGGACATCGAGATCGTGGCTGTCAACGACCTGGGCGACACCGCGACCACGGCCCACCTTCTGAAGTACGACACCATCCTGGGCCGCCTCAAGGCAGAGGTCACCCACACCGCCGACACCATCACCGTCGACGGCCACACCATCAAGGTGCTCTCCGAGCGCGACCCGGCCGACATCCCCTGGGGCGAGCTGGGCGTCGACATCGTCATCGAGTCGACCGGCCTCTTCACCAAGAAGGCCGACGCCGCGAAGCACCTCGCCGGCGGCGCCAAGAAGGTCCTCATCTCGGCTCCGGCCACCGACGAGGACATCACCATCGTCATGGGTGTCAACCAGGACAAGTACGAGCCGGCGCGGCACGACATCATCTCGAACGCGTCGTGCACCACCAACTGTGTCGCGCCGATGGCCAAGGTTCTCGACGAGAACTTCGGCATCGTCAAGGGCCTGATGACCACGGTCCACGCGTACACCAACGACCAGCGCATCCTGGACTTCCCGCACAAGGACCTGCGCCGCGCCCGCGCCGCCGCGGAGAACATCATCCCGACCACGACGGGTGCCGCGAAGGCCACCGCCCTGGTCCTCCCGCAGCTCAAGGGCAAGCTGGACGGCATCGCCATGCGCGTCCCGGTCCCGACCGGCTCCGCGACCGACCTGGTCGTGACCCTCGACCGCGAGGTCACCAAGGACGAGGTCAACGCCGCGTTCAAGAAGGCCGCCGACGACGGCGACCTCAAGGGCTTCCTGTTCTACACCGAGGACCCGATCGTGTCCTCGGACATCGTCAGCGACCCGGCCTCCTGCACCTTCGACGCCTCCCTGACCATGGTCCAGGACGGCAGGACGGTGAAGATCCTCGGCTGGTACGACAACGAGTGGGGCTACTCCAACCGACTCGTCGACCTCACCGTCTTCGTCGGCGGCCAGCTCTAAACTTCAGGGCGGGCTTTCGATGTGAGCAGGGCTCGGGCAGCGCAACGCCGCGCTGTGCGAGCCCTGTTTGTGTGCTCCACCGCGTACCAAGGAGTCTGTTAACAGATGAAGACGATCGACGAGCTTCTCCACGAGGGCGTCGAAGGAAAGCGCGTGTTCGTCCGCGCCGACCTCAACGTGCCGCTCGACGGCACCACCATCACCGACGACGGCCGCATCCGCGCCGTCGTCCCCACGGTCAAGGCGCTCGCCGACGCGGGTGCCCGTGTCGTGGTCGCCTCGCACCTGGGCCGCCCCAAGGGTGCCCCGGACCCGACGTTCTCGCTCGCCCCGGCCGCCGCGCGCCTCGGTGAACTGCTCGGCGCCGAGGTGGCCTTCGCGACCGACACGGTCGGCGAGTCCGCCACCGCCGCGGTCGCCGGGCTCGGCGACGGCCAGGTGGCCGTCATCGAGAACCTCCGCTTCAACGCCGGCGAGACCTCGAAGGACGACGCCGAGCGCGGCGCCTTCGCCGATCAGCTCGCGGCCCTCGCCGACCTGTACGTCGGCGACGGCTTCGGCGCCGTGCACCGCAAGCACGCCTCGGTCTTCGACCTGCCGGCGCGCCTCCCGCACGCCGCCGGCCACCTCATCGCCACCGAGGTCGGCGTTCTGAAGAAGCTCACGGAGGACGTCCAGCGACCGTACGCGGTCGTGCTCGGCGGCTCCAAGGTCTCCGACAAGCTCGGCGTGATCGACCACCTCCTGGAGAAGGCCGACCGCATCCTCGTCGGCGGCGGCATGGTCTTCACCTTCCTCAAGGCCCTGGGCCACGAGGTCGGCACCTCGCTGCTCCAGGAGGACCAGATCCCGGTGGTCCAGGAGTACCTGGCGCGTGCGAAGGAGCGCGGCGTGGAGTTCGTGCTCCCCGTCGACGTCCTGGTCTCGGCCGAGTTCCCGGACATGAGGACCAAGGCCCCGGCCCACCCGGAGACCGTTGCCTGGGACGCGATGCCGGCCGGCCGGATGGGTCTGGACATCGGTCCCGAGACCCGTAAGCTCTACGCCTCGAAGCTCGCCGACGCGGCCACCGTCTTCTGGAACGGTCCGATGGGCGTCTTCGAGCACCCCGACTACGCCGAGGGCACCCGGGCCGTCGCCCAGGCGCTCGTCGACTCCCCGGCCTTCACCGTGGTCGGTGGTGGCGACTCCGCCGCCGCCGTGCGCATCCTGGGCTTCGACGAGAAGGCATTCGGCCACATTTCGACCGGCGGCGGCGCCTCCCTCGAATACCTCGAGGGCAAGACGCTTCCCGGCCTCGCCGCACTGGAGGACTGATCCTTTCCATGAGTACCCGTACCCCGCTGATGGCGGGCAACTGGAAGATGAACCTCAACCACCTCGAGGCCATCGCCCACGTCCAGAAGCTCGCCTTCGCCCTGACCGACAAGGACCACGACGCCTGTGAGGTCGCGGTCCTGGTCCCCTTCACCGACCTGCGGTCCGTCCAGACCCTGATCGACGGCGACAAGCTCAAGATCAAGTACGGTGCCCAGGACATCTCGGCGCACGACTCCGGTGCCTACACCGGCGAGATCTCGGGCCTGATGCTGTCCAAGCTGAAGTGTGCCTACGTGGCCGTCGGCCACTCCGAGCGCCGCCAGTACCACGCCGAGAACGACGAGGTCTGCAACGCCAAGGTGAAGGCCGCCTTCAAGCACGGCGTGACCCCGATCCTCTGCGTCGGCGAGGGCCTCGACATCCGCAAGGCCGGCCAGCAGGTCGAGTACACCCTCGCCCAGCTCGACGGCGGCCTCAAGGACGTCCCGGCCGAGCAGGCCGAGTCGATCGTGATCGCCTACGAGCCGGTGTGGGCCATCGGCACCGGCGAGGTCGCGACCCCGGAGGACGCGCAGGAGGTCTGCGGTGCGATCCGCGGCCGACTCGCGGAGCTGTACTCGCAGGAGCTGGCCGACAAGGTCCGCATCCAGTACGGCGGCTCGGTCAAGTCCGGGAACGTCGCCGCGATCATGGCACAGCCGGACGTCGACGGCGCCCTGGTGGGCGGCGCGGCGCTGGACGCCGACGAGTTCGTCAAGATCGCCCGCTTCCGCGACCAGTGAGTATGCGGTAGCGGAGCCGAGCCATAGAATCCGTCGTACCCTTGCGGGGGTCGGGCAGGTGCCCGGCCCCCGTCCGTATAAGTCCGAGGAAGTTGGTCCAGCCGTGGTTATGGGGTTCTCGATCGCCCTGATCGTCTTCAGCGCGCTGCTGATGCTGCTCGTGCTGATGCACAAGGGGAAGGGTGGCGGCCTCTCCGACATGTTCGGTGGCGGTATGCAGTCCTCCGTGGGTGGCTCCTCGGTCGCCGAGCGCAACCTGGACCGGATCACCGTCGTGATCGGTCTGCTCTGGTTCGCCTGCATTGTGGTACTTGGTCTGCTGATGAAGTTGGACGGGTAACTCCGAACACTGGACGCGCGTTGGGCCTTACGTAGACTGGGGCATCTTCGAGCACCATCACGCAGGGAGTTACGACCGTGGCAAGTGGCAACGCGATCCGGGGAAGCCGGGTCGGAGCGGGGCCGATGGGCGAGGCCGAGCGGGGCGAATCGGCGCCGCGCGCCCGCATCTCCTTCTGGTGCTCGAACGGGCACGAGACGCAGCCGAGCTTCGCCAGCGACGCGGCGGTCCCGGAGACCTGGGACTGCCCGCGCTGCGGCTTCCCGGCAGGTCAGGACCGGGACAACCCGCCGGACCCGCCGCGCACGGAGCCGTACAAGACCCACCTCGCCTATGTGCGTGAGCGACGCAGCGACGCGGACGGCGAGGCGATCCTCGCCGAGGCGCTCGCCAAGCTGCGCGGCGAGATCTGAAACATGGTGTGACGGTGTGACGAACGGGCCCCGCCCGCGAACTCGGTTCGCGGGCGGGGCCCGTTCGCCGTTCGCCCTCGCCTTCACGTCGCCCGTCCCTCTGATCAATTAGGTTTGGGGGTGCAGCGGGGCAGACAAGCAGGACGAGAAGAAATGGGCGATGTCCGAGATGAACAACCAAGGCCGCACCAGGCTCAACCGGCTGCCCGAGTGGGCGGCCCTCGGCAAGCACCGTGAGCAGCTGGGCGACACCCGGCTGCGCGAACTGTTCGCCGCCGACCCGGAGCGGGGCACGTCGTACGCCCTGCGCGTCGGCGACCTCTACCTGGACTACTCCAAGCAGCTCGTCACCGACGAGACGCTGACCCTGCTGCGCGAACTGGCCGCCGTCACCGGCGTCGCCGAGCTGCGCGACGCGATGTTCCGCGGCGAGAAGATCAACACCACCGAGGACCGCGCGGTCCTCCACACCGCGCTGCGCGCCCCCCGGGACGCCGTGATCGAGGTCGACGGGGAGAACGTCGTCCCCGGCGTGCACGCCGTCCTCGACAGGATGGGCGTCTTCGCCGACGGGGTCCGCTCCGGCGAGTGGACCGGCCACACCGGCCGCCCGATCCGGAACGTCGTCAACATCGGCATCGGCGGCTCCGACCTCGGCCCCGCCATGGCCTACGAGGTCCTGCGCTCCTTCACCCAGCGGGATCTGACGTTCCGTTTCGTCTCCAACGTCGACGGCGCCGACCTCCACGAGGCCGTCCGTGACCTCGACCCCGCCGAGACGCTGTTCATCGTCGCCTCGAAGACCTTCACCACCATCGAGACGATCACCAACGCCACCTCCGCGCGCGACTGGCTCCTCACCGGCCTCCGGGCCGACCAGGACGCCGTGGCCAAGCACTTCGTCGCCCTCTCGACCAACGCCGAGAAGGTCGAGGAGTTCGGCATCGACACCGCGAACATGTTCGAGTTCTGGGACTGGGTCGGTGGCCGCTACTCCTACGACTCCGCCATCGGCCTCTCCCTGATGATCGCCATCGGACCGGAGCGCTTCCGCGAGATGCTCGACGGCTTCCACCTCGTCGACGAGCACTTCCGCACCGCCCCGCCCGAGGAGAACGCGCCGCTGCTGCTCGGCCTCCTCGGTGTCTGGTACGGCGCCTTCTTCGACGCCCAGTCGCACGCGGTGCTGCCGTACTCCCACTACCTGTCCAAGTTCACCGCCTACCTCCAGCAGCTGGACATGGAGTCCAACGGCAAGTCGGTGGACCGCCAGGGCAACCCGGTCGACTGGCAGACCGGACCCGTCGTCTGGGGCACCCCGGGCACCAACGGGCAGCACGCGTACTACCAGTTGATCCACCAGGGCACCAAGGTCATCCCCGCCGACTTCATCGGCTTCGCCCGGCCCGTCGACGACCTGCTGCCCGGTCTGGTCGGCCAGCACGACCTGCTCATGGCCAACTTCTTCGCCCAGACCCAGGCGCTGGCCTTCGGCAAGACCGCCGACGAGGTACGGGCCGAGGGCGTCCCCGAGGAACTGGTCCCGCACAAGACCTTCCAGGGCAACCATCCCACCACCACCGTCCTCGCCGACGCGCTCACCCCGTCCGTCCTCGGCCAGCTGATCGCCCTGTACGAACACAAGGTCTTCGTCCAGGGCGCCGTCTGGAACATCGACTCCTTCGACCAGTGGGGCGTCGAACTCGGCAAGGTCCTCGCCAAGCGGATCGAGCCGGTGCTGACCGGGGGAGAGGGCGGGGAGCAGCTCGACAGCTCCACCGCCGGACTGGTTGCCGCCTACCGCTCGCTGCGCGGACGGTAGACACATGACGGGGGAGAACGCGGTGCGGCTGCGGCCGCCCAGGAACGCCGTGGACGAGCGGGCCGTCACCTGGTGGCGCAGCCGGCTCCTGGCGGCCAGCGCCGTACCGGTGCTGGTCCTCGCCGTCCTCGGCGCCCTGATCGGGCCGGCCAGGTTCTGGCTGCTCCTGTCGGCCGGAGTCGTCGCGGCCGTCGGCCTCGGCTGCACCGCGTTCCTCCCCGCCTGGTGGTTGCGCGTACACCGCTGGGAGATCACCGAGGACGCCGTCTACGTCCGCACGGGGGCCTTCTGGCAGGAGTGGCGGATCGCGCCGATGTCACGGATCCAGACCGTCGACACATCGCGGGGGCCGCTGGAACAGCTGTTCCGGCTGGCCACCGTGACGGTGACCACCGCCTCCTCCAAGGGCGCCATCCGGATCGAGGGCCTCGACCACGAGCTGGCCGCCGGCCTCGCCGAACGGCTGACGCTGATCACCCAGGCGACCCCCGGGGACGCCACATGAGCGAGGGGACGGGCGCCGCCGAGGACTGGCTGCGCCTCGACCCCCGTACCGTCCTCGTCCGGGTCACCCTCTTCGCCGGGGTCCTCGGCGGCGCCGCCCTGCCCGTCGCCTTCGGTCTGGCCGGGCACCGCCCGCTGTGGCAGGCCTTCGCCTGGGTCGCCGCGGGCTTCGCACTCGTCCTCGGCGCCACCGCCGTCGCCGAGACGGTCCGCTACCGCCGCACCCGCTACCGCGTCGGACCCGAGCGGGTCGAGCTGCACACCGGCCTCCTCGTCGTCCAGCGCCGCTCCCTCGCCCGTGAGCGCGTCCGCAGCGCCGACCTCAGCGCCAACCCCCTCCAGCGCGTCTTCGGCCTCGTCAAGGTCCGGGTCGGCACCGGCGAGCACACCGGCGGCGAGTCCACCCTCGAACTCGACCTGGTCACCCGGTCCGAGGGCGAGCGGCTCCGGCACGAGCTGCTCGCCCGCGCCGCCGCACCCACCGGGGAACCGGACCACGACAACGCCCTCGCCACCCTCGACCCGCGCTGGATCCGCTTCGCCCCCGTCTCCTTCCTGGCCCCCGCCCTCGGCGGCGCGGCCGTCGGCGCCCTCATGCAGGTCAGCGAGTGGTTCGGCGCCCAGGGGAAGGTCATCCACTGGATAGGGGACCGCTTCGAGGACGTCTCCCTCGCCTGGACGATCGTCGACCTGCTCCTCCTCGCCACCCTCGTCGGCGCCGTCGGAGCCCTCGGCCTCTGGGTCGAGATGTGGTGGAACTACCGCCTGGAGCGCGAGCCCGGCGGCACCCTCCGGGTCTCGCGCGGTCTCTTCACCGCCCGCTCGGTCTCCCTGGAGGAGCGCCGACTGCGCGGGGTCGAGCTGGTCCAGCCGCTCGGCGTCCGGCTGTTCGGGGCGGCCCGCGTCGACGCCGTCGCCACCGGCCTCGCCCAGGACGACGGCGACAAGCACGCCGACCTCAAGAACCTGCTGCCGCCCGTGGAGCGGGACCTCGCCGACCGGGTCGCCGCCCAGGTCCTGCGCGAGCCGGAACCGCCCACCGGGGCGCCCCTCGCCGCCCACCCCCGGGCGGCCCGCGACCGCAGGGTGCGTTGGGCGCTGTGGAGCGTCCTCGGGCCCGTCGCGGTCCTCGTCCTCCTCGGACTGCTCCTCACCCCGGTCCTGCTGTACGTGGCGGCGGGCTGCGCGCTCCTCGGCACCCCGGTCGCCGTGCTGTTCGCCCTGGACGCCTACCGCGGCCTCGGACACGGCGTCAGCGGCGGCTATCTGGTGACCCGTTCGGGTACGGTCCGGCGCGCCACGGTCGCCCTCCAGCGCTCCGGGGTCATCGGCTGGACCGTCAAGCAGTCGTACTTCCAGCGGCGCGCCGACATCCTCACGCTCACCGCCACCACGGCGGCAGGGGCGGGGGCGTACGACATCCTCGACGCCGGCCGGAGCCAGGGCCTGAGCTTCGCCGCCGAGGCCGTACCGGACCTTCTGGCGCCCTTCCTGGAACCCGTACCGGACCTCGTGTCGGAGCACGTGCCGGATCCCGTATACGTGCGGAAGGCCCGGTCCACCGAGGGGTGAACCGGGCCTCCGGGGCGTGGGGTCAGGCCGACGCCGGCGGGTACAGACTCCGCGGCAGCTCCGAGGCCGCAGCCGCGTCGAGCAGCCACAGCGTGCGCGAGCGGCCGTAGGCGCCCGCCGCCGGGGCCTGCACCTCGCCCGCGCCCGAGAGCGCGATGGCCGCGGCCTTCGCCTTGTCCTCACCGGCCGCGAGCAGCCAGACCTCCTTGGCCGACCGGATCGCCGGAAGGGTCAGCGAGATCCGGACCGGCGGCGGCTTGGGCGCGCCGCGCACGCCGACGACCGTCCGCTCGGTCTCGCGGACAGCGGGCAGCTCCGGGAAGAGCGAGGCCACATGGGTGTCCGGGCCGACGCCCAGCATCAGGACGTCGAAGGCCGGCACCGCGCCGTCCCCGGCGGCGGCCAGCTCCGCAGCGTACGAGGCCGCGGCGGCGTCGACATCGGCGCCGTACGGGCCGTCCGAGGCCGGCATGGCGTGCACCCGGGCCGGGTCGAGCGGCACCCGGTCGAGCAGCGCCTCCCGGGCCTGGGTGACGTTCCGCTCGGGGTCTCCCTCGGGCAGGTAGCGCTCGTCGCCCCACCAGAGGTCGAGCCGCGACCAGTCGATCGCGTCCCTGGCGGGCGTCGAACCGAGCGCCTTGAGCAGGCCGTTGCCGTTGCGGCCGCCGGTGAGGACCACCGAGGCGGAGCCGCGGACGGCCTGGGCGTCCACGATCCTCGTGATCAGCCGGGCCGCGGCGGCCTCGGCCATCAGTTCCTTGTCGCGGTGGACGACCAGCTGAGGGGTGCTCACTTGGCCGCCGCCTTCTTGGCCGTGGCCTTCTTCGCGGCGGGCTTGGCGGGCGCGGGGGCCGACTCCTCGGCCGCCTCGACGACCGCCTCGGACTCGGGAGCGGTCAACGCCGCCTCCTCGTCCAGTCGTTCGAGACCGAACCTGAGCGCCGTCGCGTAGGTGTCGTCCGGGTCGAGCCGGCGCAGCTCCTCCGCGATCAGCTCGGCCGTCTCGCGGCGCTTGAGCGCCACGGCACGGTCCGGCTGCCCCTGGATGGAGAGCGTCGCGAGCGAGCCGTCCGGCCGGTCGAGCACGATCGGGCCGGAGCTGGTCTCCATCCGTACGGAGGTGAGACCGGGGCCCGCCGACTTCGCGCGCCGCACGGGAATCCTCAGCCGGTCCGCGAGCCACATCGCGAGCAGCTCGACGCTGGGGTTGAACTCCTCGCCCTCCACCTCGGCGGAGGTCACCTCGCACACGACCTGGTCGAGCGCGGCGGCCAGCATGGAGCGCCACGGGGTGATCCGGGTCCACGCGAGGTCCGTGTCGCCCGGGGTGTACGCGTCCGCGCGCGCGGTCAGCTCGTGGATCGGCTGCTCGGCGGCGTACGTGTCGGTGACCCGGCGCTGGGCGAGCGCGCCCAGCGGGTCCTTCGCCGGGTCGCTCGGCGCGTTCACCGGCCACCAGACGACGACCGGCGCGTCCGGCAGGAGCAGCGGCAGGACCACCGACTGGGCGTGGTCGCCGACCTCGCCGTACAGCCGGAGGACCACCGTCTCGCCGGTGCTGGCGTCGGCGCCGAGGCGGACCTCGGCGTCGAGCCGCGCCTGGGAACGGTCCCGCGGGGAGCGCGAGACCCGCTTGATGACGACGAGGGTCCGCGAGGGGTGCTCGCGGGACGCCTCGTTGGCCGCCTTCAGCGCGTCGTAGGCGTTCTCCTCGTCGGTGACGATGACGAGGGTGAGCACCATGCCGACGGCCGGGGTGCCGATCGCCCGCCGCCCGAGCACCAGCGCCTTGTTGATCTTGGAGGACGTGGTGTCCGTCAGGTCGGTCTTCATGGCCGGCGCCAGCTCCGTCCGTCTCGTGCGAGCATCTCGTCCGCCTCGACCGGACCCCAGGTCCCGGACTGGTACTGCGCGGGCTTGCCGTGCTTGTCCCAGAACTGCTCGATCGGGTCGAGGATCTTCCAGGACAGCTCGACCTCCTCGACGCGCGGGAAGAGGTTGGAGTCGCCGAGCAGGACGTCGAGGATGAGCCGCTCGTACGCCTCGGGGCTGGACTCCGTGAAGGACTCGCCGTACGCGAAGTCCATCGACACGTCCCGGATCTCCATCTGGGTGCCGGGCACCTTGGAGCCGAACCGCATCGTCACGCCCTCGTCCGGCTGGACCCGGATGACGATGGCGTTGCGGCCGAGTTCCTCGGTCGCGGTGTGGTCGAAGATGGAGTGCGGGGCGCGCTGGAAGACCACCGCGATCTCGGTGACGCGGCGGCCGAGCCGCTTGCCGGTGCGCAGGTAGAAGGGGACGCCCGCCCAGCGGCGGTTGTCGATCTCCAGCTTCACGGCCGCGTAGGTGTCGGTCTTCGACTGGGGGTCGATGCCGTCCTCCTCCAGGTAGCCGACGGCCTTCGCGCCGCCCTGCCACCCGGCCGCGTACTGGCCGCGGACCGTGGACTCGCCCAGGTCCTTGGGCAGCTTCACCGCGCCGAGGACCTTGGTCTTCTCGGCGGCGAGCGCGTCGGCGTCGAAGGAGGCGGGCTCCTCCATCGCGGTCAGCGCGAGCAGCTGGAGAAGGTGGTTCTGGATGACGTCACGGGCGGCGCCGATACCGTCGTAGTAGCCGGCGCGGCCACCGATGCCGATGTCCTCGGCCATGGTGATCTGCACGTGGTCGACGTACGACCGGTTCCAGATCGGCTCGAAGAGGGTGTTGGCGAAGCGGAGCGCCAGGATGTTCTGGACGGTCTCCTTGCCGAGGTAGTGGTCGATCCGGAAGACCTCGTCGGGCGGAAAGACCTCGTGGACGACCTCGTTCAGCTCCTTGGCGGAGACCAGGTCGTGGCCGAAGGGCTTCTCGATGACCGCGCGGCGCCAGGAGCCGTCCTTCTGGTCGGCGAGCCCGTGCTTCTTGAGCTGCTGGACGACCTTGGGGAAGAACTTCGGCGGCACGGACAGGTAGAAGGCGAAGTTGCCCCCGGTGCCCTGTGCCTTGTCCAGCTCCTCGATGGTGGCCTTGAGCTGCTCGAAGGCCTCGTCGTCGTCGAAGTCGCCCTGGACGAAACGCATCCCCTGGATCAGCTGCTGCCACACCTCCTCGCGGAACGGGGTGCGCGCGTGCTGCTCGACGGCGTCGTGGACCTCCTGCGCGAAGTCCTCGTCCTGCCACTCGCGCCGGGCGAAGCCGATGAGCGAGAAGCCCGGCGGCAGCAGGCCGCGGTTGGCCAGGTCGTAGACGGCAGGCATCAGCTTCTTACGGGACAAATCGCCCGTGACGCCGAAGATCACCAGACCCGACGGCCCCGCGATGCGCGGGAGCCGTCGGTCTGCGGCGTCACGGAGCGGGTTGGCTCCGTGGACTGCGCTCAAAGTGCTTACGCCTCCGAAGGTGCGAGGCGCGAGAGCTCCGCCTCGGTGGACTTGAGCAGGTCGTTCCAGGACGCCTCGAACTTCTCGACGCCCTCGTCCTCCAGGAGCTGGACGACGTCGTCGTAGGCGATGCCCAGCTTCTCGACGGCGGCCAGCTCCGCGCGCGACTGGTCGTACGTGCCGCGCACGGTGTCACCGGAGACGACGCCGTGGTCGGCGGTGGCCTCCAGGGTGGCCTCCGGCATGGTGTTGACCGTGCCGGGGGCGACCAGGTCCACGACGTACAGGGTGTCCTTGTACGCCGGGTCCTTGACGCCGGTCGAGGCCCACAGCGGACGCTGCTTGTTGGCCTGCGCCTTGTCGAGGGCGGCCCAGCGCTCCGAGGAGAAGACCTCCTCGTACGCCTCGTAGGCGAGGCGGGCGTTGGCCAGCGCGGCCTTGCCCTTGAGGGCCTTGGCCTCGTCGGTGCCGATGCCGTCCAGGCGCTTGTCGATCTCCGAGTCCACCCGGGACACGAAGAAGGAGGCCACCGAGTGGATCTTGGAGAGGTCGAGGCCGCGCTCGCGGGCCTTCTCCAGACCCGCCAGGTAGGCGTCCATGACCGCGCGGTAGCGCTCCAGCGAGAAGATCAGCGTCACGTTGACGCTGATACCGAGGCCGATGACCTCGGTGATCGCCGGCAGACCCGCCTTGGTGGCCGGGATCTTGATGAGCGTGTTCGGGCGGTCCACCAGCCAGGCCAGCTGCTTGGCCTCGGCGACGGTGGCGGTCGTCTCGTGGGCGAGACGGGGGTCGACCTCGATGGAGACGCGGCCGTCCTGGCCGTCGGTCGCCTCGAAGACCGGCCGCAGGATGTCGGCGGCGTCGCGGACGTCCGCCGTCGTGATCATGCGGATGGCCTCGTCGACGGTCACCTTGCGGGCGGCGAGGTCGGCGAGCTGCTGCTCGTAACCGTCACCGTGCGAGATGGCCTTCTGGAAGATCGACGGGTTGGTGGTCACACCGACCACATGGCTCTGGTCGATGAGCTCGGCCAGGTTGCCGGACGTGATCCGCTTGCGCGAGAGGTCGTCCAGCCAGATCGCGACGCCTTCGTCGGAGAGGCGCTTGAGAGCGTCTGTCATGAGAATTGCATCTCCATTAAGTCGTACGTATCCGCGTCAGCGCGCGGCGGCGGCGATCGATTCCCGGGCGGCGGCGACGATGGCCTCCGGCGTGAACCCGAACTCGCGGAACAGGACCTTCGCGTCCGCCGACGCACCGAAGTGCTCCAGCGAGACGATCCGGCCGGCGTCCCCGACGTACCGGTGCCAGGTGAGACCGATACCGGCCTCGACCGCGACACGGGCCTTGACCGACGGCGGCAGGACCGAGTCCTTGTACTCCTGGTCCTGCTCCTCGAACCACTCCACGGACGGCATCGAGACCACCCGGGCCGGGACACCGGCCGCCTGGAGCTGCTCACGGGCCTCGACGGCCAGGTGCACCTCGGAGCCCGTGCCGATCAGCACGACCTGGGCCTCTGTGTGCTGCCCGGAGGGCCCTTCGGCCTCGAACAGCACGTAGCCGCCCTTGACCGTGTCCTCGTTCGGCGCGTACGTCGGCACGCCCTGGCGGGTCAGCGCCAGACCGTGCGGGGCGCCCTTGCCGAAGACCTTGGTGTGGCGCCGCATGATCTCGCGCCAGGCGATCGCCGTCTCGTTGGCGTCGGCCGGACGGACCACGTTGAGACCCGGGATCGCGCGCAGCGAGGCCAGGTGCTCCACCGGCTGGTGCGTCGGGCCGTCCTCGCCCAGACCGATCGAGTCATGGGTCCAGACGTAGGTCACCGGCAGGTGCATCAGGGCCGACAGACGCACGGCGTTGCGCATGTAGTCGGAGAACACCAGGAAGGTGCCGCCGTAGATGCGCGTGTTGCCGTGCAGCGCGATGCCGTTCATCTCCGCGGCCATGGAGTGCTCGCGGATGCCGAAGTGGATCGTGCGGCCGTACTTGTCGGCCTCCGGGAGCGGGTTGCCCTCGGGGAGGAACGACGAGTCCTTGTCGATCGTCGTGTTGTTCGAGCCGGCGAGGTCGGCCGAGCCGCCCCACAGCTCCGGGACGACCGCGCCGAGCGCCTTGAGGACCTGGCCCGAGGCGGCACGGGTGGCGACACCCTTGCCCGGCTCGAAGACCGGGAGCTTCTCGGCCCAGCCGGCCGGCAGCTCGTTGGCCTGGATGCGGTCGAACTCGGCCGCGCGCTCCGGGCTGGCCGTACGCCACTCCGCGAGCTGCTTCTCCCAGGCGGCGCGGGCCTCACGGCCGCGGTCGCCGAGCGAGCGGGTGTGCGCGATGACCTCGTCCGAGACCTCGAAGGCCTGCTCCGGGTCGAAGCCCAGGACGCGCTTGGTGGCCGCGATCTCCTCGTCGCCGAGCGCCGAGCCGTGCGCGGCCTCGGTGTTCTGCGCGTTCGGCGCGGGCCAGGCGATGATCGAACGCATCGCGATGAACGACGGGCGCCCGGTCTCGGCCTCGGCGGCCCTGATCGCCGCGTACAGCCCGGCCGGGTCCAGGTCGCCGTTGGCCTGCGGCTCGACGCGCTGGACGTGCCAGCCGTACGCCTCGTACCGCTTCATCGTGTCCTCGGACACGGCCGTCTCGGTGTCGCCCTCGATCGAGATGTGGTTGTCGTCCCACAGCAGGATCAGGTTGCCGAGCTTCTGGTGGCCGGCGAGCGAGGACGCCTCCGCGGAGATGCCCTCCTGCAGGCAGCCGTCACCGGCGATCGCGTAGATCCGGTGGTCGAACGGAGAAGCGCCGACAGCGGCCTCCGGGTCGAACAGACCGCGCTCGAAGCGGGCGGCCATCGCCATGCCCACCGCGTTGGCGACACCCTGGCCCAGCGGGCCCGTCGTCGTCTCGACGGCGGCGGTGTGGCCGTACTCCGGGTGACCGGGGGTCTTCGAGCCCCAGGTGCGGAAGGACTTGAGGTCGTCCAGTTCGAGCCCGAAACCACCCAGGTACAGCTGGGTGTAGAGGGTCAGGGACGAGTGGCCGGCGGAGAGGACGAACCGGTCGCGCCCGACCCACTCGGGGTCGGCCGGGTCGTGCCGCATCACCTTCTGGAAGAGGGTGTACGCGGCGGGCGCCAGGCTCATCGCCGTACCGGGATGGCCGTTGCCGACCTTCTGTACGGCGTCCGCGGCCAGGATGCGGGCGGTGTCGACGGCCCGCTGGTCCAACTCGGTCCACTCGAGGTCTGTGGTGGTCGGCTTAGTGCTCACCCTGGGTCAGGGCTCCTCTCCACATGGCTTGGGCCGGTGACTGAGGGTGTACCGGCGTTGTCGAGCCTACCCCCGCCGGAACGCCCCTCTTTTCGTGTGCATGCCCCTCAAATGAGCGGACACAGCAAGACTGCCGCCGCCCGTGTGACTTCGCCTCCCGAAGCGCGTCCACGCCTTGGGACACACCGCCTCAACACGACCCCACCCCCGCGAAGATCGGCGTCTGGGCAACGTCTACAGTGGCGTGGTACGCGCAAGCTCTACCCCGTCTTCATCCGGGGAGCTTGCTGGGAATTTCTCTGTCAGGGGTGTGCGTGACGGCCGTCGAGTCCCGACCCGCAGGGGTCGTCTTGACTCCCAGCCCGGGGGGCCATCGGCCGTTCGGGGCCCGCGTCAAGGCATTCGTGGCGCTGACCAAGCCGCGGATCATCGAGCTGCTGCTCATCACCACCGTGCCGGTGATGTTCCTCGCCGAGCAGGGCGTGCCGGACCTGTGGCTGGTGCTCGCCACCTGCTTCGGCGGCTATCTGTCGGCGGGCGGCGCCAACGCGCTGAACATGTACATCGACCGCGACATCGACGCGCTGATGGACCGCACCTCCCAGCGTCCGCTGGTCACCGGCGTGCTGACCCCCCGCGAGGGCCTGGTCTTCGGCCTCAGCCTCGCCGTGGTCTCCACGCTCTGGTTCGGCCTGCTCGTCAACTGGCTGTCCGCCGCGCTCTCGCTCGGCGCGCTCCTCTTCTACGTCGTGGTCTACACGATGATCCTGAAGCGGCGCACCGCGCAGAACATCGTCTGGGGCGGCATCGCCGGCTGCCTTCCGGTGCTCATCGGCTGGTCGGCCGTGACGAACTCGATGTCCTGGGCCGCGGTCATCCTCTTCCTCGTCATCTTCTTCTGGACGCCGCCGCACTACTGGCCGCTGTCGATGAAGGTGAAGGACGACTACGCCCGGGCCGGCGTGCCCATGCTCCCGGTGCTGGCCTCCAACAAGGTCGTCGCCAAGCAGATCGTCCTCTACAGCTGGGTGATGGTCGCGGTCTCGCTGCTGCTCACCCCTCTGGGCTACACCGGCTGGCTCTACACCGCCGTGGCGCTGGTCACCGGCGGCTGGTGGCTCTGGGAGGCGCACGCGCTGCTCAACCGCGCCAAGGCGGGCGCGACCGGTGCGAAGCTCAAGGAGATGCGCCTCTTCCACTGGTCCATCACCTATGTGTCGCTGCTCTTCGTGGCGGTAGCGGTGGACCCCTTCCTCCGCTAGCGAGCCCCGCTCGCACCAGGGGTACGGCCGACGGCCGGGTCACGTGGGACAGCCCACACGGCCCGGCCGTCGCCGTTGGATCTACCGCTCGGTAGCATCCCTTTCATGGCAGAAACGAAGCAGGAAGAGCGCAAGGCGGCCCGGCTCGCCAAGCAGATCAAGGCCTTCTCCGAGGAGCACGGCGGCTCCGAGGGACACCTCGCGCACATCGGCCAGGCGGGCACCCGCATCGTCCTGGTCGGCACCGACGGCGGCTGGGGCGACCTCGTCGCGCCGACTCGGGAGATCGCCCGCCAGGCCGTCGAGAAGGCCGGACTGACCCTCCACGAGGAGTTCGACGGCGAGTTCGCCGCCAAGGTCACCACCGGCCCGTACGAGTGGACCCGGATGGCCGGTATCCAGATCGGCGGACCCTCCAACAGCTGAGGCGACCACCTCGTGCGGGGCTCACCCGTCAGGACGCGTGGAGACGTGACACGTCCACGCAGGGAGCCCCCCGAGATGATCGACACGCCGAACCTGGTGGACCAGTACTGCCACGGGGTGCTCCGCACGGAGCTGGGCCTCGGCACCTTCGAGGCCCACCTCGGCGCCCAGCTCGGCGAGAGCGGCGCGCTGCCCGCCCCGGGCACCACCTTCCTCGACACACAGACCGGTTTCGCCGTGCGCCGCTGGTGCCCGCCGGTCCTCGGGCTCGAACCGCACTGCCCGCCCGCCCGCTACCTCGCGCGCCGGCGCGAACTCGCGGTCGCGGAGGCGGGCCGCCGGCTGCTGCGGGCCTCCGGGATCACCACCTACCTGGTCGCCACCGGACTCCCCGGCGACCTCACGGGCCCCGCCGAGCCGGCCGCCGCGGGCGCCGCCGAGGCCCATCAGGTCGTCCGCCTCGAACCTCTCGCCGGTCATGGACGGCGCCTGGTCCCGTACCGACGCGCAGCGGGTGGCGGGGATGATCGCGGCGGAGAACGCGCGACGGGTCTACCGGCTGGCGGGGAGCCGGTAGACCCGTCGGGTCGGTGGGGTGGCCGGGGCTCAGGCCTTCGCCAGCTCCGCGTCGGCCTGGGCCGGGATGCCGGCGGTGGGCACCGGGCGCTCGCGCAGGCTCAGGGCGAGCCGCAGCACGGCGATCCACATCAGCGAGGAGCCGAGCATATGAGCGGCGACCAGGAGCTCGGGCACGCCCGTGAAGTACTGCACATAGCCCACGGCCCCCTGCGCGAGCAGCACGATCAGCAGGTCGCGTGCGCGGGCCCGGGTGTCGAGCGGGGCGTCCACCACACGCAGCACCAGCCACATGGCGACCGCCAGGGCGCAGACGACCCAGGCGGCGATGGCGTGGACGTGCGCGGCGTTCGTCCAGTCCCAGGGCATGCGCGGGACGTCGCTGCTGTCACCGGCGTGCTTGCCGGCGCCGGTCACCGTCGTCCCGAGCACGATGAGCAGCGCCGAGACGATCGTGATCGCCCAGGAGAGCTTCCGCACCGGGCGCGGCACGCGCGGACGGGAGGGGGTGTCGCCCTCGCCGGTCCGGTGCCAGGTGATGACGGCGACCGTGAGCAGCGAGTTCGCGGCGAGGAAGTGGCCGGCCACCGTCCACGGGTTGAGGCCCATCCACACCGTGATGCCGCCGATGACGGCGTTGCTCATCACGATCCAGAACTGGGCCCAGCCGAGCCGCGTCAGCCCGCGCCGCCACGGCTTGGTGGACCGGGCCGCGATGATCGCCCAGCCGACGGCGGCCGACAGGACGTACGTCAGCATCCGGTTGCCGAACTCGATCAGGCCGCGGTAGCCCTGCTCGGGCGTCACGATCAGACTGTCGTCGGTGCACTTGGGCCAGGTGTCGCAGCCCAGACCGGAACCGGTCAGCCGGACCGCGCCACCCGTGACGATGATGAGGACGCTCATCACGACGGCGGAGAGCGCGGCGCGCCGGAGCGTCCGGGGGGACGGGGTCCAGCGCCGGGCGATGGAGGCGAGGGGGGTCAGCACGCGCCCTATCGTAGGCCGGGGCTTGTGCACGCTTTCACGAGGGGTGCCTTGTCGGGAAACGTCACCCTCTGGGACCCCTCGGCTACTCCCAGCGGAAGAACTTCGCCGCCGCGCCGAGCCCCAGCACCGCCCAGACCGCCAGGGTCAGGGCGTCGCCCCAGGGCAGCGACGCGCCGTCCTGGAGGACCGCGCGCAGGCCGTCGGAGAGGGCGGAGATCGGCAGCAGCTCCAGGACCGAGCGGGCCGCGTCCGGGAACCTGTCCAGCGGGACGATGACCCCGCCGCCCACCAGGAGCAGCAGGAACACCAGGTTGGCGGCGGCCAGCGTGGCCTCCGCCTTCAGCGTGCCCGCCATCAGCAGGCCGAGCCCCGAGAACGCGGCCGTGCCGAGGACCAGGAGCAGCGCTACGGAGAACGGGTCGCCGTGCGGGGACCAGCCCAGGGCCAGGGCGATCACCGTGAGCAGGGCGATCTGGAGGACCTCGGTGACCAGGACCGCGAGCGTCTTGGAGGTCATCAGCGCCCAGCGGGGGAGCGGTGAGGCGCCGAGGCGCTTGAGCACCCCGTACCGCCGCTCGAAGCCGGTGGCGATGGCCTGGCCGGTGAAGGCGGTCGACAGGACGGCGAGCGCGAGGACGCCGGGGGCGAGGAAGTCCACGGCCTTGTCGGCGCCGGTGTCCACGATGTCGACCGTGGAGAACAGCACGAGCAGCAGCGAGGGGATGATCACGGTCAGCAGCAGCTGCTCGCCGTTGCGCAGCAGCATCCGGGTCTCCAGCGCCGTCTGCGCCGCGATCATCCGGCCGACGGGGGCGGCGCCGGGCTTCGGCGCGTAGGTACCAGTGCTCACGACCGCAGTTCCTTGCCCGTCAGTTCGAGGCCGTGCCGACCCGGGGGGCGACCCCCGGACCCCCGGCGAATCACCATGTCGACCGGCGTCATCCGCGCAACTCCTTGCCCGTGAGCTCAAGAAAAACGTCTTCGAGGGTGTGGCGCTCGACGGCGATGCCTTCGGGCATGACCCCGTGCTGGGCGCACCAGCTGGTGACCGTGGCGAGCAGCTGCGGGTCGACCGTGCCGCTGATCCGGTACGTGCCCGGGAGCGGCTCCGCCGCGGCGGAGCCGTCGGGGAGCGCCTTGAGGAGGGAGCCCAGGTCGAGTCCGGGGCGTCCGGTGAAGCGCAGGGTGTTCTCGGCGCCGCCCCGGCACAGCTGCTCGGGGCTGCCCTGGGCGGCGACCCGGCCGGCGTCGACGATGGCGACGTCGTCGGCGAGTTCCTCCGCCTCCTGCATGAAGTGGGTGGTGAGGACCACGGTCACGCCGTCGGCGCGCAGCTCGCGCACGAGGTCCCAGGTGGCGCGGCGGGCCTGCGGGTCGAGTCCGGCGGTGGGCTCGTCGAGGAAGACCAGCTCGGGGCGGCCGACGACGGCCATGGCGAGCGCGAGGCGCTGCTGCTGGCCGCCGGAGAGGCGCCGGTAGGTGGTGCGCCCGCAGGAGCCGAGGCCGAGGCGCTCGATCAGGGCGTCCACATCGAGGGGGTGGGCGTGGAGCTTCGCCATGTGGCGGAGCATCTCGTCGGCGCGGGCGCCGGAGTAGACGCCGCCGGACTGGAGCATCACACCGATCCGGGGGCGCAGGGCGACCGCGTCGGCGACCGGGTCGAGGCCGAGGACGCGGACGGTGCCGGCGTCGGGCCTGCGGTAGCCCTCGCAGGTCTCGATGGTGGTGGTCTTGCCGGCTCCGTTGGGGCCGAGGACGGCGGTGACGGTGGCCGCCCGCACGTCGAGGTCGAGGCCGTCGACGGCGGTCTTGCTTCCGTACCGCTTGACCAGGCCACGGACCTGGACGGCGGAGGCGGAGTCGGAGTCGTTGTGCTGGGTCCCGCGCATGGGGGAAGTCTAGAGAGGGGGCGGAGGTCCTTCCGGCGCGGGGCCCGGGTCCCTGGGTTCGGGACCTTCACGTGCGCTCCGCCCCGGCGCGCGGGCCTGGCGTCGACAGGGTGATCAGCGTCGCGGAGAACCTTCGGGAGGCGATCGGGCAGGCCGAGCACAAGGCCCATGACCTGGCCCGGCCCGGCAGGTACGCGGTCTCGGCGATGCTGGCGGAGCTGGTGGCCGGCAAGGAGGCGCTGGGCGGCGGTCGGCTGTTCTGGCGGGCGGTGCTGTGCAACATGCTGGTCTGCCTCGGGATCTGGATGTTCCAGCGGGCCCGGGGCGACGGGGTGAAGGTCTTCGTGCTGTGGCTGCCGGTGCTGGTGTTCGTCGCGGTGGCCTTCGAGCACTGTGTGGCGAACATGGCGCTGTACTCGTTGGCGATCCTCGACGGGACGGCCGGTTTCGGCGATCTGGGGCGGAGTCCGTTCTTCACGGTGCCGGGCGACATCGTGGGCGGCGGAGCCCTGGTGGCCTGCGCGTACTGGTTCACGGGACGGCCGGATCCGGTGCCGGGGAGGGCGTCCGGAGCGCTGATTCGTCCTATGAATGATCGTTTCCGCAGGTCAGGTAAGCCTTGCCTGAGTGATGCACGGCACCGCCCACCCGGGTGGTGCGGCTTGTCAGTCCGAGATTAATTACGCAACAATGGCGTTGTGAAAAACGTTGGCGCGGCTCCCGTGGAGGAACTCGCGACCCGAGAGCGTTCGACGCGCAACCGGGTCGCGCGGTCGATCCTGGACCACGGTCCCTCGACCGTCGCCGATCTGGCCGGGCGGCTTGGCCTCACCCAGGCCGCCGTCCGCCGCCACCTCGACTCGCTCGTCGCCGACACGGTCGTGGAGGCCCGCGAGAAGCGTGTCTACGGGACCCGTACCCGTGGCCGCCCCGCCAAGGTCTTCGCGCTCACCGACTGCGGCCGGGACGCCTTCGACCAGTCCTACGACTCGCTCGCCGTCGAGGCGCTGCGCTGGATCGAGCGCAACGCCGGAGGGGAGGCGGCCGTGGCCGCCTTCGCCCGCGACCGCATCGAGTCCCAGTCCGAGGCCTACCGCGAGGCCGTCGACGCGGCCGAGCCCGAGCGGCGGGCCGAGGCGCTCGCCAAGGCCCTGAGCGCGGACGGGTACGCTGCCACTGCGCGGAACGCGCCGGTCGGCGAGCAGCTCTGCCAGCACCACTGCCCGGTGGCCCACGTCGCCGAGCAGTACCCACAGCTGTGCGAGGCGGAGACGGAGTTCTTCTCCCGCCTCCTGGGAACGCACGTCCAGCGTCTGGCCACCATCGCGCATGGTGACGGCGTCTGCACCACGTTCATCCCGCACAGTGCTCCACAGACCACCGAATCAGCATCCGCAAGCACGGCCGGGAGGAACCCCGCATGACCACCGAGATCAGCCACCCCGAGCTCGAGGGCCTGGGTCGGTACGAGTACGGCTGGGCCGACTCCGACACCGCCGGTGCCACCGCCAAGCGCGGTCTGAACGAGGACGTCGTCCGCGACATCTCCTCGAAGAAGAACGAGCCCGAGTGGATGCTGAAGCTGCGTCTCAAGGGTCTGCGGCTCTTCGGCAAGAAGCCCATGCCCACCTGGGGCTCGGACCTCTCCGGCATCGACTTCGACAACATCAAGTACTTCGTGCGGTCCACCGAGAAGCAGGCCGAGTCCTGGGAGGACCTGCCGGAGGACATCAAGAACACGTACGACAGGCTCGGCATCCCCGAGGCCGAGAAGCAGCGCCTCGTCGCCGGTGTCGCCGCCCAGTACGAATCCGAGGTCGTCTACCACCAGATCCGTGAGGACCTGGAGGAGCAGGGCGTCATCTTCGTCGACACCGACACCGCGCTGAAGGAGCACGAGGAGCTCTTCCGCGAGTACTTCGGCACGGTCATCCCGGTCGGCGACAACAAGTTCGCCTCCCTGAACACGGCCGTCTGGTCCGGCGGCTCGTTCATCTACGTGCCGAAGGGCGTGCACGTCGAGATCCCGCTCCAGGCCTACTTCCGTATCAACACGGAGAACATGGGCCAGTTCGAGCGGACGCTGATCATCGTCGACGAGGACGCCTACGTCCACTACGTCGAGGGCTGCACCGCCCCGATCTACTCCTCGGACTCGCTGCACAGCGCCGTCGTCGAGATCATCGTCAAGAAGGGCGGCCGCTGCCGCTACACGACCATCCAGAACTGGTCGAACAACGTCTACAACCTGGTGACCAAGCGCGCCGTCGCCTACGAGGGCGCCACCATGGAGTGGGTCGACGGCAACATCGGCTCCAAGGTCACCATGAAGTACCCGGCCGTCTACCTCATGGGCGAGCACGCCAAGGGCGAGACCCTGTCCATCGCCTTCGCGGGCGAGGGCCAGCACCAGGACGCCGGCGCCAAGATGGTCCACATGGCCCCGAACACCTCCTCCAACATCGTCTCCAAGTCGGTGGCGCGAGGCGGCGGCCGCACCTCCTACCGCGGTCTCATCGAGATCGGCGAGGGTGCCCCGGGCGCCAAGTCCAACGTGCTCTGCGACGCGCTGCTCGTCGACACGATCTCCCGCTCGGACACGTACCCCTACGTGGACGTGCGCGAGGACGACGTCTCCATGGGCCACGAGGCCACCGTCTCCAAGGTCTCCGAGGACCAGCTCTTCTACCTGATGAGCCGCGGCCTCACCGAGTTCGAGGCCATGGCGATGATCGTCCGCGGCTTCGTCGAGCCCATCGCCAAGGAACTCCCGATGGAGTACGCCCTGGAGCTCAACCGGCTGATCGAGCTGCAGATGGAAGGCGCGGTCGGCTAACAGCCACCGCACCAGCAGCGACCGACTCACACGTACGCAGGAAGAGAGCAACACGACAGCCATGGCTGAGGCTCAGAACTCCCCCAAGCCCTCGACTCCGCTCGGGCATGGGGGACCCCCACCCGCGGGCTCCACCACCGCGGGCTCGATCGCGGTGGCCGCCGAGTCCACCGTCGCCACGCGCATGAGCGCGCCCCCGTCCTTCGACGTCGCGGACTTCCCCGTCCCGCACGGCCGTGAGGAGGAGTGGCGGTTCACCCCGCTCGCCCGTCTCCGCGGCCTCCACGACGGCACCGCCGTCGCCTCCGGCGAGGGCGTCAAGGTCGAGATCGAGGCCCCCGAGGGCGTCACCGTGGAGACCGTCGGCCGCGAGGACGAGCGCCTCGGCAAGGCCGGCACGCCCGTCGACCGCGTCGCCGCGCAGGCGTACTCCTCCTTCGAGAAGGCCTCGGTCGTCACCGTCGCCAAGGAGGCCGTCCTCGCGGAGCCGATCCGCATCACCGTGCACGGCCAGGGCGGCACCGCCTTCGGCCACCAGGTGATCGAGCTCGGCGCCTTCGCCGAGGCCGTCGTGGTCATGGACCACACCGGTGACGCCGTGCTCGCCGCCAACGTCGACTACGTCCTCGGCGACGGCGCCAAGCTGACCGTCGTCTCCGTCCAGGACTGGGACGAGAAGGCCGTCCACGTCGCCCAGCACAACGCCCTGGTCGGCCGCGACGCCTCCTTCAAGTCCGTCGTCGTCACCTTCGGCGGCGACGTCGTCCGCCTCCACCCCCGGGTGTCGTACGCGGCCCCCGGCGGCGAGGCGGAGCTGTTCGGCCTGTACTTCACGGACGCCGGCCAGCACCAGGAGCACCGCCTCCTGGTCGACCACAACACTCCGCACTGCAAGTCCAACGTGGCCTACAAGGGCGCGCTGCAGGGCCAGGACGCGCACGCCGTCTGGATCGGCGACGTGCTCATCCAGGCCGCCGCCGAGGGCACCGACACGTACGAGCTCAACCGGAACCTGGTCCTCACGGACGGCGCCCGGGTCGACTCCGTACCGAACCTGGAGATCGAGACCGGCGAGATCGCCGGTGCCGGTCACGCCTCGGCCACCGGCCGTTTCGACGACGAGCAGCTCTTCTACCTGATGTCCCGCGGCATCCCGGAGACCGAGGCCCGCCGCCTCGTCGTCCGCGGCTTCTTCGCGGAACTCGTCCAGCAGATCGGTCTGCCGGACGTACAGGAGCGACTCCTCGCCAAGATCGAGGCCGAGCTGGAGGCCTCCGTCTGATGGCCTTCGTCCGAGTCTGCGCGCTGAGCGAGCTGGAGGCCGACACCCCGAAGCGGGTCGAGGTCGACGGCACGCCGGTGTCGGTCGTGCACACCGAGGGCGAGGTGTTCGCGATCAACGACATCTGCTCGCACGCGAACGTCTCCCTCTCGGAGGGCGAGGTCGAGGACTGCGCGATCGAGTGCTGGCTGCACGGCTCCAGCTTCGACCTGCGCAGCGGCAAGCCCTCCGGCCTTCCCGCGACGCGTCCCGTCCCCGTATACCCCGTAAAGATCGAAGGGGACGATGTGCTCGTCTCCGTCACCCAGGAGTCCTGAGTCACCCATGGCAACGCTTGAAATCCACGACCTGCACGTCTCCGTCGAGGCGGAGAACGGCCCCCGCGAGATCCTCAAGGGCGTCGACCTGACCATCAAGCAGGGCGAGACCCACGCCGTCATGGGCCCCAACGGCTCCGGCAAGTCGACCCTGGCCTACTCCCTCGCCGGTCACCCGAAGTACTCGATCACCGGCGGCACCGTCACCCTCGACGGTGAGGACGTCCTGGAGATGTCGGTCGACGAGCGCGCCCGTGCCGGCGTCTTCCTCGCCATGCAGTACCCGGTCGAGGTCCCCGGTGTCTCGGTCTCCAACTTCCTGCGCACCTCCGCCACCGCCGTCCGCGGCGAGGCGCCCAAGCTGCGCACCTGGGTGAAGGAGGTCAAGTCCGCGATGGAGCAGCTCCAGATGGACCCGGCCTTCGCCGAGCGCAACGTCAACGAGGGCTTCTCCGGCGGTGAGAAGAAGCGCCACGAGATCCTCCAGCTGGAGCTCCTCAAGCCGAAGATCGCGATCCTCGACGAGACCGACTCCGGCCTCGACGTCGACGCCCTGCGCGTCGTCTCCGAGGGCGTCAACCGCGTCCGCGAGGGCGGCGAGGTCGGCACCCTGCTGATCACGCACTACACGCGGATCCTCCGCTACATCAAGCCCGACTTCGTGCACGTCTTCGCGAACGGCCGCATCGTCGAGTCCGGCGGCGCCGAGCTGGCCGACCAGCTGGAGAACGAGGGCTACGACAAGTACGTGAAGGGTGGCGCGTCCGCGTGACTTCTGCCCATCAGGGGCTCTCCGGCCTCCTCGACACCGAGGCGATCCGCAAGGACTTCCCGCTCCTGGATCGCGTGGTCCACGACGGCAAGAAGATCGTGTACCTCGACTCCGCGGCGACCTCGCAGAAGCCGCGGCAGGTCCTCGACGCGCTCACCACGTACTACGAGCGTCACAACGCCAATGTGCACCGTGGCGTCTACACGGTCGCCGAGGAGGCGACGGCGCTGTACGAGGGCGCCCGTGACAAGGTCGCGGCCTTCATCAACGCGCCGAGCCGCGACGAGGTGATCTTCACCAAGAACGCCTCCGAGTCGCTCAACCTCGTGGCCAACATGCTGGGCTGGGCCGACGAGCCCTACCGCGTGGACCACGAGACCGAGATCGCCATCACGGAGATGGAGCACCACTCCAACATCGTGCCGTGGCAGCTGCTCTCGCAGCGCACGGGCGCGAAGCTGAAGTGGTTCGGTCTCACCGACGACGGCCGTCTCGACCTCTCGAACATCGAGGAGGTCATCACCGAGAAGACCAAGATCGTCTCGTTCACGCTGGTCTCGAACCTGCTGGGCACGATCAACCCGGTGGAGACGATCATCCGTCGCGCCCAGGAGGTCGGTGCCCTCGTCTGCATCGACGCCTCCCAGGCGGCCCCGCACATGGTCGTGGACGTGCAGGCGCTCCAGGCCGACTTCGTGGCCTTCACCGGCCACAAGATGTGCGGTCCGACCGGCATCGGCGTGCTGTGGGGACGGCAGGAACTCCTGGAGGACCTGCCCCCGTTCCTCGGCGGCGGCGAGATGATCGAGACCGTGTCGATGCACTCCTCGACGTACGCGCCGGCCCCGCACAAGTTCGAGGCGGGTACGCCCCCGATCGCCCAGGCCGTCGGCCTCGGCGCGGCCGTGGACTACCTGTCGGCGATCGGCATGGAGAACATCGCGCGCCACGAGCACGCGATCACCGAGTACGCCGTCCGGCGCCTCCAGGAGGTCCCGGACCTGCGGATCATCGGCCCCACCACGGCCGAGGACCGCGGCGCGGCGATCTCCTTCACGCTCGGTGACATCCACCCGCACGACGTGGGCCAGGTCCTCGACGAGGAGGGCATCGCGGTCCGGGTCGGCCACCACTGCGCGCGGCCGGTCTGCCTCCGTTACGGAATTCCTGCGACCACGCGAGCGTCGTTCTATCTGTACTCCACGCCGGCCGAGGTCGACGCCCTGGTCGCGGGTCTGGAGCACGTACGGAACTTCTTCGGCTAGGGGATGTCGTGAAGCTGGATTCGATGTACCAGGACGTCATCCTGGACCACTACAAGCACCCGCACGGGCGCGGTCTTCGGGACGGCGACGCGGAGGTGCACCACGTCAACCCGACGTGCGGCGACGAGATCACGCTCCGTGTGAAGTACGACGGCACGCGCATCGAGGACGTGTCGTACGAGGGCCAGGGCTGCTCCATCAGCCAGGCCTCGGCGTCCGTGCTCAACGAGCTGCTCGTCGGCAAGGAGCTGGCCGAGGCGCAGAAGATCCAGGGCACCTTCCTGGAACTGATGCAGTCCAAGGGCCGGCTGGAGCCGGACGACGCGATGGAGGAGATCCTCGAGGACGCCGTCGCGTTCGCGGGGGTCTCCAAGTATCCGGCCCGTGTGAAGTGCGCCCTGCTCAGCTGGATGGCGTGGAAGGACGCGACCGCCCAGGCGCTCGGGGACGACCAGAAGTCTGTGAGGAAGTCGGCATGACCGAGAACGCCGAGGCCACCATGAAGCCGGCCTCCGAGGAAGAAGTCCGTGAGGCGCTGTACGACGTCGTCGACCCCGAGCTGGGCATCGACGTCGTCAACCTGGGCCTGATCTACGGCATCCACATCGACGACTCGAACGTCGCGACGCTGGACATGACCCTGACGTCGGCGGCCTGCCCGCTGACCGATGTGATCGAGGACCAGGCGAAGTCCGCGACGGACGGCATCGTCAACGAACTGAAGATCAACTGGGTCTGGATGCCCCCGTGGGGCCCGGACAAGATCACGGACGACGGCCGCGAGCAGCTGCGCGCGCTCGGGTTCAACGTCTGACCGGTCCGGTCGCGGATGACAGCGAGAACGGCCGTGCCCTTCGGGGCACGGCCGTTCCCGTGTGTCCGGTCGCGCGTCTAGAGGAGCCCCGCCGCGCGGGCCAGGTCCGGGGCCAGGTTCTCCTTGCGGATGCGCTGGTCGACGTAGAGCAGGGCGGTGACCAGCGGCGGGAAGACCGAGACGACCACCTGGCTGACCAGCTGGCCGAGGGCCACGAAGGTGACGACGACCACCAGGGAGGCCACCACGGCGGCGGAGTCGTCGCCCGAGAAGTCGGTGGCCGCCAGCGGGGCCGAGACCAGCAGGGACAGGACCTGCTGGATCAGCATGCCCACGACGGACGCCATGATCCCGGCCGCCAGGAGGCCGCCGAAGACGCGCCACCAGGAGCCGCGGACCAGGTGCGAGGAGCGCCGCATCGAGGCCATCGCGCCCTGCCGCTCCATCACCGCCGCCGCCGGGGCCAGGCTGAACTTCACCCAGATCCAGAAGGCGAACGGGGTGACGAGCAGCGCGGCGACCACCGCGACCAGGGGGACGACCCACAGACCGCTCCCCGGGTCGCCCGAGGAGTCGACCGAGGCCGCGAACAACGTCGCGAACATCCAGAAGAAGGCCACGAGGAAGAGGATCAGCGGGATCAGCAGCGCCAGGCTCGTCAGCAGCACCGTGCCGAAGACGGCCGGCATCCGGGCCCAGGACTGCCGCCAGATCGCGCCGAAGGTCGTCGGCCGGCCGAGGACCGCCTCCTGGACGACGGCCGGACAGGCCGCCGCCACCACGGCGCCGGCACAGACGAACGCGATCATGCCGACCAGCCAGACACAGGCGAAGGCGATCAGCAGCGGCCGGACGTCGTCCCACCGCGGTTCCTGGCCGGAGGGCAGGTCGAACACGGCGGGGAAGCGGTCGTGGACCGCCGCGTACGCGATGCCGAGCGCCGCCCCGACGAACACCAGTGCGCCGAGGTGCGCGACCGAGGCGACCCCGAGGAGTTGCTTCCAGTAGCGGCCCAAGGCCGCGAAGGCGCCGGTCAGGATCGCGCTGAAGCCGAGCGGCGCCAGGGGTATCACGCCGGGCTTGGGCGGCGGGGGCGGAGGTGGGTAGCCGTAGCCGTACGGCGGCCCTGGGGGAAACGTCATGCGGGACACCGTAGCGGTCCCGTTGTGTACGCTCGTACACATGGGTTACGGACTGCTCGCCGGCGCCATCGCCGCGGAGATACTCGCCACCACCTCCATGAAGTACAGCGAGGGCTTCACCAGGCTCTGGCCCTCGGTCGTCACCGGCGCGGGCTACCTCATCGCCTTCGCGCTCCTCGCCCAGGCGCTCAAGACCCTCCAGGTCGGCACCGCGTACGCCATCTGGTCCGGCATCGGCACCGCGGCCGTCGCCACCATCGGCATCCTCTTCCTCGGCGAGACCCTCAACCTCGCCAAGGTCGCCGGGATCGTCCTCATCATCGCGGGGGTCGCCGTCCTCAACCTCGGCGGCGCCCACTGATGGCCCGGCCCCGCCGCCACGACCCCGAACGGCGGGAGCGGATCGTCGACGCCGCCCTCCGGGTCGTCGGACGCTCCGGCCTCTCCGGGCTCAGCCACCGCACGGTGGCCGCGGAGGCCGACGTACCGCTCGGCTCGACCACGTACCACTTCGCCTCCCTCGACGAACTCCTCGTCGCGGCGCTCCGCAAGGCCAACGAGGGCTTCGGGCGGCTGCTCCGCGACAGCCCCGCCCTCGCCGCCCCCGACACCGACCTCGCCGCCGCGCTGGCCCGGCTGCTCGGGGAGTGGATGAGCGGCGACCGCGCCCGGGTGCAGCTGGAGTACGAGCTGTACCTCGCCGCGCTGCGCCGCCCCGCGCTCCGGCCGGTCGCCGCCGAATGGACGCAGACCGTCGTCGCCGTCCTCGCCCACCGCACGGACCCGGTCACCGCGCGCGCCCTGGTCGCCCTGATGGACGGCATCTGCCTCCAGTGCCTGCTGACCGGTACCGCGTACGACGAGGGGTACGGGCGGCTCATGCTGGCGCGGATCCTGGACACCGGGGCCTGAAGGAAGTGCCGAAACCGCCCGTCGGCGGCTCGTCGGAACCGCCGGGGAACTCGACCGACACCTGAGACCGGTTGGCCCGCGCGGGGCCCCGCCGGTTAGGTTTTCCGTCATGACCACTGCTCCTCGCACCACCGGCGCCGTCGCCGCCGGCCTCGCCACCATCGCCGGCGACGGCACCGTTCTCGACACCTGGTTCCCCGCCCCCGAGCTGACCGAGGCGCCCGGCCCCGCCGGCACCGAGCGGCTCACGCCCGACGAGGCCGTCAACGTCCTCGGCGAAGGCGCCGCCAAGGCCCTCGGCGTGGACGCCCGCCGGGGCGTCGAGGTGGTCGCCGTCCGCACCGTCATCGCCTCGCTCGACGAGAAGCCGCTCGACGCCCACGACGCCTACCTGCGGCTGCACCTGCTCAGCCACCGCCTGGTCAGGCCGCACGGCCAGTCCCTCGACGGCGTGTTCGGCCTGCTCGCCAACGTCGCCTGGACCTCGCTCGGTCCGGTCGCCGTCGACGACATCGAGAAGGTGCGGCTCAACGCCCGCGCCGAGGGCCTGCACCTCCAGGTGACCTCGATCGACAAGTTCCCCCGTATGACCGACTACGTCGTCCCCGCCGGGATCCGTGTCGCCGACGCCGACCGGGTCCGCCTCGGCGCCCACCTCGCCGCCGGCACCACCGTCATGCACGAGGGCTTCGTCAACTTCAACGCCGGGACCCTCGGCACCTCCATGGTCGAGGGCCGGATCTCCGCCGGTGTCGTCGTCGGCGACGGCTCCGACATCGGCGGCGGCGCCTCCACCATGGGCACCCTCTCGGGCGGCGGCAACGTCGTCATCGCGATCGGCGAGCGCTGCCTCATCGGCGCCGAGGCGGGCGTCGGCATCGCCCTCGGCGACGAGTGCGTCGTCGAGGCCGGTCTGTACGTCACCGCCGGTACCCGGGTGACGATGCCCGACGGCCAGGTCGTGAAGGCCCGCGAGCTGTCCGGCGCCTCGAACATCCTGTTCCGCCGCAACTCGGTCACCGGCGCCGTCGAGGCCCGCCCGAACAACGCGGTCTGGGGCGGACTGAACGACATCCTGCACAGCCACAACTGACCCACCGGCAGGTCGACGCCTGCCGCGCCGGTCCGTCCGGCCGCTGACCGCCCCGCCCCGTCTCAGACGGCCGGCAGGGCGGTCAGTCGCCTTCCGTGGAGGGCGACCAGCCGCTTCCCCGCGGAGGTGACGTACCACTTCTCCAGCGAGCCCGTGCCGTCGTTGTACGTCCAGCGGTGCTTTCCGTCGCGGGCGTCGAAGGCGAGGACACCGCCCTTGTCGTCCAGCTCCGTCGCCGCGTAGAGGGTCCCGCCGACCTTGGTGAACTGCCAGGGGTACGCCACCTTCAGCAGGTCGTCGTTCCGCCAGAGCGTGGCGCCCTTCGCCGGGTCGACCGCGCGCAGGACATGGCTGGAGTCGGCGGCGTACAGCACCCCGTCCAGGACCGCAGGGTCGTGGAAGCGGGTGAACTCCTCGGACGCGAGCGACCAGCGCTCCCTGCCGTCCGCCAGGGCGAAGGCCCGCAGCCGCTGTCCGTCCGCGACGACCACGAGGTCCGCGTGGACGGCGAACCGGCCGCTGTTGGACCGGCCGACCTTCTTCGTCCAGAGCTGGCGGCCGGTGGCCGTGTCGCGGACCGTCACGTTCTCGCGGTAGTCGGTGTAGACGAGGTGCCGGCCGACGACCGCCGCCGTGATGCCGTACTCCTCCGTGCCCGCGTCGCGCCGCTCCTGCCACACCACCTTCCCGGAGCTGGTGTCGATGGCCGCGATCACGTTGTTCGGGGTGCTGAAGTCCTTCTCCAGGATGCCCGCGAGGACATAGACGTGACGCTCGTCGGCGGCGATCGTACGGGGTTGGGAGAAGCGCTTGCCCAGTCGGCTGCGCCAGGTCTCCCGGCCCGTCGCCGGGTCCAGGCCGACCACGTCCCCGTCGTACTCGGCGCTCGCGAGATACAGCGTCCCGCCGCTCACGAGCAGCTTCGCGCCCGGCACGGCGACGCCCTCGCGCGACCACACCACCTTGCCGGTCACGACGTTCCGGCCGACCAGCGGGTCGCCCGAGACCAGGACCACGTCACCGGCGACGGCGAGCGCGTCCAGGGCGCCCAGCGCGCCGGAGGCGGCCGGTTCCTGCCACAGCGGGCCCGGGGCGGTGCCCCGCGGAGGGGTGGTGAAGGCGTCCCCGCCCGCGCCGGGCGTGGCGCCCTTCCCCGGGGGCGGGGTCGGCGAGGAGGCAGGGTCCTCCACGGGGCCGCAGCCCCACGCGCCCGCGCCCAGGGCCGCCAGCCCGATTCCGGTTCCGGCCAGCCTCAGCAGTCGTCTGCGGGACGGCGCGGGCCCCTCGACACCCTCGGCGCCCGGTGTTCCGGCCACGCGTCCCCCGTGTATCCGCATCCGCCTGATCCCCACTTCCCGTTCCGGTTCACGCCGTCGGGCCGTCATCGGGGCCCGGGGCGCGCCCAGGCTAGCCGCGGACCGGCGCGACACCCGGGGGCGGTACGCAACGGGGACAGCGTCGTGAAACTCCTGTCACACGGCAACCGAAGAGGTGACGCTGCGTTAACAGGTCGGAGCGCAAGGTTCCGAGAAGCAGACGAGGCGAGGAGTCGACATGAGGACGAAGCCCACGGTCGCCGGGGTGCTCACGATGGCGGCGGTCCTGCTGCCGACGGGGACGGCCGCGGCCGACGAGACGCACAGTCACTCGCACAACGGGCCGAACGTCTCCCTGATCTCCACCGGGCAGATCGACGACCCCCTGGAGGACGTCCTGGAGCACGCGGCGATCCTCGGCCGGACCTACACCAGCGACTCCGCCTGATCGAGGCGGGCCGGTGAGTCCGCCGCCCGGCCCCGGCGGACCAGCGCTTCGAGCGCCGCGCGCAGCCCGTCGGCCGTCTCCCGGCCGGCCGGCTGGAGCGGTTCGCGCACCGGCCCGCCGAGCAGCGCCTTGGCCGTCACCGTGCCGGGCAGACCCGAGGCCATCATGAGTTCGGCGAGCGGCAGGAGTGCGGCGTTCAGCCGGGCCGCCTCCGCGGTGTCGCCCGCGTCGAAGGCGTCCAGGACGGCGCGGAGCTGACGGGGTGCCACATTGGCCACCGTGCTGACGTACCCGGCGCCGCCGACCGCGTACAGCGGCAGGTTCAGCTCCTCGCAGCCCGAGTAGTACGCGAGCCCCGTCTCCGCGATCACCCGGGCCGAGCCGAGCAGGTCGTACGCGCAGTCCTTGACCGCCACGATCCGGGGGTGCCCGGCGAGCCGGAGCATCGTCGCCGGTTCGACCCGGGTGCCGGTGCGGCCCGGGATGTCGTAGACCATGACCGGCAGCCCGGTCGCGTCGGCGACCTTCAGGAAGTGCGCCTCGACGGCCGCCTGGGGCGGGCGGCTGTAGTACGGGGTGACCACGAGCAGCCCGTCCGCCCCCGCCTCCTCGGCCTGCCGGCCCAGTTCGGCGGTGTGCCGGGTGTCGGCGGTGCCGACCCCCGCGACGACCGAGGGGCCCGGTCCGACGGCGGTCCGGACGGCGCGGACGAGCGCGGCCTTCTCGGCGTCGGAGGTGGTGGGGGACTCGCCGGTGGTGCCGTTGAGGACCAGACCGTCACAGCCCCCGCCGACGAGCCGGACGGCCAGCTCACCTGCCGCGTCGAGGTCGAGTGCGCCGGCGGGCGTGAACGGGGTGACCATCGCGCACAGGGCGCGGCCGAAAGGGCGTGCAGTGCTCATCCTGGAAGTCTGGGCGCACCGGACGCTGAAGGTCCACTTAGATCTTCTTGGGTCAAGAGATAAGAGGAGCTGAACGGTTCTGGGCTCAGAGGGGCAGCTTGAAGCCGTCGTGGGTGCGGGTGAAGCCCAGGGAGGCGTAGAAGCGGTGGGCGTTCGTCCGTCGCTTGTCGCTCGTCAGCTGGACCAGTGCGCAGCCGCGTTCCCCGGCCCGTGCCACGGCACGCTCCATCAGTTCCCGGCCTAGGCCGTCGCCGCGCCGGTCGGCCCTGATCCGGACCGCCTCGATCAGGGCGCGTTCGGCGCCGCCCTTGCCCAGGCCCGGGACGTACGTGGCCTGGAGGCAGCCGAGGACCAGGCCGTCTTCGTCCGTCAGGACCAGCATCTCGTTGCGCGGATCGGCCGCGATGTCCGCGAAGGCCCGTTCGTAGGCCTCGGTGACGGTGACCGAGGCCGGGTCCACGACCTTGTCCTCGTCGGCCAGGAGGGCGAGGACCGCCGGGAGTTCGTCGCGGGTCGCGGGGCGCAGGGTCAGGTCGCGAAGGATCATGGCGCGAAGTCTCGCACGGGCGCGGCCCTTGACCTCAAGCAAAGTTGAGGATGGACGGTGGAGTCATCCGTACCGCACACCGGACCGAAGGAGACTCCCCATGAACGCCGTCGCGCACCCCGACGCCCGCCCCGACCTGCACCGCCCCGGAGTCGGCGCCGTCCTGGCCAGTACCTGGCGGGTCGGCACCCCCGAGCGCCAGCGCGCCGCCGTCGAGGCGATCCGCGGGGCCTGGGAGAGCCGGGAATGGCCGGACCCGGGGCTGCTCTCGTACACCGTCTACATCGGGACGGACGGCGACACGCTGATGCACTACTCGCAGTGGACCGGCGAGCGGGCGTACGAGGACTTCGTCCGGACCCACCGCGACGAGCGGAACGCCGAGATCGACGCGGCCGTCCCCGGCATCGAGCGGGTGGTGCTCCACCGCTACGCTCCGCCGTACCGCTCCGCCGTCCTCGGCGAGGAGAGCGCCGGGGCGCTGCCCGGGGCCGTCGCGGTCGTCGAGGTCGACTTCGACGGACCGGACGCCGGGCGCCAGGAGGCCTGGGTGGAGGCCGTGTTCACGGCCATGGGCGACGACGCGGGGAAGCGGCCGGCGCGCGGCGGGATCGGCGCGCACTTCCATCTGTCCACCGACGGCACCCGCGTGCTGAACCTCGCCGAGTGGGAGAGCGAGCAGGCCCACATCGAGTGGCAGGCGGAGTACGCCCCGCTGAGCAAGGCGTGGGGGCGGGTGCTCCACCACCCCGGACTCGCCGGCAGCCGGGTGCGGCGGTACACGCCCGGGCTCAGTCTGAGCGCGGGCGTGTGACCGGACGTCCGGCTCAGGGAACTACGGGCGGAAGCGCAGGACCTGCGGGTCGTGGTCGCTGTCCTGGTCGGCGAACTCGGCGTTGATGTGCACGCTGTCGTACTCGAAGTGGTGCACACCCGGGCTGGTCAGGATCTGGTCGAGGACCTGGCTGTTGCCCTGGTAGACGTACGAGTAGCGCTCGCTGCGCGGCAGCGACTTCACGGCCGGGTACAGCGCGCCGCCGTCGGTCAGCGCCTGCGTCGTGCCGGAGAACTCGAAGTCGTTGATGTCACCGACGACGAGGACGTCGGCCTGCTTCTCGACCGCGACGATGTCCTTCACGAAGGCGTTGACCGCCTGCGCCTGCCGCAGGCGCTTCGCCTCGGAGGAACGGTTCGGCGGCTGGTGGTGCGAGACGATCGACTCGTCGCCGCCCTTCGAGCCGAAGTGGTTGGCGATGACGAAGACCGTACGGCCGCGGAAGACGAACTCGCCCGCGAGCGGCTTGCGGCTGCTCTCCCAGGCGGTGTTCGCCGGGTCGACACGGCCGGGGGAGAGGGTCAGGGCGGCGCGGCCCTCGCTGCCCGTCACGGCGGTGCCGGTGGTCGCGTCGCCGCCCGCGCGGTCCGTGAAGGAGACCCGCTCGGGGTTGAAGAGGAAGACCTGACGGATATTGCCGCCGGGCTCGCCGCCGTCCTTGTTGTTCTCCGGGTCGACCGAGCGCCACTCGTACGCCGGGCCGCCGGCCGCCACGATCGCGTCCGTGAACTTCTTCACCGTCAGGTCGGCGGCGACCGTGCCGTCGTTCTTGGCGCCGGTGTTGTCCTGGATCTCCTCCAGGGCGAGGATGTCGGGCGAGGCGAGGTTCTCGACGACCGCCTTCGCGAGCGCGTCGAACTTCTCCTGCGGGTCGCTCGGGTCGAGGTTCTCCACGTTGTACGTGGCCACGGCCAGCTCGTTCTTGTGCTGCTTGTCCGTGGTCTCGCGCTCCAGGCCCGCGTCGACGACCGTGCCCAGGGTGCGGGCGGTCAGCGTGTAGCCGCCGAACTGGTTGAAGTCGAGGGGGCCCTCGGTGGTGCCGGTCAGCCGGTCGCCGACGTTCGCCTTGGGGAAGGGCTGCTGGGCGAGCGGGGTCAGCGACTGGATCTGGAGCCGGCCCGTGTTCTGGGACTCGTACGAGCCGTAGACCGTGCCGCCGCGCAGGTTGCGGTTCTCCCAGGGCTTCACCGTCACCCACAGCTCCGCGTACGCGTCGGTGGCGCCGACGATCCGCGAGGAGTCGACGCGGACGTTGGTGCCCTCCAGGGACTCGTAGTAGTCCAGGGCGTACGTCTCCGGGTCGAGGGGCAGGCCGTTGACCGAGCCGCCGGCGGCCGGGTCGCCCTCGGGGGCGTACGCGTCGGGCACGGACCAGGCGGAGACGGTCACCGGGGCCGGGACCGGGTTGCCCTTCGAGAGCACGGTCACGACCGGCTTCGAGATCTGGGTCAGCGACTGGTTGCCGGAGTTCAGGCCGCCCGGGACGTACTCGGTGACCGTGCCGTTCAGGCTGACCGCGTCGCCGACGGCGACCGTCGGGACGGAGCTGGTGAAGACGAAGACGCCCTCGCTGGTGGCCGGGTTCGCGTCCGCCTCGGGGTCCTGGATCCAGAAGCCGCGCGAGCCGTAGGTACGGACGCCGGTCACGATGCCCGTGACGCCCGTGACCTGCTTGCCGACGAGCGGGGAGACGCGGGTGGTGCCCTGGATGTCGTGGATGCGGACACCGGCCGCGGCGTCGTCGGCGGCGGCGCTCGACGAACCGGCGAGCAGACCGGCGGCGAGGGCGGAGGCGACCACGGCGGAGACCGCGGCGGACCGTGCGAGGGTGCGGCGGGCAGATCCCGGTATGGACGAAGGCATCAGGGGACTCCGAGGGTGCTTGGAGGAAGGGCAGATGAATCTACGCGCGTCAATCTCTTGGCAGAGCGGTGGACTTGTCAAGAGTCGACGAGTGTACGAAGGCTGACGGACGCGTGAACCGCCGGACCCCCTCCCGGATGCGTCTACGCTGAGAGCCGCGCTTCGAGCCTTCTCCGAGCCCCATCACCCTTCACCCACGCACGCGTCGAGGAGACCCCCCAGATGTCAGCGGAGCACCCCACCCTTCCCCCCGTTCGGCTGCGTGCGGACGCGGAGCTGGCGCGGGACGCCCTGGCCGCCCCCCTCCTCGCGCACGCGGTGCGGCTCGCCCGCTGGGCCGGGCCCGACACCCGGGTCGACGCGGGCGGCGAACTCGTCGACGAGCAGCTCCCCGAGGCCGTCGAGCTGCTGGGCCTCACCGAGGACGAGGACGGCGAGCTGTGGGCGGGCGACGCCTGGCGGCTCGCGGTCGACACCGGCCTGGTGGACGTCCAGGACGGCACCGAGGGTGCCGGGGACGATGGCGGCGACACCGCGGGGCGGGCCGCGCCCGGCGAGAACCTCGCGCTCGTCACCGGCGGTTCGCCGCAGGACGTCCTCGCGCTCTGGCTGGACGGCTTCGACGCGGTCTTCGGCGACGCCCTCGCCCCCGTCATCGACGACCTCGACGCGATCGTCGGCGAGGACGGCGAGATCGACATCGAGGCGCTCGACTGGGACCCCGAGGCGGAGGCCGAGTTCCTGGAGGGCGTCCTCGGCAACCTCTACCTCCTGACCGTCAGCGACGCCGGGCCCGGCGACGGCCCCGTACCGCTGCCCGCGCTCGCCGCGTCGATGGTCGTCCCCGACGACATGGGCGAACCCACCGACGACGTCCTCGAGCAGGTCTCCGACGCGATGATGCGCCTCGACGAGCAGTTCCGGCTGCTCGAACCGATCGGCCTCGTCGACTACCAGCCCGTCGACGAGGCCCTGATGGCCGAGGAGGGCGAGGAGCCCGCGCCGCCCGTCGACGACGAGGACGTCACCCGCTACGGCATGGTCCGGCTCACCCCCCTCGGTCTCTACGGCATCCGGGCCCGGATGATGGACGCCGGTCTGGACGCGCCCGCCGTCGGCGACCTCGCGGACAAGGGCGCCGGCGCCCTCCTCGACGGGATCTCCGGCTACCCGGAGGCCGCGGCCCGCGAGGAGACCGCCGCCTGGCTGTCCGGGCGGGACGCGCTCGGCGCCGCCCGGGAGCTGCTGAGCGCCGCGCGCGGCACGGACGCCGGCTCGCCGCTCCGTCGCCTCCACTGCCAGCAGACCCTGTCCCTGGTCGGCCCCGAGGCGGAGCCCGCCGTGCGGGAGGTCCTGGACGACGCGGAACTCGGCGGCCTGGCGCGCGTCTGGCTCGCCGAGCGCGGCGCGGCGGACGTGCCCGCCCCGCCGGAGTCGATGATCTTCTGGCTGGCGATCGACACGATCGCGGCGCAGCTCGACGCGGACGGCGACCTGGAGGAGCTCCAGGAGCTGATCGAGGGCCTGACGGGCCGCCACAGCGGCTTCTTCGAGGCGGCGTGGCGGGTGGAGCACCCGGCGACGGGGGAGGTCCTGGAGGCGATGGGCCGCCTGCACCGGGACAAGACGGTGGCGAAGGAAGCCCGCAAGGCGGCGTTCAAGGCGCGGTCGCGGTCGGGGGGCTGAGGGTAGGGGGGACGGTCGGCCGGGGCTGACGGGCCGGGCCCTTCCGGGCGGCGGACGGTGGTCGGCGTGGCGCCCGGGCCCTCCGGCGTGGCGCCCGGGCCTCCGGCGTGGCGCCCGGGCCCTACCGGCGTGGCGCCCGGGCCCTACCGGCGTGGCGCCCGGGCCCTCCGGCCGCGCCGCGCACGCCCCCGTCCGTCATACCGCGTCGCGGCGCGCCCAGCGGTGTTCCCGTGGTGTTCAGGCGGTGTTCGTGGCGGCACGGGAGGGTGGCCCGCGAGATCCGGCCACCACAGGGAGAACGCCACACCATGCCCCTCAACCGCAGAGAGTTCACCAAGCAGTCCGCCGTCGCCGGTGCGGGGCTCGCCCTCACCGGTGTCGTGGGGGCTCTCGCCACCGCGCCCGAGGCGCTCGCCTCCGACGAGCCCGAGGCGTACGGCTCCGGGCACGACCACGGCCATGGGCACGGCCACGGACACGACCACGGCCTCGGGTACGGCGCGCTCGTCGCCGACCCCGAGGGCATGCTGGCCCTGCCGGCCGGGTTCTCGTACCGCGTCGTCACCCACAGCGGTGTGACCCGCCTGGAGTCCGGCGAGTTCACGCCCTCCAACCACGACGGCACCGCCGCCTTCGACGGCCCGCGCGGCACCACGTACCTGGTCAACAACCACGAGCTCAAGGGCACCCGCGACAAGTGGGAGCACCCCGTCCCGCTGACCGAGGGCCTCGTCTACGACCCCGCCGCGGCCGGTGGCTGCACGGTCGTCGAGGTGCACCGCGACGGCACCGTCGCCGAGTGGGTCGGCCTCGCCGGCACCTCCACCAACTGCGCGGGCGGCCGGACCTCCTGGGGCACCTGGCTGACCGGCGAGGAGACCGAGGACCTGGCCGGCAAGAACGGCATGACCAAGGACCACGGCTACATCTTCGAGGTCGACCCGCGCGACCGCCGCGCCAACCGCGCCCCGAAGCCCGTCAAGGCCTTCGGCCGCTACGCCCACGAGGCCGTCGTCGTCGACCCCAAGCGCGGCCACGCCTACCTCACCGAGGACGCCTCCGGCCCCAACGGGCTGCTCTTCCGCTGGGTGCCGCCGCAGGGCTTCGAGCACGGCCGCGGGAAGCTCCGTACCCTCGCCGACGACGCCGGTGTGCTCCAGGCCTTCAAGTGCATCGACTCCTCCGGGGTCTTCGTGGACGACCTCTCCCGGGCGACCCGGATCGGCACCGTCTACGGCGTCGACTGGGTCGACGTCCCCGACCGCGACGGCCGCACCACCCCCGTCCGCAAGCAGTTCGCGGCCGGCCAGGTCACCCGCGCCCGCAAGCTGGAGGGCATGTGGTGGGCCGACGGCGGCACCTACTTCGTCTCCTCGTACGCCCGTGAGGAGAGCCCCGGCGCCGCGCACGACGGCCAGGTCTGGTTCTACGACCCCAAGCGCCGCACGCTCACCCTCAAGGTGCTGCTCGGTGTGAACGCCGACCCGGACGCGGACGGCGCCTTCGACGGCCCCGACAACATCACCGTCTCCCCGTACGGCGGGCTCGTCATCGCCGAGGACGGCGAGGGCGTCCAGCACCTCTTCGGCGCGACCGACTCGGGCCGCACCTACCCGATCGCCCGCAACGACCTGAACGACAGCGAGTTCACCGGCGTGACCTTCTCGCCCGACGGCGACACGCTGTTCGCCAACATCCAGACCCCGGGCATCATGGTCGCGATCACCGGCCCCTGGCGCCGCCAGCCCCGCCGCTGACCCCTGGTCAGTTCCATGGGCTGACATCTAACATGTCAGCCCATGGACGCACTACGGCCCGTGGGCCGGACCCTGTTGCGTGACCGGGCGTACGAGGCGCTGCGCGAGGCCATCGTGCGCGGCGACCTCGCCCCCGGCGCCCCGCTCAAGGACGCCGACCTCGCCGAACGGCTCGGGCTCTCGCGCGCACCCGTGCGCGAGGCCCTGGTCCGGCTCGGCGACGAGGGGCTCGTCGAGTCCAAGCCGCAGAGCTACACCCGGGTCACCCGGCCGGTCAGCCGGGTCGTCAGGGACGCCGCCTCCGTGGTGCGGGTGATGCACGAACTCGCCGCGAGGACCGGCGTTCCGCTGCTGGGGCCCGAGGGCATCCGGGCCATGCGCGAGGCCAACGAGCGCTTCGCGGAGGCCGTCCGCGCCTCCGACGTGGAGGCCGCCCTCGCCGCCGACGACGCACTGCACCAGGTGCTCGTCGTCGCCAGCGGCAACCACGCCGTCGCCGCCACCATCGCGCGCTACACCCCCCTGATCCGCCGCGTCGAGCGTCGGCTCTTCGGCGACGCCGGAAGCTGCGGCTCGGCCGAGCTGCACGCCCGGCTCATCGGCGCGTGCGAGGCGGGGGACCCGGCGGAGGCGGTACGGGTCACCACGGAGATATGGGCCGCCCTCGAACAGCTCGCGGACGACGCCATCGAGGTCGCCGAGGTCACGGGCATCCCGGCGCCGGGCGGGCGGTCCGCCGAACCCCCCGCGCCGTAGCGCGTCCTGGAACGTCGACCAGCAGCCGTCACTCACCGGGAGCCGCTTTGCCGATCACCGATTTCGAACGCTACCCGCTCCTCTTCGGGCCCTCGCCGG
The DNA here is from genome assembly GCF_040297565.1 of Streptomyces sp. NPDC001728. NCBI lineage: Bacteria > Bacillati > Actinomycetota > Actinomycetes > Kitasatosporales > Streptomycetaceae > Streptomyces > Streptomyces sp. NPDC001728. The sequence goes on from NZ_JBEOZK010000003.1 coordinate 421,682, forward strand.
TCCACCCCCTCGAACGGCTCACCCACCACCTCGGCGGCGCCACCCTGTGGGCCAAGCGCGAGGACTGCAACTCCGGTGTCGCGTACGGCGGGAACAAGACCCGCAAGCTGGAGTACCTGGTGGCGGACGCCCTCGCGCAGGGCTGCGACACCCTCGTCTCCATCGGCGGGGTCCAGTCCAACCACACCCGTCAGGTCGCCGCCGTCGCCGCCCGCGCCGGACTCAAGTGCGTCCTGATCCAGGAGAGCTGGGTGGACTGGCCGGACTCCGTCTACGACAAGGTCGGCAACATCCTGATCAGCCGCCTCGCGGGCGCCGACGTACGGCTGGTGAAGGCCGGCTTCGGCATCGGCTTCAAGGAGAGCTGGGAGCAGGCGCTGCGGGAGGTCGAGGAGGGCGGCGGCAAGCCGTACGCGATCCCGGCCGGCGCCTCCGACCACCGGCTCGGCGGCCTCGGCTTCGCGAACTGGGCGTACGAGGTGGCGGAGCAGGAGCGCGAGCTCGGTGTCCTCTTCGACACGATCGTCGTCTGCTCGGTGACCGGCTCCACCCAGGCCGGCATGGTCGCGGGCTTCGCCGCGCTGGCCGAGGAGGGCGGGCCGGCCCGCCGGATCCTCGGGATCGACGCCTCCGCGAAGCCCGGCCCGACGCACGAGCAGATCACCCGGATCGCCCGGGACACCGCCGCCCTGATCGGGGTGGAGCGCCCGGTGACGGCGGCCGACGTCGAGCTGGACGAGCGCTACCACGCCGGGGTGTACGGCCTCCCGGACGAGACGACCCTCGACGCGATGCGGCTGGCCGCCCGCACCGAGGGCATGGTCACCGACCCGGTGTACGAGGGGAAGTCGATGGCGGGTCTGGTCGACCTGGTGGACCGGGGAGAGATCGGCCGGGAGTCGACCGTGCTCTACGCCCACCTCGGCGGCCAGCCCGCCCTCAACGCCTACAGCGCCCTGTTCTCGTAGGGCCGCGGGAACCGGCCGCCCGGGGTGCCCGGGGCGGCCGGTTCCACCGTGTCCGGCCGCTCAGAGCGCCTGGGCGGCCGGCTTCACCATGCCCCGGACGGTCCGGGACTTCACGAACTCGCCCATCGCCGTCATCTCCCACTCGCCGGAGAACTGCTTGATCAGCTTGGCCATCATCACGCCGGTCTGCGGCTCGGCGGTGGTCAGGTCGAAGCGGACCAGCTCCTCGCCCGTCGCCGCGTCGATCAGCCGGCAGTAGGCCTTGGCGACCTCGGTGAACTTCTGGCCGGAGAAGGAGTTGACCGTGAAGACCAGACCGGTGGTGTCGGCCGGCAGCCGGCCGAGGTCGACGACGATCACCTCGTCGTCGCCCGCGCCCTCGCCGGTGAGGTTGTCGCCGGAGTGCTTCACCGAGCCGTTGAGGATGGACAGCTTGCCGAAGTAGCAGCTGTCCTGGTGGTTGCGCTGCGGGCCGTACGCGATGACGGAGGCGTCCAGGTCGATGTCCTTGCCCCGGTACGCGGGCTCCCAGCCGAGGCCCATCTTGACCTGGGAGAGCAGCGGACGGCCGCCCTTGACCAGGGACACCGTCTGGTTCTTCTGGAGGCTGACGCGGCCCTTGTCGAGGTTGATCTTGCCGGTGGAGACGGGGGCGGCCGGGGGAGCGGGCGGCGGCGTGGCGGCGACGATCCGGGGATCGACGGGCGGCACCGCGGGGGCGAGTGGCGGGGCCGGGGGCGCGACCGGGGCGGGCGGGGCGACGGGCGCGGCCGGGGCGACGGGCGCGGCCGGGGCGACGGGCGCGGCCGGGGTGGCGGCGGGCTCCTCGTCCACCGAGACGCCGAAGTCCGTGGCGATGCCGGCCAGCCCGTTCGCATAGCCCTGGCCGACGGCGCGGGCCTTCCACGCGCCGTTGCGCAGATAGATCTCCACGACGACGAGCGCGGTCTCGGTGGAGAGCTGCGGCGGGGTGAAGGTGGCGAGGACGGTGCCGTCGTCGGCGTTGCGCACGGTGGCCGTGGGCTCGATGCCCTGGAAGGTCTGGCCCGCGGCGTCCGGGCTCGCGGTGACGACGATCCTCTCGACGCCGGCCGGGACGGCGCCGGTGTCGACCAGGATCGCGTCGGGGGCGGCGCCGCCCCCGGAGCGGTAGGTGACGCCGGGGCCGGACGGCTGGTTGTAGAAGATGAAGTCGTCGTCCGAGCGCACCTTGCCGTTGGCGCCGAGCAGCAGGCCCGAGACGTCGAGCCGCACCGGGGCGGCGACGTCCACCGCCACGCGTGCGACGGTGAGAGGGATGTTCGAGCCGGGGGTCATAGCGGTCATGCCTGGGGTAACGAGCCGGGCGCCTTTGCCGTTCCCTTACCCTCCGCCGGTTCGGCCACCTTGATTACCGGCCAGCCTCGAACGGCCGCCGGCGGCAGAGGCCGGCTCGGTCACCGGCCGCCCTGGTTGCGCGGGTGGTTCCTCGCCTGCCGCTCGTTTCCGAAGCGGTACGAGCCCGTCCAGCGGGCCATGACCAGCTGGGCGTCGCCCGACCCGACCTCCGCGAGGAACTTCTCGGCGCGCCCGCCGCGCAGGACGCCGGCGGCCCGCCCCAGGTGGGTGAGGACGACGGAGCCGTCCCGGCGCCGCTCGTACGTGAATCCATGAGGTCGTGGCATGCCGGGCATCCTGCCGTTCCCGGTCAGATCCGTCATATGAATATTCTTTCGACCCATGGGTGCAGTGGGGGTGGAGGGGCCGGTGGTACCGGTGGGGGCAGGGGGCGGTGTGGACGCGGCGGACCCGGTGGGTGGGAGCTGTTTCCGGACACGGGACGTGGACGAGGCGCGCGGCGAGCTGGACGCCCGCTACTACGCGAACCGCATGGCCGTCGTCGACCGCGAGCGGCGCCCCTTCGTGGCCCGCTTCGACACCGTCGCGCTCGGTCCGCTGGTGATCGGCGACCTGAGCTGCGGGGCCGATGTGCGGATGACCTTCGGGGAGCTGGGCGCGTACCACCTGAACGCGCCGCTCAGCGGCATGATGGAGATGCGCCAGGGCGGCTCCCCACTCGTCGCGACACCGGGCGAGGCCGTGCTGCTCGACCCGGCCGGTGACACCTTCCTCGACCGCTGGAGCGGGGACTGCCGGACCCTCGCGGTGAAGATCGGGGCCGCCGCCCTGCGCGACCGGCTGGAACAGCTGATCGGCCGGCCGCCCCGGGGCCCGCTGATCCTGGGCCCCGTCCTGGACATCACGCGCGGGCCCGGTCTCAGCTGGGTGCGCTTCGCCCGCCAGGTCGCGGCCGAGGCGCTCGCGGGGGAGGGTCTGGCCCGGCACGAGCTGGTGGCCGCACCCCTCCAGGAGGCGCTGCTCAACGGCCTGCTGCTGGCTGCCGAGCACCCCTGGCGCGAGGCGCTGGCCCACCCGGGGGAGCCGCGGCGCCCGGCCCCGGTCAAACGCGTGATGGACGCGGTGCGGGAGCGCCCCGAGCACCCGTTCACGACCACCGAACTCGCCGTCCTGGCCCGGGTGAGCGTGCGCCGCCTCCAGGAGTCGTTCCGGGAGTACGTGGGGATGTCCCCGATGGCGTACGTCCGTGAGGTCCGCCTCGACCGGGTCCGCGAGGAGCTGCGGGCGGCGGCGCCGGACGGGGTGAGCGTGAGCGAGGTCGCCTGGCGCTGGGGCTTCGCCCATCAGGGGCGGTTCGCGGCCCGCTACCGGGAGAAGTTCGGCGAGTCGCCGTCCTGCACCCTGCGCGCCTCCCGCTGAGCCGGCGTCGGAGCCGGGCCGGAGGTCGGAGCCGGAGCCGGAGCCGGGGGTCGGGGGCACGCGCGCCGGGGGCGCTTCTTTGAGCCAACCCGCCGCGCATTCCGGACAGGTGCCGCGTTCCGCGGCTCGCGATGATCTTCGTCCGGGCCTACGGTGAGCAGGTCCGGTGCGCCAGTCGCACCCGCGACCCGGGCCCCGGCCGGCTCCCCCGTATCAGTCCGGCCGGGTCCTGTGTACTTCGCACCGCCAGGGCCTGTGTGCGGTCACCGCGGTGGTCCGCCGCGGTTCAGTGCGGCCACTGAGGCGGCGTCACACAGAAGTGGCCGCCCAGGTAGAGGTCGTCGGCGCTCCCCTCCGGGGGGAAGCCCTTCTCCGCGACGACCTTCTCCGCGTACGGCTCAGAGTCGTCCTGCGGGTCGAAGCCGAGCGCCCGCGCCGTGGAGAGGTCCCACCACGCGCGCGTGTTGGCGGAGGAGCCGTACACCACCGTGTGGGCCACGTCCTCGGCGGTGAGGGTGGCGTGCAGCAGCCGGGCGCAGTCGGCGGGGCTGAGCCACATCGACAGCATCCGGACCGAGGTGGGCTCCGGGAAGCAGGAGCCGATGCGGATCGAGACGGTCTCGATGCCGTGCAGGTCCCAGTAGAGCTGCGCCAGGTCCTCCCCGAAGCACTTGGAGAGGCCGTAGAAGGTGTCGGGGCGGTGCGGGGTGTCGACCGGGACGAGCGGCTCGCCCTCGCGGGGCCGCCGGGTGAAGCCGACGGCGTGGTTGCTGGAGGCGAGGACCACGCGCCGCACGCCCTCCTCGCGCGCGGCCTCGTACAGGCGGTACGTCCCCGCGATGTTGGCGGCCATGATCTTGTCGAAGGTCGACTCCAGGGAGATGCCCGCGAGATGCACGATCGCGTCGACGCCCCGGACCGCCTCGCGCAGCGCCGCGCGGTCCGCGAGGTCGGCCACGATCGCGTCGGGCGCCCCCGGCACGGGGGCGACGTCCAGGAGGCGGAGCTCGTAGCCGTACGGGGGCAGCAGCTCCCGCATCAGCGTGCCGACGCCCCCGGCGGCGCCGGTGAGCAGGACGGTGCGGGGGACGGACATGGGAACGCATCTCCTCCGTTGAGTGGCATTCACAACCGTGGACACGCTAGGGAGCCGTCCGACGGAGCGTCAAGGGTCGGCCGCGCGACGGGTTCTCTCCTTGACCCCTGTTCCGGGCTGATCTAGCGTGCGTGACGGAATCGTTCAAGAATATGGACGACAGTCATAATTGTGCACAGCGGCTGTGCACGACGGACTTCCCAGGGAGCGCCCGTGACCACTGCCCCGCTCGCCGGCCGGCTCGACGGCCTGCTGTTCTTCCCCGTCACCGCCTTCGCGCCCGACGGCTCCGTCGACCTCGACGTCCTCCGCGCCCATGTACGCGCGGGCGTGGACGCGGGCGCCGCCGCCGTCTTCGCCTGCTGCGGCACCGGAGAGTTCCACGCCCTCACCCCCGAGGAGTTCCGGGACTGCGTCGCCGCCGCCGTGGAGGCGGCCGAGGGCCGCGTCCCCGTCGTCGCCGGCGCCGGATACGGCACCGCGCTCGCGATCCGGTACGCCCGCCTCGCCGAGGAGGCCGGCGCCGACGGACTCCTCGCCATGCCCCCGTACCTCGTCGTCGCCGACCAGGCCGGACTGCTCCGCCACTACACCGAACTCGCCGCCGCCACCTCGCTCGACGTCATCGTCTACCAGCGCGACAACGCGGTCCTCACCCCCGCCACCGCCGTCGCCCTCGCCCGCACCGACGGCGTCATCGGCATCAAGGACGGCCTCGGCGACCTCGGCCTCATGCAGCGGATCGTCAGCGCCGTCCGCGCCGAAGGCCTCGACCTCCTCTACTTCAACGGCCTGCCGACCGCCGAACTCACCGGCGCCGCCTACCGGGGCATCGGTGTCTCCCTCTACTCCTCCGCCGTCTTCTGCTTCGCCCCCGACATCGCCCTCACCTACCACCGCGCCCTCGCCGCCGGCGACGACACCACCGTGAACCTGCTCGTCGACGTCTTCTACCGGCCCCTGGTCGAACTCCGCGACCGGGGCCGGGGATACGCCGTCTCGCTCGTCAAGGCGGCGGTGCGGAGGGGAGGCCTGGAGGTGGGCGAGGTACGGCCGCCGCTGAGCGAACCCGCCCCCGAGCACATCGAGGAACTCGTCCTGCTCGTCGAGCGCGCCCGCGCCCTCCTCAAGGAGGCCGGCGCGTGAGGACCGGAGCCTTCGTCTACCCCTGGGACATCGACGGAGACCCCGAGGCTCCCGGACTCCTCGCAGGCCTCGGCCTCGCGCAGGTCACCCTCGCCGCCGCCTACCACTCCACCCGCGCGCTGACCCCCCGCCACCCGGCCCACCGGGTCGTCACCGCCGAACACGCCGCCGTGCTCTACCCGCCGGACCCGGACCGCTGGGCGGGCCGCCGGCTGCGCCCGTACCCGGCGGGGGAGTGGGCCCCCGGCGACGCCTTCGGGCGGGCCGCCGACGCGCTCACCGGCACGGGCCTGGAGGTGCACAGCTGGGTCGTCCTCGCCCACAACTCCCGCCTCGGCGCCGAGCATCCGGACACCTCCGTCGTCAACGCCTACGGCGACCGCTACCCCTGGGCGCCCTGCGTCGGCCGCCCCGAGGTCCGTGAACTGCTCGTCGGTCTGGCCGCCGAGGCCGCCGTACGGCCCGGCGCGGCCGGCACCGAACTGGAGTCCTGCGGCTGGTACGGCCTCGCTCATCTGCACGCCCACGACAAGACCGGCGGCGTCGCCCTGGGCGAGCGCGAGCAGCTCCTGATGTCGCTCTGCTTCTGCCCCTCCTGCCGGGAGGGGTACGGGGCCGGGGGTGCCGACCCCGAGGAGCTGGCCGCCGCCGTGCGGGCCGCCCTGGCACCCGTATGGGCCGGGACGGGACCCGCGGGCGGACTCGGCGCCCTGGGGGCCCCGGCCCTGGCCTGGCGCGCAGGGACCGCCCGTACCTTCCAGGAGGCCGCGGTGGCCGCCGTACGGGCCGCCGCCCCGCCCGGCTTCCGGGTCCTGCTGCACGCCGACCCCGACCCGTACCGCTGCGGCGCCGACACCGGCACCCACCCGGCACACGTCCTGGGCCTCGCGGACGGGGTGGTCGCCCGGCCGCCCCGGGTCGCGGACTTCGCGGCCCACGCCGGCCCGGACTCCGTCCTCGCCGCGAACCTCTCCGTCGTCACCGGTATGGGCGGAGCCCCGGACCGGCTGGCCGAGGACGCCGACACGGCGCGCGCGGCGGGCGCGACGGAACTACGGCTCTACCACGCCGGTCTGGCGGCGGAGGGAGACCTGTCGGCGGTCCGCACGGCCCTGCGGAAGCTCGGCCGGGGGTGACGGCGCATGCCGGGACGGCCGCCTCCGCGTGGGGGCGGCCACCCGGTCCGAAGATCATTCGCCGGGCGGCCCTCAGGGCCCGTCCGGCGCGTCCCTGAGCGCCGCCAGCAGGCGGGCGGTCGAGGCGCGGGTGTCGGCGACATGGGCGCGGGCCAGTGTCTCCGCGGTGTCCTCGTCGCCGTCGCGGACGGCCTCGTAGAGCCGCTCGTGGGCCCCGCACATCGGCTCGCCGTCCGACTGCGCCGAGGTGAGCCGGAAGAGGCGGCGCAGCCGGGAGTCGAGCGGGGTCATCAGGTCCATCAGGAGCGGGTTGCCGGAGAGTTCGACGATCCGGCGGTGGAAGTCGGCGTTGAGGGAGACGGCCTCGCGGAGCCGTCCGGACTCCGCCGCCTTCCTGGCCCGCGCCAGCAGCCGCTCCAGGTCCCGCAGCCGTGCCGGGTCCGCGTGCCGGGCGGCCAGCCGCGCGGCCAGGCCCTCCAGGTTCTCCCGTACGTCGAAGAGGTACTCGGCGTCCTCCGGGCCGAAGTCCGCCACCACCGAACCCCGGCGCGGCTGCACCGACAGGAAGCCCTCCGACTCCAGGCGCTGCATCGCCTCGCGCACCGGCACCCGTGAGACCCGCAGCTCGTCGGCGATCTCGCGCTCCACGAGCCGCATGCCGGCCGGGTACTCCGCCTCGATGATCCGTTCGCGCAGCTCCACGTAGACCCGCTCCCGCAGGGACACATGGGTGTCCCCGATGGCGGTGCCGCGGACGGCGGGGCGCTGGACGGTCATGGGGGCGGCTCCAGTCGGGCGGGAGGGGTGAGGCGGCGGGTCGGACGGGCCGACGGTCGCGACGGGCTCGTACTCCCTCGATCTTCGCAGACCCGCCGGCGCGCGAGCCGCCCGGCCGGGTGCGGCGGCGGCCCGCGGAATTCAGTCCCCGTAAAGCGTTGATCGGTATTCGGTATACCAGCTACGTTGGCGCCGCACCGCGCTCACCAGGGGATGTCCAGCACGGCCCCTTCGAGACCCGCGAACCGTGAAGGAGAAGTCATGGGCGAACCCACCGCCCTCACCGGGGTCACGCTCCCCGACGGCCGCACCGCCGACGTCCACCTGAAGGACGGCCGCGTGAGCGCCGTCGAGGACCACGCCCCCGGCCGCCCCACCCCGCCCGGCGCCCTCCACCTCGGCGGCGCGCTCCTGCTGCCCGCCCTCGTCGACGGCCACGCCCACCTCGACAAGACCCTCCTCGGCGCCCCCTGGCGCCCGCACCGCGCCACCGCCACCCTGCGCGAGCGGATCGAGGCCGAGCGCGCCTCCCGCCACACCGAGGAGGTGCCCGTCGCCGTACGGGCCGCCGCCCTCGCCCGCCGGATGGTCTCCCTCGGCACCGGCCACGTCCGCTCCCACGTCGACGTCGACCCGGACACCGGCCTCCGTCATCTGCACGCCCTCCTCGGCGTCCGCGAGGAGTTCAGCGACCGGCTCGGCATCCAGCTCGTCGCCTTCCCCCAGAGCGGGGTCGTCACCGCCCCCGGTGTCGCCGGCCTCCTCGACGCGGCCCTCGCCGACGGCGCCGACCTGATCGGCGGACTCGACCCGGTGGGCTTCGACGGCGACGCCGACGGCCAGCTCGACATCGTCTTCGGCCTCGCCGAACGCCACGGCAAGGGCATCGACCTGCACCTCCACGACGGCGGCGAGAGCGGCACCGCCCAGCTGCGGAACATCGCCGCCCGCACCGCCGCGCTCGGCCTCGGCGGCAAGGTCGCCGTCAGCCACGCCTACGCCCTCGGGGACGTCGACGACAGCGAACTCGACCGCACCTGTACGGCCCTCGCCGCCGCCGGGGTCGCCATCATGACCAACGGCCCCAGCGGCCCGGTGCCCCCCGTCCTGCGGCTGCGCGAGCACGGCGTCCGGGTCTTCGCCGGCTCCGACAACATCCGCGACACCTGGTGGCCCTACGGCACCGCCGACATGCTCGAACGCGCCACCGTGATCGGCCTGCGGGCGGGGCTCATGACCGACGCCGAACTGGCCGCCGCCGCCTCCCTCGTCACCGACGAGGCCGCCGCCGCCCTCGGCCTCGACGGCCACGGCCTCACCCCCGGCAGCCGCGCCGACCTCGTCGCCGTCGCCGCCGGGTCCGTCGCGGAGGCCGTCGCCTCCCACCCGCGCCGACTGCTCGTGCTGCACGCCGGGCGGATCGTCGGCCCCTTCGCCGACGACACCTACCCCGTGACCGTCCCGTCCGCCGGAGGAACCGGATGAGCGCCGACACCACCTCCCGTACGGCTCCGGCGGCCCCCGAGGCGGGGAAGCTCGCCGCCGGCCGCATCGGCACCTTCGACCTGGTCTTCTTCGTCGTGGCCGCCGCGGCCCCGCTCACCGTCCTCGCCGGGGTCGCCCCCTTCGCGATCGGCATCGGCGGCCCCGGCGCCCCGCTCGCCTACCTCGTCTCCGGCGTCCTGCTCGCCCTCTTCGCCGCCGGGTTCACCGCGATGAGCCCGTACGTCCGCAACGCCGGACGGCGACTGGTCGCCCTCCGTATCCGCCGCACGGACCCGGAGCGGTACGCCTCCCTGACGACGGTGGACGTCGAACGCGACTGATCCGGTACGGGGGTGGGGCCCGGCTCCACCCCCGTACGGCGTCCCTCAGACCAGGCGGCCGTCCCGGGCCACCACCCGGCCGGCGCGGACCACCAGGTCACGGCGCGGCAGGTCCACCACCGCCTGCGGCAGGCACTCGCCGTCGACCAGCATGAAGTCGGCCGGGGAACCCGGGCGGAGATCCGCCTTCGGGAGGCCGAGGAGGTCCGCGCCCCCGTCGGCGGCCAGTCGGAAGCAGGCCTCCAGCTCCTCGTCGAGCCGCAGGTCCAGGGCCCAGGCGGCCAGCCAGGCGCGGTGCAGCATGTCGGCGTTGCCGAACGGGCTCCAGTTGTCCCGGACGCCGTCCGAGCCGAGCCCGACCCTGACCCCGCGCTCGGCGAGCCGCCGGAACGGCAGGATCGTCGTCACCGACAGGGCCACCGTCGTCAGCGCGATCCCCGCGTCCGCGAGCAGGTCCGCCGTCTCGTCCAGCTCCGCGTCCGGGAGACCGGCGACCGCGAAGGCGTGCGCCACGCTCACCCGGCCCTGGAGACCGAGCGCCCGGGTGCGGGCCGCGATGTCCCGCAGCGGCGCGAGGCCCTGCTCGCCCCGGTCGTGGAGGTGGATGTCGAGCCCCAGACCGTGCTTCTCCGCGAGCGCGAAGACCGTGCCCAGCTGGTCGCCCCCGTGGCCGCCGTCCGCGTCGAAGCCGGCCGGGTCGATGCCGCCGATGTGGGTGACGAGCCCGCTCTCGGCGGCCTCCGCCAGAAGCCCGGCCACCCCCGGCGTCCGGACCACCCCGTGCTGCGGGAAGGCCACCAGCTCCACGTCGACGATCCCGGCGAGCTTCCGGGCCGCCTCCGCGACCCCCTCGATCCCGGCGAGCCCGTAGGCCGGGGCGACGTCCGCGTGGGCGCGCATCGCCCGGGTGCCCTGCGCCGCCGCGTGCGACATCAGCCGCAGCGCCCGCTCGCCCACCGGGGCCGGCAGGGCGCGGGACAGCTCCACGTCACCGGCGACGTACTCGGCGATGCCGTGCGCGGGGCGACGGCTGTGCCAGGGCTCGCCCCAGGAGGTCTTGTCCGGGTGGATGTGCGCGTCGACCAGGGTCGGCAGCGCCAGCCGGCCGCCGCCGTCGACCCGCTCGACGACGGCGTCCGACGGCGCCTCCGCCACCAGGAGTCCGTCCACGACGTACGGCCCTTCGGCGGGCCGGCCCGCCGAAGGGCCGTACGTCGTGGAAGAGGGTGGCGGTGGGGAGTGGCGGCGGGGTCACGGGGCGCTCCTCGGGTACGGGTCGGCTGATGCCCTATTTGGTATACCACGAGCTTCGTGCGGCGCACCCGCGCTGCGGGTCAGGGCGCGGGAGCCTGGGCGCGGCGTGAGCGCGCCGTCCGTCGTGCCCGCCCGTTCCGCCCCGGCGGAACGCATGCCCACAACGGGCTCACCACGCCAGGTCCTCCAGCGCGTCCAGGTCCGGCACCGCCACCGGCTCCGGGCCGTCCGAGCCCACCCGCAGCTCCGCCCAGATCGTCTTGCCGCGCCGCGCGTACCGCGTGCCCCAGCGCTCCGCGTACTGCGCCACCAGATACAGCCCGCGCCCGCCCTCGTCCGTCGTCGCCGCGTGCCGCAGGTGCGGCGAGGTGCTGCTGCCGTCCGACACCTCGCAGATCAGCGTCCGGTCGTGCAGCAGCCGGACCCGTACCGGATCCGCCCCGTACCGCACCGCGTTCGTGATCAGCTCGCTGAGGATCAGCTCCGCCGTGAACGCCAGTCCGTCGAGCCCCCACTCCGACAGCTTCGCCGCCGCCGCGTTCCGTATCGGCGACACCGCCGCCGGATCGCGCGCCACCTCCCACTCCGCGATCCGGTCCTGGTCGAGCAGCCGGGTCCGCGCGACCAGCAGCGCGATGTCGTCGCGCGGCGACGGCGAGAGCAGCGTCGCGAGCACGTCCGCACAGGTCTGTTCCGGAGTCCGGTCCCGCTGGGCGAGCGTGGAACCCAGCAGGTCGAGCCCCGTGTCGAGGTCCCGGCCCCGGTCCTCCAGGAGACCGTCAGTGAACAGCACCAGCTTGCTGCCCTCCGGCAGCCGCAGCTCCGCCGTCTCGAACGGCACGTCGCCCAGACCCAGCCCGAGCGGCATCCCCCGTGGCAGGTCCGGGAACTCGACCCGCCCGTCCGGGCCCACCAGGGCCGGACCGGGATGCCCGGCGCTCGCCACCGTGCACAGCCCGGACGCCGGGTCGTAGATCGCGTACAGACAGGTCGCGCCGGTGATGCCCTCGTCCCGCCGACGCGCCTCGCCGTCCGGCCCCTCCGACTCCCGGTCGTCGATCCGGCCCGTCAGCTCGTCCAGGTGCCCGAGCAACTCGTCCGGCGGCACGTCCAGCGTCGAGAAGTTGTGCACCGCCGTCCGCAGCCGCCCCATGGTGGCCGCCGCGTGCAGCCCGTGCCCCACCACGTCCCCGACGACCAGCGCCACCCGCGCCCCGGGCAGCGGGATCACATCGAACCAGTCGCCGCCCACGCCCGCCTTCGCCGGGAGATAGCGGTACGCCACCTCCACCGCGCTCAGGTCGGGCAGCACCCGGGGCAGCAGGCTCCGCTGGAGCGTCACCGCCATCGCGTGCTCCCGCGTGAACCGGCGCGCGTTGTCGATGGCGACCGCCGCCCGCGCGGCCAGCTCCTCCGCGAACGACAGGTCCTCCTCCCCGAACGGCTCCGGGGTGTCCGCGCGCCAGAAGTTGGCCATCCCCAGGACCACCCCACGGGCCAGCAGCGGCACCGTGAGCAGCGAGTGCATCCCGTACGCCAGCGCCTGCGCCGCCCCCTCGGGGTCCTGCGCCCGCCAGCCCTCCGCCGCCGCCAGCTCCGCCTGCACCACCGCGTGCCCCGCCCCCAGGGCCTTCGCCATCGGGGTGTCGGACACATCGAACCGCACGGTGTCACCGACCGGCTGGAGCGGCTGGTCGGGCCGCAGCCCGCTCAGCGCCGTCCGCCGCATCTCGGTGGCCGCCGCCGCCGACCCCGGCGGCTCCTCCCCGCGCAGCACCGGCTCAAGCAGCTCCACCGTCGCGAAGTCCGCGAACCTCGGCACCGCGACCTCCGCCAGCTCCTCCGCCGTCCGGACGACCTCCAGCGTCGTCCCGATCCGCACGCCCGCCTCGTACAGCAGCTGGAGCCGGCCACGGGCCACCGCGGCCCGGCCCGTCACGGCGGCCAGTTCGGTGGTGTCCCGCATCGTCATCACGCTGCCGGACTCGGAACCGTCCGGGGCCGTCGGCCGCACGCTCACCGCGAGCAGCCGGTCGCCCGCCCGGTGCACCTCGTCCGTCGCGGACCGCCCCGACACCAGGAGTTCGACCGTACGGGGATCGAGACCCAGCTCCGAGACGTGCCGCCGCTCCGCGTCGGCGTCCAGGCCGAGCAGCCGGCGCGCCTCGTCGTTGGCGAGCAGCAGCCGCTGGTCCGCGCCCACGATCAGCACCCCTTCGCGGACCGCGTGCAGCACCGCCTCGTGGTGCTCCTTCATCCGCGTCATCTCGGTGGGGCCGAGGCCGTGCGTCTGCCGCCGCAGCCGTCGGCTCACCAGGCCGGCACCGCCCACGGCCAGCACCAGCGCGGCCGCCGCCGCACCGGCGAGCAGTGGCAGCCTGCTCTCCACCGCGTGCGTGATGCTCTCCACCTCGATGCCGCTGGTGACCAGGCCGATCGTCCGGCCGTGCTGGTCCACGACCGGCACCACGGCCCGCACGGCGTCGTGGGGAGCGCCCCGGAAGTGCTCGGTGAAGGATTTGCCGTCCACCGTCGCGCGGGTGAAGTCCCCGCTCGCCTTGTGGCCGATCAGCGTCTGCAGGGAGTCGGTGTACCGCACGCCGGCCGGGCTCAGTACGGAGATGAAGTCCACCCCCGTCGCCTGGCGGGTGGCCTCCGAGCGCGACTGGAGCACCGCCGTCGGGTTGGGGGAGGACAGGGCCTCGTCGATGCCGGGCGCGTGCGCGAAGGCCTCCGCGACGGCGAGCGAACGCACCCGGGCGTCCCGGTCGGCGGCACTCTGGGCCTGGTGGAAGGTCACGAACACGGCCGCCGCGATCACCAGGAGCGCGATGAGCGCCTCCAGGACGAACACCTGGCCGGCGACGCTCCGGAGCCCGGTCCCGCGCTCCCCGGAGCGAGAGCGTTTCGCGGAGCCGGAGCTCTTCGCGGAGCCGGTGCCTTTCGCGGAGCCGGTGCCGGGGCCCGCCTGCGCACCCGTACCCGGACCCGTACCCGCCGTCGGCTGCGAGCCCCGTCCCCGCCCCCCGCCCCGTCCCCGCCCCCCGCCCCGGTCCCGGGCTCCGCCCCGGTCCCGGGCTCCGCCCCGGTCCCGGGCTCCGCCCCGGTCCCGGGCTCCGCCCCGGTCCGCGGCCGTCATCCCGTGCTCCGGGCGATGAGGAGCGCCACGTCGTCCGCCGCGCCCGGCCGCCGCAGCGCCCGGAGCAGGTGGTCGCAGGTCTCCTCAAGAGGGCCGCGCGCCTCGTCGAGGAGGCCCACCAGCAGGGCCATCCGCTCGTCGATCGCGTCGTGGCGGGTCTCGATCAGACCGTCCGTGTAGAGCACGAGCCGGTCCCCGGGAAGAAACGGCACCCGGGTCGTACGGAACGTCCCGCCGCCGACCCCGAGGGGCACTCCCGGCGGCACGTCCACCAGCTCGGCAGGTCCGTGCGCGGGGACCCGTACCGGCGGCAGATGGCCGGCGTTCGCGATCCGGCACCCGCCGCGGACCGGGTCGTACACCGCGAAGAGACAGGTCGCGATGTAGTGCTCCAGGCCCGCGGTGATCCGGTCCAGGTGCGTGAGGACCTGGTCGGGCGGCAGATCGAGGTCCGCGAACGCGCAGGTCGCGGTCCGCAGCCGGCCCATCGTCGCCGCCGCGTCGATGCCGCTGCCCATCACGTCCCCGACGACGAGGGCGGTCTTGCCGTCGGGCAGCGGGATCACGTCGTACCAGTCGCCGCCGACCTCGCTCGACGCCTGCGCCGGCTGGTAGCGGGCCGCGATCTCGAGTCCGGCCCGCTCCGGCGGCGTGCCCGGCAGCAGGCTGCGCTGGAGGGTCACCGCCGAGTTCCGGACGCTCTGGTACCAGCGGGCGTTGTCGATGCTCACGGCCGCGCGGGAGGCCAGCTCGGTGGCGAGCAGGACGTCGTCGCCGTCGAAGGGGAGCGCGTTGCGGTCCCGCTTGAGGTCGAGCGCGCCGAGCACCTCGCCACGCGCGATCAGCGGCACGGCGAGGTAGGAGTGCACGCCCGCGCGTGCGAGGAGTTCCGCCGCCTCGGGGCTGCGGGCGATCCGGGCGAGGTCACCGGGGCCGACGTGCTCGACGAGGACAGGCAGACCGGTGTGCACGCACCGGGTGACGAGCCGGTCCGCCCCGTACATCGCCACCTCCCCGGGCGGGTCCGCCGCCGGCAGCGCGTCCGTGCGGCCCGAGGTCTTCAGCGCGAGCGCCCGGAACAGTTCGGGGCCCTCCTCGGGGGCGCCCGGTCGGCGGAGCGTCAGGACGGAGTCGAGGACGTCGACCGCCGCGATGTCCGCGAGCACCGGCACCACCACCGAGGCCAGCTCGTCGGCCGTGCGCTCCACCTCCAGGGTGGTGCCGACCCGGGCGGAGGCGTCCGCGATGAGCGCGAGGCGGCGCCGGGACCGGTTCGCCTCCGCGTCCGCCCGGTGCCGCTCGGTCACGTCGATCACGGAGGCCGCGACGCCCAGGACCCGGTCCTCGGCGCCCTCCAGCCGGTAGAAGGACAGCGACCAGGCGTGGTCGTGGTCGGGGTCCGCCGGGGTCCGGCCGACGAGGGGATGGTCGAGCAGCGGGGTGCCCGTGGCCAGGACGGTGCGCAGCGCGGCCTCCAGGCCGGGGGCGTCGGCCTGCGACAGCATGTCGCCGATCCGCCGGCCGAGGTGCAGGGGGGCGGGCACGCCGTGGATACGCTCCAGGGCGGGGTTCACCAGGACGTAGCGCAGCTCGGTGTCGAGGACGGCGAGGCCGATCGGGGACTGGGAGACGAGCCGGTCGGAGAGGGCGAGCTCGGTCTCGATCCGCTCGACGGCGGCGCGGTCGGCGGCGATCCCCAGCGCGTACAGGCCGCCCAGGTCGTCGGTGAGCCGCATGTTGCGGAACTCCACCTGCCGGACGGTGCCGTCCTTGTGCCGCACGGGGAAGGTGCCCGCCCAGGCCGTGCCGTCGCGCAGCACCTGGCCGAAGAGGCGCATGGCCTCCTCCCGGTGCTCCGTGCCGACGATCAGCCGGGCCACGTACCGGCCGAGGGCCTCATCGGCGCGGAAGCCGAAGAGGGCCTCGGCCTGCGGGCTCCACAGCACGATCCGGCCCTGGGCGTCGATGACCACGGCGGCGACCCCGAGCACGTCGAGGAGCCCCGTGCCGTCCAGGGGGACACCCGCCCGCCCCGTCGTCCCCGGGAAGGAACCGGCCGTCACACTGCCCTCCTCCCACCGTGACCACGCTTGCTTCCATGCTCCCCGCCCCCCGGGCCCACCGCACCGCGAGCCGTCGGCGCCGGGCTCCCGCCGCCCCGTACCGCCAGGAACGCCGCCCAGGCCAGCCCCGCCAGGGCGAGCAGCGGGAGCACGACGCGTACGTCGACCAGCGCGATCAGACCCGCGCCCAGGGCGATGGCCAGCGCGTTCGGTGCGAGGATCAGGGTGTTCGCGGTCGCCGCGACCCGGCCGAGCGCCCCCGGCGGCGCCGCCTTCTGCACCGCAGTCGTCACCGCGACGAGGACCCACGGGAGGCCCAGGCCGATCACCGCGCTCGCCGCCAGGGCCGTCGGCCCGTACGGCAGCGCCCGTACGCCCACCGCGAGCGCGAACAGCGCGAGGCCGACGGCCGCGAGCGTGCGTTCCGGCATGCGGCGGAGCAGCGGGCCGGTGACCAGGCCCGCGAGGACCGAGCCCGCGCCCTGGACGGCGTAGAGCACTCCGGCGTACGCGGGGGAGTGCCCGAGCCCCCGGTCCACGACGGCGTAGATCGCCGCGCCGTTCACCCCGGCGAGCAGCATGGTGAACCCGCCCGTCGCGACGAGTGGCCGCAGTACGGGCGAGGCCCGGAGCAGCCGTACGCCCTCGCCGGTCTCCCGCCACCAGTTCCGGGACGCGGACCGGGCGGGGCGCGGCTCCTTGACCCGCATCAGCGCGAACACGCCCGCCGCGAGCGCGAAGCTGGCCGCGTCGAGGAGGGCGACGGGCCCGCCCCCGTACCGTGCGAAGAGCCCGGCGGCGACCAGCGGGGCGATCAGCTTCGTCGACTCGTTCGCGGTCATCCGCAGCCCGTTGAAGGCGCCGAGCCGTCCCTCGTCCAGGACGGTGGCGACGAGGGCCTGTTCCGCGGCGTCGTGCACGGCGCCCTGCGCCCCGTACAGCACGAGCATCGCGAAGAGCAGCCACACCCGGTCCGCCGACTCCACCCACAGGAGCAGCGGGAGCAGTGCGGCCATCGCCAGGTCGAGCACGACCAGGAGGGGCCGCCGCCGCACCCGGTCCGCGAGCGTGCCGAGCAGCGGTCCGAGGAGGACCGGGGCCCAGAGGGCGAAGGCGGCCAGGGCCGCCAGACTGTCGGACCCCGTCAGGGACTTGACCCAGATCCCGGAGACCAGCCACATCGCCGTCGTCCCGAACCCGGACACGACGACACCTGTCAGATACCAGCGCATGGGCCACAGGCTGGTGTCTGAGGAGGCAGGGGCGGATCGGGCACCTGCCCTAGTGATTCACCTGGTCAGGCCCGCTGCCGCCGGGGGCGGGTAAGGCCGTCACCGGGACCGGAGCGCTCTCGCGAGGGGAGTCGGCCGGCGGCCATCGGGACGGGACCGCCGTCACCGCCGCCCGTCGGCCCCGGTCCCTCCCGGCAGCGCCGCCGTCAGGTCGAGCTCGACCAGTTGCCCGGAGAAGCCGAGCCGGGTCACACCGAGTAGCGTGCTCGCGGTGGTCAGCGCCGGGCCGAGGGCCGAGTCGGTGAGCCGCCACCAGGTGGCGCCGAGCGCGTTCACGTCGTCGCCGGCCACGTAGATCACCGAGCGGACGACATGCTCGGGCCGGGCGCCCACCGCCTCCAGCGCGACGATCGAGTTGGCCACCACCTGGTCGATCTGGGCGTCGAGATCCCCTTCCCCCACCAGCGTCCCCGAGGGGTCGAGCGGGCACTGCCCCGCGAGGAAGGCCGTCCGGCCCGCCTCCACGACGGTGATGTGGTGGTACCCGGGAGTCGGATGCAGTTCGGGGGGGTTGATACGCGTGATCTCAGCGGTCATGCGCGCGAGTCTGCTGCCCCCGCCGGCGCGGCGCACCCCGTTTTCGCCGCGAGCGGCCGGACCGCGCCGGTGACGCCGTCCGTCACGCCGCCAGTGACTTGGCGGCGGTCCGCTTCTCGTGGAGCAGCGCCGCCCCCGTCACCACCGCGCCGAGTCCCTCCCACAGGCCCACGCCCAGGAAGCCGGCCGGGGCGCGGCCGGTGACGACCGCGAGGGTGAAGACCGCGCAGGTGAGGAGGCGGAAGGGAACCGTCCAGCGGAAGAAGGGCTTCCAGTCGGCGAGCGCGACGCCCACGTAGTAGACGCCCATGTTCAGCGCGGCCATCGAGGAGGCCGTGAGGAAGACGAGGGTGTGGTCGCCGTCCGCGCGCGCGCCTTCGGGCACCGGCTCGAAGCCCATCACCGTGATCAGCGCGTCCGGGACGACCAGGCCGACGACCCCCAGCGAGGCGGCGAGCACCCCGAAGACCGCGATGGTCCAGCCGGAGAGGGAACGGGGCAGGCGCACGGCGGTCCTCCGCGAGATGAGAGCAGGATCAGTCGCTCGAATACGTGATCGACACGAGCGTGACCCTGCATATCGTGTGACGGGCCCCGACGGCCAATCGGGGCCCTGCCCACGCCACTTCGAACGCCGCCGCACCTCGCTTCAGCGCCCCGCGTCGATCACCTCGTCGCCCCGCTCGCCTCACCTCATTTCAGCGCCGCCGCCATCATCTTCTGCGCCACCGGGGCCGCCAGACCGTTGCCGCTCACCTCGGAGCGGGCCGCGCCCGAGTCCTCGATCATCACCGCGACGGCGACCTGCTTCCCGGTCGAGGGGTCCTTCGCGTACGAGGTGAACCAGGCGTACGGCGTCTTGCTGTTGTTCTCGCCGTGCTGCGCCGTACCCGTCTTTCCGCCGACCTCGGCCCCGGGGATCGCCGCGTTGGTGCCCGTGCCCTCCTCCACGACCGTCCGCATCGCGCTGCGCAGCTGCTCCGCCGTCGACGAGGACACGATCCGCTTCCCGTCCCCGTCCGCGAAGCTCGTGAGCGGGTCGCCGTCGGAGTCGACGACCTCCGACACCATGTGCGGGGCGGCGAGGACACCGTCGTTGGCGATCGCCGCCGACACCATCGCCATCTGGAGCGGGGTGGCGGTCACGTCGAACTGCCCGATGCCGGTCAGCGCCGTCTGCGCCTTGTCCATCCCGGAGGGGTACACGCTCGGGTAGGCGCGGACCGGCACGTCCAGCCCGGCGTCGTTGAAACCGAACTTCTCCGCCGTCGCCTTCACCTTGTCCTGACCCAGGTCGGCGGCCATCTTCGCGAAGACGTTGTTGCAGGAGTAGCGGAGCGCGGTGCGGATCGTGGCGTTCTCGCAGGGCGCGGACGCGTTCTCGTTCTTCAGCACGGTCCGGGTGCCCGGCAGGGTGTACGGGTCGGGGCTCTTCGTCGCCGTGTCCACCGAGCCGTACAGACCGTCCTCCAGGGCCGACGCAGCGACCACCAGCTTGAAGGTGGAGCCGGGCGGCAGCGGCTGCCGCAGCGCCCGGTTGACCATCGGCTTGTCCTCGTCGGCGAGCAGCGCCTGCCAGGCGGCGCCGTCCGAGGTGCCGGTGATCTTCGACGGGTCGTAGGACGGGGTGGAGGCGAGGGCGAGGATCCGCCCGCTCGCCGGGTCGACGGCGACCGCCGCGCCCTTCTTGTTCCCGAGCGCCCGGTAGGCGGCCTTCTGCACGTCCGGGTCGATCGTGGTGACGACCGTGCCCGGTTGCTGCTGCTTGCGGGTGACGGCGTCGACCGGGTTCTTCAGCCGGTCGTCGGTGCCGTCGAGGACGTCGGAGTAGATGCCCTCCAGCTGGGTCGCACCGTACGCCTGCGAGCTGTAGCCGGTGACCGCCGCGTACAGCTCGCCGTCCGTGTACGTGCGCCGGTACGCGAGGTCCGTTCCCTCCGTCCTCTCCGAGCCGGTGACCGGCGAGCCGGCCACGACGATGTTCCCGAGCGGCTGCGCGTACTGCGCGATGGTCTTCCGCCGGTTCTTCTGGTCGTCCGCGAGCGCCTTGCCCTGGTACGCCTGCACCCAGGTGGCCCGGCCCAGCAGGGCGAGCACCAGGATCAGCACGAAGACAGAGGTGCGCCTGATCGTCTTGTTCATCGCACCTGTGGGGACGAACGGGCCGGTGGGGGTCGTTCCGGATGTGTCCGGTTTCTCAGGGGATCTTCATGTCGAAGACACCCGCCGGCCGGTGTCCCGGAGCCGGCCGGCCGGCCCGGTCCGATCCGGCACCTCCTGCCTCCGTCGCCCCGACCCCCGCCCCGACCCGCGCCCCGACCCCCGACCCTGCCCCGACCCCCGCCCCCGTCGCAGGGCCCCCTCACCCCGCCCGCACGAACCCCGACTCGTACGCGAGGATCACCGCCTGCGTGCGGTCCCTGGCGCCCGATTTCGCCAGCACCGCCGCCACATGCGTCTTCACCGTCGCCGCGCCCACGCCCATCCGGCCCGCGATCTCCGCGTTCGTCAGACCCGTCGCCACCAGGCGCAGCACCTCCGCCTCCCGTTCGGTGAGCCGCGCCACCCACGGGGGCGCCGCCGGCGCCCGGTGGCGGGCGTGCTCGGCGGCCAGGCCCCGGACCGCCGCCGGGTAGAGCAGCGAATCGCTCCGCGCGACCAGCCGGACCGCGCCCACCAGCTCCTCGGCCGCCGCCCGCTTCAGCAGGAACCCGGCCGCGCCGACGCGCAGCGCGTCGTACACGTAGGCGTCGTTCTCGAAGGTGGTCACCACCACGATCCGGGGCGGCTCCGCCATTCCCGCGAGGATCTGCTCGGTGGCCCGGATGCCGTCGATCTCCGGCATCCGTACGTCCATGAGGACGACGTCGGGCCGCTCGGCCCGCACCACCGACACCGCCTCGGCGCCGGTGGAGGCCTCGCCGACGACCCTCAGGTCGGGCTCCGCGTCCAGGATGACCCGCAGGGCCGTCCGCACCATCCGCTCGTCGTCGGCGACGACCACCCTGATCACGGCCCCGGCCGTCTGCGCGCTCATCGGGGGATCCTCGCCGTGAGGCGCCACACGCCGTCCGCCGGGCCCGCCCCGGCGGCGCCGCCGAGCAGCCGGGCCCGCTCCGCGATCCCGCGCAGCCCGCGCCCGCCGCCGGGCCGGGTGACCGGGGGACGGTCGGGCAGGGGGTTCTCCATGGTGATCTCCAAGTCCTCGGTACGGGCGTCGAGCCGTACGGTGACGGGCGCGCCGCCCGCGTGCCGGGCCGCGTTCGTCAGCCCCTCCTGGACGATCCGGTACGCCTCACGGGACACCGTCTCCGGTACGAGGGCGAGGTCGCCGGTCACGGTCAGCGCCACCCCCGGCCCCGCGCCCCGCACCAGCGCCGCCAGGGCGTCGAGCCCCGGGCCGACGCCCTCCTCGGCCCCCTCGCCGCGCCGCAGCAGGCCGAGCACCCCGTCCAGCTCGCCGACCGTGCGCCGGGTGGTCTCCTCGATCGCCGTCAGCGCCTCCCGTACGAACTCCAGGTCCGCCCCTTCGCCGCCGTCCAGGACCCGGCGGGCCGCGCCCGCCTGGAGGGTGACCGCACTCAGCGCGTGACCGACCGAGTCGTGCAGCTCCCGGGCCAGCCGGTTGCGGGACTCGGCCTCCGCCGCGCGCCGCTCGGCCGCCGCGAGCCGGTCCGCCGGGCTGGGCCCGAGCAGCCGGGGCGCCTGCCGGGCCAGCAGCGCCCCGGTCGCGGCGACCACGGCGACGAGCGCGAGCAGCATCAGGAGTCCCGCCGGGAGCGCCGCCCAGCCCCAGCCGGGCCGGTCGAGTCCCCAGAACGCGCCGAGCTCCGAATCCCGCAGCGACGGCGAGAACGGCAGCGCGAGCACCGCCGCCGCGAACGGCGGCAGGGCCAGGGTCGCCCCGCTGATCAGCGCCCCCGCGCCCAGATGCAGCGTGAACCAGCCGGCCGTCCGGGCCCTCGCCTCCCGGCCCCGCGCCGGGCCGTCCGCGAACCGGTCCGCCGGCACCCCGCAGAGCGCCCGCGCCGCCGCCACCGACATCGGCCGGGCCAGCGGGAACAGCGCGGTCACCGCGACGAGCGGCAGCGCCACCCCGTACGCCCCGAACTGCACCCCGAGCCCGCCGGTGAACATCCCGCCCTCGTCGAGCAGCGGCCCCATGACCAGGGTGCCGACCATCCAGTACGGCATGAACAGCGCGCCGCCCACGATCAGATGGAGCCACCGGCGTCTGGCCCGCTGCCCGAGCAGGGCGGTCGCGAACCGTCTCACGCCCCGGCGCTCCGCCGCCGCAGGAACAGCGCCACGCAGGCGGCGAGCAGGAACCCGGTGATCATGTCGCCAGCGTAGGACAGCTGTACGAGCCCGGGGACGTGCTTGCTCGGATCCGGCTCCGGCAGCAGCGCGACGAGCGACATGTAGGCGCCCCAGCAGCCGACGGCGGCCGAGGCCGTCCAGGCCAGGGCGAGCGTGGTGCGGACCCGGAGCCCGGCGGGCCGGCGCAGGACCAGGAAGAGGGTGAGGACGACGGCGAGGGCGAGGAAGCCGAGCCGCTCGGCCTCGAGGACGTAGAAGTCGGCGTCGCGTTCGGTGATGCGGCGGGCGGACAGGCCCGTGGTCGAGCCGGCCGCCCACAGCAGATGGAGCACGGCGGGTACGAGCGCGGCGACCGCGCCGGCCAGGGCGAGGGCCCGCGCACCGGGCCCGGACGTACGGACGGACAGCTCGCCGAGCCGGCCCCGCCAGAGGCCGCCCCAGCGGTCCCGGGCGTAGAGGACGAAGAGGGTGCCGAGGGCGAGGCCCTGGAGGATGAACCCGCTGTAGACGACGGTGAAGACCCAGTCGTCGAGGAAGGGTTCGCGGGGAGCGGCGGCCTGCTCGTCGCCGGTGACCAGGGCGACCGCGAGCTGCGCCGGGTAGCCGGTCATGATCGGGGTGAGCAGCCCGGTCGCCGCCCACATGGGGAGGGCGAGCAGCCAGGCGGGGAAGCGTCTGCCCCAGGCCTGGGTGAGCAGCAGGGCGAGGACCACGACGAGGACGTCGGCGATCACCGAGACCGAGTTGGCGACCAGCATCATCTCCCGGCGCTCCAGGAGTGCGCTTCCGGCCGGGATGCCGAGCTCGCCGCCCGCCACCCAGACGGCCTTGAGCGAGATGTACGGGAAGCAGGCGAGGATCGCGAGGGCGCGCAGCGCCCGGCGGGCGGGGCTCGGGCGGTGATCGAGGGCGGCGGGAGCCGGGGCCGTGGGAGGCGCGGTCTGTGTCATGGCCCCACGCTCCCGCGCGGGCCCCCGCCGCCACCTCCTGCCGAGCGGTGAACCGCCTCCGCCGCACGGGGGAGACGCCCTCCTCCCCGCCGTCACCCGAAGCCGGATTGACCCATCATTCAGATGATCGATTGACCCTGTCTCGCAGGTCAATGACTCTCTAAAGTAGTGATCATGAACGAGATCGAGACCTTCGCCCCGCTCCTCACCCGCGCCGCCACCGCCGAGACCACGGCCGACCCCAGCAGCGTGATGACCCTCCTCGCCGACTCCGGCACCACCGGCGGACAGCTCACCAGCTACCGGTCCTCCTTCGCGAAGGGCGCCGTCGGGGCCCCGGCCCACTTCCACACCAAGGCCTCGGAGATGTTCTTCGTGCTCGGCGGCTCGCTCCAGGTCCTGGTGGACCAGGAGCTGACCGTCCTGGAGCAGGGCGACTTCCTGCTCGTCCCGCCGCACACCCCGCACGCCTTCGCGGCGGCGCCCGGCGCCGAGGCCGACGTCCTCTTCGTCTTCACGCCGGGCATGGCCCGCTTCGACTACCTGCGCCTGCTCGGCCGGGTCATGCGGGGCGAGGCGAGCTTCGAGGAGATCAAGGCGTCCTCGGAGCGGTACGACAACCACTACGTGGACAGCCCGGTCTGGCGGAAGGCCCTCGCCGACCGTGCGTGATCACGCGGTCAGAGGCGGCGGGTCGCCAGCGTCAGCCGGTCCCGCGCGTCGAGGAGCGCGTCCTTGATCATCTGCTCATGGGCCGGGGTCAGCCGGGCCACCGGCACCGAGCAGCTGATGGCGTCCCGCGCCGGGGTCCGGTAGGGGATCGCGACACCGAAGCAGCGCAGCCCGAGCGTGTTCTCCTCGCGGTCCACCGCGAGGCCCTGTTCGCGGATGACCCGCAGCTCCCCGATGAGCTCCTCGCGGTCGGTGATCGTGTGCTCGGTCAGCGCCGGAAGGGTCTCCGGGAGCAGCTTGCGGACCTGCTCGTCGGTGTGGGTGGCCAGCAGTGCCTTGCCGAGCGAGGTCGAGTGCGCGGGCAGCCGGCGCCCGACCCGGGTGAACGGCCTCAGATAGTGCTGGGACTGACGGGTCGCCAGGTAGACCACGTTGGTGCCGTCGAGCCGCGCCAGGTGGATGGTCTCGGTGGTGTCGTCGGAGAGCCTGTCCAGGGTGGGCCGGGAGGCGGCCACCACCTCGTCGCCGTCGATGTACGAGGTGCCGACGAGCAGCGCCCGCACCCCGATGCCGTACCGGGTGCCGGTCGCGTCGGTCTCCACCCAGCCCAGCTCGACCAGAGTGCGCAGCAGCATGTACAGGCTGGACTTGGGGTAGCCGACGGCCTCCTGGACGGCGGCGAGCGAGTGCATCCCGGGGCGCCCGGCGAAGTACTCGAGCAGCTCCACGGTCCGCACCGCGGACTTCACCTGCGCTCCGCCCGCGTCGGCAGTCGCCATGACCCTCGCCCCTTTTCGTCGTCCGGTCGCCGGTGGTCCGGTCGTCCCCGCGTCCGGCCGCCCGCTCGCTCGTATGGTCGTCCCGTGGCCACCTGGCCGAAGGGGCCCCTTGTGGAGACGGTCGCGCCGTCCCTAGAGTCCCGTACAGATGCGTTCATCTACGAGAACAGCGTTCAGAATAGCGAACAGGGGCGTAGCGGTGGCGGCAGAACCAGTGTGGAGTGTGGACCCCCGGACGGGGAAGCCGCGTGAGCGGGTCGCGGTGGAGGCCACGACCGAGGACGTGGACCGGTCCGTACGGGCCGCCCACGAGGTCCGTGAGAGCCTCGCCGACCGGACCGGGCGGGCCGCCTTCCTCCGTACCGCGGCCGACCTCCTCGACGGGGCGCGCGAGCGGATCGTGGCGACCGCCGACGCCGAGACCGCCCTCGGGCCGGTCCGGCTCACCGGCGAACTCGCGCGTACCACCGCGCAGTTGCGGGCCTTCGCCGAGGTGGTCGAGGAGGGCTCCTTCCTCGACATCCGGATCGACCTTCCCGATCCCGGGGCCACCCCGCCCCGGCCCGACATGCGCCGCTGGAAGATCCCGCTGGGCGTCGTCGCCGTCTACGCCGCCAGCAACTTCCCGCTCGCCTTCTCCGTCCCCGGCGGCGACACCGCGAGCGCCCTCGCGGCCGGCTGCCCCGTGGTGATCAAGGCCCACCCGGACCACCCGGCGACCTCCGAACTCTGCGCCGGACTGCTGCGCGGGGCCGCCGCCAAGGCCGGCCTCCCCGAGGACGTCGTCGTCCTCGTCCACGGCTTCGACGCGGGGGTGGAACTCGTCCGCCACCCGCTCGTCGCGGCGGCCGGCTTCACCGGTTCGGTACGCGGCGGGCGGGCCCTCTTCGACGCGGCGGCGGCCCGCCCCGCCCCGATCCCCTTCCACGGCGAACTCGGTTCCCTCAACCCGGTCGTGCTCACCCCGACCGCCGTCGAGGAGCGCGCCGAGGAGATCGGCGCCGGTCTGGCCGGCTCCATGACCCTGGGCGCGGGCCAGTTCTGCACCAAGCCCGGCTTCGTCCTCGCCCCCTCGGGCGAGGCGGGCGACCGCTTCCTCGACGCGCTCGCCGCCGGAGTCGCCGCGACCGGCCCCGCCGTGCTGCTCGACCACCGGATGCGCGAGGCCTTCGTCGCCGGGGTCGCCGCACGCGCCGCGCTCACGGGGGTACGCACCCCCGTGACCCCCGGCGCGGGCGACGCCCACACGGTCGGCGCGGGCGTCCTCACCGTCGACGCCGCGCGACTCACCGGCCGCGAAGGCGGCAGCGAGGGCGGGAGCGGCGACCACCATCTCCTCCTGGAGGAGTGCTTCGGCCCCGTCACCGTCGTCGCCCGCTACGACTCCCGGGCGCAGGTCACCGAGGTCCTCGCCGGGCTGCCCGGCAACCTCACCGCCACCCTGCACATCGCCGACGCGGCCGACGACGAGGACGCCGCACCGTTCCTCGCCGCGCTCACCCCGCTCGCGGGCCGCGTCCTCGTCAACGGCTGGCCCACCGGAGTCGCCGTCGCCGCCGCCCAGCACCACGGCGGCCCCTACCCGGCCACCACCTCCACCTCCACCTCGGTCGGGGCGACCGCGATCGAGCGCTGGCTGCGCCCGGTCACCTACCAGTCGGCCCCCGCCCGGCTCCTCCCGCCGGAACTCCGCGACGGCAACCCCCTGGGCCTGCCGAGGCGCTGAGCCCGCACTGATCGGCAAGACACCCTGGTCTGGAAGACTGATGAAGATCTTGTGAGGCTTGGCGGGCGTCCCGGTGGTGTGGGCGGTGTCTCCGAAGGCGTCCACCGGGGTGTCCTCGTCGGCGAGCAGGCCCAGGCCGACGGCGGCTTCGTGGTGCTCCGCCACGGCTCCGGGAGTGAGTTGCGGAGCCACGAGAACAGGGCAACGGAGGTAGCGCCGCGACCGTCAGGGACGGTCGCGGTACTGGCCCAACCCGAGGGTCAGGCGCTCGGCTTCCAGAGGGTGACCTTGAGAGTGATCTGATCTGGAGGCAGGGCGAATGCCTCGTTCTCGTCTTCTTCTCCGCCGATGAAGTCGACGATCACGACCCGGGCGATGTTGCCCTGATCCGTGAAGACACAGAAGACCGTCTTGCGGGGAACCTGCCAATCACGCAGTCGCGCCTCCGAGAAGCCGCCCCCCCCTGAGGCGCATCCCGCAACCGCCCCCTCTGAAACGCCCCCCCGCAACCGTTCCCGGCTCTCCCGCGTCATGAGCATGCATGATCCGACTCGCCACCGCCGACGACCTCGACGCCGTCGTCGCCCTCCACACCGAGGCCCGCGCCACCTACTACCGGGGCCACCTCCCCGACGCCGACTTCCTCGGTCCCGAGGAGGTCGCCCGCTCCCGGGCCGGCTGGGCCGCCGCCGTCGGCCGGGGGACCGTGCTCTGCGCGGTACGGGACGGCGAGGTCGCGGGCATCGCCGCCTACGGGGAGCGCGAGGGGGTCATGCACCTCACCCAGCTCCACGTCCTCCCCGCCCGCTGGCGCGCCGGCGTCGGCGGTGAGCTGCACACCGCCTGCGTCGGGATCTGGCGCGCCGCCGGGGTCGCCACCGCCCGCCTGGAGGTCTTCGACAAGAACGAACGGGCCCAGGCCTTCTACGCGGCCCACGGCTGGACCCCCGACCCGGAGAACCCCCGCGACGGCGACCACCTCGTGCTCCGGCTCACACTGGGGCCCGAAACGGAATGATCCGGACCGGCGGAGGCGTTGCCCCGGAGTACACCGCCACCGCCGAACCCCGGAGAGAAGTCACATGCGCGTCGAGATCTGGAGCGACATCGCCTGCCCCTGGTGCTACATCGGCAAGGCACGCTTCGAGAAGGGGCTCGCGGCCTTCGCCCACCGCGACGACGTCGAGGTCGTGCACCGCTCCTTCGAGCTCGACCCGAACAGCCCCAAGGGCGACCGCGCCCCCGTCCTGGACATGCTGGCGAAGAAGTACGGCCGCACCCTCGACGAGGCCCGCGCCATGGAGGCGCACGTCGCCTCCAACGCGCACTCCGAGGGCCTCGGCTACCTGACCGACGGCCGCGACCACGGCAACACCTTCGACATCCACCGGCTGCTCCACCTCGCCAAGGCGCACGGCCGCCAGAGCGAGCTGCTCGACCTGGCCTACCGCGCCAACTTCGCCGAGGAGCGCTCCGTCTTCGACGCGGAGACCCTGGTGGCGCTCGGCGTCGAGGCCGGTCTCGACGAGACCGAGGTCCGGGCCGTCCTCGCCGACCCCTCCGCCTACGCCGAGGCCGTCCGCGAGGACGAGCGCGAGGCCGCCGAACTCGGCGCCAACGGCGTGCCGTTCTTCGTCCTCGACCGCCGCTACGGCATCTCCGGCGGCCAGCCCGCCGAGGTCTTCACCCAGGCCCTCGAACAGGCCTGGCAGGGCCGGGTCCTCCAGCCCGTCGGCGAGGACGCGGCGGTCTGCGGCCCGGACGGCGCCTGCGAGGTCCCGCAGGCCTGACCGAACGGCCTGCGCGGCGTCTGACCTGCACAGAGTCTGACCTGCACGGATAAGCGCGGCTTGGGTCCCCCCACGGTCGAATCGCCATTGACGGGTGATCGTGGGGAACCCAGGGTGGGGGACATGGATTCCCTTGACCAGCCGCTCGGCGGCGCCGAGTTCGCGCCCAAGAAGACCTACCTGAACACCTCCACGTGCGGGCTGCTGCCCCGCCGGACCGTCGACGCGGTCACCCTCCTCGCGGAGGAGACCGCCGACGGCCGCGCCGACGGCGCAGGGGACTTCGCGGTCGTCGAGGAGGCCCGCGCCGCCTTCGGCCGCCTGGTGGGCGTCCCGCACGAGCGGGTCGCCGTCGGCAGCTCGGTCGCCGTGCACTGCGGGATGATCGCCCAGTCGATGCCCGCCGGGTCCGAGATCCTCTTCCCCGAGGGCGACTTCTCCTCCGTCATCACGCCCTTCACGATCCGCGGCGACCTCAAGACCCGGTTCGTGCCCCTGGAACAGCTCGCCGAGTCCGTCCGCCCGGAGACCGCGCTCGTCGCCTTCTCGGCCGTGCAGTCGGCGGACGGCCGTACGGCCGACCTGGCTGCGGTACGGGCCGCGGCGTCCGCCCACGGCGCCCGCACCCTCCTCGACGCCACACAGTCGGCCGGCTGGCTGCCGCTGCGCGCGGGGGACTGGGACTACACGGTCGCCGGCGGCTACAAGTACCTGCTCTGCCCGCGCGGGGCGTCCTTCCTCACCGTCACCGAGGAGGCGCAGGACTCGCTGCTCGCGATCCACGCCAACTGGGTCACCGGGGAGGAGCTGTGGGTGAACAGCTACGGCCCGGTCCGTGAACTGGCCCGCTCCGCACGCCGCTTCGACGAGCCCGCGGCCTTCCTCTCGTACCACGGGGCGGCCCGCTCGCTCGCCCTCCTGGAGGAGATCGGCGTCGAGCGGATCGAGGCCCACGACAAGGGGCTCGCGGCCCGCTTCCGCTCCGGACTCCTCGGCCTCGGCCACACGCCGGTCATGGACGACTCGACCGTCGTCGCCGTCCCGGGTATCGGGGACCGCGCCGACGCGCTGCGCGAGGCCGGCGTCCTGCTCTCGGCCCGCGCGGGCAACCTGCGGGCCTCGTTCCACCTGTACAACACGGCCGCGGACGTGGACCGGGCCCTGGACGTCCTGGCGGGCTGAGCCCCGTACCGGCCCTGCGGGGTACGTACGCTCCGGAGCGTGCGTACCCCCGGAGCGCCCGCTCGGCGCCGCGCGCCGGGATCCGGGCCCGTACCGTCGTCTCAGCAGCGGTCCGGCGGGGTCGGGCACTCGGCCCCCTCGCCCGCCTCCTCGCGCAGGTTGTCCGCCACCAGGCCGAGGAGCCGGGCCAGTTCCGTCCGGTCGGCCGGGCCGAGCCCGTCGAGGGACAGTGCCTCCAGGTCCTTCCATACGCCCTCGACGCCGGAGCGCAGCGCCCGTCCCTCGTCCGTCGCCTCGACCAGGACCGCGCGGCGGTCGGCCGGGTCGGGGCCGCGGCGGACGTGGCCGCACTGTTCGAGGCGCTGGAGCATCTTCGTCACCGTCGAGGCGTCGAGGCCCAGGGACTGGATCAGCTCGGACTGGCGGACCGGCCCGCAGTCCCAGAGCCGCATCATCATCATCTCCTGGCCCGGGTAGAGGCCGAGCTCCTTGAGCCGCCGCCCGGCGGCGATCCGGTGCATGCGGGCCACCGTCGCCAGGGCGATGCTGACGGGCCCGAAGCGGGCGGCCGACGGCGCTTTCTCCGGGCAGGCGGACGGCACCGACTCGGTACAGACGGGGTCGGTTCCTGACATGCGGACTCCTCGGGACGGCTCTTGCCCACAAGATTACCTTGGTCGGCCAATGAATGGGTTACAGTGACGACGGCCCGATTAGTTGGCCGACCACATATTCATGTGAGGGACAGCCGTGACCACTGCATTCGACCCCATCGACCTCGCCGGAACACGTCTCGCCAACCGCATCGCGATGGCCCCCATGACCCGCAGCCGGGCCAACGGCGAGGACGGCACCCCTCCGGCGATCGTCGCCGAGTACTACGCCCAGCGCGCCTCCGCCGGGCTGATCATCAGCGAGGGCGTCCAGCCCGTCCCCGAGGGCCAGGGCTACCCCAACACCCCCGGCCTCCACAGCCGCGAGCAGATCGCCGCCTGGCGCGAGGTCACCACCGCCGTCCACGAGCGCGGCGGCCGGATCTTCGCCCAGCTCATGCACTCCGGACGGATCGGCCACCCCGACCTCCTCGACGGCGACCTCCACCCCGTCGGCCCCTCGCCCGTCGCCGCCGTCGGCCAGGTCTACACCCACGAGGGCCCCAAGGACTTCGTCACCCCGCGCGAGCTGACCTCCGACCAGGTGCACGAGGCCGTCGCCGGCTTCGCCTCCGCCGCCCGCAACGCCGTCGAGGCCGGCTTCGACGGCGTCGAGATCCACGGCGCCAACGGCTACCTCATCCAGCAGTTCCTGGCCACCGGCTCCAACCACCGCACCGACGAGTGGGGCGGCCCCGTCGAGAACCGCATCCGCCTCGCCGTCGAGGTCGTGAAGGCCGTAGCCGCCGAGATCGGCCCCGAGCGCACCGGACTGCGCATCTCCCCTGCCAACACCCTCAACGACATCAGCGAGACCGACACCGAGGAGATCTACACCCGGCTCCTCACCGCGATCGAGCCCGTCGGCATCGCCTACCTCCACGTCCTGGAGACCGGCCCCGAGCGCCGCCCGCTCGTCCTCGACCTGCGCAAGCGGTTCGCCGGCACCTTCATCCTCAACCCGTCCACCGGCGCCGACCCGACCGGCGCCGAGTCCCTGGCCCTGATCGAGGACGGCATCACCGACCTCGTCGCCTACGGCAGGCTCTTCATCGCCAACCCCGACCTGCCCGCCCGCCTGGCCGCCGACGGCCCCTACACCAGCCCGAACCCCGCCACCATGTACTCCGGCGGCGCCGAGGGCTACATCGACTACCCGGCGCTGTAGTCCCCGGGTACGGGGAGGGGCGGGGGCTCGGACGACCGGACCCGCGCCCCTCCCCGCACGAACCGCTACCAGGCCTCGGTGACCGCCCGGCGCGCCCCCTCCAGGTCCACCGACCGGCCCGTCTCGCCGAGCACCGCGCCCAGCGCCGCCAGCGAGGACTGCACGGCGCCCGGCGTCGCGTCCACCCCGTAGTGATTGACCCGGATCATCTCCTTGGCCAGCGCACCGCCGCCCGCGATCAGCGGCAGCGACGGATCGGCGGAGAGCGCCTTCGCGACCAGCTCCGAGGCGTCCACCCCGGCCGGCGCGCGCAGCGTCGTCGCCACCGGGGCCGCGTCCCGCGCCTCGTGCACATACGGCTCCAGACCGCCGCCCAGCGCCAGCGCCCCCGCCCGGGTCGCCGCCGCCGCCGAGGCGTGCCGCGCCATCAGCGCGTCCAGACCCTCCGCCTCGATCCGCTCCACACACGCTTCGAGGGCCAGCATCTCCAACTGCGCGGGCGCGTGCAGCAGCGCCTTGCGGCCACCGTCGATCCAGCGCTCCTTCCAGTCCAGGAGGGAGAGGTACGAGCGGCGCGGGGCGGCCGGGTTGGCGGCGAACCGCTCCCAGGCGCGGGCGCTCACCGACACCGCCGACACCCCGGCGGGCCCGCCCATCGCCTTCTGCGCGCCGATGACGCACATGTCCACGCCCCACGCGTCCGGCAGCACCGGCTCCGCGCCGATCGAGGCCACCGCGTCCAGGTAGAACAGCGCGCCGTGCGCCCGAACGACCTCGCCGATCTCCGCCACCGGGTTGGTGTTGCCGGTCGCCGCCTCCGCGTGCACCAGCGACACGAAGTCGATCTCGGGGTGCGCGGCGAGCGCCTGCTCCACCTGCGCGGCCGTCACCGCCGTGTGGAAGGGCACCTCCAGGTCGACCACGGTCGCGCCGCAGTCCCGCAGCCAGTTGCCGAAGGTCTGCCCGTACGGTCCCGTGACCACGTTCAGCGCGGTCGAACCCGCCCGCGCCCCACTGCGGATGCAGCCCTCCAGGGGAAGCAGCGCCTCGCCCTGGGTGATCACCACGTCCTGCTCCGTGGAGAGCAGCGCGGCCACCCGCCGCTCGATCGACGCGAAATGCGCGGCGGTCAGCGGGGCCAGGTCCAGGAGCGGATGTGTCACGGTCACGGCGGTGCCTTCTTCGACTCGGTGCGGTGCGGGCGGAACTCCGGATCAGGGTACCGAGGCACCCCCGGGGCGCCCTTGGCCCACCTGTACAAGAGGGATCTTCGTTCCCGTGCAACCGTCCTGGGACATCAGCTGTCCAACAGGGCGCCGGACCGGGCACGGGCCCGGCCCCCGGCCCTCGACGCCCGCTACGGGGCAGCCATCGACGAGTGGCCCCCGATCGGGGGTCCCGGCCCGGCACCCGCCCTCGTACAGTGCAGACATGAGCGATCACACGGTGCTGCACGTGAAGGGGCGGGTGCTCGTCGGCCCCGAGGACGTACGGGACGAACTGTGGTGCGTCGACGGGCGGATCACCTTCGACCGGCCCGCCGCCGAGGCGGTCACCGTCGAGGGCTGGGTGCTGCCCGGACTCGTCGACGCCCACTGCCACGTCGGCCTCGACCGGCACGGCCCCGTAGACGAGACCACCAGCGAGAAGCAGGCCCTCACCGACCGGGACGCGGGCACCCTGCTCATCCGCGACGCGGGCTCGCCGTCCGACACCCGCTGGATCGACGACCGCGAGGACCTGCCGAAGATCATCCGCGCCGGCCGGCACATCGCCCGGACCCGCCGCTACATCCGCAACTACGCCCATGAGATCGAGCCCGTCGACCTCGTGGCGTACGTC
The DNA here is from genome assembly GCF_040297565.1 of Streptomyces sp. NPDC001728. NCBI lineage: Bacteria > Bacillati > Actinomycetota > Actinomycetes > Kitasatosporales > Streptomycetaceae > Streptomyces > Streptomyces sp. NPDC001728. The sequence continues at coordinate 454,755 of NZ_JBEOZK010000003.1, forward strand.
GGCCGCGAGGCCCGGCGCGGGGACGGCTGGGTCAAGCTCGTCGGCGACTGGATCGACCGCGAGGCGGGCGACCTCACGGCCTGCTGGCCGCGCGCCGAGGTCGAGGCGGCCATCGCGGAGGCGCACCGGCTCGGCGCCCGCGTCACCGCGCACTGCTTCGCGGAGGACTCGCTCCGCGACCTCGTCGAGGCGGGCATCGACTGCGTCGAGCACGCCACCGGCCTCACCGAGGACACCATCCCGCTCTTCGCCGAGCGGGGCGTCGCCATCGTCCCCACCCTGGTGAACATCGCGACCTTCCCGCACCTCGCGGACGGCGGCGAGGAGAAGTTCCCCCGCTGGTCGGCGCACATGCGCAGGCTGCACGAGCGGCGCTACGACACCGTCCGCGCCGCCTTCGACGCGGGCATCCCCGTCTTCGTCGGCACCGACGCGGGCGGCTCCCTCGCCCACGGACTCGTCGCCGAGGAGGTCGAGGAACTGACCCGGGCGGGCATCCCGCCGGTCGACGCGCTCGCGGCCACCGCGTGGGGGGCCAGGGCCTGGCTGGGCCGTCCTTCCCTGGAGGAGGGCGCCCCGGCCGACCTCGTCGTCTACGGCGAGGACCCGCGCGCGGACGTCCGCGTCCTGGCGGCGCCGCGCAGGGTCGTCGTGAACGGGCGGGTGCTGGGCTAGGTGCAATGCCGGTGACTTGGCGACTTCTTCGTATCCCTGCCCGAAGAACAGGCACATCGCGTCACCGGCATTGGGGCTAGGTGTACTGCCCTGTGAGGTTGGGGACGCGGCTGGCGGGTGGTCGGCCCTTGAGCGCGGTGTGTCCGCGGTGGTGATTGTAGGTGTGCGGCCACTGCGGGTAGGCGTCCCGTCGCTCGGCCTCGGTTCGGTAGAGCTTCGCGTAGGTCCACTCCTCCAGCAGGGTCCGGTTGAACCGCTCCACCTTCCCGTTCGTCTGCGGCCGGTAAGGGCGGGTGCGCAGGTAGGCGATGCGGGCGGGCCCCAGCGGCGCAGGACGCGGATCTTGATGATCCGCCGCTCGGTCCGCGTCGGTGTCCGGAGCGGGCTGTGGTGGGGCCGGGAGGAGCGGTCGGTCATCCCGGCCTCGCCCCGCTCGCGGTAGCGGGCCGACCACCGCTGGGCCGTGGTTGGCGAGACCTGGAAGCGTTCAGCGGCCCGCCGCAGCGGCCAGCCGTCCTCTACGACGCAGAGGGCCAGACGCAGACGTCCGGTCTCGGTCAGGGGTGCATTGCGGTGGGGCATGAGGGCCTTCTGGTCGTTCGTGCAGATGTCGCAATCCACACCGAACCCGGAAGGCCCTCACTCGTTCAAGATCACCCAGCCGTGATTGCTGTCACCAACCTCCGTGGACAGAACAGCTGGGCCTTGTAGTCGAACTCCCGCCTGCCCCACGGGCGACGACGGGAGGTTGACGACAGGCCCTAGCTAGGGCGTTTCCTTCCGATCATCGGATCGCTGGTCTGGGCGTGCCGTTGACCGACGCGCAGTGGGCGCGGTCTGGGCGGTCTGAGCCCGTCGTCAAACCGAACGGCGTTGCTTCCAGCTCGCGCGCGGGAGGCCGGTGACGGTGACCGTGTGGCCCTGTTCGGACAGCAGGGCGAGGGCCCGGCGGAGCATCGCCTCGGCCGCGGCGTCCACCGCGGTCACCCGGTCCAGGTCGAGCAGCACCGCGCCGGGGGTGTCCGGGGCGCACTCATACAGGGCGAACAGCACCCGCTCGGCCGCGGTGAAGTCCAGCGCGCCCTGCACCGCCGCGCCGTGCTCGTCCTTGCGCAGCGGGACCACAGTGGCGGCGGCCGTGGCGGGGTTGTGCATCAGGTGCAGGCCGAAGCGCTCGGAGAGCTCGCGCAGCGCCGCCACGCCTCGGACCGGGTTGCCGACGGCGTCCAGCGGCGGGCTGTGCGCGGCGATGCCGAAGCGGGCCGGTCCGGCCGCGACCAGGCCGTCGGAGACCCCACTCTTGGCCGGCAGCCCGACCCGTACCATCCAGTCGCCTGACGCGTCGTACATCCCGCAGGTGGCCATCAGTGCCAGCACCCGGACCACCACCGGCTCGGGCACCACCGGCGCGCCGGTCACCGGGTTCACCCCGCCGTTGGCCGGAGTGGCCGCCATGACCGCGAGGTCCTCCACGGTGGCCAGCACCGCGCACTGGCGGAAAGAGGTCTCCACCGCCTCGGCCGGGTCGCCGGCCAGGGCGCCGGTCCCACGTATCAGGTAGGCCGGCGCCCGGTTGCGGTCGCCGGTCTCCGCCTCCGAGCGGTAGACCGCCCCGTCCACCGTCGGCGGGCATCCGGCGAAGCGGCCCAGGCAGTCCAGGATGCGGGCGAAGCGCTGGGCCGGATCGGCGGCGGGGCCCAGGGCGGTGACCGCGATGGCGCCCGCGCTGATCATCGGATTGGCCGGGCGGCCGGGCGGCCGGGCGGCCGGTCGCCGGGGCCAGGCTGATGGCGTTGAAGGCCTCGCCGCTGGGCTCGGTGGCGACCCGGCGGTCCATCGCCTCCGGGCCCAGCTCGGCCAGGGCCAGGGCCAGGGCCAGGACGAAGGGCTTGGCCACCGACTGGAGCGGGAACTCCGTGTCGCAGCGGCCGGCCCGGTAGCGGTGCCCGTCCATGCTCACCAGGGCGAGCCCGAAGCAGTCGGGGTCGGCCTGGGCCAGTTGCGGGATGTAGCCGGCGACCGCGCCCCGGTCCAGGTCCTGGAGCCGTTGCCGCAGTTCCTCCAGCGCCTCGGTGACGGCGTCGGAGGCTGCGTCGCTCATCTCTCCGTGCTCCTTGCGCGCGGGAACTCCCATCCTCGCCGCAGCGGCCCGGGGACGCGCGTCGGTGTGCGCCGGTCCGCGGGTCATGCGGGAGCAGCGCACCCCCCACTTCTGGCTGTTCCCGGAGGGGGAGCCGCCGCGGGCGTCGGCAAGAAGTAAATATGGCCTAAACAGTAGCATTATGTGATAGATCGCTACGCTCGGTGTCCATAGTCATGTCATGACTAGAAGCAACTACGGACCCCCGGGGCCGCGTACCCGGACGCCCCGGGTCGTGGCGGCGGCGGCGATCCTCGGGCTGCTGGGCAGCGGACTGGCCGGCTCCCTCGCTCACGCCTCGGGCCTCGCCGACCGCCCTGTGGCCCCCACCCCCCGTGCGGGTGCCCCGCTGCTCGACGAGACCTTCACCGGGGCCACCGCGGACTCCCGGTTCACCGCCGTCGGCGTCGCCTGCCTCACCGGCGCCGCCCCCGCCCCCGGCGGCTCCGGCAACCATCCGCTCACCGGCTGCCCTACCCCCGGCACCGGCCCGGTGCCCCGCAGAACGGCGCCCCCCACGGCTATCTGCGGCTGACCGACGCCGGGAACGACAAGAGCGGCGCCGTCCTCTTCGACCAGGCGCTCCCGGCCGGCAACGGCCTCGACGTCACCTTCGACCAGTGGCAGTACGGCAGCACCACGCCCAACACCCCGGCCGACGGCATCTCCTTCTTCCTGGTGAACGGCGATGTCTCCCTCGACCACCCCGGAGCCTTCGGTGGCAGCCTCGGCTACGCCCAGAAGCTCCCCGACGACAACCCCAACCTCGAGTTCCTGCCCGGCGTCGACCGCGGCTACCTCGGCGTCGGCCTCGACGTCCTCGGGAACTACTTCGGCGACTGGGAGCAGCGGGGCAACGGCTGTCCGACCCGCTCCCCCGCCGGCACCAGCTTCCGCGTCCCCGGGCCCGGCCGGAACATGGTCACCGTCCGCGGCCCCGGTGACGGCACCGTCGGATACTGCTTCCTGACCGCGACGACCAGTAACTTCACGACCACCGCGCCGTGGCCGTCCACTCTGCCCGGCTCCCTCCAGGGCCCGCTCACCACCCTGCCGGCCGATGTGACGCCGCAGCAGGCGGAGGCCCTGCTCGAACCCTCGCGGCGCCGGGTGAACGTGCACCTCACCCCGGCCCCCTCCCCGGTTCTCACCGTCTCGGTCGACTTCAACGACGGCCAGGGCATGCGCCAGGTCCTCCAGACCCAGGCCCCCGAGCCGGTGCCGTCGACCTACAAGTTCGGCTTCGCCGCGTCGACGGGCCTGTTCACCGACGTGCACCTGATCCGCAACGTCTCGGTCAGCACCGAACAGCCGCTGCCCGAACTCAACCTGGTCAAGCAGGTCCACGAGCCGAGGCCGGGCGAACTCGTCGTCGGCACCCCCGTCGCGTACGACTTCGTCGTCACCAACGCCGGCAACACGCCGATCAACGACATCGCGGTCCACGATCCTACGGTCGGCGACATCGACTGCCCGGTCACCGTCCTCGAACCGGGTCGGACGATCACCTGCACCGGCACCTACCTGATCACCGCGGCGGACGTGGCCCGGGGTCACGTCACCAACACCGCGCGCGCCACCGGCACCTCCGGCGGCGACCCGGTCACCTCCCCCGACTCCACCGTCAAGGTGCCCATCGAGGCGCCCCCGGCATGACCGTCGTCAAGAGCGTCGGCGCCGCCGGACCCTTCGACATCGGCGACACCGTGCCGTACAGCTACGTGGTCACCAACGAGGGCGGCACCGAGATCACCGGCCTTGCCATCACCGACAACCGCGTCACGGGCATCACCTGCGACTCCGCCACCCTGGCCCCGGCTGGCAGCCCCGGCGACAGCACCACGTGCCGCGGCACCTACACGGTGACCGCCGCCGACGCCGAGACCGGACACGTCACCAACACGGCCAAGGCCACCGGTACCTCCGACGGCCGGCCGATCGAGTCCCCGCCGACCGAGGCCACCGTCACCGTCGTCGGCACCTCCTCCCTCGGCTTCACCAAGAAGGCCGACACGGCGGGCCCGGTCCGTGTCGGACAGACTGTCAGCTACACGTACACCGTGACCAACACCGGCCGGACGGCCCTGGACCACCTCGCCGTCCAGGACGACCACGCCCCCGACGTCACCTGTGAAGCCACCACCCTGGCCGCCGGCGAGCACACCACCTGTCGGGCCGCCTACCGGGTGACCGAGGCCGACCTCGCGCTCGGCCACCTCACCAACCAGGCCCGGGCCACCGCGACCGACCCGCGCGACGAGACTGTCGTCAGCCCGTTCGCAGAGGTCACCCTGAACGTCGTCGGCGTCTCGAAGCTGACCGTGACCAAGAAGGCCGACACGGCCGGACCGGTCAAGCCCGGTGACCGGATCACCTACACGTACAACGTGGTCAACGAGGGCTCGACCTCCCTCGAACACATCGCCGTCACCGACGACCGTGCCGCGGACGTCGTCTGTGAGCCGACGACGCTGGCACCCGGCGCCCACGCCACCTGCCGCGCCACGTACACGGTCACCGAGGAGGACGCCCTCGCCGGCCACGTCACCAACACGGCCAAGGCCACCGGCACCGATCCCGACGGCGCCACCGTCGAGAGCCCCCCGGTCCGGCTCCGCATCCCCGCCGCCTGCCCGCCCAAGGGTTACGGCTACGGCGACGCCGGCTGCGAAGCGGGCGAACATGAGGACGGCTATGGCGATGGCCGCGACAAGACCGCGAAGCGGCCCGGGAAGGAGACCGCGCGCTGATCCGACCTCGATGTGACACGGGACCGGACCGAGCCGCAGAGCGGCCGGTCCGGTCCCTTCGTGCAGGGCGCCGCCGGTCCGGTCCCTTCGTGCAGGGCGCCGCCGGTCCGGTCCCTTCGTGCAGGGCGCCGCCGGTCCGGTCCGCCTCGGCGACGTCGCGCGGCACGGATCGTCCCGGTCCCCGAGTGTCCGGGCCAGCACGCCGTACCTCGCCGGGAGCAGCCGCGGGCAGGGGTCAGACGGCCGAACGGAAGGCGGGCAGGTATCCGCCCGACTGTCCAGCGGCCTTGGGGTGGTAGGAGTTGTAGACCGGAACGGACAGGCTGTGCAGCCAGGAGTCCGCGGAACAGATCTCGTGGCCGGTGAACTCGTCGACGACACTGGAGAAGGTGAATCCCGCGTTCGCCGCCTGCTTCGCCAGAACACCGTTCAGGGTGTCGGAACCCCGATTGATCGCCGCTCGCTCGGTCTCGCTGAGTCCGGCGACGCAGCTTCCGGACAGCTTGTAGAACCTGGGGTACCCGAGGACCACCACGCGCGCCTGGGGTGCGCGGCTGCGGATGTCCCCGTAGAGGGCGGAGAGGCCGCCGGGAAGCGTGCCGTTCATCTTCGTGATGGCGGTGTTGACGGCCGCGACGCAGGTGGCCTCGCTGTTGAGCACGCATGTCTGCATGATGTCCGCGAACCCGACGTCGTTGCCGCCCGCTGTGACGCTGACGAGGGTCGTGGTCGAGTTCAGGGGGCCGAGCTGGCCGCTGCGGACGGATCCGGTGGTCGCACCGGAGCATGCGGTGAAGGAGAACGAGGAGGGGGAGTTGGCAGCCGTCCACAGGTAGGGGTACGAGTTGGTGCTGCGACGGCAGTCGCCGCTGTCCGAGAGGTAGCTGCCGGCGCCCACGCCGGCGGAGTACGAGTCGCCGAGGGCCACGTAGCGGTGGCCGGCGGCGCTGGCCGGCTGGGCGATTCCGAGGGCCGTGGAGGCCACTGCGAGCGCGGTTGATGCGGACAGCGCGATTCTTCGCCAGAGCATGGCGTTCAGCCTCAAATCCAGAGCGTGGGGGGTGAGTTGATTGAACGCGACACTTCTAGCAGGGCGGAGATACCGGCGGGTAGCCCCTGGCGCGGATGTCGTCCGCTTTGGGCGCATGTGTAATTCTCTGCGCGTAGACTCGTCCTAATTGCGCCACGTACGGGCGACGAACGGCGTCGGCCCGCGGGCGGGTGTGGCTGCAACAGGCGGCTCGTCGACGGCGCTTCGGCGTCGGTGGCCCCGAGCGTCGACGACTGCGCGCTCAGCATGCTCACCCCGCGCGAGCTCGCTTCCGCGCAACGGTTCCCCGCCGACCGCATCCTTCCGGCCGCCGGCCGGGAGGAGCGGCACGGAGCTTCCTCGGAACCGCGACTGCCGCGGCCCTCGTCATCCGGCTCCGCACGTGATCGACCGGACAGGCCCTGGTCGCCCACGAGGCCGGGGTCTTGTGGTCCCGTCGGCGGCTCAGCAACGGGGCAGCGGCGGCTCGGATCCGGCTCAGCGCCGGGTCAGGAACGCGAGCCGTGCCCTCTTCTCCGGGATGAAGACCTCCGGCAGGTCCACCTCCGGCAGTACGACCTCCGGGCCCGCCTCGAACCCGGCCCGCAGCATGCGGGCGACCGCCTTCTCGTTGGCGGCGTCCGGATCGACCACGATCCGGCTGTGGTCCCGCAGCGAGAAGGCGATCAGCGCCGAGAGCAGGCCGCCGGTGTACCCGGGCCGGGGGGCCGCGCCCGGGGCGACCAGCAGATGCACGCCGATGTCCCCGGGCAGCACCTCGTAGCACTCGCCGACCCGGTCGGCCCCGGGGTCGTACGTCTGGAAGAGGGCCACGGGCTCGTCGTCCAGGCTCACCAGGAAGCCGTGGTGGGTGGTGAGCGAGTCGAGGTGCGCGTAGACGTCCCGGACCTGCTCGACGGTGGTCCCGAGCATGCCCCAGAAGCGGGAGCGCTCCTCGTTGACCCAGCGGTGCAGCAGGGGCGCGTCGAGGTCGGGCTCGACCGGCCGGACCGTGACGGTGCCGAGTTCCTCGACGTGGTGGACGTAGACGGCGGTGGTCATCCCCGCTCCTTGGTGAGGTACTGCCAGTCGGTGGTGACCGGGGCGAGCTCGCCCCGCAGCCACAGGGGGAGTTGGTCGAGGTGGTGCGGGTCGCCGGGGACTCCGGACGCGCCGAACGGCACGATCCAGCGGCTCCGCCCCCGGTCGGCGAGGTCCCAGACGTAGCGGGCGGCGGAGGCGCGGGCGCTGAGGTCGGTCCAGCCGGGCACGCTGGACGTGGAGAGCACACAGTCGTGGTCCCCGCCGAGCCCCGGCCGGTACGCGTCGTCGGGGTCGGGCAGCGCCTGCCAGGGCGCGAGCCGGTGCGTCACGCCCCAGGCGGCGGGTGGCTCTCCCGCCGCGACCTCGGCGAGCGCCTCGCGCACGATCCGGCCGAGGTCCGCGGCGGGTACGGGGCCGGCCGCGAGCAGCGTCTCCAGGGCGAAGGCGACGCGCGGGCCGAGCGCCAGCCAGGGGCGGAACAGGGCGGGGTACGGGGCGGGTTCGCGCAGCGCCGCGAAGGCCTCGTGCGCGGCGAGTCGGCGTACCACCGCCCCGCGCACGGCGGCGTAGAGACCGGCGTCGGTGCTCCCGGCGTCCATCCGCCGGTCCCAGGCGAGCAGCCGGTCCCGTACGGCCGAGGCGGCGGGGGAGAGGGACGTCGCCCGCTCCACGGCGGCGAGGAGACGGGCCGCCGAGGGGTTGTCGGTGTCGGTGTGGACGGCTGCCGTCGACTCGGGGGTCCAGTCGGCCGAGGCGCCGAGCAGCGCGTCGATCCGGTCCGCCCGGTGCGGCGGCGCGAACTCGACGCCGAGGGGCGCGGCAAGCCCCCGGGCGTTCGCCATCACGGCGTGGCCGTCGACCTCGGCGCGGGGCAGCGGCGCGGGGGCGTCCTCCCAGGCGTGCGCCGGGTCCCAGGCGGGCACGAGACGAAGGGGGTTGGACCGGTGCCGTACGGGTACGTGGCCGGCCACCCGGTGCAGCAGACCGCCCCGGGTGTCGGCGGCCTGGACGACGTTCACCGGCTCGACCCAGCCGTCGAGCGCTGCGTCCACGTCCCCGACGGTCCGGGCGCGGAGCAGCGCGGGCAGCACACCGAAACCGAGCGCGGAGGTGACGCGGGGCGGGTACCGCAGACTGACGGCCTCCGGGACGGGGGAGTGCCCGACGGCCGAGGCCGCAGCGGAACCGTCCCCGAGACCGCCCCCGACGTCGCCCTCGTCCGCCGTCCCGCCGATGATCACCGGCCCCCGGTCCGTCTCCACCACCTCGATCACGACCGGCTCCCCGCCCGCGACCTCGATCGTCTCCGTGTGGGCGGTGGCCCGGCGCCAGCCCTCGGGGCCGTACGCCTCCACCCCGCCGTCGGGGAGCCGTCGCAGCCGCTCCCGGTAAAGGTCCTGGTAGTCCGCCATCGCGTTGGTGATCGCCCAGGCCACCGGGCCGGTGTGGCCGAAGTGCGCGAGTCCGGGGACGCCGGGCACGGCGAGGCCCACCACGTCGTACGCGGGGCAGGCGAGGCGGATCTGCTGGTAGACGCCGGGCGCCTCGATGAACCGGTGCGGGTCCCCGGCGACCAGCGCCGCCCCGCTCGCGGTCCGCCCGCCGGCGACCACCCAGCCGTTGGAGCCCGCGGTGCCTGGCCCGTCGGTCGCGAAGAGCCCGGTCCACTCCTCACCCAGCCGCCGGGCGACCTCCTCGCGCCACAGCTTGGTGGGGAAGCCGGCGAACAGGATGTGCGTGGACAGCCAGACGGCGAGCGGGGTCCAGGGCTCCCACCGCCCGGCCGCGAGGCCGGTCGCGGCGAACTCGGGTGCGCGCCGCGCCCCTTCCGCGAGCCCGTCGTTGACCCCGTCCACGTACGCGCGCACCCACGCGGCCGTCGGGGCGTCCTCGCGGGCGAGCCGTTCGTAGCAGCGGCGGGCGGTGTCGGCGAGCCTGGACCGCCGGGCGAACACGTCCCAGTCCAGCTCGGCGGCGCCGAGGAACGCGGCCGTGGTGCCCTGGGCCCGGTGCCGCTCGACCTCCAGCTGCCAGGCCCGGTCGCGGGCGGTGACCCGGCCCTGGGCGAAGGCGAGTTCGTCCGGGTCCGCGGCGCGCAGATGGGGGACGCCCCAGGCGTCCCGGTAGACCTCGATGCTCACGGAGACCCCGATCCCGTCCGTATCGTTCGCGAATTCTTAGGTTAGCCTGACCTAAGTGAATCTACAGGGAGTCCGGGGGTGGGATCGCGGCGGGGCGGGGTCGGCGCGGAGCCGGTGCCAGATTGACGATCCGTTACTTCGGTGTGGAGCGGATCGTTCTCACTCTTCTCGCGCGTGCCTTTGAATACCCGCGCGTGCGAAAGACGCGGGACGCCCGGGAACGGTTGTGTCGAAAAAAATCGAAAATGAACACGGAAACCCCCCTTTGGAGTGAACTCACGTCAGGCGACTGCCGGTTCACTCTCCGTGCGTAAAGATTCCGGTGTCTCAAGTCGCCGAGGCCGCGCCGACCCACCGTCCCCGTGGTGAGCGGCACGGCGACGCCATGTCTCCTGTGGGGGTTCCACCATCTTGAACAGCAACACCTTCCGCATGCCCGTACGCCGTACCGCCGCCGCCGCGACCGTCGCCGCACTCACCGTCGGCCCCGTCCTCCTCGCGGCGCCGGCGGCGCAGGCCACGGGCGGCGAAGGGCGCGCCACCGCCGTCGTCCTGCGGACCGGTCTCGACATCTCCCTCCTCGGCAAGACGGTCCAGGTGCCGCTGCGGGCCTCCCTCAACGAGGTCAAGGCGCCGGAGACCGAGAGCGAGACCGCGCTCACCGTGAAGGTGCAGGGTGCCGAGGAGGGGAAGCCGATCGACATCCTCGCCGCCGACGTCGCCACCTCGAAGGCCACCGTGGACGAGGAGAAGGCCGAGGGGTACGTGAACCTCGTCAAGGCGCAGGTCCACGTCCCAGGAATCCCGCTGCTCTCCCTCATCGAGGTCGAGAAGGTCACCTCCAAGGCGCTGTGCGAGGTGGGGAAGAAGCCCGTCGCCACCTCCAACGTCCTCGGTCACGTGACGGTCTTCGGCAAGAAGACCACCCTCTCCGCGGGCGGCCGGACCCAGGTCACCGTGCCGGGCGTCGGCCAGGTCACCCTGGACCTCTCCCGTACCTCCACCACCTCCCGTACGGCGGCGGCGACCGCCCTCGAACTCAGGGTGAAGGTCAACCCGCTGGATCTCGGCGTGGCCAAGGTCGACGGCACCGTCACCCTCGCCGAGGCGACCTGCGAGACGCCCGAGGGCGCGGCCCCGACCGAGCGGCCCACGGAGCGGCCCACCGAGCAGCCGACCGGGCAGCCCACGGACCGGCCCTCCGAGCAGCCCACGCAGCAGCCCTCGGCCAAGCCGAGCGACGCCGGCGGCATCAAGACCGACAACGGCGGCACCACGCCCACCGAGAACCTCGCGGAGACCGGCGGCAGCTCCGCCACCTCGTACATCGCGGGCGGGGCGCTCGCCCTCCTCGTCGCCGGCGGCGGCGCCCTCGCGCTGACCCGCTCGCGCGCCCGCTCCCGAGGCTGACGGCCCGAGGGGGACGCGCCGGGGGGCCGGAGGGGGAACACGCGTCCGGGGAGGGCGGCGGTGACGACGCCGCCCTCTCCGGACCCGCGCGCGTTCCCGAGGTGGCCGATCAGCCGCGGGTCAGGGCGGACCAGCGGCCTGTCAGCCGCCCGCTCCCGGTCAGCCGCCGATCAGCAGTGCCTGGTCGAGTGCCTGGAGGAAGCGGTTCGTCGTCACCCGGTCCCGGACCGCCAGCCGCAGCCAGTTCCGGTCGAGACCGGGGAAGGTGTCGCCCCGGCGGACCGCGAAGCCCAGCGACCGCAACCGCTCGCGCACCGCGTCCGCCCCGTCGGTCCGCAGCAGCACGAAGGGGCCCTCCGCCCCCGCCACCGTCCGCACCTCGTCGAACTCCGCCAGGCCGGCCAGCAGATGGGCCCGCTCCACACCGATCCGGTGCGCCGCGTGCTCGGCCTCCGCCAGCGCCCCGCGCGACATGCAGGCCTCCGCCGCCACCAGCGCCGGCGTCGACACCGGCCACAGCGGCTGCGTCCGTTCGAGCGCGGCGACCGTCTCCGGCTCCGCCAGCACGTACCCGATCCGCAGCCCGGCGAGCCCCCACGTCTTGGTGAGGCTGCGCAGCACCACCAGCCCCGGCACGTCCGTCCGCCCGGCCAGCGACTCGCGCTCGCCCGGCACCGCGTCCATGAAGGCCTCGTCGACCACCAGGATCCGGCCGGGGCGCGCGAGCGCGGTGATCGTGGCGGCGGGATGCAGCACGGAGGTCGGGTTCGTGGGGTTCCCGATCACCACCAGGTCCGCGTCCTCGGGGACCGCCGACGGATCCAGCCGGAACCCGTCCTCCTCGCGCAGCAGCACCCGGCCCACCTCGTGCCCGGCGTCGCGCAGCGCCGCCTCCGGCTCGGTGAACTGCGGATGCACCACGACGGGTCTGCGCACCGGCAGCGCCCGCGCGAGCAGCACGAACGCCTCCGCGGCGCCCGCCGTGAGCAGCGCCCGGTTCGGCGGCAGATCGTGCCGCTCGGCGACGGCCGCCCGCGCGGCCCGGCCGTCGGGGTAGGCCGCGAGCCCGGTGAGGGAGTCGGCGATGCGCTCGCGCAGCCAGTCCGGCGGGGTGTTCGTCCGGACGTTCACCGCCAGATCGATGAGCTTCTCGTCCTGGACCTCGGCGTCACCGTGGTGCCGCAGGTCGTGTGTGTCGCTGTCCGTGTAGGTGTCCATGGCCGCCGTCGTGTGGGGGGTGGGGATGGTGGGGGGTGAGCCAGGCTCGCCAGCGATGTACCCGTACGCCCGGGGCAACAACCGTACGTCTGGGGCATCTTCGTTCGGTCGAACCGGGACGAAAGTGGCGAGAGCGCACGTTACGCGCCGCGATTTCCGCTTGGGTACGAGCAGGACGCCACCGGCCCCCGGACGCGCCGCCCCCTCCGCGGGAAGCCCCGCCCCGACGGCGGAAGGCCTTCCTCCGCCGTCCGCCCCCACGTCACGGAGCCCCGCGTCGTCGCACGCCGCGAGCAGCGCCGCCGCCTCCGCCACCGACGGGGTGCCCGTCGCGGCCAGCGGCAGCGCCGACGGATGCGGTACGCGGACGGCCGCCAGCCGCTCGGCCGCGTACCCCCGCACCGGCACACCCAGCGCCGCCGCCGCCCCCACGACCCCCGGCTCTGCCGCCCGCGCGTCGAGCGTGGCGAGCGAGCGGACGTGCGCGGACGTCAGCCCGGCCGCCCGCAGCACCGCCCCGACCAGGGCCAGCACCTCGTCCGCGGGGACCCCCGGCCGCGCCCCGACGCCGAGGTGCGCGTACGGCACCCCATCCGATACCAAAGGCCCATGGCTGTAGTCGTCGCGCTCGGCGCGTTCCTCATGACGCTCTTCGGCGGCTGGGTCGCGCAGCGCGTCACCGACCGCCGCCACCTCGTCCTCGGCCTGGCCGGCGGACTCATGCTCGGCGTCGTCGGACTCGACCTGCTGCCGGAGTCCCTGGAGGCGGCGGGGAACGACGTCTTCGGCGTCCCCGAGGCACTGCTGCTCTTCGTCGGCGGCTTCCTCCTCGCCCACGCGGTGGAACGCCTCCTCGCCGTACGCCGGGCGGGGCACGGCGTCGGCGCCGACGAGCGGGTCCCCCAGGTCGGGCTGACGGCCGCCGCCGCGATGGTCGGCCACAGCCTCATGGACGGCATCGCGATCGGCGCGGCCTTCCAGGTCGGCGGCGGCATGGGCGCCACCGTCGCCCTCGCCGTCATCACCCATGACTTCGCGGACGGCTTCAACACGTACACGATCACGAGCCTCTACGGGAACGAGCGCCGCAAGGCCCTCGGGATGCTCGTCGCGGACGCCCTCGCCCCGCTGGTCGGGGCCGCGTCCACCCTGCTGTTCACCCTTCCGGAGGAACTGCTCGGCGGCTATCTCGGATTCTTCGGGGGCGCCCTGCTCTACCTGGCCGCCGCCGAGATCCTGCCGGAGGCCCACCACGACCACCCCGCCCGCTCCACCCTGCTGTGCACGGTGGCCGGCGTGGGCTTCATCTGGCTGGTGGTGGGCCTCTCCGGCAGCTGACCTCACGCGACCGGACCGCCCGCGCAGCGCTCCACGAACCGTGCGGCGACCTCGGGGGAGCCCGCCCAATGGGTGTGCACGTAACTGGCGTGCACCCCGCCCTGCACGAAGCCCTCCATCCGCCGCTCCGGCTGCCGCAGCCCCCAGGCGGCGAGGGCCCCGGCCCCCGGCTCGATCACGGTCCGGTGGAACTCGTGGCCCCGCATCCGCGCCCCGGCGGGCGCGAGCACGCTGTCGTTCACGGCGACGGCGTCCCGGTAACCGAGGGTGAGGCGCGAGGACATCCGCGCGTCCGCGTCGAGCACGCCGCACATGGGCTTGCCGTCCAGCGACCGCGCCAGGTAGAGCAGCCCGGCGCACTCGGCGGCGATCGGCGCCCCGGACGCGGCGAGCGCCGCCACAGCCTTCCGCAGGGGCTCGTTGGCGGACAGCTCGGCCCCGTACACCTCGGGAAACCCGCCCCCGATGACAAGCCCGGAAGTCCCCTCGGGCAGCGCTTCGTCCCGCAACGGATCAAAGACGACGACCTCGGCCCCGGCGGCCCGCAGCAGCTCGGTGTGCTCGGCGTAGGAGAACGTGAACGCGGCACCGCCGGCGACGGCGAGCCTTGGTGGGCGATCGTCCCGCAGGGCGACGGGGGTCCCCCCGGACGGAGTCCGGGGGAGGGTGGGCCCCACGGGACCACCGGCGTGCAGTCGCCCGACAACCCCCGGATCCCATGCCTCCGCGTGCAACTCCGGCGCACTGCGCGCAAGCGCGAGCAGTGCCTCGAGGTCACACCCCTGGCGCACCTGCTCCGCCTGCGCGGCAACCGCAGCCACCGCCGCCGCCTGCCGCTCCGCAACCGGCACCAGCCCCAGATGCCGAGAAGGCGTAGCCACCGCCGGCGCCCGCCGCAGCACACCGAGCACCGGCACCCCCGACTCCCCGAGCGCCTCCCGCAGCAGATGCTCGTGCCGGTCGGTCGCGACCTTGTTGAGGATCACACCCCCGATCCGCACCTCCGGGTCCCAGGACGCGAACCCGTGCACCAGCGCCGCCACCGACCGCGACTGCGAGGACGCGTCGACGACGAGCACCACCGGCGCCTTGAGGAGTTTCGACACCTGTGCGGTGGAGGCCAGTTCGCCCTGGTCGGCGGCGCCGTCGTACAGGCCCATCACCCCCTCGACCACGGCCAGGTCGCAGCCGCGTGCGCCGTGCGCGAAGAGCGGCGCGACCAGCCCCGTACCGCACATGTACGCGTCGAGGTTGCGGCCGGGACGGCCGGTCGCGAGGGCGTGGTAGCCGGGGTCGATGTAGTCGGGGCCGACCTTGTGCGGGGAGACGGCCAGACCACGGCCGGCGAACGCGGCCATCAGACCGGTCGCGACCGTGGTCTTGCCCGCGCCCGAGGAGGGCGCGGCGATGACGAGACGTGCTACCACTCGATGCCCCGCTGGCCCTTCTGACCGGCGTCCATCGGGTGCTTGACCTTGGACATGTCGGTGACGAGATCCGCGAAGTCGACGAGCTCCTGCGGGGCGTTGCGGCCGGTGATGACGACGTGCTGCTGCCCCGGGCGGTCACGCAGCACCTCGACGACCTCCTTGACGTCGATCCAGCCCCAGTGCAGCAGATAGGCGAACTCGTCGAGGACGTAGAACCGGTACTTCTCCTCCGCGAGGTCCCGCTTGACCTGCTCCCAGCCCTCCCGGGCCTTGTCCTCGTGGGACTGCTCGCCCTCGGCGACCTCGCGCTGGATCCAGGACCAGCCCTCGCCCATCTTGTTCCAGGTGACCGTGCCGCCCTTGCCGGTCTCGCCGAGGGCCTTGAGGGCGTTCTCCTCGCCGACCTTCCACTTGGCGGACTTGACGAACTGGAACACCCCGATCGGCCAGCCCTGGTTCCAGGCGCGCAGCGCCATGCCGAACGCGGCGGTCGACTTCCCCTTGCCGACGCCCGTGTGCACCATCACCAGGGCCCGGTTGCGGCGCTGACGGGTGGTGAGACCGTCGTCGGGTACGACGGTCGGCTGTCCCTGCGGCATTAAGCGGCCCTCCTGGTCACGTGTGCTGCTGCCTGTACGTCCTTCACGAGTCCCGCGATCGAGTCGGCGCGCAGCTCGTCCAAGGTGACGGCGGTGCCGCCGAGTTCGCGGGCGAGTTCCCGGGCGAGCCCGAGCCGCACCGGGCCGGTCTCACAGTCCACGACGACGGAGGCGGTGCCCTCGGCGGCGTGCAGCCGGGCCGCGCGGGCGGCGAGCGCCACCGGGTCGCCGGCCGACCGCCCGCCGGTGGCGCGTCCGTCGGTCACGACGACCAGCAGCGGGCGGCGCGAGGGGTCCCGCAGCCGCTCGATCCGCAGCACGTCGTGGGCCTTGAGGAGGCCGGCCGACAGCGGCGTACGGCCGCCGGTCGGGAGCTGTTCGAGGCGGGCGGCGGCGGCGTCCACGGACGAGGTCGGCGGCAGCGCCACCTCGGCGTCCCGGCCCCGGAAGGTGACCAGGCCGACCTTGTCGCGCCGCTGGTAGGCGTCGAGCAGCAGGGAGAGGACGGCGCCCTTGACGGCGCTCATCCGCTGTCGCGCGGCCATCGAACCGGAGGCGTCCACGGCGAAGAGCACGAGGTTCCCCTCCCGTCCCTCCCGTGTCGCCTGCCGCAGGTCGTCCCGGCGCAGGACCAGTCCCGGACCGGAGCGCCCGCGCGCCCGCTGGTACGGGGCGGCGGCCTGCACGGTCGCCGCCAGGTGCAGCTTGGTCAGCGCGCCCCGGGGGCGTACGGAGCCGGTGGTACGGCCGTGTTCGGTACGGGCCCGGGAGCGGCGCCCGGCCGCGCCCTCGCCGAGACCGGGCACGCTGAGCATCCGCGTACGGAAGGGCTCGGCGGCCTTCACGGCGGCGCGCTCACCGGCACCGGCACCCGCCCCGGCGTGCTGGGGAGCGGGCTCGGGTGCGGGGGAGTCCTCGGGCACGGAGGAGCCCTCGGACGCGGGGGCGTTCTCGGCGGAGTTCTCGGCGGCGGGCGCGTCGCTCTGCGGCGGAACACCCCCGCCGTCCGGACCGCCACCAGGGCCGCCGTCCCCGGGGCCGTCCCCGTCGGGACCGCCGTCGCCGGGACCGTCGGGCTCGGGGTCCTCGTCCGGCTCCTGGTCCTGGCCCTTGAACTGCTCCAGGGTCTCGTCGAGCTTGTCCTCGTCGATGCCGGGCGCGTCGAAGGGGTTGCGGCGGCGGCGGTGGGGGAGCGCGAGGAGGGCGGCCTGCCGTACGTCCTCGGAGGTCACCTCGGTCCGCCCCGCCCAGGCGGCGAGTGCGGTCGCCGTCCGGGCCATGACGATGTCGGCGCGCATGCCGTCCACCTCGAAGGCGGCGCAGGTCGCGGCGATCTGGAGCAGCGCAGCGTCCCCGAGGGTCACCCGGGACAGCAACTGCCGGGCGGCGACGATCCGTTCGCGCAGCGCGGTCTCCTCGCCGGCCCAGCGGGCGGCGAAGCCGGTCGCGTCGTCCTCGAAGGCGAGCCGCCGCCGGACGACCTCGACCCGCTGCTGCGGGTCGCGTGACGCGGCGACCTCGACGGTCAGCCCGAACCGGTCGAGCAGCTGCGGTCGCAGCTCGCCCTCCTCGGGGTTCATGGTCCCGACGAGCAGGAAGCGGGCGGCATGCCGTACGGAGACACCCTCGCGCTCGACGTGGGAGGCCCCCATGGCGGCGGCGTCGAGGAGATGGTCGATGAGGTGGTCCGAGAGCAGGTTGACCTCGTCGACGTAGAGGATCCCCCGGTGCGCGGCGGCGAGCAGCCCCGGCTCGAAAGCCTTCACGCCCTCGGCGAGCGCCTTCTCGATGTCGAGCGCGCCGACGAGCCGGTCCTCGGAGGCGCCGACGGGCAGCTCGACCATCCGCGCGGGCCGCTCGGCCCCGGGCGCGTCGTCGTGCGGCCCGTCCGGGCACGCCGGGTCGGGCGAGGCCGGGTCACAGCTGAACCGGCAGCCCGCGACCACCGGAACGACGGGCAGCAGTTCGGCGAGCGCGCGGACGGCCGTGGACTTGGCGGTGCCCTTCTCGCCGCGCACGAGGACACCGCCCACCGCGGGACTGACGGCGTTCAGCAGCAGCGCCAGCCGCAGGTCGTCCATGCCGACGACGGCGGTGAACGGATAGCGGGTGCTCATCGGGTGATCGCTCCTTCGCTCGGTGTGTCTGCGGGTCCTGGGGTCCTCACGGCGCACCCGGCGGCACGAACGGCAGCCCCGACGGGGCCCCCTCCTCGATCAGCCGCAGCAACGCGTCCGTGTCCGCGTGTTCCTCGATCAGGTCGCCGAGCCGGTCGAGCTGCTCCTCCCGCAGCGTCCCGAACGACGTGTCGGGAGCCGGGACGAACCGCCGCCCCGCCGCCGTCGCGACCTCCCGCAGGAACGCCCGCCGGAACCCGTCGCCCTCCAGCGAGCCGTGCCAGTGGGTGCCCCACACGGAGCCGACCCGGCAGCCGTCCAGGAACGGCTCACCGCCCAGCACGTCCGCGACGCCGTGGTGGATCTCGTACCCCTCGACCCGCTCCCCGAGGGCCTCGCCGACCGGCCGGGCGAGGGTCTTCTCGACCCCGAACCGCACCCGTACGGGAAGCAGGCCGATCCCGTCGACCACACCGGCCCTCGACTCGACCTCGTCCTCGATGCGCTCGCCCAGGGCCTGGAAACCGCCGCAGATGCCGAGCACCGGCCGGCCCTCGGCCGCGCGCCGGACGAGGGCGTCCGCGAGCCCCCGCTCGCGCAGCCACGCGAGCGCCTTCACCGTCCCCCGGGTCCCCGGCACGACGACCAGGTCCGCGTCGACGAGCTCCTCCGCCCGGTCCACGAACCGCACGACGACACCCGGCTCGGCGGCCAGCGCGTCCACGTCCGTGAAGTTGGACATCAGCGGAACGGCGCAGACGGCGACCCGCAGCACGTCCTCACCGACCGGCGGTGCGACGACCGACTCGCGGACGGTGCCGCGCAGCGACACCCGCAGGCCGTCCTCCTCGTCGATGCCGAGCCCGTGCGCGTACGGCAGGACGCCGAGGGCCCGGCGCCCGGTGAGCCCGTGCAGCATGTCGAGCCCCGGTTCCAGGAGGGTGACGTCACCCCGGAACTTGTTCACGAGATAGCCCGCGACCAGCGACTGGTCCTCGGGCGAGAGCAGCGCCGTCGTCCCGAAGAACTGGGCGAAGACCCCGCCCCGGTCGATGTCCCCGACGACGACCACGGGCAGCTTCGCGGCCCGTGCGATGCCCATGTTCACGATGTCGGTGCGCCGCAGATTGATCTCGGCCGGACTGCCCGCCCCCTCGCAGATCACTGCGTCATAGGTGCCCCGGAGCTCCTCCAGGCACGCCATCACCGGCTCGAAGAGGGTCTGCTGGCGTCCCCCGTGGTAGCCGCGGGCGCTCATCTCCCCCACCGGTTTGCCCATCAGGACGACCTGGCTGGAGCGGTCGCCGCCCGGCTTGAGCAGCACCGGGTTCATCAGCGCGGTCGGCTCGACGCGGGCGGCCTGTGCCTGCATGGCCTGCGCCCGCCCGATCTCGGCGCCCTCGCGCGTCACGAAGGAGTTCAGGGACATGTTCTGTCCCTTGAACGGCGCGACCTTGATTCCCCGCCGGACCAGCCAGCGGCAGATGCCGGCCGTCACGACGCTCTTGCCGGCGTCGGACGTGGTCCCGGCGACGAGCAGCCCCCCACCCCTCATGCGTTCCTCCGCTTCAGCGCGCTCGCGATCATCCGGCCGCCCACACAGGCGGCCAGGGTCAGTCCGGTGACCCGGCGGGACAGCCGGACCGCCCGGTCGATGTCGGTGACCTCGACGGGCCGCCCCCGCCCGTTCAGGACGGGCCGGTGCTCGGTCCTTCCGGCGTACGAGAGGGTCCCGCCGAGCCGTACGCCGAGCGCGCCCGCGAAGGAGGCCTCGACGGGGCCCGCGTTGGGGCTCGGGTGCTTCGCCGCGTCCGCCCGCCAGGCCCGTGCGGCCCCGCGCGGGTCCCCTCCGGCGAGCGTCGCGGCCACGGCCGTCAGCCGGGCGCCGGGCCAGCCGGCCAGGTCGTCGAGGCGGGCGGAGGCCCAGCCGAAGCGGCGGTGGCGGGGGGACTTGTGGCCGACCATGGCGTCGAGGGTGTTGACGGCCCGGAAGGCGACGAGGCCCGGCACGCCCGCGACCGCGCCCCAGAAGAGGGCGCCGACCACGGCGTCGGAGGTGTTCTCGGCGACCGACTCGACGACCGCGCGGGCCATCGCCGGTCCGTCCAGGGAGTGCGGGTCGCGCCCGCACAGGTGGGGCAGCCGTTCCCGGGCCACCTCCAGGTCCCCGGCGGCGAGGGCGCCGCCGATCGCGCGGGCCTCCCGCCCCAGGGTCGTACCGCCGACGGCGGCCCAGACGGAGGCGGCGGTGAGGGCGATCGAAGCGGCCGGCCGGTTCCGTACGGTCCGGGCGGCGAGCGCGCCGAGGGCGGCGGTGGAGCCGGCGCAGACGGCGGTGTGCAGGGCGCCCCAGCCGCGGTGGTCGTGCCACAGGGCCCGTTCGACCCCGGCGGCGGCCCGGCCGAACGCGGCGACGGGATGGCCGCGGCGGGGGTCGCCGACGAGCAGGTCGAGGGCGAGGCCCGCGGCGGCGCCGTACGCGAAGACGGCGGTGGCGCTGGAAGGTCTGGGGCTGCGGCCGGGCATGGCGCTGTGTCCTCACTCAGGGTCCGCGCCCTGGATCGACGTGACCGGCGGCGAGAGTTCCTGACTCCCGGACCCTTCGGATCCGGTCACAGTGGCGGGACCGCGCCGGATTCGCACCGGACTTCCTCTACTGCCTCCGTAATGGCCTCGGCAGTCCACCACGGCCCGAGAACAGCCGTCAACTCACCCTTGACCTGCATCGCGTCACTGTGCGAAGCGCCACAAACACGACAGCCGGGCGGCCCGCACGCGAGGTGCGGACCGCCCGGCCGTCGTGTTTTGCGGACCGTCAGGCGACGATCAGGTAGATGCCGTACGCCACGGCCGCGAGGCACAGGGCGAAGCAGGCGTAGGCGCCGGTGCGGGCCAGGGCGGCGGAGCCTCCCTGAGCGGCGGCCCGCTCCTGCTTGGAGAGGCCGATGATGCCGAGGGTGAAGAGGCCCACCAGGGCGACGGTCGCCACGAGGCTGACTCCGAAGACGGAGCCGAGGGCTGCCCAGTCGATCTTCATGTCGTTCGTTCCTTACACCGCTGCGGCGGGGGCCGGGGGAGCGCTCGGGTCGGTCGGGGCCGGCGCGGGGATGGTGGTCTTGAGGTCCTCGTCGCTGACGGCGGCGACGGAACCGGCCGGCGGCGGCGGGATGACGGCCGCGATGGCGGTGGTCACCACACCCGCGGGCTCGGTCTCGGCGTCGAGGTCGTCGGCGGTGACGTTGTGCTGGTCGACCGGCTTGCGGCGGGACAGCGACCAGATGACGCCGGAGCCGGCGATCAGCAGGACCGCGACGGCGGCGATGCCCCAGGGGCCCTGCTTGGTGAGGAACTCGGCACCGGCGCCGACCAGGGCCGCGGCGGGCAGGGTCAGACCCCAGGCGACGAACATCCGGGTCGCGGTCGACCAGCGGACGACACCGCCCTTGCGGCCGAGACCGGCGCCCATCACGGCACCCGAGCAGGACTGGGTGGTGGAGAGGGAGAAGCCGAGGTGCGAGGAGGCCAGGATGACCGTCGCGGCGCTGGTCTGGGCGGCGAAGCCCTGCTGCGGCCGGAGGTCGGTGAGGCCCTTGCCCATGGTGCGGATGATGCGCCAGCCACCGAGGTAGGTGCCGAGGGCGATCGCGATGCCGGCGGAGACGACGACCCAGAGCGGCGGGTTGGCGCCGGGGGCGACGACGCCCTGGGTGACCAGGGCCAGGGTGATGATGCCCATCGTCTTCTGGGCGTCGTTGGTGCCGTGGGCGAGGGAGACGAGACCGGCGGAGGCGATCTGGCCGACCCGGTAGCCCTTGGCGGTGTGCTTCTCGTCGGTCTTCGCGCCGATCCGGTACGTCAGCCGGGTGGCCAGCATCGCGGCGAGACCGGCCACGATCGGCGCGGCGACGGCCGGGATGAGGACCTTGGTGACGATCGTCGGGCCGTTCACGGCCGACCAGCCGGCCGACATGACCGCGGCGCCGATGAGACCGCCGAAGAGGGCGTGGGAGGAGCTGGACGGCAGTCCGAGCAGCCAGGTCAGCAGGTTCCACAGGATGGCGCCGACCAGCGCGGCGAAGATCACCTCTGTGCGGATGCCCTCTTCGTTGATGATCCCGCCGGAGATCGTCTTGGCGACCTCCACGGACAGGAACGCGCCGACGAGGTTGAGCACGGCGGACATGGCCACCGCCGTCTTGGGCTTCAGCGCACCGGTCGAGATGGTCGTGGCCATCGCGTTGGCGGTGTCGTGGAAACCGTTCGTGAAATCGAACACGAGAGCTGTCACGACCACAATGGCGAGCAGCAGCGTGATGTGTTCCATTTACCCAGGCAATCGTTTGGCGTCAGTGGCCAGTCGAACGTAGGCAACCTGGGTGAACGGAAGGTGAACTGGGTCGGGCGCTGCGGTGTCTCCATCCGGTGTCAAGGCATTCCGCTTACGGCTCCGGCGTACCGGCCGTCCACGATGCGGGCACCCCGCAACCCCGGGTAATCCGGGCGGACACCGGGCACATGCGACCTGACCCGGTTCGCCCCCCGCCACCCGGTTCCGCTCCCCGGACCGC
Source organism: Streptomyces sp. NPDC001728 (assembly GCF_040297565.1). Taxonomy (NCBI): domain Bacteria; kingdom Bacillati; phylum Actinomycetota; class Actinomycetes; order Kitasatosporales; family Streptomycetaceae; genus Streptomyces; species Streptomyces sp. NPDC001728. The sequence continues at coordinate 477,215 of NZ_JBEOZK010000003.1, forward strand.
GTCATCCGGACGGGGGACCCCGACCGAGGAGACCCATGTCACTCCCCGGGGGGCCTCCCCGGGACGCCCCGGCCCCCGCCCCACCCCCCGGCCGGGTCCGTCCGGTGGCAGCCCGCCCCCACCGTGCCGAGACTGGGAGCGTGCGCCCGGCTACAGCGACGGCAGCGGCCGTCACCACTCTGATCGGTGTCGGCGCGGTCGCGATCGCGGCCGGCCGGTACGCCAGCGACGTCGCCCTCAGGGCGCCGTCCGGACGACCCCTGCCCGGGGACCCCAGACTGACCGTGCACGCCACGGACCCCGAACGGATCACCCTCACCCGCAGCCTCGCCTCGCTGCGCCCCGGCACCTACGGGATCGAGGGCCACGGCCTGCACGCCGTCGTCGGCCCCGTCCTCGACCGGGTCCCGCACACCGCGGACACCGTCGTCCGGCGCCTGGAACGGGTCGAACTCGGGGTGTTCGGCCCCGGCGCCCGCGTCCGGTTCACCCCCCAGCTGCACCGAGGCACACCGATCACCGCCCTCGGGCTCGCCCAGGAGGACGTCGAGATCCCCGGCGAACTCGGCCCGCTGCCCGCCTGGCTGGTCGCCGCCCCCCGCACCACCTGGGTCATCGCCCTGCACGGCCTCGGCACCACGCGCGAGCACCCGCTCAACCTCGTCCCCTTCTTCAACCGGCGCAAGATCCCCGTCCTCGTCCCCGCCTACCGGGGCGACGAGGGAGCACCCGCCTCCCCCGACGGCCTCGCCCACCTCGGCGACTCCGAATGGCGCGACGTCGACGCCGCCATCCGGTACGCCGTCCGCCGCGGCGCCCGCAAGGTCGTCCTGCACGGCTGGGGGACCGGGGCCTCGATGGCGCTGCGCGCCGCCGCCGAGTCCGGGATGCGCGACCGGATCGGCGGCCTCGTCCTCGACTCCCCGGTCCTCGACTGGGAGGCCACCCTCCGCAACCTCGTCTCGGCCCACCACCTCCCCGGACCGCTGCTCCCGCTCGCCGTCCGCTCCGCCCGGAGCAGGACCGGAGTCCACGGCGACCTGCTCATGGCCGCCTCCCAGCCCGAGGCCCTGCGCGTCCCGGTCCTCCTCATGCACGGCCCCGACGACACCGTCGCCCCCTGGGAGCCCTCCGTCGAGCTGGCCGCGCGCCGTCCCGACCTGGTCACCCTCAAGACCGTGCGGCACGCCCCGCACGCCGCGATGTGGAACGCCGACCCGGTCCGCTACGAGGAAGCCCTCCGGCGCTTCCTCACTCCCCTCGTCTGAGGCCGCCGCACCCGTTCCGCCGAGGCCGTCCGCGCCTGTTCTGCCCGGGCCTGCCGCGCCTGTTCCCGGGCCCGTCCGCGCGCCCGTCATGACGGGGTGGCCGATTCCGATTGGGCTTTCGGGCCGTCAGCGGGAAGACTGCCCCCGTGACGTCTCGAAAGCCCGATGAACCATTGGCGCGCAACTCCAGACTCCGACTCGTCCGCCCCCGGGCGCTGGCCACCGCCCGACGGGCCGTGACGACCCGGCGCACCCGGCCGGCGCCACGGCCGCCCGAGGGCACTCCGCCCCGCGCGGAACTCGCCCGCCAGGCCCGGCAGGTCCTCGCCGACGCCGTACGGATCGCCCGCTGGGCCGCGGTCGAGCGCGGCGCCGACACGCCCCCCCGTCCCGGTCCCGGCACGGCCCCGGCCACCGTCCCCGCCGCGGTCCTCGCCGAGGAAAGGGCCGCCGCCGCACTGGACCTGACGCCCGGCCAGATCCGGGCCGGCTGGGACCGCGCGCGGCTCGCCGGACTCGTCGAACTCCACGGCGGCACCGTCCGCCCCGGCTGGCGGCTGCACGCCTGGGACCGGGACGACTCCGCCGTCCTGCGCGGCTGGGTCGCGCTCTTCGACGCCTGGTCCCTGGTGCACCCGGCCTCCGAGGGGGTCGCGCCGAGCGCCGTCGCCGAGGTCGTCGAGGCCGTCCCCCAGGTCCTCTCGCTGCTCCAGCTCTCCCAGGGCCCGGTCCTCGTCCCCGCCCTCCTCGACCTCCTCGGCCAGCGCGTCGAGGAACTGCGCGAGGAACGCTGCGAGGTCCCGGCCGCGGGCCCCGCCGCCGAGACCGCGGGCACCCCGGCCGCGAACCACGCCGCCGTCGGACTCCCGGCCCTCCTCGACTGGGCCCTCGAAGGCCTCGCGGCCGTCGGCGCGCTCACCCTCGACCCCGGTGCGGAAGGGCGTCACGCCACCCTGACTCCGCTCGGCAACTGGGCGGTCTGGGTCAAGCTGGAACAGATCTGCGTCGCCGCGCAGAGCCCCGCGGGCAACATCGAGCAGTCCGCCGAGGACATGCTCCGCGGCTGTGCCCGGCTCACCCCGGGACCGGCCCGCGCCGAGTACCGCGCCTGGCTCGCGGCCCGCACGCTCTCCAGCGCGGTGGCCGAGCTCCTCGCCGTCGCCCGGGGCGAGGACGCCCTGCTGCGCGGCCTCGCCTTCGAGGCGCTCCGGGTCGTCGGCGCCCCCGCCGAGGCCGAGGTGCGCGCCACCGTCGCCGAACCGTCGCTCCGGCCGTACGCCCTGCTCTGGATCGCCGAGTACGAGGGCGCCGACCCCGACGACGCCCAGGAGGTCCTCACCCGCGAGGAAGCCACCTGGCTGTGGGTGGACACGGCGGCGGCCGTCGCCGACCACGGCGAGAGCGCGCTGCTCGTCCGGCACCTCGAATCCGCCGTGCAGGGCACCGTCCCGGCACTGCTCGACGAGGTCCGGGCCGTCGGCCACCCGCGTACCGTCCAGGTCCTGGTCGCCCTCGCCGCCGCCCACCCCGACCCGGCCCTGGCGAAGGCGGTCCGCAGGGCCGCCTTCCAGGTCCACACCGGGGGAGCGTGACGAGGACCGCGTCCCCGGCGTCCGGCTACTCCGCGGCGCCGGGGGTGTACGTCCCGAAGCTCCAGATGTTCCCCTCGGCGTCCCGGGCCATGTAGTCCCGGGAGCCGTAGTCCTGGTCCTTGGGCGGCATCACGATCTCGATGCCGTGGGCGGCGGCGCGCGCGTGGTGCTCGTCGACGTCGGCCACGTGGACGAAGACGCCCACCGGGCCGCCGCGGGCCATCAGCTTGTCGAACTCGCTGCCGGTGCCCTTGCTGCCCAGCATCACCATGCCGTTCCCGTACGCCAGCTCGGCGTGCGCGACCCGCCCGTCCTCGGCCTCGTACACCGCGGTCGCGGTGAAACCGAAGCCCTCCGTGAGCTGCTTGATCGCCGCCTTGGCGTCGTCGTACGTCAGTGTCGGACAGACCTGGGGTGCCTCGGCCATCCCGATCACTCCCTCTCGATGCCGTCGAATGTGACCTGAGTCTCAGTCTGGCAGCCCCCACCGACAACTCAGCGGAAGGTGTTGCAGCGGGCCATGTCGCCGGTCCGGTAGCCCTCGTGGAACCACTGCTGCCGCTGGGCCGCCGAGCCGTGCGTCCAGGTCTCCGGGGTCACCCGGCCCTGGAACTTCTCCTGGATCCGGTCGTCGCCCACCGCCGCCGCCGCGTCCAGGCCGTTCCGGATGTCCGCGTCGGTGAGCGTGGTCAGGAGCGGCCGGCCCGTCCGGTCGTCGGGACTGCTCGTCGCGTGCCGCGCCCAGACGCCCGCGTAGCAGTCGGCCTGGAGCTCGACCCGTACGGCGTTGGAGTTCGCGCCGGTCCGCCCGTCCTGGGCGCGGCTCAGCGTCCCCATCAGGTTCTGGATGTGATGGCCGTACTCGTGCGCCACCACGTACGCCTGTGCGAAGGGTCCGCCGCTCGACCCGAACGTGGTCCGCAGCTCGTCGAAGAAGCCCAGGTCCAGATAGACCTGCCGGTCGCCGGGGCAGTAGAACGGCCCCACCGCCGAGGTCGCGGAGCCGCACGCGGTCCCCACCCGCCGGCTGAACATCACCGTCTTCGCGGGTCCGTAGGTGCCGCCCCTGCGGGCGTACTCGGTCCGCCAGTAGTCCTGGAGGCTGTTGACGACGGCGACGATCCGGCAGTCCTCGCGGGCGTTCGCGTCGGACCCCTTCGTGCAGCTCTGGTCGACCCGGGCCACCGACGAGGCGCCGGCCACCGGCTCGTCGCCGCCCCCGGAGAGCCCGAGCTGGTCCGGTCCCACCCCGAAGAGCACGCCCAGGATCAGGGCGATGAGGCCGATGACACCGCCGCCGACGGTCGCCTTGCCCCCGGGGATGCGGCTGCCCCGGACGTCCCGCACCTCCGAGGTGTCCAGGTCGGCGTCGTCGTCGAACCGCACGGTCCACCACCCTCCGCGTCACTGCCGCGGCGGTGGCCGCCGCCCTGTGCCGAGTATCAGACGATCTCCGATATGTCGCTTCTTTTGCGGCTCGCAGGCGGGAATGTGAGAAGAATTCGTGTGCGTACTCCGGACCCCGCATGGCCGAAAAGCAGTTGCAGATGCCCGTTAGACTGGCTGTATGGCCATTCTCCTTTGGGTGCATTAGCGGCGTCGAAGCCCGCCACCAGTCGTCCTTCCGCCCTTTTCCCCATCGCCCTGGAGTCTGTCCGTGATCACCGCATCCGGCGTCGAGCTGCGCGCCGGCGCCCGTGTCCTCATCGAATCCGCTTCCTTCCGTGTCGCCAAGGGCGACCGCATCGGCCTCGTCGGCCGCAACGGAGCGGGCAAGACCACCCTCACCAAGTGCCTCGCGGGCGAGGGCCAGCCGGCCGCCGGCGCCATCGCCCGCTCCGGCGAGGTCGGCTATCTGCCGCAGGACCCGCGCACCGGTGACCTCGACGTCCTGGCCCGCGACCGCATCCTTTCCGCCCGCGGCCTCGACGTCCTCATCAAGAAGATGCGGATGAACGAGGAGCGCATCGCCACCGGCTCCGGCGGCACCCGCGACAAGGCGATGCGGCAGTACGAGCGCCAGGAGACCGAGTTCCTCACCAAGGGCGGCTACGCGGCCGAGGCCGAGGCCTCCACCATCGCCGCCGCCCTCGGTCTGCCCGACCGCGTCATGGGTCAGCCGCTGCACACCCTCTCCGGTGGTCAGCGCCGCCGCGTCGAGCTGGCCCGGATCCTCTTCTCGGACGCCGACACCCTCCTCCTCGACGAGCCCACGAACCACCTCGACGCCGACTCCATCGTCTGGCTGCGCGACTACCTGAAGACCTACCGCGGCGGCTTCATCGTCATCTCCCACGACGTCGACCTCGTCGAGACCGTGGTCAACAAGGTCTTCTACCTGGACGCCAACCGCTCCACGATCGACGTCTACAACATGGGCTGGAAGCTCTACCAGCAGCAGCGCGAGGCCGACGAGAAGCGCCGCAAGCGCGAGCGCCAGAACGCCGAGAAGAAGGCCGCCGCGCTCAACTCGCAGGCCGACAAGATGCGCGCCAAGGCCACCAAGACCGTGGCCGCGCAGAACATGGCGAAGCGCGCCGAGCGGCTGCTCTCCGGCCTGGAGGCGGTGCGCGCCTCCGACAAGGTCGCCAAGCTCCGCTTCCCCGAGCCGGCGCCCTGCGGCAAGACCCCGCTGACGGCCGAGGGACTCTCCAAGTCCTACGGTTCGCTGGAGATCTTCACCGATGTGGACCTCGCCATCGACAAGGGCTCCCGCGTCGTCATCCTCGGCCTCAACGGCGCGGGCAAGACCACGCTGCTGCGGCTCCTCGCCGGGGCGGAGAAGCCCGACACCGGCGAGGTCACTCCGGGCCACGGCCTCAAGCTCGGCTACTACGCCCAGGAGCACGAGACGCTCGACCCCGAGCGCAGCGTCCTGGAGAACATGCGCTCGGCCGCGCCCGACCTCGACCTCGTCCAGGTCCGCAAGACGCTCGGCTCCTTCCTGTTCTCCGGCGACGACGTCGACAAGCCGGCCGGGGTCCTCTCCGGCGGCGAGAAGACCCGGCTGGCCCTGGCCACCCTGGTCGTCTCCTCGGCGAACGTGCTGCTCCTGGACGAGCCGACCAACAACCTGGACCCGGCCAGCCGCGAGGAGATCCTCGGGGCCCTGCGCACCTACAAGGGCGCCGTCGTCCTGGTCACCCACGACGAGGGCGCGGTGGACGCGCTGGAGCCGGAGCGGATCATCCTGCTCCCGGACGGCGTCGAGGACCTGTGGGGCCCGGACTACGCGGACCTGGTCACCCTGGCCTGACCCACGACGGCCGCGAGCGGCCCGGAAACGGGCCGGAGCGGCCGGGAGTGATCATCCCGGGCTGGATCATTCGGCTCATGGGAGATCCTTCATCTGAGTGAGGGCGTCTCGTACCTCCCGGCGCGGTGCTCTGTCGGATCCTTCCGGCGGGCCCGCGCCGTACGCGTGTTCCCCCCGCGTCCTTGACCTGGCACTTCCCGCGCCCCGTGGCGCGAGCGGTGGTTTCCGGCCCATCGGAATTCGAGCCTCCGATTGTGACGACGGAGCGCTCGTCCACAAATCCGGCGGCACGGACCTTGTCGAATGGGTGGCCAGGACGGACGGGAGGGGTGATCATGAGAAGTCCAGAGCGCACTTCCCATGAGGAGGCACGGGTGGCCGAGACTCTGAAGAAGGGCAGCCGGGTGACCGGCGCCGCGCGCGACAAGCTCGCGGCAGACCTGAAGAAGAAGTACGACTCCGGTGCGAGCATCCGGGCGCTGGCCGAGGAAACGGGCCGCTCCTACGGATTCGTCCACCGGATGCTCAGCGAGTCCGGAGTCACGCTGCGTGGACGCGGCGGAGCGACCCGGGGCAAGAAGGCGGCCTCGGCCTGACATCGGGGCGGCTCGACCGGGCCACCGGGTCTCCCGGTGGCCACCCGGTCGGTCCCCGGACCGACCCGGTGGTTACTGTGCAGTCACTTAGCATCGGATGCAGTGCTGCACCGGAACCGGAGGCGCCCCATGACTACGCTCGACGACTCTGAGCTCGTATTCGACAAGGACGGTGTACGGCTCACCGTCGAGGACGCCGTTGCCACGGTGACCCTGACCAATCCGGCGAAGCGCAACGCTCAGTCTCCCGCTCTGTGGCGGGCGTTGACAGAGGCCGGCCGGTCATTGCCCGGCAGCGTGCGGGTCGTCGTTCTGCGCGGCGAGGGCACGTCCTTCTCCGCCGGACTCGACCGGCAGGCGTTCACGCCCGAGGGCTTCGACGGAGAGCCGTCCTTCATCGATCTCGCGCGCGGTTCCGACCAGGAACTCGACGCGGTCATCGCCGAGTACCAGGAGGCGTTCACCTGGTGGCGCCGGAGCGACCTCGTGTCGATCGCGGCCGTCCAGGGCCATGCCATCGGCGCGGGCTTCCAGCTCGCCCTCGCCTGTGACCTGCGGGTCGTCACCGAGGATGTGCAGTTCGCCATGCGCGAGACCAGCCTGGGTCTCGTCCCGGACCTGACCGGGACCCACCCGCTCGTCTCGCTCGTCGGCTACGCCCGCGCGCTGGAGATCTGCGCCACCGGCCGCTTCGTCCACGCCGAGGAGGCCGAGCGCATCGGTCTCGCCAACCTGTCCGTGCCCGCAGGCGAACTCGATGCGGCGGTACGGGACCTCGGCGCCGCCCTGCTCGCGGCGCCCCGCGACGCCCTCACCGAGACCAAGGCGCTCCTCCAGGGCGTCTCCGGCCGCTCGTACGAGGAGCAGCGCGCCGCCGAGCGCGCCGCCCAGGCCCGCCGGCTGCGCGACCTCGCGGGTCTCGGCGACTGACGTCCCGCCCGCGCGCTAGCGCAGCTCCGACACCACCACCGTGACCGCGGCGCCCTCCGGGGCGGCCGCGGTCACGGCCGTACGCACCGAACGTGCCACGTCCAGGGGCCGGCGGCCGGCCGTCACCGCCAGCTCCAGCCGTACGTCGTCCCCGTGCCGGCGCACCGGCGGGCCCAGCGCGTCCGTCACCCCGGCGACTCCCGGCACCCCGAGCGCCACCAGCGCCAGGGGATCGTCCGTCGCCGGAGAGGTCCGGCCCGGCGGGGGAGCGGCGGGTGCCGCCGCCGGTGGGTGGGCGTCGAGCAGCTCCGTCACGCGCAGGTCCACGGACGCCACCACCAGACCGATCGCGTCCTCGGCCGCCGCGAGCAGGACCGCGCGCAGCCCCTCGGCCAGCTCGGGCAGTGGCCGACCGGTCACCGCCGCGAACGCCGCCGTGATCCGTACGGACCCCGGCGCCGCGGTCGGCCCGTCCTCCTCGTCCTCGTGGGCCGGGCCGATCCGCAGAACACCGGGCACCACCCCCCGTACGGCCGCTCCGGCCGCGCCGAGAAGGTCACGTACCGTCCGCTCGGTGATCCAGGCGCCGTCCGCCGCCGTTCCGAGCGGCAGCAGCCTGCCCGGGGCGAGCCGGTCCCGTACCGCAGCCGTCCAACCCTCAGCCGTCGTCATTGCCCCAGCCTGCCGTATTCCCGGGGCGGTAGCGGGTAAGCGCCCTTAATGTGGGCGAAGAACCCCGAAATATCCCAGAAGGGGCGAAACGTGATGACGGACACCACGCATTCCAACGAGCCGACGGGCGACGACCCGCGCCGCACCTCGGTGACCAAGCGGGGCGGCGGCGCTCCCGCCACCCGCGGCCGGACGACGATCGCGGACGGCGTCGTCGAGAAGATCGCCGGACTCGCCGCCCGTGACGTCGACGGCGTCCACGCGATGGGCAGCGGCCTCTCCCGCACCTTCGGCGCCGTGCGCGACCGGGTGCCCGGCGGGGGCGGCGGCAAGTCGGCCGTCACCCGAGGGGTGAAGGCCGAGGTCGGCGAGGTGCAGACCGCGCTCGACCTGGAGATCGTGGTCGACTACGGCGTCTCCATCGCCGACGTGGCGGGCGACGTCCGCGAGAACGTCATCGCCGCCGTGGAGCGGATGACCGGTCTCGAGGTCGTCGAGGTCAACATCGCCGTCAGCGACGTGAAGCTGCCCGACGAGGAGGAGGACGAGTCGGAACCCCGGCTCCAGTGAGCGCTGACGGTTGCGTACAGGGGGCTCAGGAGGACTCGGAAAGGGGTCAGGAATGAGCATGGCGGTGGTCGGCCTGGTGGCCGGCATGGCACTCGGATTCGCCGGATACTTCGGCGGCTTCGGAGCGTTTCTGCTGGTCGCGGCCTTGGGGGCGGTCGGCTTCGTGGTCGGCCGCTTCCTCGACGGCGACCTCGAACCGGGCGATCTGTTCCGGGGCCGCGACCGCGGCGACCGGCGGAGGTGACGCGGGGTGGCAGTCGAGCCGGCTCGCTCCCCGGTCCGTGGCCGGGGAGCGACCAGGATCGCCGACCGGGTCGTCGCGAAGATCGCCGCCCAGGCGGCACGGGAGGCGGCGGGCCCGGTCCCCGAGGGGGGCTCCAGGCCCCATGCCTCGGTCGTCGTCCACCGGGACGTCGCCCGGGTCGCGGTGAGCCTCGAACTCGCCTACCCCTCGGACGTCGGCCGCCGCTGCGGGGCCGTACGGGGCCGGGTCCGCTCCCGCGTGGAGGACCTGGTGGGCATGGAGGTCCACGAGGTCACCGTCCACGTGGAGCGGCTCCACTCGCCCCTGACCCGGCAGGCCACACGGAGGGACCGCGTGTCATGACGACGCCACCATCCCGGCGGGACGAGGACGCTCCGGACCGCGGCCACGTCGACGGCGGCGCGGCCTCCGGCTCCGGAGCCGCCTCCGGGGCGCCCCCCGCCCCCGACGCCGCCCCCGTGCTCGGTGACGCCACCGCGTCCCGCGTCCGCCGCTTCTGGTCCGTGCGCCGCATCCCCGCCGCCCTGCTCGCCGCCGTCGTCCTCGGCGGGGCCGGGCTGCTCCTCTACGACGTGGCCGCCGTCCGGGCCGACCGCTCCGCCATGGCCTGGCGGCGGAAGCTCGCCGACGGCCTCGCGACCCGGCCGCTCGACGACACCGCGGTCGTCCTCGGCGCCGCGCTCGCCTGTGCCCTCGGCGTCTGGCTGATCGTCCTGGCCGCGACCCCCGGTCTGCGCGCCGTCCTGCCCATGCGCCGCGAGCACGCCGACGTACGGGCCGGACTCGACCGGAAGGCGGCGGCCCTCGCCCTGCGGGACCGGGCCATGGAGGTCTCCGGGGTGCAGTCCGTACGGGTCCGCGTCGGCCGCGCCAAGGTGGGCGTCCGGGCGGCCTCGCACTTCCGCGCGCTCGACGAGGTACGGGCCGAGGTGGAGCAGACGCTCACCGCCGGCATCGCCGAACTGGGCCTCGCCCACCCGCCCGCGCTGACGGTACGGGTGGCCAGGCCGCCCAGGAAGGGGTGACCCGGTGACGGTCGTCCTCCGGCGCGTCAACCGCGCCCTGCTCGGCCTCGCCGGGCTGCTCCTCGTCGTCGTCGGCGGCGCGGTCCTCGCCGCCGCCCTCGACCTGTCCGTACCGTCCTGGTGGCCCTGGTCGGGCTCCTCCGACGTGCTGCTCTCCACCGCCGCACGGCAGCGCTGGCGGAACGAGGGCTGGTGGTGGCCCGTGGTCATCGCCATCCTCGGACTGATCGTCCTGCTCGCCCTGTGGTGGCTGCTCGTCCAGTTCCGGCGGGCGCGGCTCGCCGAGGTGCTCGTCGACAGCGGCGACGGCGAGGAGGCGGTGCTGCGCGGCCGGGCCCTGGAAGGCGTCCTGGAGGCGGACGCCGGGGCCCAGGAGGGTGTGGCACGGGCCAAGGTGTCCCTCACGGGCCGCCGGGGCGCCCCCCGCACCCGGGTCGCCCTGCTCCTGGAGCCGTACGCCTCCCCGGGGGACACCCTGACCACCCTCAGCACCGAGGCGCTCGCCCACGCCCGTACGTCCGCGGGCCTCGCCGCACTGCCCACCGAGGCGCGCCTGCGGGCCGTCAAGCACCGGGCCCGCCGGGTGTCCTGACCGGCGGGCCCGGGGCGCGGTGCTCAGAACCCGCCGCGGGCCCCGCCGTCCACCGGGATCATCAGGCCCGTCAGATAGGAGGCGGCCGGTGACAGGAGGAAGGCGGCCGTCCGGCCGAACTCCTCCGGGGTGCCGTAGCGGCGCAGCGGGATGGTGGCCTCGTTGGCCGTGCGGGCCGCGTCCGCGTCGCCGGAGAGCGCGTCCAGGGACCGCACCCGGTCCGTGTCGATACGGCTCGGCAGCAGCCCGACGACCCGCACCCCGCGCGGGCCCAGGTCGTTGGAGAGGGACTTCGCGAAGCCGGCGAGCCCCGGGCGCAGTCCGTTGGAGATGGTGAGGCCGGGGATCGGCTCGTGGACGGAACCGGACAGCACGAAGCCGATGACCCCGCCCTCGCCGAGCGTCTCGGCGGCGGCGCGGGCCAGCCGGACCGCCCCGAGGAAGACGGTGTCGAAGGCCGCCGCCCACTGCTCGTCGGTGTTGTCCGCGGCGAAGCCGGGCGCGGGGCCGCCCACGCTGATCAGGATGCCGTCGAAGCCGCCGAACCGGGCCCGTGCCTCGGCGATCAGCCGCGCTGGGGTCCCCGCGTCGGTGTTGTCGGCGGCGACGCCCGCCGCACCCGCCCCCAGCTCGGCCACGGCCTCGGCGACGTTCTTCTCCTCGCGCCCGGTGATCAGCACCTTGGCGCCCTCGGCGAGCAGCGCCTCGGCGGAGGCCCGCCCGAGCCCCCGCGTCGCCCCGGTCACCACGTACACACGGTCCTTCAGTCCCAGATCCATGCGGCCTATCCTGCCGGGTCCAGATCGTCCCCGGCCAGCGCGAGCGCCGTGCCCACCAGGCCGATGTGGCTGAAGGCCTGCGGGAAGTTGCCCAGCTGGCGTTCGGACACGGGGTCGTACTCCTCCGCGAGGAGGCCGACGTCGTTGGCGAGCGCCACGAGCCGTTCGAAGAGTTCGCGGGCCTCCTCCGTCCTGCCGGTCAGCCGGAGGGCGTCCGCCAGCCAGAACGAGCAGACCAGGAAGGTGCCCTCCTGGCCGGGCAGCCCGTCGATCGCCCCGGAGCCGGTGCTGTAGCGGCGTACGTACCCGCCGTGCAGCAGCTCCGCCCGTACCGCGTCGACCGTCCCCACCACCCGGGGGTCGTCCGGCGGCAGGAAGCCGACCCGGGGGATGAGCAGCGTCGCGGCGTCCAGTTCGAGGGAGCCGTAGGACTGGGTGAAGGTGTTCCTGGCGGGGTCGTAGCCCCGGGAGCACACCTGGGCGTGGATCTCGTCCCGCATGGTCCGCCAGCGCGCCACGTCGCCGGGCAGCGAGGGGTCCGCCTCCAGGGTGCGGACGGCGCGGTCCGCGGCCACCCAGGCCATCACCTTGGAATGGGTGAAGTGGCGGCGCGGCCCGCGGACCTCCCACAGCCCCTCATCGGGTTCCCGCCAGGTCGACTCCAGGAAGCCGAGCAGGCTCAGCTGGAGGTTCCAGGCGTGCCGCACCGCCGGGATGCCCGCCTCGCGCGCGAGGTGGAGGGAGTCCATGACCTCGCCGTACACATCGAGCTGGAACTGGTCGACGGCCGCGTTCCCGGTGCGCACCGGCGCCGAGTCGCCGTAGCCCCGCAGCCACGGCAGCGTCGTCTCGGGGAGCCGGCGCTCGCCCGCGGGCCCGTACATGATCTGAAGGTCGGCCGGGTCGCCGGCGACCGAGCGCAGGAGCCAGTCCCGCCAGGCGGCGGCCTCGTCGACGTATCCGCTGGCGAGCAGCGCGCCGAGGGTGAGGGAGGAGTCGCGCAGCCAGCAGGCGCGGTAGTCCCAGTTCCGTACGCCGCCGAGCTCCTCGGGCAGGGAGGTGGTGGGGGCGGCCACGATCCCGCCGGTCGGGGCGTAGGTGAGTGCCTTGAGGGTGATCAGTGAGCGCAGTACCGCGTCCCGGTACGGGCCCCGGTAGGTGCAGCGGGCCGCCCAGTCGCGCCAGTCCGCGAGGGACTGCTCCAGGGCCTCGTGGGGGTCGACCAGCTCGGGCCGCGGCTCGTGGGAGGGGTGCCAGGTGAGGACGAACGCGACCTGCTCCCCGGCGGCCACGGTGAAGGAGGAGCAGGTGGAGAACTGGTGGCCCCAGGTCTTCACCTGCGGCTCACTGCGCAGCCAGACCGCGTCGGGTCCCGCGACGGCGACCCGGTGGCCGTCGGCGCGGCGCATCCAGGGCACGATCGAGCCGTAGTCGAAGCGCAGCCGCAGGACGGCGCTCATCTCGACGGTGCCGCTGACGCCCTCCACGATCCGCATCAGGTCGGGGGCCCTGTCCCGCTGCGGCATGAAGTCGATGACCTTGACGGTGCCGGTACGGGTCTCCCAGTAGGTCTCCAGGACGAGGGAGTCCTCGGCGTAGCGCCGGGTGGTGCAGGTCGTGGCGCCCTTGGGGGCGATCCGCCATTGGCCGTTCTCCTCGTCGCCGAGGATCGCGGCGAAGCAGGCGGCCGAGTCGAAGCGGGGCAGACACAGCCAGTCGACCGATCCGTCGCGGCCGACGAGCGCGGCCGTCTGGAGATCGCCGATGAGGGCGTAGTCGTCGATACGTTGCGTCACGCTTTGGGCTGTTCCCGGAAGCGGCGGCGGCCAATCAGCGGGACGGCGTGGCCTGGATCGCGTCGGTGTCGAGTTCCGGGTCCACGGCGGTGCCGGTGACGGCCGCGGCCTCCCGGTCGCGCTTCTCCCGGCGGACCAGGATCACCCAGCCGACGGGTACCCCGCCCGCGAAGAGCCACCACTGCACGGCGTACGCCATATGGGGGCCGATCGAGTCGTGGTCGGGTTCGGCGATGAGTTCGGGGGTGTTCCCGGCGGGGGCGGGCGTGACCTGTTCGAGGTAGCCGCCGAGCACCTCGCGGCCGATGAGTTCGGCCTGCTGCCGGCTGCTGATGAGCATGACCTGCCGGTCGGGCAGGCCCTTCAGGTCCTTGATGCCGCTGGCGCCGGTCGTCTCGTCGGCCTTGAGCCGGCCGGTGACGGTGACCTCGCCCTTGGGGGCGGGCGGCACCGGCGGGAAGGAGTGCTGGTCGGCGGCGGCCGGGATCCAGCCGCGGTTGACCAGGACGACCGCGCCGTCCCGGAGGACCAGCGGGGTGAGGACGTGCACGCCGACCCGGTCGTCGGAGGAGGTGCGGCGGCGGACCACCACCTCGTGGGCGGTGTCGAAGGTGCCGGTGGCGGTGACGGTCCGCCAGTAGTCCTCGCGGGGCACGGTGTGGCCGGGGGAGGTGAGGTCCTCGACGGCCGCCGGCTTCGCCGCGACGTTGTCCGCGATCAGGGTGTTCTGGGCGACCCGCCGTTCGTGGCGGTGGAACTGCCAGAAGCCCAGCTCGATCATCGTGGGGATGAGGACGAGGGCGACGAGGGTGAGGATCACCCACTGCCGGGACAACAGGAAGCGGTACACCCCATGACCGTACAGCGGGGGTCACGGGGTGCACGCAGGGGGGTTCGGCTCGCCCGGGGGCGGGCCGAGGATCGTTTCTGCTCAGACCCTGTCGACGATGCCCACCTTTCCCTCCGCGCGGGCGCAGTGGCCGCCGCAGTACCAGTTGCCGTCGACCTCGACGCCCTGTCCGATGACCTGGACCCGGCAGTGCTCGCAGATGGGCGCCATGCGGTGAATGGCGCAGGCGAAGCAGTCGAAGACGTGCACCGCGCCCTGTGCGTGCACCTCGAACGACATTCCGTAATCGTTTCCGCAGACCTCACAACGTGCCATGCGCCACAGGGTGGAGTCTCCCTGCGGGCGCGCCCGGCACGGCACGCCCGCAGGGGCGGGGGTGTCACCCGTCTGCCGGGGTCACATCCCGCAGCAGCTGGGTGTACGCGGCCTCGTCGACGATCGGCGTGCCGAAGGACTTGGCCTTGACCGTCTTGGAGGTGGCGGCGTCCGGGTCGTTGGTGACCAGCAGGCTGGTCAGCCGGGAGACGCTGCCGGCGACATGGAGCCCGGCGTCGACGGTGCGGTCCTCCAGGAGTTCCCGGTCGACGGAGGTGTCACCCGAGAAGGCGATCCGCATGCCCTGCTTGAGAGGTTTGTCCGTCTCGTATCGGCCCGGGTTGGGGTACGGGCACGGCGGTCGCTTCCGCGAGGGGCGCCAGCTGCCCGCCCGGTACGAGGACGGGTACGGGGAGGCCGAGGCCTGCTGGCCGATCCGGGGCTGCGCCGGGGACGCGGCCCACTCGGTCAGCGGCCGGCACTCCAGGAGCGGCAGCCGTACGTTCCGCCCGGCCGCCGCGTGCAGGCTCGGACGGAAGGCCTCGGCCAGCACCCGGGCGTCGTCGAGCGCGTTGTGCGCGCGCTGCTGCACCACGCCGAAGTGCGCGGCCAGCGACTCCAGCTTGTGGTTGGGCAGCGGCAGCGCCAGCTCCTTGGCGAGCGCGATCGTGCACAGCCGCTGGCGCACGGGCGCGGCGGACTCCGCGCGCGCGTACTCCCGGGCGATCATCTGCCAGTCGAACATCGCGTTGTGCGCGACGAGCACCCGCCCGTCGAGCCGGGCGGCGAACTCCGCCGCGATCTCCGGGAAGAGCGGCGCGCCCTCCAGGACGTCGGTGGTCAGCCCGTGGATCCAGACCGGGCCCGGATCGCGCTCGGGGTTGACGAGGGTGTACCAGTGGTCCTCGACGTTCCCCCGGGCGTCCAGCCGGTAGACGGCAGCGGAGACTATCCGGTCGTCGCGGGCGAGTCCGGTGGTCTCCACGTCGACGACCGCGTACCCCTGCGGGTAGGCGGCCGGCCACGTCTCTGCGGTCGTACGGTCGTCAAGCACGGTCACTGAGAATACGGCCCGCGACCGACAACTCCGTCCCCGGTGTCCCCGGACACCCCGGCGAGCAGTCCCTCGACCAGGGCGCGTACGGAGTCGACGAACAGGCGCTCGGTGTCGACCGGGGCGGCCAGGGCGCGCGCCAGCGGCCCGTCGGCCTCCGCGTCCTCACCGCTCCACAGCTCCTCCTCGGCGGGCGACTGGGCGGGCGAGCGCTCGCGGTTGCGCTCCACGAGCACGTACCCGACGACCTGGAACTGCACCGCGCGGACGGCGCGCGCCGCGTGCGCCCCGCGCAGCCCGGCGGCGTGCGCCTCGTGCACCAGGGCGCGCTGGGCCGGCAGGAACATGCTCTCCGTCAGGCCCCGTTCATGGACCATCGCCACCAGGTGCGGGCGCTCGCGCAGGGCGCGGCGCAGCGCGCGGGCGACCGACACGATCCGCTCGGCGGGGGTCGTGCCCCGGGGGTGGATCGTGCCGAGGTCGGCGACCGTGCGTGCGACGAGCGCGTCGAGCAGCGACTCGCGGTTGCCGACGTGCCAGTAGATCGAGGTGACCGCGGTGGAGAGTTCGGCTGCGAGCCTGCGCATGGTCAGGGCGGCGGGGCCGTGCTCCCGGACCAGGGCGGCGGCGGTGTCCAGGACTTCGTCGCGGGTCAGCGCGGTGCGTGCCACCGGTTTCCCCACCTCCTCGCGGAGCGTGTCATCCGTTCCCCCAATTCCTCTGCGTGCACGGCTCTTTACCCTTCGGGGGCCTCGGTGTAACTGTGTTACAGGCTGACGATCCCGAGAGGTGGTACGTCATGGCACGAGTACGGTACGGGGCGCGCACCGACGCCGAGGCGGCGGCGGCACGCGAACGGAGCGCCAAGCTCCCCGACATCTGGTCCACCGGAGTGGTCGCCGTCTGGGAGACCGACCCGGACGTCGTCGCGGCGGTCCTGCCGCCCCCGCTGAAACCCACCGCGCGTCCCCTGGTGCGCGCCAACATCAGCAAGGTCGACCTGCCCGGCTATCCGCTCGGCGCCGGCTCGGTGGCGGTCGCCGCCGCCCACGGCGACAAGGAGGGCTGGTACCCGCTGGTCATGCCGATGACCCATGAACGGGCCCTGGTCGGCGGACGCGAGGTCTTCGGCGAACCCAAGAAGCTGGGCGAGGTCACGGTCGAGCGCGAGGGGCTCGTCGTCCGCGCGGCCCTCGCCCGGCACGGCATCGCGTTCGTGGAGGTCCGCGGCGCCGTCTCCGGACCGCTTCCGCTGCCGGCGCCCGTCGAGAAGACCGACTTCTACTTCAAGTTCCTGCCCGGCGTGGACGGCACGGGCTTCGACGCCGACCCCGTCCTCGTCCACTGCGTCCGCAACGAGAAGGTGCGGAAGCTGGAGCGGGTCACCGGCGACGTGATCCTGCGCGAGTCCATGTACGACCCGATCGCCGACCTGCCCGTCCGCCGGCTCGTCGAGATCACCCTCGGCGAGAAGACCACCGACCAGAAGGGCACGGTCGCCGAACGCGTCTCCGCGCGCGCCCTGCTGCCCTACGTGCACCAGCGCTACGACGACCCGCTGCACATCCTCGACGGCCCCCCGGAAGGAAGCGTCTGATGGAACTGCGCGAGGGGCAGGTCGCCGTCGTCACCGGCGCGGCGAGCGGCATCGGGCTCGCCATGGCCCGCCGCTTCGCCGCCGAGGGCATGGCCGTCGTCCTCGGCGACGTCGAGGCGGGCGCGCTCGCGGAGGCCACCGACGAGCTGATGGAGGGCGGCGCCCAGGTGCTCGCCCGGACCGTCGACGTCTCCGACCCCGACGACGTCCGGGCGTTCGCGGACGCCGCGTACGACACCTTCGGCGCCGTCCACGTCCTCTGCAACAACGCGGGCGTCGGCTCGGGAGCCGAGGGCCGCATGTGGGAGCACGAGCCCAACGACTGGAAGTGGGCCTTCTCCGTCAACGTCTGGGGCGTCTTCCACGGCATCCAGGCCTTCGTCCCGCGCATGATCGCGGGCGGCGAACCCGGCCATGTCGTCAACACCTCCTCCGGCGACGGCGGCATCGCCCCGCTGCCCACCGCCTCCGTGTACGCGGTCACCAAGGCGGCCGTCGTCACCATGACCGAGTCGCTCTACGCCCACCTCAAGGCGGAGCACGCGCGCGTGGGCGCCTCCGTGCTCTTCCCCGGACCGCACATGCTCCGCACCGGGCTCTGGGAGTCGCACCGCAACCGGCCCGACCGATACGCCAAGCAGCGGCCCCGCCGGACCCCCTACCGCAGCCTCGACCAGTGGGAGGCCGCGATGAAGGAGGCCGGGCACGAGGTGGCCTTCACCCCGGTGGAGGAGGTCGCCGAGCACGTCGTCGACGGCATCCGCGCCGACCGCTTCTGGATGCTCCCGGAGAGCGAGCACAGCGACCGGCAGATCCGTGCGCGCTCGACCTCGATGCTCGACCGCGCCAACCCGTCGTACCTGGAGAGCTTCATCCTCGACTGAGGGGTACCCGATGAGTCCTGAAGACCCGTACCTGATCATCTCCTCCGACTGCCACGCCGGGCTGCCCACCGAGGAGTACCGGCCCTATCTCGACCCCCGCTTCCACCGCGAGTTCGACGACTTCCTGGCCGGCCGGGAGGCCCGCCGGGAAGCCATGACCCGGCTCGGGGTGCGCAACGAGGCCTTCGCCGACCGCTGGTTCCACGACAACGAGGAGGGGCTGCGCGGCGGCTGGGACCCCGTGCAGCGGCTCAAGGAGCTCGACGGCGACGGGGTGGCGGCGGAGGTCGTCTTCCCCGACGCGGACGCCGTCGACAGCCAGACCGCCGCCCCCTTCGGCGTCGGCCTGGGGCTCTCCGGCGACCAGGACCCCGAGCTGGGCATGGCGGGGGCGCAGGCGCACAACCGGTGGCTCGCCGAGTTCGTCGGACAGAACCCCGAGCGGCACTGCGGGGTGGCGCTGCTGCCGATCACCGCCGAGCCGTCGAAGGTCGTCGCCGAGATACACCGCGCCAAGGAGTCCGGGCTCGGCGCGCTGATGATCCCCTCCATGTGGGTCGACAAGGCGCCGTACCACGACCGGCGCTACGACCCGGTCTGGGCCGCCGCCGCCGAGACCGGGATGCCGCTGGTCACCCACTCGGGGGCCGCGCCGCGCGAGGAGTACGGCGACCACCTCGGCATCTACGTCTCCGAGGTCACCTTCTGGCCGGCCAGGCCGCTCTGGTTCCTGCTCTGGTCCGGGGTCTTCGAGCGCCACCCCGGCCTGCGGTTCGGCATCGCGGAGTCCGGCTGCTGGTGGCTGCCCAACCTGCTGTGGTTCATGGACCGGCTCTACCTCGGCGCGCACGGCGGCAAGAAGCTGTCCCCGTTCGCCGAGCTGAAGCGCCCGCCCAGCGAGTACCTGGACCGGCAGGTCTTCGTCTGCGCCACCAACACCAAACGGCGGGAACTCGCCCAGCGGTACGAGATCGGCGTCGACAACATCCTGTGGGGCTCGGACTTCCCGCACCCCGAAGGCACCTGGCCCGACACGCGCGCGTGGCTCCGGAAGACCTTCCACGACATCCCGGTGACGGAGACCCGCCGGATGCTGGGGCTCGCGGCGGCGGAGGTCTTCGGATTCGATATTCGCATATTGGATCCGATCGCCCGACGCATCGGCCCCACCCCGGCCGACCTCGGCCAGCCCGCCGACCAGGCCGCCGTGGAGGCCTCCTGGGCACGCTCCCGCGAGGTCGGCCGCCACTGGCTCACGGACCACGACTTCCCGACGCTGGGAGCCACGCCATGACCGACCGCTACACGGTGATCTCCGCCGACTGCCACGCGGGCGGGGACCTCCTCGACTACCGGCCGTACCTGGAGAAGAAGCACCACGAGGACTTCGACGCCTGGGCGGCGGCCTACGTCAACCCGTACGAGGACCTGCTCGCCGACACCGCCGACCGCAACTGGAACTCGCAGCGCCGGCTGCGCGAGCTGGAGGCGGACGGCATCGTCGCCGAGGTCGTCTTCCCGAACACCATCCCGCCGTTCTTCCCCAAGGCCTCCCTGATGGCCCAGCCGCCCACCGCCGCCGAGTACGAGCGGCGCTGGGCCGGGCTCCAGGCGCACAACCGCTGGCTGGCCGACTTCTGCGCGGACGCGCCGGGGCGCAGGGCGGGCGTGGCGCAGATCCTCCTCAACGACGTGGACGCGGCGGTGGCGGAGATCCGCCGCACCCGCGAGGCGGGGCTCACCGGCGGCATCCTGCTCCCCGGGGTGCCGCCGGGTTCGCCCGTGCCCGAGCTGTACTCGGAGGCGTACGACCCGATCTGGGCCGTCTGCGCCGAGCTCGACGTCCCCGTCAACCACCACGGCGGCTCGGCCTCGCCGCCGCTGGGCGACGAACCGGCCGCGCGGGCCGTCTTCATGGTGGAGACCACCTGGTTCTCGCACCGGGCGCTGTGGCACCTGGTCTTCGGCGGCGCCTTCCGGCGCCACCCGGGGCTCAAGCTGGTCCTCACCGAGCAGGGCTCCGGCTGGATCCCGGGCGTGCTCGACATGCTGGACTACTACCACGGCCGGCTGGTCGCGGCCTCGACCCGGGCGAGCACCGCCGAGTCGAAGTTCGGTGCCGGGCTCGCGGAGTCGATGGGCCGGGGGCCCAGCGAGGTCTGGCGGGAGAACTGCTTCGTCGGGGCGAGCTTCATGCGCCCCCACGAGGTGCCGCTGCGCGAGCGGATCGGCCTCGACAAGATCATGTGGGGCAGCGACTACCCGCACGACGAGGGCACCACCCCGTACTCCCGGGAAGGCCTCCGGATCGCCTACGCGGGACTGCCCCAGGAGGAGGTCGCGGCGATGGTCGGCGGCAACGCGGCCCGCGTCTACGGCTTCGACCTCGACCTGCTCGACGCCGTGGCCGCCGTCCACGGCCCGACCGTCGAGGAGATCGCCGAACCCCTGAAGGAGATCCCGGCGGGCGTCACCAGCCCCGCCTTCGCCCCCGGCGGGTCGGTCCGCGTCTGGTGAGCCGCCGGGTGCGACCCTCCTGACGTGACCGCACCCCTAGTACCGGACGACGCACACGTCGAGGCCCACGGCGTCCTCGGCTCCCGCCTCAACTGGCTCCGGGCCGCCGTGCTCGGAGCCAACGACGGAGTCGTCTCCACCGCCGGCCTCGTCGTCGGCGTGGCCGGCGCCACCGGGTCCCAGGCCGCGCTGCTCACGGCAGGCCTGGCCGGGCTGCTCGCCGGGTCGATGTCGATGGCGGCGGGGGAGTACGTCTCGGTCTCCACCCAGCGCGACTCCGAGCGGGCGGCGCTCGCCCAGGAGAAGCGCGAACTGCGCGAGCGGCCGGAGGCCGAGCTCGACGAACTGACCGGCCTCCTGGCCACCCACGGCCTCTCCCGCGAGGTGGCCCGCGAGGCCGCCGAACAGCTCACCGCCCGCGACGCCCTGCGGGCCCACGCGCGCGTGGAGCTGGGCATCGACCCCGACGACCTCACCAACCCCTGGCACGCGGCGGGCGCCAGCTTCCTCGCCTTCACCGTCGGAGCCCTGCTGCCGCTCCTCGCGATCGTCCTGCCGCCGGCCTCCGTGCGGCTCTGGATCACGGTCGTCTCCGTCCTGGCGGCCCTGACCCTCACCGGCTGGGGGAGCGCCCGTCT
Source organism: Streptomyces sp. NPDC001728 (assembly GCF_040297565.1). NCBI lineage: Bacteria > Bacillati > Actinomycetota > Actinomycetes > Kitasatosporales > Streptomycetaceae > Streptomyces > Streptomyces sp. NPDC001728. The sequence goes on from NZ_JBEOZK010000003.1 coordinate 498,411, forward strand.
CGGCGACGCCCCCGCGGGCCGCGCGGTCCTGCGCAACGTGGCGGGCGGCGCCCTGGCGATGGCGGTCACCTACGGAGCGGGCTCCCTGCTGGACGTCTCGGGGGTCTGACGGGGGCGCGGGCAGCCCTTCACCGTAAGGCCCTGATCAGAACTTGTCAGAAGGTGCCAAAGCTTGCTGACAAGCCGTCTCGCATACTTGTTGGTAACCACGTCTAGCCGCACCCCCGCCCACGCCTCTACCGTCGACGGCATGCCGAACCTGCCCGATGTCGTTCTCTGGTCCATACCGGCGTTCGTCCTGCTCACCGTCCTGGAGATGGTCAGCCACCGGATCCACCCCGACGAGGACGCCGCCGGGTACGAGACCAAGGACGCCGCCACCAGCCTCGGCATGGGGATCGGGAGCCTCGCCTTCGACGCGCTGTGGAAGATCCCGGTCGTCGCGATCTACACCGCCGTCTACGAGCTGACCCCGCTCCGCGTCCCCGTCCTCTGGTGGACGATCCCGCTCATGCTGCTCGCGCAGGACTTCCTGTACTACTGGCAGCACCGGGGACACCACGTCATCCGGGTCCTCTGGGCCTGTCACGTCGTCCACCACAGCAGCCGCAAGTTCAACCTCACCACCGCCCTGCGCCAGCCGTGGACCAGCGTGACGGGCTGGCCGTTCTACCTGCCGATGATCGCCCTCGGCGTGCACCCGGCGGCCGTCGCGTTCTGCTACTCGATCAACCTCGTCTACCAGTTCTGGATCCACACCGAGCGGGTCGACAAGCTGCCCCGGCCCTTCGAGTACGTCCTCAACACGCCCTCGCACCACCGCGTCCACCACGCCTCCCAGGGCGGCTACCTCGACCGGAACTTCGGCGGCATCCTCATCGTCTGGGACCGGATGTTCGGCTCCTGGGTCCCCGAGACCGACCGGCCCGTGTACGGGCTCACCAAGAACATCGAGACCTACAACCCGCTCCGCGTCGCCACCCACGAGTACGCCGCCATCGCCCGCGACCTCCGCGCCGCGAACGACTGGCGCGAACGGGCGGGCCGGGTCTTCCGGGGCCCCGGCTGGCAGCCGGCCGCCACCACCGCGGGCACGGCCACCCCCGCTCCGGCGGACACGACCGCCCCCACCACCGCCCCCGAGGTGACCGCGTGAAGACCTCCTCCCACGTCCTGCTCGCCGCCTTCGGGCTCGCCGCAGCCGTCGACCTGGTCTCCCTGCTCGCCGGCGCCGAGCTCGGCCACCAGATCGCCAAGCCCCTCCTGATGCCGCTGCTCGCCGCGTACGCCGTCACCCTGGGCGCCCCGAAGCTGCTGACCGCCGCACTCCTCTTCGGCTGGGGCGGCGACCTCTTCCTGCTCTCCGACGCCGACTGGGCCTTCCTCGTCGGCATGGGCTCCTTCGCCGCTGGGCACGTCTGCTACCTGGTCCTCTTCGGACGCCGGCGTACGTCCCCGCAGCTCGGTGTCCTGTACGCGGTCGCCCTCGCCGGCACCCTCGTGCTCCTGTGGCCCGACCTCCCCGCCGACCTGCGGATCCCGGTCGCCGCGTACTCCCTGCTCCTCGCCGCCATGGCCTACCGCGCGAGCGCCCTCGGGCTGCTCGCGGGGGTCGGCGGCGCGCTGTTCCTGCTGTCCGACACCCTCATCGCCACCGGCGTCGCCGAATGGCCCCAGCTGCCCGCGCCCGACTTCTGGGTCATGCTGACCTACATCGCGGCGCAGTACCTGCTGACGACGGGAGCACTCGGCGCGATGTACGGTGAACGTCGTACAACTGTCTGACAGCAAGGACCGTCCGTCATGCGCGCCACCACCATCCATGCCCCGTTCGACATGCGCGTGGAGGACGTGCCCGACCCGGTGGTCCAGGACCCCACGGACGTCGTCCTGCGGGTCCTGCGCGCCTGCATCTGCGGCAGCGACCTCTGGGCCTACCGCGGCGAGTCCGCCCGGCAGCCCGGCCAGCGCATCGGCCACGAGTTCCTCGGCATCGTCGAGGCGGCCGGCTCCGAGGTCACCGGCTTCACCGCCGGCGACCTCGTCGTCGCCCCCTTCGTCTGGTCCGACGGCACCTGCGACTACTGCGCCGAGGGCCTCCAGACCTCCTGCCCGCGGGGCGGCTTCTGGGGCTCGGCCGGCTCCGACGGCGGCCAGGGCGAGGCCGTCCGGGTGCCCTTCGCCGACGGCACCCTCGTCAAGCTGCCCGCCGACGCCGCCTCCGACGACCACCTGCTGACCGCGCTCCTCGCGCTCTCCGACGTCATGGGCACCGGCCACCACGCCGCCCTCGGCGCGGGCGTGAAGCCCGGCTCCACCGTCGCCGTCGTCGGTGACGGCGCGGTCGGCCTCTGCGGTGTCCTCGCCGCCAAGCGGCTCGGCGCCGAGCGGATCATCGCGCTGGGCCGCCACACCGCCCGTACCGACATCGCCCGGCTCTTCGGCGCCACCGACGTCGTCGCCGAGCGCGGCGAGGCCGCCGAGGCCGCCGTCCGCGAGCTCACCGGCGGCCAGGGCGCCCACGGCGTCATCGAGGCCGTCGGCACCGAGCAGTCCATGCGGACCGCCGTCGCCATCGCCCGCGACGGCGGCTCCATCGGCTACGTCGGCGTCCCGCACGGCAGCGGCACCGGCCTCGACCTGTCCGTCATGTTCGACCGGAACATCGCGCTGCGCGGCGGCGTCGCCCCCGTGCGCGCGTACATCCCGGAACTGCTCCCCGACGTCCTCGACGGCACCATCGACCCGTCCCCGGTCTTCGACCTCACCGTCGGCCTGGACGGCGTCCCCGGCGGCTACAAGGCGATGGACGAGCGCACGTCCCTGAAGGTCCTGGTCAAGCCGTAACGGCGCCCCCGGACCTTACGGTCCGGCCGGGCCCGACCAACCCGGCCGGACCGCACCCCGTCAGTCCCGCAGCCATTCCGGCGCGTCCGCCCCCGCGACGCCCGGTGGCCGGGACCACCCCGCCGGACCGCCCTCGTACGACACCGGCGACAGCGCGTGCCGCAGCCGCCCCAACGGCCCCTCCGACTCAGCGAGATACCGCTCCGGCTCGTACCGAGGCAGCGTTCCCGTCAGCCAGTGCCCCGTCTGCGCCAGCGCGAGCCGGACGAGACGGCTGCCGCCCTCCGCGCGCTGCTCGGTCAGCGACCGCAGCACCGCCGCCGCCAACAGATAGCCCGTGCCGTGGTCCAGGGCCTGCGCCGGCAGCGCCCCCGGCTCCTCCGCCGAGCCTTCGGCGACCGCGATCCCGGTCGCCACCTGGACCAGGCTGTCGAAGCCGCGCCGCCCGCACCACGGCCCGTAGTCACCCCAGGCGGAGAGCCGGGCGGTCACCAGCCCCGGCCGCCCCAGGTCGAACCGGTCGAGCGCACCCGGCCGGTAACCGGTCACCAACACATCGGCGGAGTCGAGGAGTTCACCGAAGGTACGCCGGTCCGAAGGACGGTCCAGATCGAGCGCGGCGGTCCGCTTCCCGACGTCCGTCTCCGCGTGCTGGTCCGGCAGTTCGGGGTTGCCCGGCGGGTCGATCCGCAGCACGTCCGCCCCCAGCAGCGCCAGCGTCCTGGTCGCGACCGGCCCGGCGATCACCCGGGTCAGATCCAGGACCCGCAGCGGCCCCGAACGGCGCCGGGGCGGAGCCTCGTCGAGCCGCTCCCGGGTCAGCAGCGGCCTTGCCGCCACCTCCCGGCCCTGCGGATGCGCCACCCACTCCCCGGGCGGGCGCAGGGCGACGGCCAGGCCTCCGGCCGCGTACACCGCCGTCTCGACCTCGACGGCCCTCCGCTCGCCGACCGCCGCGGCGACGGCCTCCACCGACTCCCCCCGCACACCGAGCGCGGTGAGCAACGCCGCCCGGTGGTGCGGGTAGTTGGCGTGGGTGCGGACCCAGCCGTCGGCCGCCCGCCAGAACCGCGACAGCGGCGCGAAGTTCACCGGGGCCCGCCCGTCGACCCGCAGATGACGCTCACTGACGAAGGCGGTGGCGACGGCCCCGTCGTCCACCCGCACCGGACCCGCACTCCCCGCGTGTTCCACCGCGGCGAGCCCGGCGACGGCGACCGTCGCCCGCGCCAGATCCATCACCGGCAGCCGCGCGGGCAGCAGCCCGGACACCCCGCCGTACTCCACCAGGTCGACCAGGGCGGGATCGCCGCCGAGGGCCGACCACAGCAACTCCGTACCGGAACGCACTGTGTTGTCCATGGCGGCACTATGGCACTCGGTGCCACGCGAAAGGGCCCCGGTGTGGCTCACCACACCAGGGCCCCTTCCTCACTCGGTCTCCGCGACCAGGAGAAGCTGTCCGGCCTTAGCGGCGGACGGCGTCCAGCGCGTCGATCAGACCGGCCCCGTAGAAGCCGTTCTTGTTCTTGCCACCCTCGCAGACGGCGTCGATCTTGCCGTCGTTGTCGATGTCGTACGGGTTGGTGCAGGCGCGGTCGTCGGCCTGCGCGTACAGCAGCGCCTTCAGCGCCGCCGGGCTCGCGTGGGGGTGCGTCGACTTGATGAGCGCCAGGACACCCGCCACGTGCGGCGAGGCCATCGACGTACCGGCCTTGTAGTTGTAGCCGCCGTTGACCGTGGTCGACAGGATGCGGCCGTTGACCGCCGGGGCGTCCGGGGCCTGGTAGACGGTGCTGTCGCCACCGGGGGCGGAGACGTCGATGACACCGAGACCGTAGTTGGAGTAGGACGCCTTGAGGCCCTTGGCTCCGGTCGCGGAGACCGTCACGACGCCCGGCAGCATCGCCGGGTAGTCGAAGCACTCCTTCGGGTCGATGACCCGGTCACCCGGAGTGGTGTCGTTCGGGCTGCTGTTGTCGAGGATCGAGTCGGCCGCGAGGTCGAACTTCGAGTTGCCCGCCGCCGCGACGTTGACCGTGCCCCGGCGCTCCGCGTAGCGGGTCGCGCGGGTGACGGCCTCGATCAGGGCCTTCTGGTCCGCGTCGTTCTTGCACGCGAACATCCACGGGTCGGTGTAGTAGCTGTTGTTCGTGATGTCGACGCCGTGCTCGGCCGCCCACACGAAGCCACAGACCACGGCCTCGGTGTAGAAGAAGCCGTCCGGGGTGGACACCTTGATGCCGGCGAGCTTCACGCCCGGCGCGACACCGGTGACGCCGATGCCGTTCTTGGCGGCGCCGATGGTGCCGGCGACGTGCGTGCCGTGGTCGCTCTCGCCCACGTTCGGACGCCACGAGCCGGCGGTGGTGTCCGGCTTGCCGGACACGCAGTTGGCGGACTTGGCGGCGTCGAAGTTCGGCGCCAGGTCCGGGTGGGTGTCGTCGACACCGGTGTCGATGATGCCGACCGTGACCCGCTTGCTGCCGAGGGTCTTCTGGTGGGCCTTGTCGGCCTTGATCGCCGGGAGGTCCCACTGCAGGGGCTCCAGCGGGTCCTGCTCGTCCGTCGCGCGCTCGGCGGCGGCCTTCGCCTCGGCGGCGGACAGCGTCTGCGCGCCCTCGTCGACGGCGTCGTCGGACTGGACGGTCAGCGGGGCGGTGCGGGTCGAACCGGCCGACACCACACCACGCGCCTGACGGATCGTCTTCGCGAACTCGGGGTTCTGCGAGTGGACGACTATGACGCCTATCTGGTCGTACGAGACGACGACCTCGCCACCGGCGGCGGCGATGGCCTTCTTCACCGAGGCGGCGGTCCAGCGGCCACCGTCGACGTTGACGACGTACGAGAGCTTCGGGCCGTTCGTCGCGACGGCGGCCGGAGCGTCACTCAGTTCCGCGGCGGAGGCGGCGCCGGGCGCAAGGAAGCCGAGCGAGGCCGTGAGCGCGAGACCAACCGGCAGAGCGAGAGCTCGACCGCGCCTCGATCCCAGATGAGCCATGGGTTCTCCACATCATCCGTATGTACTGTCCACGCGCGGGTTTACGCGCGGACAGGTGCATGACGAGTGAAGCTATCGCTGATCTTCCCGAAGCTTCAATGAGTTGAGAAGTTTTCATGAAGATCTGTTCAAAGAAATCCACGGCGTGAACCGCTTCGCTTCCCGCTCCGTGCCGTTGGACAGGGGAGGAGCTCCGCTCGGAGTCCCGCGTCCGCCCTCCAGGTGAGGCCCCCTTTGACCATGCCGCCCGCCCCCGCGTCACGAGGAGAATCCGTGGCTACCGAAGCACCGCCGCCGCCCAGAGACGGGACGGCGACCGTCGCCGGTCCCGTACAGCCCACGACGGAGGAGTTCGTCGAGGTGCAGCAGGGCGAGGAGTTCGGCGAACTGCGCCGCACGTACCGCTCGTTCGCCTTCCCGCTCACCCTGGCCTTCATCGCCTGGTACCTGCTGTACGTGCTGCTCTCCAACTACGCGGGCGGCTTCATGGGCACCAAGGTCTTCGGCAACATCAACGTGGCGCTGGTCCTGGGCCTCGGCCAGTTCCTCACCACCTTCCTCATCGCCTGGCTCTACTCGCGGCACGCGGCGAACCGGCTCGACCCCAAGGCCGAGGCCATCAGAACCCGTATGGAGGGCGACGTATGAGCACCCCCGTCCTGCTCGCGGCGGGCAACGCCACCAGCGAGCACCGGCCGCTGATCATCGCCCTCTTCGGCGCCTTCGTCCTCGCGACCCTGGTCATCACCGTCTGGGCAGGCCGCCAGACCCGCAGCGCCGCCGACTTCTACGCCGGCGGAGGCCAGTTCACCGGCTTCCAGAACGGCCTCGCGATCTCCGGCGACTACATGTCCGCCGCGTCCTTCCTCGGCATCAGCGGCGCCATCGCCCTCTACGGCTACGACGGCTTCCTCTACTCGATCGGCTTCCTGGTCGCATGGCTCGTCGCCCTGCTCCTGGTCGCCGAACCGCTGCGCAACTCCGGCCGGTTCACGATGGGCGACGTCCTCGCCTACCGGATGCGCCAGCGGCCCGTCAGGACCGCCGCCGGCACCTCCACCATCGTCGTCTCGATCTTCTACCTGCTCGCGCAGATGGCGGGCGCGGGTGTCCTCGTCTCGCTGCTGCTCGGCATCACCAGCGACGGTGGCAAGATCGCGATCGTCGCCCTCGTCGGCCTCCTGATGATCGTGTACGTGACCATCGGCGGCATGAAGGGCACCACCTGGGTGCAGATGGTCAAGGCGGTCCTGCTCATCGCGGGCACGCTCCTGATCACCTTCCTCATCCTGCTCAAGTTCGACTTCAACATCTCGGACCTGCTCGGCGCCGCCGCCACCAACAGCGGCAAGGGCGACGCCTTCCTGGAGCCCGGCCTCAAGTACGGCGCCACCGCCCTGTCGAAGCTGGACTTCCTCTCGCTCGGCATCGCGCTCGTCCTCGGCACGGCAGGCCTCCCGCACATCCTGATCCGCTTCTACACGGTGCCGACCGCCAAGGCCGCCCGGAAGTCGGTCAACTGGGCCATCGGCATCATCGGCGCCTTCTACCTGATGACGATCGTCCTCGGCTTCGGCGCCGCCGCCCTGCTCAGCGGCGACACCATCAAGGCGTCCAACAAGGCGGGCAACACGGCGGCCCCGCTCACCGCCCTGGAGGTCGGCGGCGGCGCCGGATCCACCGGCGGCGCGATCCTCCTCGCCGTCATCTCCGCCGTCGCCTTCGCCACCATCCTCGCGGTGGTCGCCGGTCTGACCCTGGCCTCGTCCTCGTCCTTCGCGCACGACATCTACGCGAACGTGATCAAGCGCGGCAAAGCCACCGAGAAGGAGGAGATGCGGGCCGCCCGCTGGTCCACCGTCCTCATCGGCATCGTGTCGATCGCGCTCGGCGCCCTCGCCCGCGACCTCAACGTCGCCGGCCTGGTCGCCCTCGCCTTCGCGGTCGCCGCCTCGGCCAACCTGCCGACGATCCTCTACTCGCTCTTCTGGAAGAGGTTCACCACCCGGGGCGCCCTCTGGTCGATCTACGGCGGACTGATCTCCTCCGTGGTCCTCGTCCTCTTCTCGCCGGTGGTCTCCGGCGGACCGGCCTCGATGTTCAAGGGCGTGGACTTCCACTGGTTCCCGCTGGAGAACCCCGGCCTCGTCTCGATCCCGCTCGGCTTCCTCCTCGGCTGGCTCGGCTCGCTTCTCTCCAAGGAGGAGCCGGATGCCGGCAAGTACGCGGAGCTGGAGGTCAAGTCCCTCACCGGGGTCGGGGTCGCCGCGGCGGTCAAGCACTGACCGGAACGCGACCGGTCGTATACGTTCCGCAGTGATCGGACGGCCGCGTCGTAGAGTTCTACGACGCGACCGCGCCGGTCCTCGTGACAATCTGCCCTGCTCGTCGCCGGTGTGCTCACGTAGGCTCGGAACACACGCAACCACAAGACGGGGAGGGGGCCGACAGTGCTCATCGACACCTTTGGCCGAGTCGCCACCGACCTGCGAGTCTCGCTGACGGACCGGTGCAACCTGCGCTGCACGTACTGCATGCCGGAGGAGGGCCTCCAGTGGCTCGCCAAGCCGGATCTCCTCACCGATGACGAGATCGTCCGGCTGATCCGTATCGCGGTCACCGACCTCGGCGTCACCGAGGTCCGCTTCACCGGCGGCGAGCCGCTGCTCCGCCCCGGCATCGTGGGCATCGTCGAGCGCTGCGCGGCCCTGGAGCCCCGCCCCCGGATGTCCCTCACCACCAACGGCATCGGGCTGAAGCGCACCGCCGCCGCCCTTGAGGCCGCGGGCCTCGACCGGGTCAACGTCTCCCTGGACACCCTGCGCCCCGAGGTCTTCAAGACCCTCACCCGGCGTGACCGCCACCGGGACGTCCTCGACGGCATGGCCGCCGCCCGGGACGCCGGACTCACTCCGGTCAAGGTCAACGCCGTCCTGATGCCTGGGCTCAACGCCGACGAGGCCCCCGACCTCCTCGCCTGGGCGATCACCGAGGGTTACGAGCTCCGCTTCATCGAGCAGATGCCGCTGGACGCCCAGCACGGCTGGAAGCGCGACGGCATGATCACCGCCGGGGACATCCTGGAGTCCCTGCGCACGCGCTTCACGCTGACCGCCGAGGGCGCCGACGAGCGCGGCTCGGCCCCCGCCGAGCGGTGGACCGTCGACGGCGGACCGCACACGGTCGGCGTCATCGCCTCCGTCACCCGCCCGTTCTGCCGGGCCTGCGACCGGACCCGGCTCACCGCCGACGGACAGGTGCGGACCTGTCTGTTCGCCACCGAGGAGACGGACCTGCGGGCCGCCCTCCGGTCGGACGCCGGGGACGGGGAGGTCGCCGAGCTGTGGAAGAAGGCGATGTGGGGCAAGAAGGCCGGCTCCGGCCTCGACGACCCCGGCTTCCTCCAGCCCGAGCGCCCGATGTCGGCGATCGGCGGCTGACGCCGGCCGGAGTCCCTAGGGACTGCCCTCGGAACCGGACTCGGACTCCCAGTCCACGAGGGGGACGACGTCCTTGAGGAAGCCCCGTACGCCCAGGAACTGCGAGAGGTGTTCGCGGTGCTCCTCGCACGCGAGCCAGGTCTTGCGACGCTCGGGCGTGTGCAGCTTGGGGTTGTTCCACGCGAGGACCCAGACGGCGTCGGCGCGGCAGGCCTTGGCGGAACAGATCGGCTTCTCTTCGTTCACCCGATCATTGTCCAGCAAAGGCGATGCCGAGCAGCCACGGGGGGAGCTGCCCGGCATCGGTCTGTCGCTCCGACGGGGGATGCGGAGCGCGTAGGCAGTATGTCACGGCACGTGGGGTCGGGTGCACTGGAACCACATGATTGATCTGAGCTTTTCCTGAGGTTTCCGGCCACTCTCCGTGATCACTTCTGGCCGTACGGTTGCTCCCCGTCCGTGTCGCCGGAAGCCTCCCTGGCATCCAGTGCGGGCCGCGCCGGAGTCGGTACGAAGGTGGAGGGAAGGGGCGGAGTCGACTCGCGGCCCGCGTTCGCGATGACCACGGCGATATAGGGGAGCAGGATGCCCAGGGCGAGCGCGACGACGGCCACGTGCCGCTCGACGTTCCACAGCACCGCCGCCGCGATCACGGAGAGCGTCCGGACCGTCATCGAGATGATGTAGCGCCGCTGCCGTCCCCGGACGTCGTCGGCGAGCCCCTGCCGGGCTCCTGTGATCCGGAAGACCTCGGATCCGCCACTCTTCGGCATCGCCGTCCACCACCCACCGGTCGCGCCGGACCCTCCCCGGTCCGGACCTCTTTCCACCGTACGCCCGCCCTTCCGCGCCGACGAGACCGGGGCACGGATGGCGCTGTCCGACATGCGCCGTATGGCCGAGGGACCGAGACTGGGCGCACATGCGTACAAGGAGGCGACGATGAGTTGGTTGTGGGCGATCATCGTGGGATTCGTCCTCGGCCTGATCGCGAAGGCGATCCTGCCGGGGAAGCAGCAGATCCCGCTCTGGCTGACGACCGTGTTCGGGATTCTCGGCAGCGTGCTCGGCAACGCGGTCGCGACCTGGATCGGCGTCAACGACACCAAGGGCATCGACTGGACCCGCCACCTGCTCCAGCTGATCGGCGCCGTCGCCGTGGTCGGGGTCGGCGACATGCTCTGGACCTCCATGAAGGGAACCCGGCAGCGCACCTAGCGCGCCCCTCCGGAGACACGAAGACCGGGAGGCCCGGGTACGGCACACCACATGCCGTACCCGGGCCTCCCGGTTCTACGCAGCTCGGTCGTACGCCGCTCAGCCGGCGAACTCGATCGCCGCCAGGTTCTTCTTGCCGCGCCGCAGCACCAGCCAGCGGCCGTGCAGCAGCTCGTCCGCCGCCACCTCGGCGTCCTCGGCGGTCACCTTCACGTTGTTCACGTAGGCCCCGCCCTCCTTCACCGTGCGCCGCGCCGCCGACTTGCTCGCCGCGAGCCCGACCTCGGTGAACAGGTCCACGACCTGGCCCAGTTCGGTCACCCGCGCGTGCGGCAGCTCGGACAGGGCGGCGGCGAGCGTCGCCTCGTCCAGCTCGGCCAGGTCGCCCTGCCCGAACAGCGCCTTGGAGGCGTTGATGACAGCCGCGCACTGGTCGGCGCCGTGCACCAGGGTGGTGAGCTCCTCGGCCAGCGCGCGCTGCGCGGCCCGCGCCTGCGGCCGCTCGGCGGTCTGCGCCTCCAGCTCCTCCAGCTCCGCGCGGGACTTGAAGGACAGGATGCGCATGTACGTCGAGATGTCCCGGTCGTCCACGTTCAGCCAGAACTGGTAGAACGCGTACGGCGTGGTCATCTCCGCGTCCAGCCAGACGGCCCCGCTCTCGGACTTGCCGAACTTGGTGCCGTCCGCCTTGACCATCAGCGGGGTCGCCAGCGCGTGCGCCTGCGCCCCCGGCTCCAGGCGGTGGATCAGGTCGAGTCCGGCCACCAGGTTGCCCCACTGGTCCGAGCCGCCCTGCTGGAGCGTGCAGCCGTAGCGGCGGTACAGCTCCAGGAAGTCCATGCCCTGGAGCAGCTGGTAGCTGAACTCCGTGTAGCTGATGCCCTGCTCGGACTCCAGACGGCGGGCGACGGAGTCCTTGGTCAGCATCTTGTTGACCCGGAAGTGCTTGCCGATGTCCCGCAGGAACTCGATCGCCGACAGGCCGGCGGTCCAGTCCAGGTTGTTCACCATGACCGCCGCGTTCTCCCCCTCGAAGGAGAGGAAGGGCTCGATCTGGGTGCGCAGCCGGTTCACCCAGTTCGCGACCGTCTCGGGGTCGTTCAGGGTGCGCTCGGCCGTCGGCCGCGGGTCACCGATCTGGCCGGTGGCCCCGCCGACCAGCGCCAGCGGCCGGTGCCCGGCCTGCTGGAGCCGGCGGACGGTGAGGACCTGGACCAGATGGCCGACGTGGAGACTGGCCGCGGTCGGGTCGAACCCGCAATAGAACGTGACGGGACCGTCCGCGAGAGCCTTGCGCAGTGCGTCCTCATCGGTGGACTGGGCGAAGAGCCCACGCCACTTCAGCTCGTCGACGATGTCCGTCACGGTCGTCCGTCTCCTTGATCGATTGGGGTGGTGCCACGGCCCAGTCTAGGTGGGTCAGACCCCCTTGCTGACCGAGCTCATGTTGAAGTCGGGCACCCGCAGGGCGGGCATCGCGGCCCGGGTGAACCAGTCGCTCCACTCGCGCGGCAGCGTCTTCTCCGTCCGGCCCGCCTCCGAGGCCCGCGACAGCAGGTCCACCGGCGACTCGTTGAACCGGAAGTTGTTCACCTCGCCGACCACCTCGCCGTTCTCGACGAGGTAGACGCCGTCCCGGGTCAGACCGGTGAGCAGCAGCGTCGCCGGATCGACCTCGCGGATGTACCAGAGGCAGGTCAGCAGCAGACCGCGCTCGGTCGAGGCGACCATCTCCTCCAGGGAGCGCTCGCCGCCGCCGTCCAGGATCAGGTTCCCGGCTCCGGGCGCCACGGGCAACTGAGTAAGTCCCGCCGTGTGCCGGGTGGTGATCAGCCGGTCCAGCTTCCCGTCCCGCACCCAGTCCGTCGCCGCGATCGGCAGACCGTTGTCGAAGACCGACGAGTCGTCGCCCGAGGAGTGCGCGATCACGAACGGCGCGGACTCCAGGCCCGGCTCGTTCGGGTCGCTGCGCAGTGTCAGGGGCAGCGGCGACAGGGTCTCGCCGATCCGGGTGCCGCCGCCGGGCTTGGAGAAGACCGTACGGCCCTCCACCGCGTCCCGGGCCGTGGACGACCACAGCTGGTAGATCAGCAGGTCGGCCACCGCCGTCGGCGGCAGCAGCGTCTCGTACCGCCCGGCGGGCAGCTCGATCCGCCGCTCCGCCCAGCCGAGCCGGGTCGCCAGCTCGGCGTCGAGCGCCGCCGGATCGACGTCCTTGAAGTCCCGCGTCGAGCGCCCGGCCCAGGCGGAGCGCGAGCGGTCGGGGGACTTGGCGTTCAGCTCCAGGGTCCCGTTGGGCTGGTCGTGGCGGAGCCGCAGGCCCGTCGACGCACCCAGGTAGGTGGAGGTCAGCTCGTGGTTGGCGAAGCCGTACAGCTCACGGCCGCCGGATCGGGCACGGGCGAAGGCCTCGCCGAGCGCCGGGGCGAAGTCGGCGAACACGCCGGAGGAGGTCTCCGCCGGCGCGTCCGTGAAGTCGGGCGACGAGGGCACGTCCCGTACCAGCGGCTGGGCGTCCTCGGCGGGCCCCGCGGCACGGGCGGCGGCCTCGGCGGCCCGGACCAGGGGCTCCAGGTCGTCGGCGGTCACCGCGGAGCGGGAGACGACACCGGAGGCGGTGCCCTGGGAGCCGTCGACGGTCGCGATCACCGTGAGCGTACGGCCGCGGGTGACGCCGTTGGTCGTGAGCGTGTTGCCCGCCCAGCGCAGATTGGCCGAGGACTCCTCGTCGGCGATGACGACACACCCGTCGGCACGGGACAGCTCAAGGGCCCGCTCGACGATCTCGTACGGCTTGCTGACGCGGCTCATCGTCCGGCCTCCTGCGTCGTGTTCAGAATGTTGACGCCCCGGAAGAGGGCGGAGGGGCAGCCGTGGGAGACCGCGGCGACCTGGCCCGGCTGGGCCTTGCCGCAGTTGAAGGCGCCGCCGAGGACGTATGTCTGCGGGCCGCCGACCTGCTCCATCGAGCCCCAGAAGTCGGTGGTCGTCGCCTGGTAGGCCACGTCCCGCAGCTGCCCGGCGAGCCGTCCGTTCTCGATGCGGAAGAAGCGCTGCCCGGTGAACTGGAAGTTGTAGCGCTGCATGTCGATCGACCAGGACCGGTCGCCGACCACGTAGATCCCGCGCTCCACGCCGCCGATCAGGTCCTCGGTGGACAGACCGCCCGGGTCCGGCCGCAGCGAGACGTTCGCCATCCGCTGCACCGGCACGTGCGCGGGGGAGTCGGCGAAGGCGCAGCCGTTGGACCGGCCCTGGCCGGTGAGCTTCGCGATCCGCCGGTCCATCTGGTAGCCGACGAGCGTGCCGTCCTTGACCAGGTCCCAGCTCTGGGCCTGGACACCCTCGTCGTCGTACCCGATCGTCGCGAGCCCGTGCTCGGTGGTCCGGTCACCCGTCACGTTCATGATCGAGGAGCCGTACGCCAGCTTGCCCAGCTGGTCGAACGTGGCGAAGGAGGTGCCCGCGTACGCCGCCTCGTAGCCGAGCGCCCGGTCCAGCTCGGTGGCGTGCCCGATCGACTCGTGGATCGTCAGCCACAGGTTCGACGGGTCCACGACCAGGTCGTACCGGCCCGCCTCCACGCTCGGCGCCCGCATCTTCTCGGCGAGCAGCCCCGGGATCTCGTCGAGCTCCTTGTCCCAGTCCCAGCCGGTGCCCGTCAGGTACTCCCAGCCCCGCCCGGCCGGCGGCGCGATCGTCCGCATCGAGTCGAACTCACCGGTCGTCTCGTCGACGGCGACCGCCGTGAGCTGCGGGTGCAGCCGGACCCGCTGCTGGGTGGTGACGGTGCCGGCGGTGTCCGCGTAGAACTTGTTCTCGTGGACGGTGAGCAGTGAGGCATCCACGTGCGCCACACCCTCCGCCCGCAGCAGCCGCGCGCTCCAGTCGGCGAGCAGCGCGCTCTTCTCCTCGGCGGGGACGGAGAAGGGGTCGATCTCGTACGAGGAGATCCAGGTCCGCTCCTCGTGCACCGGCTCGGCGGCCAGCTCCACCCGCTCGTCCGAACCCGCCGCCGCGATCACCTTCGCCGACAGCTTCGCCATGGCGACCGCCTGCGAGGCGACCCGCGCGGCCCCGTCCATGGTCAGGTCGACACCGGACGCGAACCCCCAGGACCCGCCGTGCACCACCCGCACCGCGTATCCGAGGTCGGTGGTGTCCGAGGAACCGGACGGTTTGGCGTCGCGCAGCCGCCAGGAGGCGCTGCGCACCCGCTCCAGACGGAAGTCGGCGTGCTCGGCGCCGAGCGCACGCGCTCGGGCGAGCGCCGCGTCGGCGAGTGCCCGCAGGGGCAACGCGACGAACGAAGGGTCGATCTGATGGACCACGAGCGGCCTCGCTCTCGGTGATCGGACGGCGGTGTTGAGCTGTCCGGGAAGTCAATCACGGGACGGACCGCCGGGTTGGCGCATTACCGACCGGGGGCCCCCGAGCTGTAGGGACCCGACAGTGACACCGGTACGCCACTGTCGGAGGTCGATTCCTCATGTCGGGGGCGATACCGATAGGTTTTCGGCTACCAGACCGCTATCGAAAGGGTGATCCGTTGAGCCGCTCGGTTCTCGTCACCGGAGGAAACCGGGGCATCGGCCTCGCCATCGCCCGCGCGTTCGCCGAAGCCGGCGACAAGGTCGCGATCACGTACCGCTCCGGCGAGCCGCCGGCGGCGCTCACCGAACTGGGCTGCCTCGCGGTGAAGTGCGACATCACCGATGGCGAGCAGGTGGAGCAGGCGTACAAGGAGATCGAGGAGAAGCACGGTCCGGTGGAGGTCCTCGTGGCCAACGCCGGCGTGACGAAGGACCAGCTCCTGATGCGCATGTCGGAGGAGGACTTCACGTCCGTCGTCGACACCAACCTCACCGGCACCTTCCGGGTCGTCAAGCGTGCCAACCGCGGGATGCTGCGCGCCAAGAAGGGCCGCGTCGTCCTGATCTCCTCGGTCGTCGGTCTGCTGGGCTCGGCGGGTCAGGCCAACTACGCCGCCTCCAAGGCGGGCCTGGTCGGCTTCGCCCGCTCCCTCGCGCGTGAGCTGGGCTCCCGCAACCTCACTTTCAACGTCGTCGCCCCTGGTTTCGTCGACACCGACATGACGGCGGTGCTCACCGACGAGCAGCGCGCGGGCATCGTGTCCCAGGTGCCGCTGGGTCGCTACGCCCAGCCGGAGGAGATCGCCGCCGCGGTGAAGTTCCTCGCCTCCGACGACGCCTCGTACATCACTGGAGCCGTCATCCCGGTTGACGGCGGATTGGGCATGGGTCACTGATCACCATGAGCGGAATTCTCGAGGGCAAGCGCATCCTGATCACGGGTGTGCTGATGGAGTCCTCCATCGCCTTCCACGCCGCGAAGCTGGCCCAGGAGCAGGGTGCGGAGATCATCCTCACCGCCTGGCCGCGGCCGACGCTGACCGAGCGCATCGCCAAGAAGCTGCCCCGGCCCGAGGACGTCAAGGTCCTTGAGCTCGACGTCTCCAACGACGAGCACCTCGCCCGTCTCGAGGGCCAGGTCCGCGAGCAGTTCGGCGACCGTCTCGACGGCGTCGTGCACTCCATCGGCTTCGCGCCGCAGGACGCGCTCGGCGGCAACTTCCTGAACACGCCGTTCGAGTCCGTGGCCACCGCCATGCACGTCTCCGCCTTCTCCCTGAAGTCGCTGACGATGGCGCTGCTGCCGCTGATGTCCGAGGGCGGCTCGGTCGTGGGCCTCACCTTCGACGCGCAGTTCGCCTGGCCGCAGTACGACTGGATGGGCCCGACCAAGGCCGCGCTGGAGGCCACCAGCCGTTACATGGCCCGTGACCTGGGCAAGCAGAACATCCGCTGCAACCTGGTCTCGGCGGGTCCGCTGGGCTCCATGGCCGCCAAGTCCATCCCGGGCTTCAGCGAGCTGGCCGCCGTCTGGGACAGCCGCTCCCCGCTGGAGTGGAACCTGGCCGACCCGGAGCCCGCGGGCCGCGGCATCGTGGCACTGCTCTCCGACTGGTTCCCGAAGACCACCGGCGAGATCATCCACGTCGACGGCGGTCTGCACGCGATCGGCGCCTAACCGCTTCGTACAGCAGCAGAAGGGCCGTGTGCCCGCCCTCCGGGGCGAACGCACGGCCCTTCTCGTCGTGCAACTCCTGCCCGACTCGAAAAGTAGCGCGAATCACCCCAGACTGGGGCAGAGCGTGAGGTTCCTGCTGCTGACGGGGAGGAGGTGCGGGCATGCGCGCGACAGGTCACGGGTTCGGCGCGTTCGCCACCGTCGCCGTACTGATCGCCGGGACAGCCCTCGCCGCCGAGGTGCGGGCCGCTCCCGCCCCGGCCGAGGACATCGCCGTCACCACTCCGGCGGCCGAGGAGCCGGAGGACTTCGGCGCCTCCTGCCACACCGTCGTCCAGGGCTCCCGCGTCACCGCCCACTGTCAGAACCCGTACCCCCGTACCGACCGGGTCCGCCTCCACGTCGAGTGCGACCGCTGGTGGGACGTCGACACCGACAGCGCCCCCGTGGAGGTCGGACCCGCCGACTACGCGCAGGTCAGCGGCCGGTGCTGGAAGGAGGTCCGGTCGGCCTGGGTCACGCACCAGCCGGCGGACCGGGCTCCGGAGCCGGCTCCGGTACGGGGCTCCTGAGGCACATGAAGGGGTAGCCGGCCGCCTCCGTGCCGGCCAGCTCGGCCTCACCGTCCCGGATCGCGTCCACCAGGCGCCCGTGGTCCATGTGGTTCTCCGGCCGCAGCACCTGCCCCACGTCACCGCGCAGCCAGTCCCGCAGCAGATCGCCCAGGTCCGCGTACAGCTCGGTGAGCACCTCGTTGCCCGAGGCGGCGACGACCGCGTGGTGGAAGGCCGCGTCGACGGTCACGAACCGCTCCGCGTCCCCGGACTCCCAGGCCTCCTCGCGTCGTACGAGGAGTGCGTCGAGCTGCTTCAGGTCGCGCTCGGTGCGCCGCCCGGCTGCGAACCGCGCCGCGGCGGACTCCAGGGTCGAGCGCAGTTCGGCGACGTGCCGGGGGTCGGAGCCGGCGAAGCGCCGGTGCATCACACCCGCCAGTTCGCTGGTGGCGATGACATACGTTCCCGAGCCCTGGCGGATGTCGAGCAGACCGTTGTGGGCGAGCGCCCGGACGGCCTCGCGCACGGTGTTGCGGGCCACTCCCAGCTGCTCGACCAGCTCGGGTTCGGTCGGGATGCGTGAACCCACCGGCCACTCGCCGGAGGTGATCTGGTTCCGCAGCTCGGCGATCACCTGATCGGAGAGGCCTGCGCGCCGCGGGTGGCCGAGGGCCATGGAGCACCGTCCCATTCGTTCGAGATTGGACAATCAATCATCCCATGATTCTATGATGACCTCATGCCTGACGAGCCGAAGACCCTCGCCCCCGCCGCACGACCGGCCGGAACCACCGCTCAGGGCGGAGCCGCGACGACGGCCACCGGCACACCGGGCGCTTTCACGACGGCGTCCGGAGCGGCCACCACTGCCGCGGATTCTTCCGCACCCGCCCCGGCGCACCGCTGGACCCTCGGCCTCGTCACCGTCGGCCTCGTCCTCGCCGCGTTGAACCTGCGCCCCGCCATCACCAGCCTCGGCGCCCTCCTCGAAGAGGTCAGCGAAGGCCTCCACATGAGCGGCAGCGTCGCCGGCGTCCTCACCTCCGTACCGCCGCTCTGCTTCGCGGTCTTCGGCATCACGGCCCCGCGCCTCGCCCGCCGCTTCGGCCCCGCCGCCGTCGTCTGCGCCGGCATGGCCGCGATCTTCGCGGGCCTCCTCCTGCGCCCCTTCGCCACCGGCACCGCCGGCTTCCTCGCCGCCAGCGCCCTCGCCCTCATGGGCATCGCCGTCAGCAACGTCCTGATGCCCGTCATCGTCAAGCGGTACTTCCCCGACCGCATCGGCAGCGTGACCGGCCTCTACTCCATGGCGCTGGCCCTCGGCACCTCCGTCGCGGCCGCCGCGACCGTCCCGATGACCGAGGCCCTCGGCGGGGACTGGCGCCTCGGACTCGGCGTCTGGGCGGCCGTCGCCGCCCTCGCCGTCCTGCCCTGGATACCGCTCCTGCGCGACCGGAACCGTACCGGCACGCCCGTGGAGAGCGGTCCCGGGAAGGCGACGGCCGCCGCGGCCCCGACGGCGACCGCCGCCACCGCCTCCGGCTCGCGCATCACCCGCAGCCGTACCGCCTGGGCCCTCGGCGTGTTCTTCGGCCTCCAGGCGACCGGCGCCTACATCACCATGGGCTGGATGCCGCAGATCTTCCGCGACGCCGGCGTCTCCGCCTCCACCGCGGGCGTGCTCCTCGCCGTCACCATGGTCATGGGCGTGCCGCTCGCCTTCGTCATCCCGCGGCTCGCGACCCGGATGAAGAACCAGGGTCCGGTCGTCGTCGCGCTCGGCCTCTGCGGCCTCACCGGCTACACCGGCCTCTTCCTCGCCCCGTCCGCCGGGGCCTGGGTCTGGGCGGTACTGCTCGGCATCTCCAACTGCTCGTTCCCGCTGGCCCTCACCATGATCGGCCTCCGCTCGCGCACCGGGGCGGGCGTCGTCCGCCTCTCCGCCTTCGCACAGAGCGTCGGCTACCTCATCTCGATCCCCGGCCCCCTCCTCGTCGGCGTGCTCTACCAGCACAGCGGCGGCTGGGGACTGCCGATCGTCCTCATGGGCGGACTGATGATCCCGCAGATGATCGTCGGAACCCTGGCGGGCAGGGACCGGACGGTCGAGGACGAAGGCTGAGATGCGAGACTGTTCGCATGCCAGTCCTCGAACCCAACCCCAAGAACGGCCAGAAGAAGCTGCTCATCGTGCTCGGCGCGATGCTCGGCATCACGGTCGTGATCGCCGTCATCGCCTCGGTCGCCTCCCCGTGAGACCGGTTCGTCCCGCCCGGAGGTGGGGGTAACCCCCGCATCCCCTAGGGGGTGGGTGTCAGGGTGAAGTGGGTGGATCACCGGATGGGCCGAGGGGCCCGCGATCCCTAGGTTGGAGACAACAGGGAAAGCGGAGCACTCACTCACGGAGGCGGTCATGTCGGCCCACACGTACACCCGGGTCCGGCCCACGACGAGCGGCGTCGACACCCGGCTGCCCTGGTGGGCCCTCGCCCTCCCGGCAGCCGCCTTCGTCGCCCTCCTGCTGCTGATGGCAGGGCCGGGCGAGGTGCACGAGCCCCTCGGTGCCGCCGGGATCGGCGGGGTCCTGGAGAGGATCCAGCAAACGCTCTCTCTCTGAGTCGGCGTGAGCCGTTTCGTGCGAAGCTGAGGACCATGAGCGTCGACACACCCCGCAGGATCGTGCTGCTCCGACACGCTAAGGCGGACTGGAACCAGGAGTCCGACCACGAGCGCCCCCTCGCCGAGCGAGGCCGCGCGGACGCCCCCGTCGCCGGCCGCAGGCTCGCCGCGAGCGGCCTCACCTTCGACGTGGCCCTCTGCTCGACCGCCACCAGGACCCGCGAGACCTGGAAGCTGGCCGTGCAGGAACTGCCGGAGCGCCCCAGGACCGTGTACGAGGACCGGCTGTACGAGGCCTCCCTCGGCGAGCTCATCGCCCTGCTCAACGAGACCTCGGACGACGTCTCCGACCTGCTGGTCATCGGCCACAACCCCGGGATGCACGCACTCGCCGACGCCCTGGCGGGCGAGGCCGAGGGCGACGCCCCGGCCCGGATGAACCGGAGCGGCTTCCCGACCTCCGCCTTCGCCGTCCTCGTCTTCAACGGCTCCTGGAAGTCCCTGGAGCTCGGCACCGCCCGGCTCGTCGACTTCTGGACCCCGCACGCCTGATCCACCCGCCCGAACCGGTACGCGAAGGGGCCCGGCCGTCGGACGACGGCCGGGCCCCTTCGCGTACCGGTCAGTGCAGCAGATCCTCGTCGCCGTCCGCGGCCTCGACCTCTTCGCGGGTGATTCCCAGCAGGTACAGCACGGTGTCCAGGAAGGGCACGTTCACCGCCGTGTCCGCGGCCCGGCGCACCACCGGCTTCGCGTTGAACGCGACGCCGAGCCCGGCCGCGTTCAGCATGTCCAGGTCGTTCGCCCCGTCACCGATCGCCACGGTCTGCGCCAGCGGCACACCCGCCTCCCGCGCGAACCGGCGCAGCAGCCGCGCCTTGCCCGCCCTGTCCACGATCTCGCCGGTGACCCGCCCGGTCAGCTTGCCGTCCACGATCTCCAGGGTGTTGGCGGAGGCGAAGTCCAGCCCCAGCCGCTCCTTCAGATCGTCCGTGACCTGCGTGAACCCGCCGGAGACGACACCCACCTGGTAGCCGAGCCGCTTGAGCGTACGGATCAGGGTCCGCGCCCCGGGCGTCAGCCGCACCTCGGCGCGGACCTTGTCCACCACCGAGGCGTCGAGACCGGCGAGCAGCTCCACGCGCGCGTGCAGCGACTGCTCGAAGTCCAGCTCGCCGCGCATCGCCGCCGCCGTCACCTCGGCGACCTCGTCCTCGCAGCCGGCGTGCGCCGCGAAGAGCTCGATCACCTCGTCCTGGATCAGCGTCGAGTCGACGTCCATGACGACCAGCCGCTGGGCCCGCCGGTGCAGCCCGGCCGAGACCACGGCCACGTCGACGCCGATGGAGTGGGCCTCGGTGGCGAGCGCGGTCCGCAGCGGCTCGGTCTCGCAGCCGGAGACGGCGAACTCGACCGCCGTGACGGGGTACTTCGCCAGCCGGAAGATACGGTCGATGTTGCCGCCGGACTCGGCGATCCTGGCCGCTATGGCCGCCGTCCGCTCCGCGGTCAGCGGGTTGCCCAGGACGGTGACGTGCGAGCGCCCCTCGCCCCGGGGACGGTTGTCGCCCGTGCCGGAGATGATCTCGGCCTGGAGCCTCAGCGACTCGGCCCAGCTGTGCACGGTGGCCCGGAGCTCGCCCTGGGAGGCGACGGTCGGCTCGGTGACGAGCGCGCACAGGACGAGGCGGCCGCGGGAGACGACCTGCTCGATGTCCACGACGTCGACGGAGTAGGCGGCGAGGGTGTCGAAGAGTCCGGCGGTGATCCCGGGACGGTCCTTCCCGAAGATCTTGACGAGAAGGGTGGGAACGTCTGAGGTCTGCGATGCGCTCATGGTGCTTCCACCGTATCGGGCACCGCGTGCCACCCGGCCCCCCGTCCCGCCCTGCGGACACCCGAGTGGTCGCGCACATGCCGCGAAGCGGCCCGTACGGTACACGCGGGCGCCTCCGGTAGGAGTCGGGGGGAGCCCGGGGGAGTCTCCCGGGTGGTCCGGGCGGAGCCTCTGCCGGGTCTTCACGCGGCCCGACTTTCGGAGAGGGGACCGGGCCTGAAATAGTTCCCCCCGGATGATTCGCCATCCCTGGACTCCCCGCGACGGGGGTACATCGGGGGACAAGTAGTGGGGCATGGAGTGCCAGAACTCGTACTGGAATTGAACGGAAGGACCTGGACGCTCGATCCGTCCAGGTCGTACACCCTGGGCCGCGACCCGCAGGGTGACCTGGTCATCGACGACGCCAGGGTCTCGTGGCGCCACGCCACCATCAGCTGGGGCGGCCGGAGTTGGGTCATCGAGGACCACGGCTCCACCAACGGCACGTTCCTGCAGGGGCAGCGGATCCACCAGATGGAGATCGGCCCGGGTTCGGCCGTCCACCTGGGCAACGCGACCGACGGCCCGCGGCTGAATCTCGCCGCCGGAGCCCAGGGAGCCCCGCAGGCCCAGGCCCCGCACGCCCAGGCCCCGCAGGCCCACCAGCCGTCGGCCCAGGCCCCGGTGGCCCAGCCCGTCCCGGCCCACCAGAGCGCCGAGCAGGCCGAGTGGATCACTCACCAGCCCCCGCAGCACCAGGCCCCGCCGCAGCACCAGGCCCCGCAGCCGAACGACGGCTGGCAGCAGCCCCCGGCGCAGCCGCACGTGCCCGCGCAGCAGGGACACGGTCAGCCCGGCGCCGCCGCGGGGGCGTCGTCGGCCTATGCCGACCGCAGCCCCACCACGTTCCACCAGCTGGCCCTCGGTCACGTCATGCGGATCGGCCGTGCCCTAGAGAACCAGCTGGTCGTCTCCGACCTCCAGGTCTCGCGGCACCACGCCGAGTTCCACGCGACGCCCGACGGCCGCATGGAGATCCGTGACCTCGGCTCGCACAACGGCACGTACGTCAACGGCCAGCCGATCACCAAGGGCGGCAGCGCCCTGCTCGGCCCCAACGACATCGTCGGCGTCGGCCACTCGACGTTCCGGATCGTCGGCGGCCAGCTCGAAGAGTTCGTCGACACCGGCTCGGTCTCCTTCTCGGCCCGCCACCTCACGGTCACGGTCGACGGCGGCAAGCAGATCCTCAAGGACGTCTCCTTCGGCGTCCCGGAGAAGTCGCTGATCGGTGTCATCGGCCCGTCCGGCTCCGGAAAGTCCACGCTGCTCAAGGCGCTGACCGGTTACCGCCCGGCCAACGAGGGCGACGTCCTCTACGACAACCGAAGCCTCTACAAGCAGTTCGCCGAGCTGCGCCAGCGCATCGGTCTGGTCCCGCAGGACGACATCCTGCACAAGGAGCTGACCGTCCAGAAGGCGCTGCGCTACGCGGCCAAGCTCCGCTTCCCCGGCGACACCGCCCCGGCCGAGCGTGAGGCCCGGATCGACGAGGTGCTGCGCGAGCTGAAGCTCGACATCCACAAGGAGAAGAAGGTCACCTCCCTCTCCGGTGGTCAGCGCAAGCGCGTCTCGGTCGCCCTGGAGCTCCTCACCAAGCCCTCGCTGATCTTCCTGGACGAGCCGACCTCCGGTCTCGACCCGGGCATGGACCGCGATGTCATGCAGCTGCTCCGCGGCCTCGCCGACGACGGCCGCACGGTCCTCGTCGTCACCCACTCGGTGGCCGAGCTGGGTCTCTGCGACAAGCTCCTGGTGATGGCCCCCGGTGGTTCGGTGGCGTACTTCGGCCCGCCGGAGGAGGCGCTGAACTTCTTCGGCTACTCCACCTGGGCCGATGTCTTCTCCGCCTTCGAGAACTACCGCGACTACGACTGGGCGGGCCGCTGGAAGGGCTCGCAGCACTACCAGATGTACGCCGCGGACATCGACTCCGTCGCCGCGCAGCCGGTCCAGATGCCGCAGCAGGCGATGTCCAGGCCGCCGAAGCCGCAGGGCTGGGGCTCCCAGCTGTGGACCCTGATCCGCCGCTACGTCTCCGTCATCGCCTCCGACAAGGGCTTCCTGGGCCTGATGGTCATCCTGCCCGCCGTCCTCGGCGCGGTCTCGGTGGTCATCCCGGCCGACTTCGGCCTCGGCTCGCCGAAGGCGCCGTCCCGCTTCAACGGCGACGCAGGCACGATCATGCTCATCCTCGCGGTCGGCATGTGCTTCAGCGGCGCGGCCAACTCGGTCCGTGAACTGATCAAGGAACGGGTCATCTACGAACGGGAGCGGGCCACCGGCCTGTCCCGCTCGGCGTACCTGATGTCCAAGGTCATCGTGCTCGGCGTGATCACGGCCTTCCAGGGCGTCATCATCTGCGGCATCGGCTTCTCCACCCGGGCGCTGCCCGAGGAGGGCCTGTTCATGCCGCCGGCGGTCGAGCTGTGCGTCCAGGTCATCGCCCTCGGCCTGACCTCGATGATGTTCGGCCTGGTCATCTCCGCGCTCGTGAAGACCGCCGAGAAGACCATGCCCCTGCTGGTCATGTTCGCGATCATCCAGGTCGTGTTCACCGGCATCCTCTTCCAGGTGTACGGCTCGCCGGGCCTGGAGCAGTTCGCCTGGCTGATGCCCTCCCGCTGGGGCATCGCCGGCGCCGGCACCACCCTGGACCTGGCCCGCCTCATGCCGCCGTGGGACCCGAAGAACCCCACCAACACCGACCCGCTCTGGGAGCACTCGGTCGGCCAGTGGGGCCTGGACCTCGGCATCCAGCTCCTCATGGCGGTCGTCTGCTGCGTCGTCGTGGCGCGGCTGCTCCGCCGCCACGAGCCCGAGGTCATGCGCAAGTAGCCATGGGACGCACCGGTACGCCGAAGGGCGGCACCCCACACAGGGGGTGCCGCCCTTCGGCGTACGACAGCGGACCGGGTACCGGGATCAGTACGCGCTGTTGACGTTGTCGATGGAGCCGTAGCGGTCGGCCGCGTAGTTGGCGGCGGCGACGATGTTGGCGACCGGGTCGTACTGGTCGAACGCGGTGCCGGGCACGTGGTAGGTCTTGAAGGTCGGGTAGATGACCTGGAGCAGACCCTTGGACGGGATGCCGTTGATGGCGTTGATGTCCCAGTTGTTGATGGCCCGCGGGTTGCCGCTGGACTCGCGCATGATGTTCTTGTGCAGGCCGTTGTAGCTGCCCGGGATGTCGTGCTTGTCCATGATGAACAGCGCCTCGCGGATCCAGCCGTCGAGGTTGTTCGCGAAGACCGGGGTACGGGCGACGGAACGGCTCGCGGCGGCCTTCTCGGCTGCGCGCTTGCTCGCCTTGGCCTTCGCGGCGGCCTTGGCCCTGGCGTCGGCCTTGGCCTTCGCGGCGGCCTTCGCCTTGGCGTCGGCCTTGGCCTTCGCGTCCGCCTTCGCCTTCGCGGCGGCCTTGGCCTTCGCGTCGGCCTCCTGCTTGGCCTTCAGGCCGATGGTGGTCTGCTGGTTGTCGATGCTGGCGGCCAGCGCCTTCGCCTGAGGGCTGTTCGCGTCGTACGACCAGGCCACCTGCTGCGTACCGGAGAGAGCCTGCGGCTCGGTCTCGGTGCTGCCGTGGCCCGGCACGAGGGAGAGGGTGATGGCTGCGACGCCCAGAGCGGCGACGCCGGCGATCGTGGCCTTGTGGGTCTTCTTCAGACCACGACTGTGGCCAGGGGTGTTCGCAGACATAACGGACTACCTCTTCGAATCGCAGTGGGGTCGCTCCACCGGGGCGGTGTCTCGCCAACTCGGCGGCGACGGGGGCAATTCTTAGCGGCAGCAAAATCCCGTGGCAAAGGTGTGACGTACGATCCCGGGTAGTGGATCAGGGGCCCGTGTAGGGACCACAGAAGCCCCTGATGTCTGGCTCACCCCACTCTGACCCCCCATCTGGAGGTCCACTAGCGAGCTTCGTAAGTGATGTGGGTCCTATGCGCGGGCTCACACAGGCCCCCCGGCGAACTCACCGCCCGTTGCGTGAGCAACGCTCACAGTGAGCCCCGTACTCCTCGGGGATGAGCGCGGCCCCCGGGCACTACGACCTAGGTCCCCGGTCCCCTCCACCGCGGTCCACGGACGGATACGCACCGTCACGGCCCGCCGGTACGGTGAACACATGAGCCATCGACCGAGCTCCGGCCTGGCCGCCGTGAGCACCGCACTCCTGGCGATGAGCCGCCATCTGGAGGTCCGCGACGTCCTCAAGACGATCGTGGCCTCCGCCCGCGAGCTCCTCGACGCCGAGTACGCCGCCCTGGGCGTCCCCGACGACCACGGTGGCTTCGCCCAGTTCGTCGTCGACGGCGTCAGCGACGAACAGTGGAAGGCGATCGGCCCGCTGCCCCGGCAGCACGGCATCCTGGCCGCGATGCTCCACAAGGCCGAGCCCGAACGGCTCGCCGACGTCCGCGAGGACCCCCGCTTCGAGGGCTGGCCCGACGCCCACCCCGAGATGTCCGACTTCCTCGGCCTCCCCGTCAGGGACGGCGACGAGACCCTCGGCGCCCTCTTCCTCGCCAACAAGCGCTGCCCGAAGGAGACCGGCGGCTGCGGCTTCACCGCCGAGGACGAGGAACTCCTCTCGATCCTCGCCCAGCACGCCGCCATCGCCCTCACCAACGCCCGCCTGTACGAGCGCAGCCGCGAGCTCACCATCGCCGAGGAGCGCTCCCGCCTCGCCCACGAGCTGCACGACGCCGTCAGCCAGAAGCTCTTCTCCCTCCGGCTCACCGCCCAGGCCGCCGCCGCCCTCGTCGACCGCGACCCCGCCCGCGCCAAGGGAGAGCTCCAGCAGGTCGCCGCGCTCGCCGCGGAAGCCGCCGACGAACTGCGCGCCGCCGTCGTCGAGCTCCGCCCCGCGGCCCTCGACGAGGACGGCCTCGTCCACACCCTCCGTACCCAGATCCAGGTCCTGGACCGTGCCCACAGCGCCCGGGTCACCTTCGAGAGCGCCGGGGCCCGCGCCCTGCCCGCCGCCCAGGAGGAAGCCGTCCTCCGGGTCGCCCAGGAGGCCCTGCACAACGCCCTCAGGCACGCGGACGCCGGACTCGTCACCGTCTCCCTCGCCCGCGCCGGCCAGGGCGCGCGGCTGACCGTCACCGACGACGGCAAGGGCTTCGACCCCGGTACGGTCCGCAGCGCCGGCCGCCACCTCGGCCTCGTCTCCATGCGGGACCGGGCCGGCGGCGTCGGCGGATCGCTCACCGTGACCTCGGCCCGGGGCGAGGGCACCACGATCGAGATGGAGGTTCCCGGTGGCTGACAAGCAGATCCGTGTCCTGCTGGTCGACGACCACCAGGTCGTGCGCAGAGGGCTGCGCACCTTCCTGGAGATCCAGGACGACATCGAGGTGGTGGGAGAGGCCTCCGACGGCGCCGAGGGCGTCGCCAGGGCCGAGGAGCTCCGGCCGGACGTGGTCCTCATGGACGTGAAGATGCCCGGTACCGACGGCATCGAGGCGCTGAAGCGGCTCCGCGCCCTCGACAACCCCGCCAGGGTCCTCGTCGTCACCAGCTTCACCGAACAGCGCACGGTGGTCCCCGCGCTCCGCGCCGGCGCCGCCGGGTACGTCTACAAGGACATCGATCCCGACGCACTGGCCGGTGCGATCCGCTCCGTCCACGCCGGGCACGTGCTGCTCCAGCCCGAGGTGGCGGGCGCGCTCCTCGCCCAGGAGGACTCCCCGGGAGGTACGGGACGCGGCTCGACCCTCACGGAGCGGGAGCGCGAGGTCCTCGGCCTGATCGCGGACGGCCGCTCCAACCGGGAGATCGCCCGCGCGCTCGTCCTGTCGGAGAAGACGGTCAAGACGCACGTCTCGAACATCCTGATGAAACTCGACCTCGCGGACCGCACCCAGGCAGCCCTCTGGGCCGTCCGCCACGGCCTCACCGACTGACGCGCGCCCCCCATGCGCCGGGGCGCACGACCGTTCAGTCCTTCATACCGTCGTGTGGATGTCCCCCGTTCGGCGCAACCTGCCGGACGGGGGGGCGTTCTCCAGGGCGTGCTGCGGCTGACCGGCCGCAGCGATGACCAGGAGGATGTACCAAGTGAAGAACCTCAAGAAGGCCGCCGCCGTCACCATCGTCGCGGGCGGCATCCTCGCCGCCGGTGCGGGTGCCGCCTCCGCGCACGGCGCCGAGGCCACGGGCAAGGCCCTCAACTCGCCGGGCGTCGCCTCCGGCAACCTGGTGCAGGTCCCGGTCCACGTCCCCGTGAACGTCTCCGGCAACACGGTCAACGTGATCGGCCTGCTCAACCCGGCCTTCGGCAACGGCGCCTCCAACGGCTGAGCCACCCCGAGACCGACCGGTCCCCAGGACGATCCCCCCGGGGGCCGGTCTCCTCTCTCGACGCGGCCCCCGCACCGCGCGGCGCCGGGGGCGCCTCCCGGCCTTCGGCCCGCCGTACCGGACTCCGTCCGCCGGATCCGGCGGACGGAGTCCGGTACGGGCGTGTCGGAGCCAGGGGGGGGTCAGAACCCCCGCTCCCGCTCCCTCTCCTCCACATACGCGTTGTACGCGGCGACCTGGGCCCGCCTGGCCACCCGCTCCACCGGCCGCAGCGCATCCCCCCGCGCCGCCATCTCCGACGCGCTCACCGCGCCCCCGTGGCCGTGGTCGTACGCCAGGTCCACCAGGAGCCCCACCCGCTGCGCCAGCTCCAGGACCCGCACCGCCCGCGGCGGATACCCGGGGGCCAGGACCTCACGCCCCACCTCCGCCCGCGCCCGGTACGCCTCCCGCGCCGCGTCCGCCGCCGGGCCCGAGGCCGCGACATCCAGCCGGGTCAGCACCGACGTCGCGTCCCGCAGCGCCTCCGCGAGCTCCCGCTCCGCCTCCCCGAGCGAGGGCACGTCCGCCGGCGGCGCCTCCCGGACCGCCAGACAGCGCCAGACCACCTCCACGCGCACATCACCCGCGGGCCCCGCCTCCGAGACCTCGGGCACGAGGCCGTACGGCGCGCCGAAGCCCACCACCGCCTCCTCCGCGTCCAACGCGCGCGCGTTGAAGTCCGGCGGCCCGCTCAGCCCCAGCGGATGACCCGGCGCGGGCAGCGCCACCCGCCACCCGGTCACCCCGAGCCGCCGCAGCCGGCCGAGCGCCAGCGTCAGCCCCACCGGCCGCGCCTCACCCGGCAGCCCCTCCACGCGGTGCACCGCGTCCTCCCCGACAATGGCCAGCGCCGCCTCGTCCGGCGACACCGCCCCGGCCAGCAGGGCATTGCCCCAGGCGGCCAGGCGTCCTGAGCGTGGTTCCGAAAGCATCCCCCAAGACTAGGGCGCCTAGGGTGGCGCGAAGGAAGCCCTAGGGACCGGCCCGGTCCGTCGATAACGTAGGTTTTCCCCTGGACGCCGCGCCCACCGGCGCAAGGCGACGACTCGACCGCAAGGGGAGACAACGCGCTCATGAGCGATGTACTGGAGCTGGTGGACGTATCCGTGGTCCGCGACGGACGGGCTCTGGTGGACGAGGTCTCCTGGTCGGTCAAGGAGGGCGAGCGCTGGGTGATCCTCGGACCCAACGGCGCCGGCAAGACCACCCTTCTGAACATCGCCTCCAGCTACCTCTTCCCCACCAAGGGCACCGCCGACATCCTGGGCGAGCGGCTCGGCGGCGTCGGCACCGACGTGTTCGAGCTCCGCCCCCGCATCGGTATGGCCGGCATCGCCATGGCGGAGAAGCTCCCCAAGCGCCAGACCGTGCTGCAGACCGTCCTCACCGCCGCGTACGGCATGACCGCCACCTGGCACGAGGACTACGACCCGGTCGACGAGGAGCGCGCGAGGGCCTTCCTCGACCGCCTCGGCATGAACGACTACCTGGACCGGAAGTTCGGCACCCTCTCCGAGGGCGAGCGCAAGCGCACCCTGATCGCCCGCGCGATGATGACCGACCCCGAGCTCCTCCTCCTCGACGAGCCCGCCGCCGGCCTCGACCTCGGCGGCCGCGAGGACCTCGTCCGGCGTCTCGGCCGCCTGGCCCGCGACCCGTACGCCCCCTCCATGATCATGGTCACGCACCACGTCGAGGAGATCGCCCCCGGCTTCACCCACGTCCTGATGATCCGTCAGGGCAAGGTCCTCGCCGCGGGCCCCGTGGAGATGGAGCTGACCTCCCGCAACCTCTCCCGCTGCTTCGGACTGCCGCTCGTCGTCGAGCGCGTCGGAGACCGCTGGACCGCCCACGGCCTGCCCCTGAAGTAGCGGAACGGAGCGCCGGCGTCCCGCACAGCCGCCCGCGCACTGTCCCCGAGCACCCCACCGCCCCTACCATGACCATGTGGACATCGACGCGTGGGTCTGGTGGCTGATCGGCGCGGTGGGGCTCGGCATTCCGCTGGTCCTGACCGCGATGCCCGAGTTCGGCATGTTCTCGGTCGGAGCGGTCGCGGGGGCGGTGACCGCGGCCCTGGGCTTCGGCATCGTCCCTCAGGTGATCGTCTTCGTGGTCGTCTCGGTGGGCCTGGTGGCGGTGGTCCGCCCGATCGCGGCCCGCCACCGCGACGGCAGACCGCAGCTGGCCAGCGGCGTCGACGCCCTCAGGGGGCGTCAGGCCGTCGTCCTGGAACGGGTCGACGGCAGCGGCGCGGGCCGTATCAAGCTCGCGGGGGAGATCTGGTCGGCTCGCGCACTCGACACGGGACAGACCTTCGAACCGGGCGAACAGGTCGACGTCGTCGACATCGACGGGGCAACCGCAGTCGTCATGTGACCGAACCTCGCCCATGAGGTTCCGGCGTCTGCGAAAATCGATCATCGAAGGCCACCCGGCAGTCAACCGGCAGCGAAGGGCACGGGGAACACGATGTCAGCAGTCATCATCGTCCTGATCATTCTGGTGGTGCTCGTCTTCATCGCCCTGATCAAGACGATCCAGGTCATTCCGCAGGCGAGCGCGGCGATCGTGGAGCGGTTCGGCCGCTACACCCGGACGCTCAACGCCGGACTGAACATCGTCGTGCCGTTCATCGACTCGATCCGCAACCGGATCGACCTCCGCGAGCAGGTCGTCCCGTTCCCGCCGCAGCCGGTGATCACGCAGGACAACCTCGTCGTCAACATCGACACGGTCATCTACTACCAGGTGACCGACGCGCGTGCCGCGACCTACGAGGTCGCCAGCTACATCCAGGCCATTGAGCAGCTCACCGTCACCACCCTCCGCAACATCATCGGTGGCATGGACCTGGAGCGGACCCTGACCTCCCGCGAGGAGATCAACGCGGCCCTGCGCGGCGTCCTCGACGAGGCCACCGGCAAGTGGGGCATCCGCGTCAACCGCGTCGAGCTCAAGGCGATCGAGCCGCCGACCTCCATCCAGGACTCGATGGAGAAGCAGATGCGCGCCGAGCGGGACAAGCGCGCCGCGATCCTCACCGCGGAGGGCACCCGCCAGTCCGCCATCCTCACCGCCGAGGGCGAGAAGCAGTCGGCGATCCTGCGCGCCGAGGGCGAGTCCAAGGCCGCCGCGCTGCGCGCCGAGGGCGAGGCCCAGGCCGTCCGTACGGTCTTCGAGGCCATCCACGCCGGCGACCCCGACCAGAAGCTGCTCTCGTACCAGTACCTCCAGATGCTCCCGAAGATCGCCGAGGGCGACGCCAACAAGCTCTGGATCGTGCCGAGCGAGATCGGCGACGCCCTCAAGGGCCTCTCGGGAGCCTTCGGGAACAACGGCTCCGGAGCCCCCGGCTTCAACACCAAGGGCGGCGGGACCGAAAGGCGAGACGAACCGCCGGTCGACTGACACGTACACGTAAGCCTCGTGCATGATCGGTGCGAGCCCCTCGACCCTGATGATCTCAGGGCGGGGAGGCGACTCACTGGCCATGTAAGGAGATGGCGTTGTCCATCTGGGAAGCCCTGGCGGTCTTCGCCGCCGGCATCGGCGCCGGCACCATCAACACCATCGTCGGATCGGGAACGCTCATCACGTTCCCGGTCCTTCTGGCGACCGGACTTCCGCCGATCACCGCGAACGTCTCCAACGCCCTGGGACTGGTCCCCGGTTCCGTCAGCGGAGCCATCGGCTACCGCCGCGAGCTCAAGGGGCAGAAGTCGCGCATCATCCGCCTCGGCGGGGTGGCCCTCCTCGGCGGCCTGATCGGCGCGATCCTGCTCCTGGCCCTGCCGTCGGACGCCTTCGACGCGATCGTCCCCGTGCTCATCGGCCTCGCGCTCGTCCTGGTCCTCCTCCAGCCCCGCATCGCCGCCGCCGTCAAGCGCCGCCGCGAGCAGACCGGCACCGAGGCCCACCCCGACGGAGGCCCCGTCCTCCTCGTCGGCCTCTTCCTCGCCAGCATGTACGGCGGGTACTTCGGCGCCGCGCAGGGCGTGCTCTATCTGTCGCTGATGGGGCTGCTGCTCCACGACAGCCTGCAGCGGATCAACGCCGTCAAGAACGTCCTCGGCGCCCTCGTCAACGGCGTCGCGGCCGTCTTCTTCCTCTTCGTCGCCGACTTCGACTGGACGGCCGTCCTGCTGATCGCCGTCGGCTCCACCATCGGCGGCCAGATCGGCGCCAAGGTCGGCCGCAGGCTGCCGCCCTCGGTGCTGCGCGGAGTGATCATCGCGGTCGGCGTCGTCGCGATCCTCCAGCTGACCCTCAAGTAGCGGGTACGCGGGCAGGCACGTGCGCCCGTACGACCGCGAGGGCCCGCCTCCCCACACGGGGGAGACGGGCCCTCACCTACGGAACGACGTTACGCGGCAGCCTTCGCCAGCCACTCCGGCAGCGCGGACCGCTCGCTCGCCCGCATCGCGAGCAGCATCGCGTCCGCCGGCGTCGGCTCGAACGGCTGGTGCAGCAGTGGCATCCCCGCCTGCTCCGGCGTCCGGTCGGCCTTGTGGTGGTTGTCCTCGGCGCAGGAGGCCACCGTGTTCAGCCAGCTGTCCCCGCCGCCCTGGGCGCGCGGCACCACGTGGTCGACGGTCGTCGCCCGCCGCCCGCAGTACGCGCACCGGTGCTGGTCCCGCACCAGCACCCCCCGTCTCGACCACGGCGCCTGTCTTCGGAACGGCACCCGTACGTACCGGCAGAGTCTGATCACCCGCGGCACCGGGAGGTCGACGGCGGCGCCCCGCACACGAAGATCGGGATGGGCGTGCTCGACGACGGCCTTGTCCGTCAGGACCAGCACCACCGCACGGTTGAGAGTGACCGTCGAAAGCGGCTCGAAGCTCGCGTTGAGTACCAGCGTGTCCCGCATTGTGCCCACCTCCCGTGTGCAGGCCCGGCCCCGGACGGGGCGATGGAGCCTGGACCAACGATGGCCGGACCGGCCCGGGTCGGACAACGCAATTTTCCCGCGCAACAAAAGATGCCCGCTTCTGATCTCTCCAAGACCAGAAGCGGGCAAACAACAAACGAACGATCAGCCGGTCGCGGGAGCCGCGTACTCGCCGATCAACTGGGCACGTCCCAGCGTGTGGAAGCGCAGATTGAAACCGATCGCCGCCGGCGACGCGTCACCGTCGGGACCGAGCTTCTCGCTGTCCACCGCGTACACCGTGAACACATAGCGGTGCGCCGGGTCCCCCGCCGGGGGAGCGGCACCACCGAAGTCCCGGGAGCCGTAGTCGTTCCGGACGTGCACGGCCCCGGCCGGCAGCCCCTCGAACGACCCCGACCCGGCACCGGTGGGAAGCTCCGTCACCGAGGCCGGGATGTCGAACAGCACCCAGTGCCAGAACCCGCTGCCCGTGGGGGCGTCCGGATCGAAGCAGGTCACGGCGAAGCTCTTCGTCTCCGCCGGGAACCCCTCCCAGCGCAGCTGCGGCGAGGTGTTCCCCGCCGCGTACACCTGCGCGTCCTTCAGGACCCCGCCCGGCGCGATGTCGTCGCTCACCACGGTGAACGCCGCCACCGGCGGATGGAAGTCGTGGGGGAGCGGCGCCCTCTTGCCCTCGGACACGTCGAAACCTCCGGATCGCCCGTACTGCCTCAGCAGCCTTTACGGGGCCGAGCCTAGAGCCAGTTGCGACGGCCGCCGACCTCGGCGAGCCACTGGTTCAGATATGCCGCCCAGTCGGTGGCGTGGAAGTCGTGCAGCCCCACCTTGAACGCGCGGAACGAGTCGCTGCCCTCACCGAACAGACCCGGCTTCTTGTCCATCTCCAGCACGACGTCCATCTCACGGTCGTCTGCGACGAAGCTGACCTCGACCTGGTTCAGGCCCCGGTACTGCTGCGGCGCGAAGAACTCGATCTCCTGGTAGAAGGGCAGCTTCTGCCGCGTCCCCCGGATGTGCCCGCGCTCCATGTCCGCGCTCTTGAAGCGGAAGCCCAGCTGGAGGAAGGCGTCCAGGATCGCCTGCTGCGCCGGCAGCGGGTGCACGTTGATCGGGTCAAGGTCCCCGGAGTCCACCGCGCGCGCGATCTCCAGCTCGGTCGTCACCCCGATGTTCATGCCACGCAGCTGCTGCCCGGCGACCGAGGTCACCGGCGTCTCCCACGGGATCTCCAGACCGAACGGCACCACGTGCACCGCGCCGGCCTTCACCTCGAACGCACCGCCGAGACGGACCTTGACGAACTCGATGTCCTGCTTGTGCTCCTGGTCACCGCCCTCGACCTCGACCCGCGCCTGCAGCCCGACGGAGAGCCCCTCGATCTGCTGGTCGACGCTGCCGCCCTGGATCCGCACCTCGCCCTGGACGACCCCGCCCGGGACCACGTTCTCCTCGGTGAGCACCGTCTCCACGGTGGCCCCGCCGGCACCCAGGCTCGCGAGCAGCTTCTTGAATCCCATGACCTTCACTCCTTCTCAGTCCTGACCCCTACATACGCGCGACGACCGTAGCCGGTTCCCCACCGGACCCCACTACGCTCGGGCGCCATGATCGAGACCCCCGACCGTACGCCGCTCCCGCGCGCCTTCTTCGACCGCCCGGTCCTGGAGGTCGCCCCCGATCTGCTGGGCCGCACGCTTGTACGTCGTTCACCCGAAGGACTGATGGAACTGCGCCTCACGGAGGTGGAGGCGTACGCCGGGGCCATCGACCCCGGTTCCCACGCCTTCCGGGGGCGGACGGCACGCAACGCCGTCATGTTCGGCCCGCCGGGACACGCGTACGTCTACTTCACCTACGGCATGTGGCACTGCCTCAACCTGGTGTGCGGCCCCGAGGGCGAGGCGAGCGGGGTCCTGCTCCGCGCGGGGGAGATCCTCCGGGGCGCCGACCACGCCCGCCCCCGCCGCCGCTCGGCCCGCTCCGACCACGAGCTGGCCAAGGGCCCGGCCCGGCTGGCCACGGCCCTCGACATCGGCCGCTCCCTGAACGGCACCGACACCTGCGCCGGCCCCGAGGCCCCGCTCGCCGTCCTCACCGGCACCCCACCCGCCCAGGAACGGATCAGTAGCGGCCCTCGTACGGGGGTGAGCGGCGACGGCGCCCCGCACCCCTGGCGCTTCTGGATCACGGACGATCCGACGGTCAGTCCCTACCGACCCCACACGCCTCGGAAACGTCCCCTTGACTCAGGGCGATCGACCGCCTAACGTAGCCCGAGCAGTTGGACACGGGCCTGCTTGTTCAAGCACCCCGCAGCTGCCACCCACTACTCAAGATGAATCCCCAGCAGGGGCTTATTTCGGCATGCCCGGAATTCGCATTCGAATGGCTCGATTATGAGCCACCGAGGAAATCAGCTAAAGTAGTGACCACGCCGAGAGGCGAAAGGCAGCCAACGGGCCACCAGAAACAAAATCCGAACCGGAAACGGTACGGAAAAGGATCTGGTAAGGTTGGAAACACGAAGGGAAGCCCGGAGGAAAGCCCGAGAGGGTGAGTACAAAGGAAGCGTCCGTTCCTTGAGAACTCAACAGCGTGCCAAAAATCAACGCCAGAT